>JBDWGM010000021.1:0-8137 GCA_039975755.1 Paracoccaceae bacterium | reverse complement strand
GCGGCCAGTTATAGTCATGCCCGATGAGATACCATTTTGAGACCTTCTCGGCGCCCATCAAATACGGGATCACAGGGGCCAATTGCTGGCTTGGGGTCTCACCCGTTACGTATAGACCGTTGGCACAGGCACCGCCTTCATAGACGGGGGTGTAGACATAAGGCACCTCGCCATTGAAACGACCCAGCAAAGCCTCGCGCACAGCGGAATCGTGCATACCGATGAAAGCTTGCACGCCTTCACCTTTCCACAGCCGTAACGCGGCCTGTGCCGCTTCTGCGGGGGGGACGCCGACGTCGGCAAACACCAGTTCGATCTGTTCACCGTTGATACCGCCGCCTGCGTTGATCTTTTGCGCGGCCAGTTCCGCAGCATTGCGTGTTGAGGGTCCAAAAAGCCCGGCAGGGCCTGAGTCAGGCACCAATACCCCAACCTTGATGTCAGCCATTGCGGTGCCGCCAATCATCATGGCTGCGATAGAAGTGCTCGCCAAAAGGCGCAGTGTCTTGTTTAACATGTGTCTTCTCCTTGTTGGTTTCGGCGTCTACTGCGCCATCGCTTTTTCTGCAGCCAGCGCCAGCGCCAAAAGGGCACGGTCCTGGCCGGGTAATGCGTCAAATTCGATGCCGACGGGCAATCCGGACGGGACGGGGCACGGCAAGGAAATGCCCGGTGCGCCGACGTTTGAGCCAAGATCGGTGTTGCGGATATAAGTCGGAAAAGTGGGGACTTGTGCGCCGTTCAACTCAACCGTTTCGTCGTGCCCGATGGGCCGCGCCGTCAGTGGCGTGGTGGGAAAGACGATCGCATCCAAACCATGATCCCTAAAAACTTGGGCATAGATTTTGCGCATTGCCGGACGGTGGACATTCATGGCCGCGTCATAAGCCTCTTGCGGCATAGCATCCTCACCCATTTGGCTTTCAAATGCTCCCACGACATCTGGCGATCCGATGCCTTCAATCAACGCTTCAAAAGATGTTTCGGGCGCGTGCTCTGCTAGATAGGCAGGCAAATCGCGCATCACCTCATACAGAACAACTGGGAAACCAAAGGCATCGTTATGCTCCCAAACGGCTTCGAAACTGACATCGACCAGCTTGGCACCTGCGTTGCCAAGGACGGACAGTTGTTTTTCGATTACCACCGCTACTGCTGGCTCAAGGTTGTCAAAGAACCGATCTTTTGGAACGCCCAGCGTAACTTGGGAGAGATCAACACCCTCTGCACTTCCATGCTCGCCGCTAAGAACGTTGTCCATCAACGCAATGTCACGTACGGATCGCGCAAGTGAGCCGACGGTATCGCGGGTATGGGAGATCGGCAAAACACCGTCGCTATCATAGCGTCCAGTTGTCGGGCGAAATCCGGCAACACCGCATAAAGCTGCTGGAATACGACATGAGCCACCCGTGTCGGTTCCAAGCCCGATAGGGAATATCCCCGCCGCAACGGCAGCTGCGGTACCACCAGATGAGCCGCCCGCGATCATTTCTGGATCAGCCGGATTCTGTACTGGACCTGTAACCGCATTGTTGGAGGTGATGCCGAATGCAAGTTCGTGCATTGACGCCTTGGCCCCGATGAAGCCCCCGGCTTCTTCGATCCGATTTACGACGCCCGCGTTGAATTTGGGTGTCTGATGCAAGAGCGACTTGGTTCCGCCCGATGTGGGGTATGTATTCGTATTGATGTTGTCTTTTGCAAGAACCGGAAGCCCTGCTAACGCGCCTTGGGGATTAGCGCCTAGAGCTTTGGAAACAGCAGGCCCCAATCCAATCGCGCGAAAACTCTGAAGTGCATTTAGGTGGCTGTTCTGCGCTGCCTGTTCGAGCACTGATTGCGCATATTCTGCCGGGCTGACCACCCCGCTCTTGAAAGCTTCAATCGTCGAAACACCGTCTAGTTTTGATAAATCTTGTGGCACGCAAACCTCCCTGTTTCGTTAGAAACGAGGATAAAAGCGGCTGGATACCTAAAGCTATCATCACAAATGATGATTTTTCTCGGCCAGGAACAAGGCGAGCTGCGAGCGCCTATTCAGCCCTGACTTGCGGAAAATCGAAGCGATATGTGTGCGCAAAGTTGGTTTGGAAAAGCCCAGTTTCCCGCAAATTTCATCGTCGGTCTGGCCGGTAACAAGCAAATCGGCAACTTCGGCTTCGCGCACGGTAAATCCGACATCATTGGCAATCTGTGAAAACCGCAAGGACGGGGCTTTGTCGCTATTGCTGCGTGCGCGGATCAGAGCATTCACCAGACTGGGGCCGATTGCATCAACAATCTGGGCATCGCGTTGTGTGAAATCTTCGCGGTTGGCACCGCGCCAGATGCGCAAATCTCCGATATTGTCACCACGGTCAAATGCAAAGTAGTTCAGCCCATAGCACAACCCGTCTTGTTTAAGAAAATCGTTAAAGAACTCGGTGCGCACTAAACGGTCATGCCGCATGACCTCGCTGACGGGCGTCGCTTTACGCCGCTTTTGCAAGATCGGCGTGATAGGATCGTGAAACTGGAAATAACTTTCGTAACTACGCAGATTGTCGTCTGTCATGTTGAGCTGAACACAGGATACAAATTCCTGGCCGGCATCATCCCAAACATAAGAGGCAAAATGATCCGCCTTAAGCAGGTCCAACAATTTTTGACCGACCCGTTGGCGCACTTCCAAATGGTCAAACTCACCACTCAGGTCATGCATGATCGAAAAGACCAGTTTTGATTCATCCTCGGTAAGATTCACGGGTTTGGATCCTATGGCAGCTCAAAGGTACAGTCACAGGCGCGAAAGAAATTTACAAGTTTCACACAATGCAGTTGAAAAGGGGTTTTGGAAACAACCCGCGTATCTTAGCAAGAAACGGATGCTAAGAATTGCCTCAAATCCGTTGAAAGGCTTTGATTTTTGGGTTGTCCACTTTGCTGACCGGAGCTGCCATTCGCTGCATTTGCACATCGAGAAAACTGGATCTTCGCTCTGTACGTCCGCTTTTTTCAAGTTGCCTAATCTGGTTTGCACCTGCAGCGAACTTCCGCTTTCCGCCAATATTGTTGAAAAACTCTGTTTTTTGCGAAAATAGGTGAAAAACTTCCCCATAGAAGGCCTCTCCGAAAATTAGTCGAGGGGGTCGGCCTGCGCCCAACGTTGGCAATGTCCGGCTCGCTCACAGGCTCCTCTGGGTAGTTGGTTCCAAATTGGTCGCCGCAAGGGATTCTGACAAGAAAACGCGGCTGTCAGATTTTCGAGTTTTTCAACAGAATTCGCCAAAACCAGTCGTTGAATCAAAATGGTCCAAGGTTTCGAAAGTCCCGCGAAGCTGACCTTGAGTGATCAAAGTGGCCTCGGGCATCAATTTTCGATTTTTTTGAACCATTCCCTGCGCCCGTTCGACCCATTAGCAATCCGGCCTGCTGGTCGATCCGCAAACAGTAACACACGAGGGCAAAACGTCGGTAGCTTCCTCGGCGTTCCAGTGCACACTCCGAATGCGAAATTTCCATTCAAAAACAGAAAGATGAAGGTCCTTTGCCTTTAGCCCGTCGCCTCGCAGAACGGCGTCTTGAAAAGGATGTGCAACTTCCAAGACCCTCTGAATGCCATCGCAAACTTTTTCACTTTCGCAGTCATCAAAGCGTCGTTGAGGTAAGGGGTTCCCTTTTTCGTCTTTTTTGCCGTTTGGGTAAGTAACCATTGCACGTTTTAGAAGCGCCAGCGCTTCCTCGCGATCACTTACTACTCTGAGCGCATTCGATAACGCGACAGGTGTAATGCAATTTCCGAGACCCGCAAAAGAAATCGAAGCGCGATGGCGATTGATATCTGACGTGGACATCTCGCCCTCTTCTGGCAGTATAGAGACTTACGGGCTGACCCCTGTTTTATGGTACGGATGCATAAATGGTATTTTTCGATGCGCCATGCACAAAATGCGCCTACACTTACAAAGGAATGGTTTGGGAAATCATATGAAAAAATGCCAAGCTTGCTTGGTTTGCGGTTATATAATGCGGGCGATCTGCCCGTCTGAGCCACAAGGAAACGAGTGCAGCGAATTCTCCTCAATCGACTGTGAAAAAAGTGGTTTCCAATTCATACCGTACTAAATA
Source organism: Paracoccaceae bacterium (assembly GCA_039975755.1). Lineage (GTDB taxonomy): Bacteria > Pseudomonadota > Alphaproteobacteria > Rhodobacterales > Rhodobacteraceae > JABSSA01. Next base: position 4,027 of record JBDWGM010000021.1, on the reverse strand, counting down.
GACTGTCGTGGCCAAGGGTAATCGACCTTCAAGCAAGGCATCGCATTGTGACCACGGACAAGAATGCGCAGCTTTGGAATAGGAAGATTAGCTTGTGACAACCGCAGCCCGCCCCCACTCGATCAGAGGTGAATTGCGCATGTGCACGCGCGGTGTGCACGAAGAACTGCATGAGCATTCTGTTTTTGTCGACCTGTTCAACGGCACGGCCGCGAAACGTCAATACAGCGCATTGATGCGGTCGTTTCACGGCTTTTATGTCCCAATGGAGCGTGGCATTGATCGCGCGCTCTCACTGATCGGACCGAATGGTGTTTCGTTTTCGTATGCCAAACGAGCAGACCTTTTGGCGCAGGACTTACAGGATCTTGGAGACAGTGCTCAAGACATTGACAATAATCCGGTGTGCGAACGTATTTCCAACATCGTTACACCGCATTCGTTGCCTGGTGTGTTGTACGTCATAGAAGGATCGACCTTGGGTGCTGCGCAAATCGACCGGGCAGCCCAAAAGATACTGCGTCCCGATAAGCCCCACGGGCGCCGTTTCTGGGCTTGGTCGCGGGCGAATAACACGGCTCGTTGGACAATGTTGAACGCCTATTTGGCGCAGCTGGAAGATTATTGCCAACCAACAGACGCAATCTTGCAAGGTGCGACCGATACTTTTCAAGCGCTTGCAGATTGGCTTGCTCCGCTTGACCAACGCAGGTTGATTTTAAAAGGTGCAATCCCGTGAATACAAAACGCGTTGATCTTGATACCTGCGATCAGGAACCGATCCATTTGATCGGCGCAGTACAGCCACACGGGGCGCTAGTTGCTTTTGACGTCGATAGCCACGAAATCATCTACGTCAGCGCCAACTCTGCGGAATTTGTCGGCTATTCCGCGGAGGCCATTTTGGGGAAACCAATTGTCTTTCTCATTGGGGCCGAGAACCTTGCCGAGATGCCGGTTTTATCGGCTGAAACAACAATGCCAGAACTGCTGAAACCGTGGTTCATCGAATTCGCCGGTGCGGCGGGCGAAATGATTCAGGCCGAATGCCTACCGCACCGAAACAAGAACCACATCATTCTAGAGTTTCTACAGCATCAAGCTGCACCTGCCACGGTCTGGGAGGACGAGCTGCTGCGTCGCGAGATTATCTCGGAACTCATTAAACCTGATGCCTTGAACGAACTTGCGGATGTCAGCGCGCGTATTATTCGCGACGTAACCAGATTTGACCGCGTAATGATCTACAAATTCGCCGAAGATAAACACGGCGAAGTCATTGCAGAAAGCACCAACCGCTCAGATAGTTTTCTGGGGCTGCATTACCCGGCCTCTGATATCCCTGACCCGGCAAGACGACATTTCACTTTGAATGTCATGCGCTCTATCCCTGATATTAATGGTGCGCATATTCCCATTCTTGGACCTTCGGGCGAAGTTGCTGATGCGGAATCTGACAAGCCCTTGGACCTTACCTACTCTAAACTGCGGGCTGTAGCACCAGTGCATGTCGAATACCTGAACAACATGGGTGTCGGTGGGAGTCTTTCGATTTCCCTGATCACAAACGGAGAATTATGGGGGCTGGTCGCCTGCCACCATTATAGTCCTCGATTGGTGTCGTCTAGCAGGCTGCGCTTTGCCGAATTGTTGGCGGGGACAATTTCGGCCTTGCTGCAGAGCATCGAAAACACCAACCAGCTGAAAAAGAACATCGAAGCCGAGAAAACCGCGTTCTTTATAGAACAACAGGTCCGCGGTGGGTTGGCCTTGTCAGATTTGGTGACCCAACAGGCCGATGTTTTAATGGCGCTGATTGATGCTGAGGGACTACGCATGGTTCTGGGCGACGACGAGGTACATGCTGGCGCGTTGCCTGATGGGCCGCTGGACTTTGCTCAACTGAACGCCTTTAGCGCCGAGGGTGTTGCGACAACGGACACTCTGTCTAGCGCCATCGACATGACACCGGATCAAATGGCCAGCGTTGCAGGGGCGGCCTATCTCAACCTATCGGATGATGGGAAAGATTACCTTGTCCTGTTGCGCAGTAATTACCACCAGACAATTCGGTGGGCGGGAAAACCCGAGAAGATTGAGACCAAAGACAAAGACGGTATCACCCGCCTATCTCCGCGTGGGTCCTTTGCGCTTTGGCAAGAAGAGCGGCGCGGCAAAAGTAAGCCCTTTGATGCGATTGATCGGGACACACTGCGCATTTTGCGGCGCGCGCTGTTTGCGCTGAATTCGGTGGAACGCGAACGACAGGCACTGGAAGCGCAAAAGAAAGCCGAAGCCGAGGAAATGCGTTTGCGTCATTCTTTGCTGGATGCGGCGCGAGCCAGTTCTTTGGGTGAACTTGCCTCGGCTATTGCCCATGAATTGAACCAGCCCTTGTCCGCAATTTCAAATTACGTGAGCGCGTGCCAACAAGAATTCAAGAACGCTGGGGTCGCGGTTCCTCCGCAAGCCAAAATCCTCATCGACACAGCCATTGAAGAAACCGCGCGTGCCGGTGAGTTGGTGCGGCGCGTCCGAGATTTTATTTCCCGCGGTGATCTCAAGGCCGAACTTATCGACCTCAACCAAGTGATCCGGCAGGGCGTGGCGTTGGCTCATGTGTCCAAAGAAACCCCACCATTGAAAGTCGAGTTTGACCTCGCCTCGGATATTCCACCTGTTTTCGCGGATCCCGTCCAGATTGGTCAGGTTTTGCTCAATCTTACGCGCAACAGCATGTCCGCGATGGCACATTTAGAAGCGCAAACTCTCAAAATCGCAACGCGACAGTTGAACAATCGAGTCGAGATTTCGGTCCATGATACAGGCCCTGGAATTCCAGAGGATGTTCAGGCTTTTATCTTCGAACCATTTCACGCATCAACAACCAAAGGCATGGGCATTGGCCTGTCCCTGTGCCGCTCTATTGTCGAAGCACATGCTGGGCGGATTTGGGTGGAGCCAGCCGAAGCCGGTGCAAAACTTATCGTACAACTACCGATCCGTGCGGGGATAGATGACTAAGAAGACTGAACATTATTCGATCTACATCGTCGAAGATGATCATGCCGTGCTGAATTCGCTGTGTGCGTTGCTGTCGTCGCATGGGCACGAAACAATCGCGTGCGCATCGGCAGAACACTTCTTGCAGATTTACGATCCCGAGGTCAAAGCCTGCATGATCCTTGATCTTCGGCTACCGGGAATGAGTGGAATTCAGCTTCAAAATCACTTGTTGGAAAACGGCATCCAAATCCCGACTGTGGTGATTACCGCGCATGGCGATGTGCCCGTCGCTGTCAAAGCGATGCGTGCTGGCGCTATTGATTTCATCGAAAAGCCAGCCTCAGAAGCGCAATTGTTAGAGGCTGTAGGCATGGTGTCCGGTTTGCTGTTCAATCGACAACCACCAAGTGTGTCGAAAAAGATTATTGCCAGCCGTCTTGAGAAATTGACCGACCGCGAACGCGATGTTTTGGATCACCTTTTGATGGGTAAACTGAATAAAGAGATTGCAAGCGAACTGGAGGTCTCACAGCGTACTGTCGAAGGTCACCGGTCTCGGATCCGCGAAAAAATGCACGCGCGGGGCGTAGCTGATTTGATCCGAATGTTGGGATAAATTCACGCTCTACCTGCGTAGTATTACGTAGTGGTAATTCCGACCTATCTCCCTCTTGGCAATTCACCCTAAGGTTTAAGCATCTGAGGCCATTATTCCAAAAAGCCAGTGTAAGCCTGATTCTGAAAATAGGCGGCACCAAGGCGGCGTCATGCACACGACCAATGGACTGAGGAGATAAGCGCCGCAATCTAGAATGGGTTTGGCGTCAGAATTATCTGGTACAGAGTGAGGGAGTCTGCGCCGATGTCTGGGGACAATAAGGTTTCGACCGCGCGCGTGCCAACCGCACCGCCGGAATCCATCACGTATCGCAGAAGTGAAGCGAACATTCGTCGGTTGCGTGATATTTTGCCTGAAGATTTGGTTGTGGATCTGGCTCGCGAAGTGATCTTGCGTGTGGCC
>JBDWGM010000020.1:0-9732 GCA_039975755.1 Paracoccaceae bacterium | reverse complement strand
AGCCACATAACGGTTGGTTAATCTCCATGTTGGAACGCAAACCCCGTATGCTGGTCGCCGTTGCATTAGCGAATAAAATGGCTCGCGGCCTGTGGGCCATGGTGACGAAACAAGAGGACTACCAAAACCCGGCAATGATGGCGTGAACGCAATGCGGCAGACATCAAAATCTGGGACTTGAGCGTGTGAGGAGATCGATGAACAGTAAGGGAAAATGATCGGAAAGATCTGGACCAGACAAAACAGTTTTACTGCAGGAGCCAATGAGCTCGATTTGTTGATCTGTCTTTGGTTCGCGCATCGCCATACCGGCCCGCGGCTGTATTATTCGCCGCAACATGAGGCCTGATACATGACCGCATCCGATCACACGCTTAAACCGTTCAGAAATCTCTTGCACCAATGGGGGCATCCATACATGCAGTAAATGCTATCAAAGGAGCGGCATCAAACCGCTGGGTTTTGTCTTGTATCGTAACGAACCCTTTTTCGACGGCGCGATCGAACGCGATCAATCCTTTTTCCACACGTTCGTGTTGATCCGTAAATTGACGAAAATTCATCGATCGTCCGATCCGAAAATAGGAAAACCAAACCCAAGGACGTTGGCAGAGGTTTGCCATAAACGGCCAGTCGAACGCCTCAAATGCGCGATCCAATGTATCAGATACGACGCGCTCTTGTTCCCATAAGAAATGACGATGGTATATGTCTCGCAGAAAGGCCAGATCGCACGAACCATTCATTGCACGCGTGTAATCTTCGACAAGGTCAAACGGAATATCGGAATCGCGCATTGCTTCGCATCCAAAGCGCCGTATGCCATGCACAAGAATATAAGTTTCAATCATGACAGAGCGATTGATTTCCTTCAACGACATCACATACGCCGCAAAATACTTAAATCGCCGTATCGGCCTGTACACTGAAGATAGATCTACAGCGGCAAAGATCATAGCGGCGAGCTTTGCGCATACCAGATACCATGACGCCCAAATCGCCCCCTGCGCTGCAATCAACGCGAACACACATGCTCCGTTTGAGTCAGAATATAGCTGAAGATAAGGCTCAATTAGGGGTAAGCGTTACAACGCCCCCCCATTTTGAGTTCTTCCTACATTAATGACCAAGGCCTATATTGGCGGCACGCCAATACGCAAAAGCAAATTCATGCGCTTCCGGCTGACCTGCAGTTTGGCGGTGATATCTCAGTGATGCATTGGCGACCCGAATTGCGGGCGTTCGCCACTAACTTAGCGAACATGATAGAAATTGACCAATTGGATGATATTGCGGCTCAACTATGAAACGCTCTATTAGCTGAAGAACTCGCCATAGCTTAACACTTCCAATTATGTGTTAGAGCCATAAAATGTGCCTAATCAACCACAACACGAGATTGAAATTCATCGCTCATTTCTGTAATCCAACCGGTCTCCGCAGCTCTTACTGATTTTAGAGAGGTGAGCTGCTCGAGCGGCGACCAATCCTTGATTCCATAACAGCCGTCGAGATTTAGCTCTTCGAGTGAATGCAAGCCGGCAAGTTCGCGGATATCCGAGAGTTCCAAACAACCTTCCAAGCTCAAGTAACCTAGTTTTTTTAGCGCCTTAATTCCCGACAGATTTTCCAGGCTAAGGCAGCCAGTAATTTCAAGATGAGTCAAATGTGAAAGATCGGATATTTCCCAGATATTTATGAGATCGAAACAGTTGAATAAGTGGAGGTGTGACAAATTCTCGAGTCGACTGATTCCTTCAAGGGAACGAAGATAGTCGTCTTCCGCTAAACTCAACGTCTTGCATTCGAGCGCTTCCGGGAGGATTCTAAGGTCGTCTCCGCAATTGCAACCTTGCAACCGGATCGCAGATGCATTGCGCGCAAAGACAAGTCCACCAACTCGAGATCGCCCTTGCCAGCTAACTTCATAGGGCACATCAATCTTCTCGATCACGTTTTGGCCGTATTGGTCTGAGTCAAAATATGCCCAGCCATTTAGAATTTGTCGCAAAACCGCCGTGCCACCCTTTCCCACGAAACTCGGTATGAGTCTCAAAGCTTCGCTGGAGCCGGACTCAATGAGTACCTTCAAGCAAAGTGAAAGAGTTCTGTCTGATGTTTGTGTCTCATCAAGCCCGGTAACGAGATGCGTCAGTTTTTCCCCAAGAGGCAAAAGTTGATAGACTTCTTCTACAGTTTTCGGCGGGAAGATTTCGCGTTGCACTGTGCTGAGTGTATCTCGCACATCTGGCTTAAGACTCGGCGCGAACACACCACACAAGATCGCAAGGAGCTTCAACTCTCTTTCGAACGGGCCAACAACTTCAGACTTTTGGACTATTGAACCGATGAGCTGTGAAGCCTGGTTCTTGTTCATCATACTGGCCGCCAGCGGGAAGATTTCGCGCCAATTGTCTTTCTCAATATTGCTTTCAAGCAAGCCAATATCGTCTTCTTGAACGAAGCTTTCAGCTGCGAAATACTCTTGAAACTGTTTGTGGATGAAATCGATGCTATCCGCAGAAACGTCTCTTATTAGCCCACTTCGCTCAATGAACGATAAGACAATTTCATCTATTTCTTTGTCAGCAACTTGGCCGTCAAGTTCTTCACGCACGATACGATCAAACCTAACTTTGGCCAATTCAGGTTTTTCGTTGATTGTTAACCATCTGGCCGTTTCCTGAAGAATTATTCTTTTTGATTTTGGTGAAATTTCACCGAAACCTCCCAAATCTATTCGCCTTTCTTGATCCCTCCTGCTCAATAGCAACTCAATCGCGGAAGCATATATTTCAGATTTTTCTCTGGGGATGTTACTGTTTCGGTCAAGGTTGATGGTACACAGTACGGCACACATAAGTGGATTTGTGGCAAGTGACCTCAAGCTAACCATACTAGATAACGCCGCGAGCAGGCGCTCTCGTGCAGCGTCTAAGTCTGCTAGATGCGCTTCATCGACGATCCCACTTCCAACTGCTCTATGCCAATAAGTCACAAACTTACTAATGTCGGCGATTGAAAGGTTTTCAAGAAATGCCCACCTGAAATTCTCTAGAAACTCAGGTTCGTTGGACATTGGTCTTGTCGTTAAGACTACCGGGCACTCAGATGCGAAGTTGCAGAGTTCGTCGATCCAATCGTTAGCAGCATCGCGCTCGTTTATTGGCACTTCATCTAAACCATCGATCAAAAAGATCGCGTCACCATCCGCGACCTTCGTGGAAATCCAAGAGTCATCAATGCCAACGAAGAGATTTGGATTTGAGATGTTTGCAGCATCCAAAAAAGATAACTGAACACCGGTAAAGGAAGGTATAGATCGTAGCCGAATGAAGATCGGAATACGCCCATAAAATTCCGAAATCCCGTATCGTATGTTCTCGCAACAACTCAGAGCCATCCACTGAAGCAAGGTAGTCTTACCTGAACCCGCTCCACCTTCGATCAAGAACCGGTCGCCCTCACCTAGGAACTCGTCGATCGAAACGCTGGTGTCTAACTCGTCAAAGTCTTCTCCATGGCTAACTGACAGCGATATGTAGGAAGACTCCAGCAGATATTTCTTTTTGATCGAATGAGTGGATATCCCAAAGACTTGGATGTATCGCACGAGAGATTTCACTCTTGTCAGATAGGTGTTCCCAACAACTTCAACGTCTTCACTGGCACTTTGGCTAAGCGAAGTTTTTTCCAAAACGACTCGGAGTACGGAGAGGATTTCACTCTGATTTTCAACTATTTGGCGAACTGACTTTGGTACGAAGTTTGGTGAAAGGTGAACGTACTGACATATGTAGAAGGCAATATGATTTATTGCGGACTTACAAAAAAGGACTTCTTCAACGGAGTCCCGGTCGATGGATTTCAGTGATTCTAAGCACTGATCCGCTATGAATTCGTGAGAGAAATCAGAGGCAAGAAACTCCCTGCTGAGGGTAAAACCCTCGAAGCTCTCGGCGATATCGCCTAAAAGAACTTCAGAGCGTTCCGCAGGAATTTTCGAAAACTCTGTTTTGAAGAACTCGCTCGATTTCGCCAATACTTCATCCGCACATTCCACAAAGAAGCGCTCTGCCTTCCGTTTCTCGAGGGTTGCGGACATACTTTCATTTACAGCGCTGGTAGCTTCATCGAAGACAAGTTTAGCGATTGGCGTTTCGGCGAACCAAATGGTGCCTATGAGTTTGGAAATTGAAGAAGCGAGTTTATCAATCATTGGCTGCTAAATAGTCCCATCAAATACTCCGTCGGGTAAAGCGAGTATCAATATTGTTCGTGCAAGAAAAAGAAGTTCATAAGCCGTAATCGTGCACATAGCATAGTAAGTCTAGAGGAGATCTTGGAACGATCTACCCACGCGAATAGGGTTGTCAAGGTAAGCACTTGCCGAACTTTCTGTCATCTTCGTCTCCGCACCGAATGACCGATTTTCGCCGAACCTGTAGAACGCCGATCATCTCTTGGGCTATTTCACAGGTGCAAGCATGACCTTGCATTGCTCCGGTGCATTCCATGGGAGGTAACGGCTGTAGTCAATGTCTTCATCGAGATATTTTGTTTTCATTTCTGCCAGATCATCGATCATCCAGACGAAATAGCGATAGGGATCGACCCGGTTGAGTTTGCAGGTCTCAACAAATGACGACATCATCGCCCAAGTGTCTCCGCCTTCTTCGCTCCCAATAAACAATGCGCCCTTTCGCAACAGGATGATGGGTTTGAACTGACGTTCAACAGGGTTGGTATCCAGGTCGATGCGCCCATCTTCTAGGAAGAGCGTTAATGAACTCCATCGTTCCAAAGTATAGTTGATCGCCTTGCCCAGACTGCCTTTCTGCAAGATATCATCGTATACTTCTTCCAACCGGGGCCGAAGCTCTCGAATGATCGGCGCTGACCTATCCCTTCTGTAACTGAGCCGGGCGTCTGGTGGCCAACCTCGGATTTTGTCCTCGATTTCGAATAATTTACCCATGCGCTCGGTGATCTCATCAGCAAATGCCGACTTCGCCGTTCGTGCCACTTTGATGAAGTTTCGCCTAGCATGCACCCAGCATTCAACAGAGACGATGTTTTCTACATCGGTGTCGGGTTGGCCCAAGCGACCGTAGCCAGGGTAACCATCATGCTGTGCGATCAGTGATTGACCACCAAGGATGTTGTGGATGTGGGGCATCGCTCTCGAAGTTTTGTGATAGAAAACGGTTGAGCGCGGCGCGTTTCCAGCAAACGAACTGTCGTCGCGATGTGCTGCATACATGTAGGACTGCCCAGTCTTACCAGTTCCAGGTCGCAATATCTTAATTGGCGTTTCATCGATAAATATTCTTGCAGCGTCATCTAGTGTATGACTTTCCAGTTCGCTAAAAACAGACCCGATTGCATTCCCAAGACGACCGACTTGCTTACACATGGTTGCGCGGTGAAAAATAATGCCATCATGGTTGAGCATGTTTTCAATACGATACCACGGCATTCCCCAACCAAAACGCATGGTTACGAGATACGCCAACATACTGGTCCCGGTGTTAGTGCCGGGAAGTAAGTTGGGCTTGTACATTGTCCCGATGGTCACATCGTCTTTGCGGCATCGATAACGCGGGTACTTCCTGACTGCGACGTAGAACTTAGCTGGAATGACCTCACGTTTTTCGTCAACATCGTAGTCCCTGATTGGGCCACCGCAACCGCACGTGCATGTTTCGGGAAATCCCATGTCGATTTCGATGTGCTCCAAGTTGTCCCAGTTTTTGGGTGCTCTGCCGTTCGTGTTTCTGGGCTTCTTGGATTTCTCTGCAGAAAAGTCTTTGGCTTTGCTGTAGGCGGAATTTTCTTTGGGATGATTGTCTTCATCGTCAGTGCTTGAGCGTCGACGACGCGTATCAGTTGTTTCCGATTTTGGACTAAACTGCTCATGAAGGAGTTCTGCTATCCGCTCGGCCTGCTTGGCAACTTCAGCTTTCAATGATCGAATTTGCGCTTTGAGGTGGGTCAACTCGCCAGATCGTTTAGTTGCAAGCGTCTTTGCTGCAATATGATCAGCCGACAACTCATCGAACAACTGCATCATCGCAGCAATCGCCTCATGGACAGACTCTCCGCCCAAGTCACGGGCAAGCTCTCCAAGTTTGATGAAATCGCTCTTCATTTGGCTCCGACAGCACGGCTGCTATCTATCTCAACCAGCGCGACGACGCTGGTTAATTGGATGGAAATCGGTGGGTGGGAATTGGTCATACCCTTCTCGCGCTGGATTTCCGCTTTCTGGTCGAGACACATAAGCTTCAACCGATCCAAACCGGAGCCAGGAAAAGCAGCCATCAAGTCATGGCAGATATTTTCAAATGTTTCCGGCACCGCGCCTGCGCATCCTCATCCCACGTGCGAATCTGACGCACGTCCATTGGTCACGCCCGATGCGTCGGGCGCGTTTTCGCTTGATTTTTGGGGTTAGTGATGGGATGAAAAGGGAATAGATCGTCTCTAACAGCGATTTTCCGAGGCTTCGCAGGTTCCTACATCTGCGGGCCTCTTTTCATTTCAGAGCCCTTGATCTAAGTCATGGCCTGCCCCTTTTTGATTGATGGGTATTTTCCAGGCCAAAGCTCGCCTGGAGATGACCCAATCTTATCAGCTATCGCTTGGGCGACCCTTATCGACACCCCGCGTGAGTTACTTACGTCCAGCACGGTTGAATGCGACAAACCGAGCTCACGCGCAATTTCGTTGAAGCTGCTGTTTACAAGCTGCAACCTCATCTTAATTTCCAAATGTTTGACTTTTGTCGCGTCCAAAAGAGGCACCATCAATTTCCGAATCACCTCACGATATGGCGATCTTCGAATCGTGATCAACCGAAAAAACAGACAACCATCTGTTTTAAAAGGGTAATATGCAGGGCAGTTGGTATATATCTACACAGTATAGCAGCGGTGTGTTTCTTGGAGACTAGCTAAGCCGTTAATAAGTTTAGCCTTTTGAGGCTTCCGATATATACCGCCTTGGTGAGAGTTATATATCTTGGGCAGAATTCGGATTTTGAACGCATTAAGAAAATTTTCTTAGCATTCGAGTTTGATCTTTCGGTAGTAATGTCGGCGGATATTATGGCTCGCAATGCGACTGCAAGATCAAGAAAGAGACATCCAGAGCCTATCGAAGGCTTGCAACGCACGAAAAATTTCCGGGCGACGTAACCGATTGCTGTTAAGACTGGCTTCGGCAACTGGACTACCGATAGGCAGCATCGTTCGATTGCGGCTTTGGCAGCTAACATACTACTTTGAGCTGGAGCACAGTGACGTACACAGATACCCGCAACGCGCGGGCAATATTGGCATTAGACCTCGGCCTTACACGTCGATTGGTTTGTACTTGGATGACAGTTTTCAACGATTGGTACCGATCCCGGCATCCAACTATAAAATACTGCGTGGATATCTCAGTGCCTTTGAAGAGCTGGATGAGAGATCAGGTTTTGTCTTTCCTGTTATACGAAAGAATGGCCGGATCGAACACGACAGAGCTCTCACGGTGAAGGACGCGCACAAAATCTTACGGGAGATGCAGACCAAAGCGCGCACTGAAGCACATTTCGATTGGAATAAGATAAGGCAGATTGCTGTCGCGGGAATGCTGTCTCAAAGACTGTCGCTTCAGGAAATCCGACATAGAACGCATTTCAAAGATCTGAAGTCTATCAAGGATACAGCCCAAGAGTATGGCTATGATTTCGAGAGCATCCCCTTATTTTCACCTAAACGCTTCGTCGGCCTGGACTTTCCCGACAGTGTTCTCAAAGAGAATCTTTATTGGTATCCGCAGGAATTGTACGAATACGCCCCACCTCTCTACAGCAAAGCAGGTTTATGATTTGGCCCGCTTCTCAAAAGCGGACGCTCCTGCAGGAGGCAGCGGATGACCGGAATGAGCCCATTCTGTGAGTTCAGTTTTCCCGCTGCGTGCGCTCGCAGCATGGAAATGCTTCGTCGGCGCGAAATTCTATGCTGCAGAGCAGTGGGAAGTCCGGTCGTTCATCCTTGCCGCAGCAAAAACGACACACTCAAGGATCAAGCTGCAAGACTTTTCTACCTTCTAGGCCTCCGCTGTCAGGAAGTATCGATTTCGGCTGAGCGGCGTGGTTCACGGCTCCGAAATACCAAGCTGGCTCAGATCCGATGGCACTCACAAAATTAGAATCTAAAGAAATGAGAAGCAGCTGTTTTCTCCATACATCTGTTGCATAGCTGGCTGCCTGTCTGAACTCTCAAAATCCCACCAATTTCCTCCAAGAAGATGACTGAGCCTTCTATTTACAGCGTTCTCCGCATTTTGAAACGCCATACCCAATATGAACTCTGAGCCTTGATCACGCGGCGCATTGGCAATAGTGGCAGGCATCTTAGAGGATTGATCTATCAAGGTGATACGATCCGACAGTAGTGCGTCTAAGTGCTGTTTCCCAATCTCAACACCTACTTCATAGAACTTCTTTGATTGATCAAAATACTGAAGCAAGTTTGCAAGATGATGACACTCAAACGCATCTAACATTCGCCCAGCCATCGAAGCGTAGCGCTCAGATCGGGTTTCTGAATATCCCGGCGTAGTAGTTAAGACAAAAATAAAGCCGATCAGCATAAGGAGAGGTCGCATTTTCAATCCATTTCACTCAATTGTGGTGGCACCCGGGAGCTATGCAAGAAGCAAAGCCGACCTCAATATAGTGAGCTGGCTGATGCTCTGTCGTCAAATCATTATTTTATCGCAGAGAGCGCATCGCGCAGTTGACACTCTTACCAAGTCCGTAGCGCACCGAACCGATGCGAAGGGGGCAATGCCTGACTGAGGCAATCAAATGACGCGTTTGGCTGCGTCTGGGTAGTCCAACTAGGTTGTCGCAAAAGCACGGTACCGGATCGGGAGAAATCGACGTTTTTCAACGGCCGGTTTGGTTGAAATCGCTGCGTTGCCGAAACGTCTCTGCTGCAACCGCGAGAGCTTGCCGCGCCAGCGAGGGCAATAAATCGAATAACAGCTTCGTCCGCACTGTGGCGGTTAGCACCGATCACGACGAATGTCGGGAATTAGTTGAGTTCCTTGCGATGCTCGACGTCTGACCAATGCTTGTTGATTGGTAATTTTCGTGCCCGCCGTGCGATATCATCGTATGTAACCGGCATGAAATCCCAGACATCAACCCCGACATTGACGGAATTGCGTGAGCCGCGCCAGTTGTTGTGTACGTGCCCAAACAACTGGAGAGCTTCACGTCTCGCGTGGTTCCATGTGATCATTGGGTAGTGACAAAGCGTATTTCGCTGCTTCTTCGGCCCATCGGGCACTTCGGCCATCAAAGAAACCGAAGTCCAACCCAACGACTGGGTAAGATCGCCGTCGTGATTGCCAACGATCAAGTGTTTACGCGCTCCGGGCAGCTGGCCAAATACTTGTTGTAGGTAAGCCGCATCCTTGGCTGGTGCACCAAATGCAAAATCTCCAATAATCCACAGATCGTCATCCGGCTTCACAACCTTCCACATGTTTTCGAGCGTGATGCCATCCATATGAGACGCTGATTTGAAAGGACGATCGCAAAACCGAATGACGTTTTCATGTCCAAAGTGCGTGTCCGCAGTATACCAATTCGTCATCTCGCGATTCCAACCTTTGAAGTGTTATCCAGTCTCAATGCTGTTTGTTTTAGATCGCCACAGGACGGCGCATTCC
>JBDWGM010000019.1:0-26145 GCA_039975755.1 Paracoccaceae bacterium | reverse complement strand
GCCAAGGTCTCGGGTTTGGCGGTGATATTTAAAACCAGAAAGTTGGGAAAGGCATCAGCACCTGCCTGAAGCGCTTTTCGCGAGAAATTGGCCAAGCAATCCATGCCCTTGTTCAACTGGTATCTGGCCGTTTGCGGGATGCCATAAAACAGACCATGTGCGCGCCAATGGATAGCGAATGCATTATTCTCTGCCATATCCTGAAACTGCGTTTCGACGACCGCATCATAATCTTCTCCACCAAGATCTGGCGGGCGGGTGATGACGCGACGTACCAAATGCAAACTAGGGACGACCGCAGCAACACCCTGCATCACGCTGTCCTTGCCCACACCTGATGGGCCAACAACTGCGATGAGGCGACCGGAAGTCATGCTGCCACTCCGAGTGTGAAAGCGCCGACGTCGATCTCGCGGTCGCATACACGGTCCCGCGCTGCCTCGTCGTGGAAAATGCCAATGATGGCCGCGCCGCGCACCTTGGCCTCTTCGATCAGGCTCAACACGACTTCGCGGTTGGCGGCGTCTAAGCTTGCCGTGGGTTCATCCAAAAGCATCGCTGGATATTCATGGGCAAAGCTCCGCGCGATATTCACACGCTGCTGTTCTCCGCCCGAGAATGTGGTTGGCGAGAGGGACCAGAGCCGTTCGGGAATGTTGAGTTGCGCCAGAAGGGTTTGTGCCCTGAGCTGTGCCTCCTCAGCGGCAACGCCCAAGGCGCGGAGCGGGTCAGCCACAACGTCCAACGTAGGCACGCGAGGAACCACCCGCAGGAACTGGCTGACATATCCGAGCACCTCACGGCGCAGGGAAATCACCTCACGCGGTTCTGCGTTTACGATGTCCACTTCACCAATGCGGATGGATCCCGATTGCGTTACGTAGTTGCCATAGATCATCCGCATCAGCGTTGATTTGCCCGTGCCTGAGGCCCCGGTTAGCGCAACGCATTCGCCGGGTGCCACGTGCAAGGACACATCGCTGACCACTTCGATGACAGCGCTACCCTGATTGTGCAGAGTAAAGGTTTTCGAGACGTTTTTGAGCTCAATCATCGTCACACCTGCAAAACAGAAGAAACAAGAAGCTGACTATAGGCGTGCTGCGGATCGTCGAGTACCTGATCGGTCAGGCCCGCTTCGACCACGTGACCGTTTTTCATGACCATCAACCGATCTGCAAGAAGGCGGACCACAGCCAGATCATGGGTGACGATGATCGCAGACAATCCCATATCGCGCACAAGGCCTCTGAGCAGATCGAGCAACCGCGCTTGCACCGAAACGTCCAACCCGCCTGTCGGCTCATCCATGAACACAAGGCGTGGACCTGTCACCAGATTGCGTGCGATTTGCAACCGTTGCTGCATCCCGCCAGAAAAGGTTGTTGGGCGGTCATCTGTGCGCGTGCTGTCGATTTCGACACGTTCCAACCAGTCCGTTGCCTTGCCACGAATGTCGCCATAATGCCGGTCGCCTACGGCCATTAGACGTTCACCGACGTTACCACCGGCTGAAACACCCATACGCAGACCGTCGCGGGCGTGCTGATGAACAAAGGCCCAATCGGTGCGCCCCAACATCCGCCGCTCAGGCTCTGACATGATGACAGTGTCCTTGGGGCCATCTGCGCGGGTGTCGAACACGACCTGTCCGGCATCAGGCGTTAAGTGGCCCGCCATACAGTTCAGCAGTGTCGACTTGCCCGAACCGCTTTCGCCGACGATGCCCATGACTTCGCCGGGATAGAGATCAAAGGACACATCAGCACAACCGATATGCGCGCCATAGCGTTTGGTGATGCCTTGAACGGAAAGAAGAGGGGTCATGCCGCGACCTCGCTGCCCGGAAAGGCGGGGCCTTGGTGACCACTGGCGCGGCGATCCGTGCAATAATCGGTGTCCGAGCAGCAAAACAGCCGCCCACCTGCGTCGTCGACGATAACCTCATCAAGATAGCTGTCCGTCGCGCCGCAAAGCCCGCAAATCTGATCGGCCTTGCTGGCCTCGAACGGGTGATCCTCGAAATCGAGGCTCACAACCTGTGTGTAGGGCGGCAGCGCGTAAATCCGCTGTTCACGCCCTGCGCCAAACAGTTGGATCGCGGCCATGTCACCCAGCTTTGGGTTGTCGAACTTCGGAATGGGCGAGGGGTCCATCACATAGCGCCCTTCGACCTTGACCGGATAGGCGTAAGAGGTCGCGATATGCCCATGCCGAGAAATATCTTCGTAAAGCTTCACATGCATCAGTCCGTATTCCTCAAGAGAGTGCATTTTGCGCGTCTCGCTCTCGCGCGGCTCAAGGAACCGCAGCGGTTCGGGGATCGGCACCTGATAGACAAGGATTTGGTCCTCGGTCAGGGGCTCTTCGGGGATGCGATGGCGGGTTTGGATCACGCTTGCTTCAGATGTCGTGGTTGTAGTTTCGACACCTGCGGTGCGCTCAAAAAAGGAGCGGATAGACACAGCGTTTGTGGTGTCATCCGCGCCTTGGTCAATGACCTTGAACGTATCGTCAGGCGTCAGCACGGCGGCTGAGACCTGAACGCCGCCGGTCCCCCAGCCATAGGGCATAGGCATCTCACGCGAGGCGAACGGGACCTGATACCCCGGTATGGCAAGCCCTTTCAGGATCGCGCGCCGGATCATGCGTTTGGTTTGTTCATCGAGATAGGCAAAGTTGTATTCGTTCATTCTGCGGCCTCCTGAAACTGCTCCGCACCAGCTTCGCGGCGCAGCTTGCGGACCAATTCAAGCTCTGATTGGAAATCCACATAGTGAGGCAGCTTGATGTGTTCGAGGAACCCGGTCGCTTGGATGTTGTCCGCGTGATAGAGCACAAATTCTGTGTCCTGTGCCGGTGCGCCGACATTGTCTTCGCCCAGCTCTTCCCAACGTAAAGCGCGATCCACAAGCGCCATCGAAATGGATTTGCGCTCACTTTGTCCAAAGACCAGCCCGTAACCGCGCGTGAATTGCGGTGGCTCAGTTTTGGAGCCTTTGAACTGGTTGACAGTCTCACATTCTGTCAGCGTGACCTCGCCAATCTCAACCGCAAAGCCCAGTTCAGGAATGTCCATTTCAACGGCGACCGCGCCAATACGCAGCTCGCCAACAAAGGCGTGGTTGCGGCCATAGCCACGCTGCGTGGAGTAGGCGAGACCAAGGGTGAAACCTTCATCCGCGCGGGTCAGAGCCTGAAGGCGCAACGCACGGTCGGTGGGCATTTCCAATGGCGCGCGGGTAAGGTCTGGCGGCGGCGTGTCATCGAGGGGAGCTTCTTCGATCAGACCTTCTTGATTCAGGAACTCGGTGACATGTGGCACGTCACCAAGGGTTGCTTCGCGCGTTGGTGCTTTTGGCGCATCGCCATCGGCGGCCAGTTTGAAATCCAGCAAACGGTGTGTGTAATCAAAGGTCGGGCCCAGAACCTGTCCGCCCGGGAGATCCTTGAACGTGGCCGAGATGCGCCGGTCGCAGTCCATCGCGCCTGTATCCACCGGTTCGGACGCGCCAAAGCGGGGCAGGGTTGTGCGATAGGCGCGGATCAAAAAGATCGCTTCGATTAGGTCACCGCGGGATTGCTTGATCGCCAGTGCCGCCAGGTCAGGGTCGTAAAGCGAACCTTCGGCCATCACACGATCCACGGCCAACTTTAGCTGTTCGCGGATTTGGGCGATGGAAAGTTCGGCAATATCCGTGTCACCCCGGCGCTCTTCGGCGAGCCAGGCATGGGCGCTTTCAATCGCGCGTTCGCCGCCTTTTACAGCTACGTACATCAGGAAACCTCTGTACTTCGGGGCAACGCAGCAAGGCGCGTACCGTTGGTGAAAATAAAATCCAGCCCCAGCGGAAACAAGGTTCGATTGCTTTGAAAGGCCGAGATTTCGGGCAAGGACAGCGCAGCCCTTGATTTGATTCCAGGACCGCACAGCGTGGCCCCCGATGCGGAAAGTTCTGTGCATTCCACGATCAACGTCGCAGACCGATCCGGGTATTCCGAAGTTCCGACAGAATAGTCGCTGAGCGGCGTCAGGGCGTCCCAAAGCCCCACAGCAAACATGGCATGTGCCGGATCTGTCAGCGGGGCGCCGGTGTGAAAGGCCAGCCAAGCGCGAACATCATCATTGTCCGCATCGCCCGCAAGATAGACGGGCGTGTCCATATCACACAAGGTCAACAGAACGCTGCCTGCCGCGGCAGAGAGGGGGGCAGGTGGCTCTGCGCCTGTGATGTCTTGGATCTGGCCCGGACGCGCCATTGCTTCCATGACAGAGCGGAAGGCATGCGCGGATTGAACGGCAGGATTTTCGAAACCGCCTGAAAGTGCTTGTGCTTGCATGGTTCCTCTCCCTCTTAATCTTCGCCACGGGCCATGGTGAAAAACTCAACCTTCGTTGCGGCCGCTTTTTCTGCCCGCGCGGTTTTGACGGCGATCTGTTCAGCCTCAAGCGGCTCAAGAACTGCTGTGCGAATTTCGCCTGCATGCGGCCCCTGCATCAGGGCGTCGACCAGTGCAACCGCTTCGGCGTCTGCTTTGCGACGACCCTGAACATAGGCATGGCCAACCTCACCACTGCCAAGTGTCAGCGCGCAGCGTGTCACGGTCATTTCCCCGATGTTGAACGGTGCACCGGTTCCGCCCGCACGGCCACGCACCATCGTGCTTCCGATTTCGGGCGTGCGGAGCCATGTGAAATCCGGACGCGTCATCGCGGTATCCAACAGCGCTGCAACACGGCCTTCTGGGGCCTTGGCAAGCAAACCCATCCAGGTTTTCCGTGGGGCGTTTTCGTCAAAAGCGTCTTTCATCTCGACAACTTTCCCATTTACTATACAACTATACACATCATAACAGATTCCCTCGCTGAAGACAGAAGAGATTTGTGAAACTTGCGTGACCGTTCAGGTAAAACACCGATCTGGCAAGCCATCGCGGATGCGCTGCGCAGTGACTTGGCAGAGGCCAGATATGCGCCCGGAGACAAACTCCCGACCGAGGCCGCATTGGCAGAGCGATTTGGGGTCAACCGGCATACTGTTCGACATGGTATTTCGGCATTGGTCGAAGAAGGTTTGATCCGAACCCGCCGAGGCTCAGGCGCTTTCGTCGCCGCAACTCCAACGGATTATGCGATTGGCAAGCGCGTTCGGTTCCACGAAAACCTCATTGCCGCCGGACGCCGCCCCGAAAAGCGCGTCTTACATATAGAAGAACGCGCGGCAACGACAGGCGAGGCGCAGGCTTTACACATTGCGCCCGCGGATCGGGTTTGTGCCTATCATGGTCTGTCGTTGGCGGATGAGCAGCCCGTGGCCGTTGTGGAAAGTGTCTTTCCAGCGGATCGCTTGTCCGGCATTGCGACAGCACTGAACGCATACACAAGTGTCACGGACGCCCTTCGGGACGTTGGCGTGACAGATTACACCCGCGCCTCGACCCGCCTCACAGCGGTGCGCGCCTCTTCCACACAAGCGTTGCATCTTCGAGTTTCCGAGGGTGACCCCTTGCTGAAATCCACGAGTGTGAACGTAGACGAAAAAGGAATGCCTGTAGAATATGGGCGCACATGGTTTGCAGGTGATCGGGTGACATTGACGCTAGAAAACGAAAAGCCCCTACCCGGGGCGGGGTAGGGGCAGCACCAGTTACAACTCTAATCGGGCTTATTCGAAACCCGTACTGTTTGCGTATTTAGTCACAGTCGCAGACCCATTGCAGAAGAGGTCTTCGACACCGACCCGTTGGGAAAACGCAAACAATTTACTCATGTTTTTCGAGGAAAGTCGTAGCATTCAGTCCCCGGAAATCATCGAGTGCTTTGTGAATGTCGTCGTGCGACCAATCCCACCACGCCAAGGCGATCAAACGGTCCGCAACTGCGCGCGGTTGGCGCAAGCGCAAAGGTTTGGCCGGGGTTCCCGCAACGATGGTGTAGGGGTCAACATCCTTGGTCACGACTGACCCAGCCGCCACCACCGCCCCATGTCCCAGCGTGACCTCTGGTTTGATCATGGCACTTGCGCCTATCCAGGTGTCATGGCCGATCTGGGCCGTGCGGGATCTGCGATGTTCAAAGAATGCCTCATCTCGACCAGCGTCGTCCCAATAGTCATAGAGAGTCTGGCTCATCTGGTTGGACATCGACGAGAATGCCATCTCGCCGCAAACTCTCACAATCCAACGGCCGTTTAGTCAACGCCGCCGCGGTGTCGAGAAACGTCTGATCATCGGTACATCAACCCGATCCAGAGATGAAATCTTGGTGCGAAATGTCGCACGGGCAGAGCAGTGGCGCGCCGAGATTTTGAAAGGCGAAACTCTTCCCTCCATAGCGGTGCGTGAGGGCGTCAGTGTGAAATATGTCAGCCAGATGCTGTCATTTGCGTTTCTGTCGCCGAAACTGGTCCGACTAATTCTGGAAGGCCGCCAACCGCCGGCATTGACCACAAATTGGATCCGCCGTCACGGTCTTCCCGCATCTTGGTTGGAGCAGGACAGCATCCTCAAGCAGCTCTGAGCGAAGTTACTCGAGCTAAGGTAACCCCGCAAAACGCTCTCTGAGACTATTGGCAGAATTTGTCTGAAATCGGTGGGTTTTATCAGTCTCTGGATGCACAGACCCTGGCTAGCCCCCGAAATTGCGGGGCTTTTTCGGCTTCGGTGGAAAACAACTGCTGAGACAGGGCTGCGTGGCGGAGAGACAGAAAGCGCTAGAGCTCCGTCACTCGCCCCCAGATGCCGTCACTTGAATCCCATCAAGCGTAGGAATTCATTTAATTTATTCGCCGCGTGCCCCCAGCTGCCCCGTGGTGGCTCTGATACAGGCCAATGCGGTTTTGTACCCTCGTTTTGCATCACAGATCGAGGAGCCATGCCATGTTGACAGTCAAACAAATCGAAGCGGCGCGCTATGGCGTCTCACCAGTCCGCCTGTCTGATGGCAATGGTCTTTATATCCGCCTGAACAAGAGTGGCGGCAAGACGTTTCAGCTTCGCCTGACCGAAGGCACCCGAACCCGATGGGTCACTTTGGGGCGCTATCCTGAACTGTCACTCAGAGATGCGCGGGTCCAAGCGGTTCTTACAAAAACCGGACACGATAGCGCAGACAGGCCCCTGCAAACCAGTATGCCCGCGCTCCTGCCAGAGCTGCAGGAGCCGACATGCGTCATGCCCAAATTTCAGGACTTTGCGAAGGTCTGGTTCGACCGGAAGAAAAAGGGCCTCTCCAATGGCAAACACATCAAACAGAACTGGTCCACGCTGAAAGCGTATGTGTTTCCGCACTTTGGCAAGCTTCCGCTGGACGAAATCCGTCAACGCCATATCATCGCTGCCTTCGACCCGATCTGGCGTGTGAAGCATGAAACAGCCAAACGCACGTTGGGTCGGGTGAAGGAGGTCTTTGAGCTTGCGAAGGTGTTGGAACATGTCGAAGTGAACCCGGCAGACTTCAAAATTCAGATCGCCTTCGGCCGGGTCCGCAAGGACACCCAGCACCATCAGGCACTGGAGTGGGAGCGCATTCCGGAGCTATGGCAGTGGTTGGTGTCCGACGCACCGGACGAAGAAGAAGACGTCAGACATATGATGATGGTGATGCTTTTGTCCGGGAAACGAACCAAGGAAGTCCGGTTCATGACCTGGGATGACCTCGACCAAGGGGCCAGTATCTGGGTCAGCCAAAGGGAACACATGAAGATGCGTCGCACGCATAGGGTTCCAATTTCGGCACAATTGGATCAAGTATTCGAGAATATGCGCCTGCTGAACGGTGAGCGGACGCACCTCTTTGCGCGGCCAAAAAACAAAGCCGGCGTCATCTGCGAGAATAGCGCGCGGCTTGGGTTTCAGACCTTTGATGCGGGCATCACAGGCCACGGTATGCGCACAAGTTTCCGGACATGGGCGCGGAAACAAGGGTGTTACGCCCATGATGTTATGGAAACGTCGCTGTCACACGAGAAGGATCAGTTGGTGCAGGCCTATATGCGGGACGACCTGCTAGAAGAACGCCGCCCTTTGATGCAGGATTGGGCCGATTACGTCACAGGCGGGGCGATGCCGCCCCGCCTTGTTGATCTGCTGTAAGATACACAGCCCCGCCGTTTTGCGCCGGCGGGGCTGCATCAGGCGTCGTCCCCGAAATAATCAACGACTTCGAGGCCAAGAATGTAGTGTTCGACCTCGTGCTTAAGCCAACGCACCGTGCGGCTGCCAAGACGGCGTGGTGCTGGGAAATGCTCTTCCTCCACTTGCTTGCGTTCAAGCGTCGATTCGCTGATCCCGAGCATGCGGACGACCTCCCAGCGGTCGATGAGTTGAAGGTTGGGTTGTGAATTGGACATAGAGGTCTCCTTGGTTGCGTTTCCAATCACATATGTCGGGAAATTCGCGCCACATGAGGTTATCCACAATTATCAGCAAGGTCCGAAAAATTAAGGCCGGAGGCGGATCCAATGTGTCTTTGCCTTGGTGTTTCCAAAGGGGCGAAGCCTCTTCAACGGAGCGAGATAACGCAGTTATGCCGCGTAGGTTAAGTGATTGGGTTATTCTTCATTAAGTATATGACAAACATAATTTATTTAGGAATGGTTTTGAACTTTCATGAAGGGCGCAGATGCTTGTGTCATGATGAATGTAGAACCCCAAACCCGCCCAGATGCCATCAAGGCAAACCCCAATGCTGTCTCCGTTCGCATTGAGCCCAAGCCGGTGTCGAAGGCGAAATTCCAGCCCAGACATGATTTTAGGATCGGGTCGCAGCCAGCGTATGTGGATGGTGACCGTAGCTATTTGAACCGGCATCTGATGGAGCTTCGCCCATTACCGGAGATACAGCGGGAGAATGAAGCGCTGAGGATGCGTGCCGGCCGTACCTCCGCGTGCGCGCGATCTCCCAAAAGACTATCGATCGGCAAGTCAAAGAAGAAATCAGCAACTACATTACAAACGCCGTGGCTGAGATCATTGAGCAGCGCGGGTTGATCGATCACGACCAGATCGAGTTTCCGGGCTTCGTGCATGAAGATCCGGACAAGGATTTTGTCGCGGCTGTAAGAGATGCCGTGCAAATCAGCTTTGTCTATGAGGTGGCGCGCGAACACCATAGAATGGAAGCCGGCCACCATGACCGGGTATTGCAAAATGCTGGTTCAAAGGAGGAGGTGCAAAAGTTTTTTCAGGAACTTGCTACATCACATCTTGCGTTGGAAGGGCCGTCTTCGATGCATGCGCTCGATGAAATGATCGCCGAATTGCGCGCCTCTGCGCCATGGATGTCCGATGTTTCAACCTGGGCACATAAGGCCCTGCGCGCGAGATACAATACCGGACAAATATGGCTCGCTCTGCCACCCGTGATCCTGATCGGCCCGCCCGTCAGGACGCTTGATGTGAGCAGCTCGAACACAAGCTTTACAGTTGCGGGATGTGACGCGACCTAGAGCAAAGCGCAGGCTGGCTTACCCCTTCAAGAGATCGCCAAGACCGGCATCGCCAACCCAATCATGATCGTCGATGAAATCGGTGTTCTTTGCTGAAACGGTTTCTGTTCATTTTCTGCCTCCTCAGTTGGAGAACAGGCTGCCGGACGTTTCAGAGGAGCAGGTCAACAGTAACAGCCGTTCCCATAATCGTGTTCGACTGGCCAAATCAGAATATTTCGGATTGAAAGTGACAACGGTTTGTTTGGTAACGGGGCGGGACACTACCCTTTTGGATAGGCGTCGGCATCTAACGGATATGTTCTGAACTACAGAAGAATAGGTCACCCAACCATATATGGTCCTCACTATACAATTTCCGCATTGAAC
The DNA here is from genome assembly GCA_039975755.1 of Paracoccaceae bacterium. Taxonomy (GTDB): domain Bacteria; phylum Pseudomonadota; class Alphaproteobacteria; order Rhodobacterales; family Rhodobacteraceae; genus JABSSA01. The sequence goes on along the minus strand of JBDWGM010000019.1, from coordinate 16,327 downwards.
CGAGTTTTTACAAGAGCGTACTTGGTTAACAACTGGTATATTGGAGAAAGACACCGTGATCAATACAGAAAAACTTGAGTTCGCCACCAAGAGTTCGCTAGACCACCAAGAAGAGAAGATATTTGCTAATCGTTATCGGCGTATCTCAAGAAACGATAGCGACGAACATGTACACAGCGGGCTCGACCATTTTAAGGAATATGAGGCAGGCCATCAATCCAATGTTCTTTTTGTTGGATTTACATCGAATGTCGCATCCTCTTTAGCTCGGGAATTTGAAGACTCTGGTTGGTACACATTTCAAACCATTGACTCGATTTCTGCCATAGCATTGTTAAGGGAATCGGCATTCAACCTCGTAGTGCTTTCAATTGAAGGTGTAGATAAATACGGACCTAAACTAGTTGCCGAAATGCGCAACGTCGCCCCTTCCAGAACAAGAACCTGTATTATTGGTGTTTGTGATTTAATAGAAGATGAATTAATCAGCCAATTAATGCGCTCAGGAATAAACACTATTTGGTCCCTTCCAATTGATAAGTTAAATAAAATGTGAATGGAATCTGAGGTAAAAATAAGTGAAATTTTAAAAACTAAATTTGGGTATTTAAAATTTGCCCTCTGACCTTAAAATTAATATTAAATATTATCTGCAGCTTGCACATAAAAATGAATCGAATTGGATGTAAGTAAACTTAAAGAAAGTAATCATATTAGTCGTATTTTAATCAAAACTAAGTCATTTTATGATAATTGATGGATTTTCAAACAATAAAATTGAGATGCAAAATTTGTATGATAAAAGAACACTTGGAGTAGTAATTATGATGTAACTAATGAAATTCTTTTTTAACGAGCTCTAACGCCAGAGCATGGAGCCTCCATTTGATTATCTCTTCCATTGCATGATAAGGAAGTAGAAATAGTCATTTTTAGTGTCCGTCAAAATAGAGAAAATACATGTAGAAATATTATTTATTTCGAAAATATTTCTTTGAATTTAGGACTGAGAAATTTTCATCCAAGATGTTGAAGTTATCTTAACTCGCAAATAATTATAAGATCTTGAGCACTTGATATTAATTTAAGTTTAGATGGCATTCTGGAAAGAATAATAGATCTTTTGCATGGAATTTATAGTTGTTTCGGAACAAAAGTTTATTAGTGATCCAATTAATAAATCAGAGCACGGCCTCGTGACTCCTTCGAAGGATTTAAAATTAGGAAATGTTGTATTAATTTTTAAACGTTAGTTTATCTTAGGGCAGGGAGAAAAGATGCGTAGAAAGCAACGTTCAAATGACACCGTTTTCCAGCATTGATCATTTTGTCTGCTGTGTGGATGTATCTTCGCTAGCCACTTTCTTACCAAAATGTCGCGGATTTTTTTTGGCGAACGTGGCATCGACGTCGATCGATCAACGGTTTTTCGTTGGGTCCAGAAGTTTGGGTCGGAACTGACGAAGCGCACCGAAAGTTATCTACGACGGGCAAGCCTGAATTGGCACGTCCCCTCTCGGCTGATCATTTCATGACCGCCTACCGGGCAATGGTTGAAACCTACATCCGCATTGGCGGAACCCTCTCATCGCTGCAATCAGCGACTGCCGGGCAGTGACTGGCGTTACCTTTGACGGGTAATCGATGCAGACGGTCAGCTGGTCGATTTCCGGTTAACAGCGCGACGTGATGCTAACGCAGCAAAAACCTTTCTGAAAAAGGCGGTCGAGCGCGTCCGGCTCCATAGGCCAGTGTCAATCTGTACGGATAAAGCGCCGATCTATCCAAATGTCATACGAGACATAAATCACCAATATGATCCGTATTTTGACTACATCACTCATATCGACAAAAAGTATCGAAACAACAGAGTTGAAAGCGACGATGCGGCGCTCAAGAGGTTGTTGGGCTACCGACAAAGCTGCCATCCATTAAGGTGTGCGAAGCCAACATTGCAGGGCATGGAAACCATCAGGACGGTCAAGAACGGGCATATCCAAACTCGACAACCAGGCGTACGAGGGGTGGTCACCATCGTAAGACAGCTTTTTTGGTTTAGCTGCAAGAAAACAACGTGTTATCATCATCTTGTAAGGGTAGCACTTAATGCAACAGTCTCCCGAACCGACTGGACAACTTGCTTGCCGTCTCCTCGCTTTTAACGCTACCTTCGCCCTAAACTCTGGGTGACGTTGCTTACGCTCAGACGTTCCTGATCTCTTTTGTGTTGAAGATCAGCAAACTACAAATTGCAGCTTACGTCAGCGTCCGGATTTTGGGGCGATGCTCACGCTTTGCGATTTCTTTACGGCTTTGGCGTAGGTTTTGCGAAATCTATACGGTGGAAGAATGAATGTCATTATTGCAACTAAGCAACGTGGAGACGACACTCGCAGGACGTTCCGATCCGCTTTGGGATTTGCTCCCGATGCTCCCGGAAAGTGTCCTTTTGGACTTTATTCATGCACTGGAAGAGCAAAAAATGGCACTTGCTGATTCAGACCAGCCGCTCTGCAGGTCTTGCTCAATTTTTCTAAAAAATGAGTTGTCTGCAGAATTGGAGTATTTGACCATAACAATGGATCGCATCCAACAGGAAGTTTCAGATCGCCGAGGCTGAAAGTGGGCTTTGTCGCACAAATCTTTTGTAGGATATTCTTCCCCTTACCCCAGACGGATTTAGGCTACGGTCTCAGGAACAGGTATGCCAAGTGCAGTATGGCGATTGAACACGGCGATACGGATTTGGATATCGGCAACCTGGACCTGTCACGTTTTAGGCTCAGGACCCATTAATCTGGTTGATGCTGCCACGGCTGCATGATTCAAACCCGCAAACTGCAGGGGGTTTCTTGAGTAAACTATTTGGTTGAGCGAAGAGCAAATGGTGCGGCGTCGATCGTACTTTCCCAAAAGCCATGGTGTGCCATGTGTTGATGACCAGAGGGTGCTGAGTGGCGTTATCTACATCAATCGCAATGGTTTCGCTGGTGTGATGCGCCAAAGGAGTATGGCCACACAGGACACTCTACAACCGTTGGAATCGGTGGAGCGACATGGGTGAATTTGCCCGGATCATGGTGGGGCTCGCAACTGAAGAGCCTGACAACAAAACGATTTCAATCGACGCAACTTATCTGAAAGCACATCGCACAGCATGCAGCTTGTGGGTGAAAAAGGGGGCGTTGCCGCCTGATAGGGCGCACCAAGGGCGATATGAACACCAAATTGCATGTCGTGACCGAGACGGTTGGGCGGCCCATTCAGTTGTTCATGACCGCTAGGCAGGTCAGAGACTATACTGGTGCTCGTGCTCTCGTGAGTAATTTTCCAGCAGCAGACTGGTTGCTGGGCGACGGTGGGTATGACGCCCATTGGTTCCGTGAGGACCCTATAAATATGGGAAAAACGCCCTGCATCCCGGGGCGAAAATCGCGCGATAAGATCATCAAGGACGACAAGCGTAGATACAAACGATGAAACCGCCCCTCTCGTGATATTGCTGCGCTATGCACTGCGGGGCAGTGATTGAGATCATGGTTGACCGTTTGAAAGATTGGAGGCGTGTAGCAACCCGTTATGATTGATGTCCAAAGGTGTTCCTGTCGGCCATCGCTCTCGCTGCAACCGTGACATTTTGTGTTATGATTCCTGAATCTGGGTTTATGCAATGAATCCCTTCAGGCCCTTTGACGGAAAGTTCCAATAAATTTGGAAAATAGATTTAAATTTCTGCAAAATATGAATAAAAACTTTTTATATAAAAATGTAACGATTGGATAAATACCCATCGCTGTCGTTAAAATATTAATAAAGTTCAGTAGAAAAAGCATATTTTAGACATCTTCATGAAAGAAAAAAATTACACGTAATATTTAGAAAGGACGCAAGGAATTACTTGGAGTCTAACCGTGTCTTTCTCTCATGTTGAAGTTACTGAAATTGTCTATACAAATAAGATTGTTTCCGATGGAGCATTTGGAGTGAATTTTACGTTCAATTACCAGTCTTTCGGAGATAAGCCATGGGAAAAGTTTGACGAAATTGTAGCTGATTATCAACCAGGGCAGATACGGTTTCCGGCGGGTAGCTACACTGAAACCGTATTCAATATCGAGCAACCAGATGCGGTTCAGCACATCGACCATCAGGGGATCGTTACTAATTTGACTCCGATGACGGAAATGTTAAAATTTGCAACTGCCGCAGGTGTGGACGCTGTCGTCGTAGTACCAGTTTCTTTTGCGCTTGGTGAGCCTGATGCATCTGGGGTGAGGACTTTTGATCCATCGGCCGAGACCAAAATCTATGAGTATATCTTTTTTCTGTTAGACGCCGCGGGGGCTAATACAGTCACTCGCTTGGAAATTGGAAATGAATATGCTGCCTACATGAATTCAGTAGAGTACGGGCGGCTTGCAAGTTCGTTTTCCGAAATCATTCAAGAAGCGCTGGATGACTATAGAAACGAAAATAACTTACCCAATAATTGGATTGAGCCAGATATCGCAATTCAAATTTTCAGTCAAAGTCCGAATGGTGGCAACTCGATAGAAGATCTCGACAGTCGAAATGAAAATGTAATGTCACAGTTTACAAACGATGGACTTGATGCTGTCGATGCAATGGTGGATCATTTCTACTATTTTGACGGTCGAAATTCTGGTGAAGAAAATGAACATTCTATTCACAACATTTACGATGCAGTTTCTGTAACAACGGACCGAATTTCGGTATGGGAAGAAGTCACGAATAGAGAATTAACACACGTCGTGAGTGAGTGGAACACTTCTCACTTATCGGATAATGTTGCAGGCTTGCGGCAAGTTCCATTTGTTTTGGAAATGCTCGAGGCGTTCATTTTAAATGACGTCGAAGAGCTAGATTTTTGGTCTTCGCAATACCACGCAACAAGTATTTGTGACGCTCAGGGTAACCTCATGATTATTGGGCGATTATTTACAGAGTATCGTGATTCAATAGAAGGGGCGCAGATTGTTGATGTGTCAACGAATTCAGAAGATTTTTCAATTGCAAGTTTTGAAAAAGGCAATACGCTGACACTTTTTGCGTCCTCGCTCACAGAGAGCTCACAAAACCTTCATCTATCCAGCGAATTTCTAATGAACAACTATGTTCTGGTTAACGTGACACGTATCGAAGTGGATGAGTCCACGGCCGACGGAGAATACAAGTCGCTCTCCGACTTGCCTTATTATCTGGAACCAGATGTTGAGTATTTCTTTAACGATCTTGATCTGCCACCACCGGACGGCATAACCCTGCCTTCAATTCTGATGAATTCTTATGAGACAGTTGTACTGACTTTCGAGAGCGTTCAGATAGATTTCATTACTCTAACGGATGGTGAGTTTTCATCACAAAGTTCTCTCAGCGGGGGTGATTACCGTCTTCAGAAGTTTGATGGCAACCAAGAACAATATGTTGGCAGTGAACACATTGACGTCCTGTCGGCTGAAAACATTTCTTTTGGTGGCGTTTTTGATCTGCAATACGGTTCAAGCTATGGCTTCTTCGAGTCTATCGAAGGACTTATTGGTGGCTCTTACGCTGACCTTATCCGTGGCAATGAAAATGACAACGTACTGTTTGGTGCAAAGGGCGATGACGTCTTGAACGGTCGCTGGGGTGATGATGAGTTGTATGGAGGACAAGGCGACGATATTTTGCAGGGCGGTAACGGCGCTGATTACCTATCTGGAGGCTCTGGTGTAGACGCAGCAATCTATACCAGTTCAATGAACGGTATTGGTGTCGATCTTGAGGGTAGAACCGCTAATTTTGGAGATGCTTACGGGGACGTATTCGTCTCGATAGAAAACCTAGTAGGTTCTAGTCATAACGATATCCTAAGGGGTGATGGAGGCGAGAATTACTTAGTTGGCGCTGACGGATCTGATATCTTAAAGGGTCGAGATGGAAACGATGTCCTGGAAGGGGGGGGTGGGAATGATCAACTGTTTGGCGGCAAGGGTGCCGACGCCATCTGGGCAGGGGCAGGCGATGATAGCGTATTAGGTTCCACTGGGAATGATACAATCGGCGGCAGTGTGGGAAATGATACTTTGGATGGTGGCGAAGGCAACGACACCATTTGGGGTGGGGGCGGCAATGACAATATTCTGGGTTCCGCCGGAAATGATTTTGTCGGTGCCGGTGCCGGAAATGACACTTTGGATGCTGGCTCAGGCGACGACACCGTTTGGGGTGGAGCCGGCGATGATACTATTTTGGCTTCTACGGGAAACGACGAGATCGGCGGTGGTCGCGGAGATGACGTCTTGTACGGCGGCGCGGGCGAAAATCTCGTCTTTGGTGGGGCTGACGACGACGAAATTTATAGCGGCGCTGGTAACGATACCCTGTATGGCGGCGCTGGATCCGACACACTGGACGCTGGTGCAGGAGATGATCTACTTTACGGTGGTCTAGGCAATGACGCCCTAACTGGGGGTGCAGGATCTGATATTTTCATTTACGGGGACAACTTCGAAGATGATGCGATCACCGACTTCACATTGGGTGTAGATACATTGCGCTTGAATGATAACCTTTGGACTGGACTGAACACTGCAGGCGAAATCGTTACTAACTATGCGTCCATCAATGGAAATGGCGTGAGTTTTGATTTCGGCGATGGTGATATCTTGACACTAAGCGGCCTAACATCGCTCAATGGACTTGAAGATCATATCGAAATCTTCTGAACCTAAATCGTCTAAGTGAAAGTAAGCATGGTTTTAGACCATAAGTTGAGCTTTTCCCTCTATTGGGGTTGACCTGTCCCCCGAGACTCCTTCATTCATAACGAGAGTTTACGAGTTTGAATTTCATATTCTGCCTCGTGGATTTGGACCGTTGAGCAATTAAAAATTCTCAAGCGCACGGCGCGCCTCAGCGGATGTTTGGTTTCCCAGCGATGAGTGAGGTCGTACGGGCCTTTGAGAAGAACCTCAGCGTCTATGGTGCTCGCAAAGTGTAGCAGCAGATGTGCAGCGAAGGATTCGAGATTGCGCGCCGCATTGTCGCACGGTTGATGAAAGACATTAGGATTGGAGGCGTTATCGCCCACCTGCGCCAGAGGCTATCGTACCGATAGACCAAAGGCCAATCATACTCTAACTTTCAAATTTGGCTTCTCAAGTGGTGGTGCTCACTTTCGTGAAGCCCTTGCAGAGATGAGCGTAACGCCCTGCATCCCTGGTCGGACGTCACGCGGCAAAGCAGTCATGTATGAAAAACGCCGTTACAAAAGATGGGGCCGCCTCTCTCGTAACATGATTAAGCAATGCACTGTCGAGCAGTGATAGAGATCATATTTGGTCTTCTGAAAAACTGACGCGGCGTGTAGCTAAACGTCCCGACCGCAGCCAAAAGGTTTTTCTGTCTGCTATAGCTTTTGCAGTTACCGTCATGTTTAGATTAGTAGCCCTGCCTTTAGCTCAGCACATCTAAAGCGCGAGGGATACTTGTGTGTGTGTTGCCGTCGTGCTGCTTCCACAAATCCCGTGAACGTTGAAACAGCTCCCGGTCCTGCGCAAAAACAGTATTAATTTTTTTTCGTAAACTCGGAACTATGACCTCTCGGCGAGAGAATTGCTTTTTCGATGTATTCCTCTCTAGATTGGTTAGGATTTGGTCGATACCTGGCACCAAGGGAGACAGTAAAACTGAAAGTTGTCGGTCGAGATCATTCACGAGCAGCACTTTCAGATTCATACCTTTAAGGATGTTTTTTCGATAAACTTGAGGAGTCCAATGGGCGTCTTTGGTCAAGTCTATTTCAGACTTCAAATTGCTAGCCAGCCATTCAAGCAGGATCTCGCAGTTCCTTGTGTGCCCTTCCGCGGTATCAGTTGTAACATCCAATCCATATTTCGTTGCCAAAACCGTACGCAGTGGAACGTACAATTTGTGTCCTTGGCCAACGACTTTGTCTGCATAAAGAGAATAAAACCGGTCGACAGGATTTCTCAACACCGCAAATGCGAACTCTTCCTCTAACACATCTTTTACCGTTATTCCAAGGTCGGAAGCACGCAGCATCTGCGAATCCGCGCTATGAATACGTATAGGATTTTTGTAATTTTCGCCTTCTTCCAGTCGCCACAAAACGTTCTTTATGTAGGTGCAGGCGCATTTGGGAATGACGAGATACCGTACCGGAAACCGGCGGATTGCAAACAAGCTTTGACTGATGTTTTCGTTCATGCATGCCGCCTTTAATCACTACTTTGACTGTGTGTTCGAAGTTGTCGAATTCTGCCCATAATCGTGGTCACAACAATCCAATGCAAGCTGTGTTTGCGACCTGTCCCGACCTCTGGATTTGAGATCTAATAATTTACCCATTTTTTGAGCAGGATTCGCCCAAACCGGTGTGGTACACCGCTAGTGCGACAACAGCACTGCGCTGTTCTACAAGTAAAAGCCAAAGTTCGGCGGACTGGATGTGTGAGATTCTGGTCAGTTGAAAGCGCTCGAAGATGAGAGTGCCAGTCTGAAAGAGCTATTGACAGAACAAGTGCCCGAAAATCCGTTGCTGACGGATGCCATTTTGCGAAAGTGGTGACGCCCGTTGAGAAGAGGAAAGCTGTTGGTTATCCTTGGTCGCAAGTCTCGCAATAAAACCGTTCGATACGGCAAGCACCGTGACAAACGCTGCAACAGGATCGAACGCATGCTTGGCAGGCTCAAAAACCGGTGGCGCTTTGTAACTGGCAATGACCACTGTCCCATAGCATTCCTGTCAGAAGTCGTCCTCGATGCAACCCGTATTTTCTGGTTTCGAGGTCCGACCCTAATCACTTGCATCAATAATGCAGACCTATAAGTAAGGGCTAAAGAGGAGCGGTTACGGTGGGGTTTAGAAAATATGGGCAAAGTGAGAAAAACTTGGAGCGCATCAGACTGGGAATCGCATCTGGCTCGATCTGCCAAAGAAACATCTAACCGCAAAGCATTCCTCTCGCGCATTTTGACGCTGGCAGAGAGCAAAGATGTCTGTGAGGTAGGTGTATGGAGAGGGGAGCTATCTGCTTACCTATTGGAACATTGCCCTGATATTCACAACTATACGATGGTCGATCCTTGGCGCTCGCTCGACAACTGGAACAAACCGCTCAACAAGTCTAAACCGGTTTTTGACGAAGCTTATCGGATGGCACTTGCCGCTACGGATTTTGCCAAGGAAAAGAGGCGTATTCTAAGATCAGAAACGTTGTCTGCAGTAGCTGATATTCCCGACAACTCGTTGGATGTTGCCTATATTGATGGGGATCACACGCTGCGTGGTATTTTGATAGACCTGATCAAAATGTACCCCAAAGTCCGTTCTGGTGGCATCATAATTGGCGATGATTTTTCTCAAAATGCGTTTGTTCATGGAGGCAATTTTGAACCAACACTGGTGTTTCCTACAGCCGTCTACTTCGCTGAAGCAATGGACAAGCCTATCTATTGCTTACCGTACACGCAGTTTGCAATTTTAAAGCAGGAAAAATCGCCCTTCCTTTTTAATACCAATCTAGCGCCCAGCAAACCTGCGACTGTATTAGATGTATTGAAGAACACCTGACTGCGTTTAAGTCTATCGGGTTTCCGGGTAGAATAGAACGCAGTTCCATTTGCTAGGCAGGTAGCTCAGCGTGATTTGATGCCGGGCTGCAAAGGCTGGGTCTGGACGTTACTTTGGATCTAGCTGCAGCTGCTACTTTGACTCATGCGAATAACGGATCTGAGCGACTCCGGAAAATCACACTTTTTCTGCCCAGTAAAGTCTAAAACAACTGCTGGGGTCGCTGTGCAGGGGAACGAATGCGGCGCTTCAATTTCCAGCCTTCGCCATATAAATACGCAGCAATATTCGTTTGCGACCGTTGTCTTCTGTCTTCCGAATGATAAAATGTAGGCGGTAGGAGACAGTTAGCACAGTGCAGATTTTTTTCCATATCGGAACGCGAAGCGGCCTCAGCGAAGGGCTTCGTAAGCTTATCATACAAAACTCCGCCCTTCTTGAAGCCAATGGGTTACGGTATTTTCTTGAGGACGAAGAAAAACCTTTGCTTCGAAGTATCGCCAAAAACGCTGGTTCTATCGAATGGGAAGGCCTTGCGCCTGAGCTGGCTTTTTCGTGTTCCGCGTCTCAAAGTCGAATTTTTCTGGACAATCAGATGTTTCTAGGCGCGCCAGAACATATTCTTGGCGACCAAGAGTTCTATCCTCACGCTTCAACGCGTATTTCAAATTTTGCGTCAGCATTTCCCTCTGCGAAGCTGAATTTCATACTGGTAGCACAACCGGTTCATTTTCTGATTGAGGCTGTACGGCATCCAGGTTTCCGAAATAGTTTGACCGAACTAGGGTGGGAAGGTGCTTATGAACTGTCTTGGTTCCGACTCTTGCAACGTATGATTGCGGTCGCACCTGGTGCAAAATTTTGGCTGCTAGATGGGCGCTCATTGCCAATTATTGTTCCGCAAGTCCTGAGTTTGCTTGCTCCTGCAACAAATCTGTCAAGTTTCGAAGGTCGAACAGACTGGTTGACACGCGCCTGCCACAACGCCGAGATATCTAAAGCTGAGTTTGACACATTGTCACAAAAGGAAAAACGGATAGCTTTGTTGGGGCCTGTGTTGCAACGGAGCAAACGGGAACTGATCCACCAGCTAATGTGGGACAGCGTTATGATAGAACTGTTCGACAACAACTATTCTTCCGACTTGAAGCAAGCTAAGAATCTGCCCGGCGTAACGGTTATTGAGTGAGAAATAGTCGTCATAGGCATACCATTCGCAGTGACCTGTGCCCCAAGTCTCTTCCATCTTAGCGTGGAGTCCTTGAAAGGATAAATCTTTGGCGTTAGGTTGCTATCTTTTCCATCGCCTTTTTCTGTAAAAATTCTATTGGTGTCAGGTTGCCCAATGCTGAATGTGGTCTGCGTCGGTTGTAATCCTCCTGGCTTTCTTCCAGCGTTTGGCGTGTCTTAGCAGTCCGGCCAAAGATGAGTGCAAACGATGTTCTGGATGCGCTACATCCGCTGTTGATGAAGCACGGCAAACCTGAGTTCATCAGATCCGACAACGGACCGGAGCTCATTGCCGCGCATCTGCAGGATTGGATGAAGAAGGTCGGTATCAAGCCCATACGCCCAGACACGCGCTGTCTTTGTCTTACTGTTGCCGGGAGCCAGCATCTTGACGGGTGTATCATCTGCGAAGATAGCCTGACCGGATAGCACATAATACGGGTCTTCTGCCAAAACCGATGACGCCTGCGAGGCCAGTGTATTAAATCCGCGCCGCATGTCCGTCACGCCTGCCGCAAGCCAAACCCGCGTATTGCCGGACCACATCAAGTGATCGGTTCCGACGTGACTATTTCCTCCTGCTTTGCATCAAATTTACGGAAACTTCCCAGAATCAACGTAGTGGTGGAACTACTTGATAAGGATTGACTACAATGCACTTACCGATGAGCACTCTTGAGATAGCTCAGTTTCTCAAAATTTCTGTCTGGGCCGTCGAAGGCCTTATGAAATCCCAAGGGCTCAGTCGCACCATAGCTTGCCCCTATCGCCCGCTTGAGGCTCTCAATTGGAGCAGTGTTTATGATGCACTGGAATGTTCATTGTCTTTTGGGAGGCTGTCCGTAACTCTCTCGCGCGAAGCAGCGGCGCTTTGGCTCTGTGTTTTGGCGGAACTCGACGAAAGTGAGGATTTTGCGACAGCTATGCTAAATGAGCAAACCAACATCCTAGCTGAGACGGCGCTGGCGGACGGTTTAACGTTTGATATCGCATCAGCGATTCAGCTTGCTCGGATCATACTTGAAGCAAGGCTCAGACTTCTTGAAATCTGTTCTGAGACAGATCGTGAAGCTGTGTGGTAAGCGTTTGGTGAACCCGCTCTGCCGGAGCGTTTTGGGATGAACTAAGTGTCCACCATTGATAGTGGAGACTTAGGGGCACTCTATGAGTACGGGAACCGGAACATAAGCCGGAAGCGTGACAGGTCCAACTTCTTCAATCCCGCTTGCAAGGACCTCAAGTTCCCTTGACGCATAACCCATATCAAATTGGTCGTCTGATACAAAATCTGCGACCATTACTCTTGCCGCCAAACTGGCCAACGAAGTTGTAGCGAAGTGCTTCACACAATAGTCCATTATTGCGACACATTGCCAGTTCTCCCCAAACTGTCGCTCTAGAGCTTCACGTCCTTTGTCCCCAACCCATTCTAGTAAGTCTTGACTTGGTTGATAGTTTTCATAAATGCCTGCTCCATGCAGAACATCGTAAATTAGAAAATATGGTGGCTCACCTCTCCCAAAGGTCGAAATCAACGTGAAAGGACTGAGGCCGTCGGGGTCAAATTCCTTAGTATCGGAGTCTAGGAAATCGAGTGGATCGAAGCTGCTTCCAACCGGGTGTCGTGACTTTAGGGCCTCGACACTTTCATATGTTGAATGCAGCCCGAACGACGATTGCGCTTCATATAAGCCAGATTTGTAAAGGATATGGGTTTGCCAAATTGTGCGCTCTTCAAGTATCGCACGATACAGTCGAGCATCTTTAAGCTGGTCTAGGACCTCAAGCTTGGGTCTCAAACCACTCCCTGAAGGCAACTCAATTACCTCAAAATCTACGACCAAGGTTTCCCTATTAGCTCTAGTCCATTTGTTTGACGTGCCCAAAACCATATCAATCAATTCTAGCTAGAAGAAACTGCCAATTTTTCATCAGTTCCCTTCTTTTTTCCAATAAATCTGACCGCGCATAAGCCCGTTCAACCTCTGACCCAACTTGATGCGACAACGCTACCTCAGCAAGCTCACGCGGCGCACCCGCCTCTTCAGACGCCCAATCCCGAAACGTACTACGAAATCCATGTACGGTGAATTGGTCCCGCCCCATGCGCCGCAAGAGCATCAGCATCGACATATTCGACAATGGCGCACCGCGCTTTTGACCGGGGAACGCATGGTCTCCACCAAGGGCTTTCTGCGCCTCCAGTATCCGCAGCATTTCATCCGTCAGGGGAACACGGTGCAGCTTGCCACCCTTCATCCGCTCCGCAGGGATCGTCCAAAGACGCGCTTCCCAATCCACCTCTGACCAGACCAGCCCCAACACCTCAGACGTGCGGCAGGCGCTCAGTATCGTGAATTGCAGCGCCCTTGCCGCCGTGGATGTTCGCGCTTCAAGCTCCGCGTAGAAGGCAGGCACGTCCTGCCAAGGCATCGCATCGTGATGCGCAACAACGGCTTTGACCTTTGGCAACACACCGGCCTCTTTCACAGCGGTGACGGGGTTCTCACCACTGCGAAAGCCTGACGACTTGGCCACATCCAACACTGCCTTGATGCGTTGGGCCAGACGTTTGGCAGTTTCATGCTTTGCGGTCCAAATTGGCGAAAGGCACATCAACACCTCAGGTTGCCCGATGCTATCGACGGGCATGCGCCCAATCTTGGGAAAGGCATAGTCGCGCAAGGTGTTGACCCATTGCTGCCCGTGTTTGGGGTTCTTCCATGTGGGCAAGCGGTCAATATGGACTTGCCGCGCCAGTTCTTCAAAAGTTGGGATGTCGCGTTGTGCGTTGAAGCGCGGGTTCAAACCAGACTTGGCCATGCGCCGATATTCAAGCGCCCGGTCTCTTGCTTGATGTAAGGTGACAACATCAGCGCCGCCCAAACCAAAGTCAGTCCGCAATGGTGCACCTTTTCGATTTTTTTGACCTTTAACCGTGACGCGCACAATCCAACGCCGCGCACCAGACGGGTCGACAACGAGATACAGACCAGCCCCGTCACCATGACGACCCGGTCCCAAATTATCGACCAGCTTCTTTGTCAGTTTACCGTTCAGAACCGCCAAGGAAATACCACCATCCATACCACACAAGGAAAGTATATCAGTGCAACTCAGTAAAATCCAAATAAACTTCGGACGACCATTCTAGGCATGAAAACAAGGCATTTTCGCCATGTTATGCAAGTCAAACAAAAGACATGAAATGTGGTGTTGGCGGAGAGACAGGGATTCGAACCCTGGGTGGGCTTGCACCCACAACGGTTTTCGAGACCGCCCCGTTCGACCACTCCGGCACCTCTCCGCGGGGGTCTGGTGCGCCCGTTTAGTCGTTGCCCGCTGGCCTGACAAGGCCCATATTTGCGATCTGAACAAAGCACTCTAAATTTATTGGACGTGACGGAACAATTGCCTAATCTAGTTCACAAACAAGCTGCGAGGATTTGTATGTATCGGCTCCGCTCTTTGAAATTCGCTGTAACACTGCTGCCTATCTTGCTATTTGCCCATCTTGCGCACGCAGCAGATCGAGAGCGCCTTGAGGCGTTTTTGGAAGTCACAGGCTTTGACGTTGCGTTGGAAAGTATCAAGCTGTCTGCTTCATCCGCGCCAAACATGATTGGTTTAGAAGCGGAAGCCTTCGGTTCGGAATGGACCCGTTTGACCCAAGACGTCTTTGTTGTTGAGGTGATGCATAATCTGGCGCTGGATATATTAGGGGAAACCTTGTCGGATGAATTGCTGGATCACGCAGCCGATTTTTACGCAAGCGATTTGGGCAAGCGTTTGGTGGTTGCGGAAAATGATTCACATCTGGAAGAGGATGAAGACCTCAAACGTGAAATGGGCGATGCCATCGTTTCGGGTCTACAATCGATCGACGGCCCACGCGTGGCATATCTGAAACGGCTGATCACAGCGTCGGACAGCGCGGAAACCGGTATCCGTGCCATTCGCGAGATTCAGGTCCGGTTTCTGATAGCCGCCGCTGGGGCAGGGGTCATCGAACTGCAGCTAGAAGAACCAGACCTACGAGAAGCCCTTTCCGAGGGAGAAGATGAAATGCGCGCGAACCTCGCCGTTTCGGCGCTGTCTGGTGCGGCCTTCACCTATCAGTCTTTTTCTGATGAAGAGGTCCTTGAATATGCAAAGGCCTTGGAACATGACAAAATGAAACAGGTATACGACCTGATGAATGCAGTGCAGTATGAAATCATGGCCAATCGGTTCGAAGCTTTGGCCGTCGCTATGGGCAGCCTACAACCCAGTCAGGAACTTTGATGCACCGGATTATAACGGCAACCCTATGTGCCTGCTTCATTGCAGTACCGGCTTGGGCCAGCGAATTAAGCACGCGCTTGATGGAAGTCGCGCAAATTGAACGCTTGCTTGCGCAGCTGTCTCGTGAGGCAGAACGAAGTGCCGTTTTTGTCGATGACGACTTTCTGGATGGGAATGGCGGGCCTGTCTTTCATGACACAATCAAAAAGCTCAACGACCCGGCACGCCTGACGCCACGGTTCGAAGAATTATTGATGGAAAAGCTAGACGACCAACAGGTTGAAGCTTTGCTTTTGTTTTTTGAAAGCGCGTTGGGGCAAGAAATCGTCGAATTAGAACTGAGCGCACGGGAAGTCATGTTCGATGACGAAGTCGAGCAATCGGTCAGAGAGCAAGTGGCGCAGACAGGGACGCCCGATCTTGTTTTGCGCATGATAGAAGAAGGCGATTTGATCGAGCGCAACATTGTTGATGCAATGTCAGCTTTGCGCCAATTCTATTTGGGCCAGATCGATGGGGGCCTGCCAGATTTCACAAAGTCAGATGTTGAGTCCCTTTTGGCCGAGTCAGAAGAGGCAATGCGGATTGATACGCAAATCTGGTTGGAATCCTTTTTGACATTCGCCTATTCCCCGCTGGATGAAGCTGACCTGACAACCTATGTCGAACTGTGGGAAACACAGACTGGAAAGGCTTATGACACAGCCCTTTTCTATGCCTTTGCGACGCTCTTTGAAGAGATAGGGTTCGCAACCGGGCAGCTTGTCGCGCGCCTGTCTCAGGTGAATGATATCTGAGTCTTGACTTGGCTGGCGATTGCACCGATAAGCGCCGCCTGTAGAGGCCAGCCGATGTGCTGGCCCATTCGTTTTAACACATGCCCTTTGCAGGGCACGCTGTCCGAGGCGGGCGCAAGTCCACGAACACTCCATCCGGAGGGCCGCAGAGACGCGAGAGACAAAGGAAGACGCAATGTTCGCGGTTCTAAAAACCGGCGGCAAGCAGTATAAAGTAGAGGCGGGCGACACGCTCCGCGTTGAAAAACTTGCAGCAGCCGAAGGCGACAAAGTTCAATTCAACGATGTTTTGATGATCGGTGGCGACAGCCCCGTTGTCGGCGCGCCCTTCGTGGCAGACGCTGGCGTTCAGGCGGAAGTCCTGGGCCAAATCAAAGGCGAAAAAGTTATCAACTTTGTGCGTCGTCGTCGTAAGCAC
>JBDWGM010000018.1:0-22593 GCA_039975755.1 Paracoccaceae bacterium | reverse complement strand
CGTTGTCACGAAGTGCGTCGATCGGATTTTGTATCTGCGTGGCGATATTCATTGCTTTGGTCCCATGTTCAGGCCGATTCGGGTTTATATCCCCGGTAGTTGCGTTGGATTTCTATCTGATCTGCGACATGTGATGCATCGCACTAATCGTTGGCTTATCGAAAGAGCGGGTTGGTCGACAAGGAACAGATCGGATTATTGGGCTTCGCGAATGATTACCTCGTCGACGATTTTGTCACCGCCATTAGAGATGCCGTGCATGGCAGCTTTGTTTTTGGAATGGCACGCGACCACTTCCGCATGAAGGAGAAACGTCTTTGGCTTGTTTTGGTGTTGCCAATTCATATCCCTAGCCGTTTCCTTTAGGTCTCTTTTTGTATGCTCTCTTTTTCAATCAGTTCGTTCGAGTACGACGCCGATCAGGATCGACGCGATACTGAGATAGATCAGGTAAGGAAAACGTAGAGAGATTTTAGACATCACTGGGGACCCGAATTGTTTTCAAGTTTGTGTTTTTGCGCCACTCTGGGAAGAGCTTTCTAAGTTTCCAACGCTGTCCTGCGCCCAAAAGAAGCAGGACAAGTGCGACGCCGATGATGGGCATATGGCCGACAAATTCAACCAGTGCAGCCTCATTGTTTCCTTCGATAAGAAACAGAATATTTGATGCCAAAAGCACCACTGACAAAGCAAGAACGTTAAGGCGGGTGGTCGTTCCGAGCACCAGGATGATGCCAAAAATCACCTCGGTAAAGCCGGCCGAAAGCGCAAAAAGGCGATCAGTAAAGAATTCGAACCCGAGGGCAGGTAGAAAATTCCAGGGGTTCGCCGCCAAAAAGCTTTCTGCCATGATGGCGCCGAACAGCTTTTCGGCAAACCCGAGTGTGATCAGGGAAATACCGACAAGAATGCGCATGATTGCGACTGAAAACGGCTTGAACTGATCACGTAACTCTAGCGTTGGCAAATTATTGATGAGCAGGAAGATCGCGATGCCAACCATGCTTAGATATTCAAGCGCTGCGAGAACACCGAATTGGATGGTCAGCCCGAGATGCAGGATAATCAACAAAATCGCCGCATGGCGTACGAACCGGTTGGCGATAAATAAAATCCCGATGATGGCCTGAAGAAAGATCAATTTCGTTCCAAATGCACCGTAAGCGATCAAATGTGGGGCAATGATCGCCCCCTCATACGCCGTTAGAAGCATCGACATTCCGGAAAAAATTCGCATAATCTCGATAAAATCATGCCGCGTGTCGCTGCCTACGATGCGCACGTTGGGCAGCTTTGTGTCTAATACAATGGACGTCCCCACCAATGCGAAGCTGATGGCGATCCAGATCAACACTTCTGGATCGGTGATGTTAAACGCCACGAAATTCTCGTCGGTAACATTGGCATCCACAAACCAGCGGACATGTGCAAATGCTCCCGTGGCGCTAAATGCCGAGACGATGAGTACCGAAATTCCCAATAAAGCGAGCGTCATGGTGCGCCTTTTAGACCCGACATATAGCATTGGCCGTCCTTAACATTTTCGACATAACAAGTAGTAGCTTGGTTTGACGAGGATTCCAGCGTCAGCCGATCCCTCATTTCTAATCACCCGAAGCTTTCAAATCGTTGAATTCCATAGGTTCGCGATACGTAAGATCACGTAAGCTGCGATCACGATATGCGTGAGGGTCAAAACCACAGAACCGGTATGCAGCACGTTAAATTGTTTTTTTGACCGGCATCGGTGGCCGCGTTGATCATTGGCATCAAAACTTGGCGCGCTAAACTAGTCGTTACCGTTATCCCAAGCAAAAGAAGGCCGGACATCGTGTCAGGTGTCAACAAACATACCCCTGCCAGTGCGGACGTGATGATGACGAAGAAGTAGAAATGCGGAAACGCCTTTCGGATCAGGGGGCTCGCTGAATCGGAGGGAAGGTATGCGAACAAAAACGCAGCAAATCCAAACGAGAACAATGTCATTCCGCCAAACAATAGCGCCGTGGTTAGCAGGGCGATTGTCGTCATGCCACGACCCCCGGCAAACGAGCCATGCCCATGTATAGAACGGCCTTTAATGGCAGCGGTCCAAACGTGATGTCAAACCGACCATTCACACCACGCGGTCCTAGTCCCGTCTGTGCACCACAGGTCAGTCCGGCGTTTGCCATCGCGGCACGAAGTTCGTTTGGTTTGATAAACATCGCCGGATCATGGGTGCCTTTGGGAAGGAGGCGCATGATATCTTCGGCAATGGTGATGGTGGCAAGACGCGCGATAGGATTGCGGTTTATGGTATCGTATAAAAATAGACCACCGGGTTTGAGAACGCGCGCAACTTCGGCCAAAACCGCGTTCAGATCGCGGACATGTTCCAGAACATCGACGCACACCACAATATCGAATGTGTTTTCGGCGTAGGGCATCTGTTCGCCGACACCAACGTCATAGGTGATATCCAGATTGCTGATTTTTGCATGACTTTTTGC
The DNA here is from genome assembly GCA_039975755.1 of Paracoccaceae bacterium. GTDB lineage: Bacteria > Pseudomonadota > Alphaproteobacteria > Rhodobacterales > Rhodobacteraceae > JABSSA01. The sequence goes on along the minus strand of JBDWGM010000018.1, from coordinate 20,101 downwards.
GGCATCAATGGCGTCTTGTGCAGGGTCAATTCCGCTGACATGCGCGCCCTTTTGCGCTAGTGCCTCGGCCATAAATCCACCCGCACAGCCAAGGTCAAGAACGGTTTTCCCCGCCCACGTCGTTTGTTTATCAAACCATTTCAGACGGCCGGGGACCAGATTTTTGAGGGTCCGAACCCAGCGAATTTCATCAGACCACCAGTCGGCAGCGACATCATTATAGATCGCAAGGTTATTGCGTTGTACTGTCATTACGATTGTTTCCTGAATACGCGCGGGATCATGTAGGGCACTTTTTTTTGATAGCTGGTGAAGCGGTCGCCGTAGCGGTTGTTAAATCGACGTTCTTTTAGCAGCGGCGCAAGCACGCAATAAGCGGTCAGGCCGAGTGCCAAAAACAACTGGTCCGGCGTCCACACCGGCACGGTCCACGTGGTCAATGCAAATGCCGCATAGATCGGTTGGCGGATGACGCGAAACAATCCACGCGTGGGCATGTCGGGAAAAACCGGTGAAACTTTTTGCATCAGTGACATCCAGCCCAATGCACCGGATTGAACTTCGGCACCTGCGTCAATGCTGGCCCACAACAGCAATAGCCATGACACCCCATAAAGGATGCAGATCACCACAAAACTGCTACCCGAGGCTTCCCACCAGATTATGCCGCTTGGGGTCCACAACACAAACAGTGCAAGCAATTGCACTGAGGCGATCATCGCGTAGGTCGTCGTGAATAGTGATTGTGCGTACCGTTTTGGGACCAGTCGTCCCAGTAACCGCCCCCCCTTTGGCGTTAACAGAAACGAGTGAAGGATGGGGAACTGAAGGATCAGGGCAGCATTTGTTAGCATAGCATAGGGTTCAGGTACGCGACCAAAACTCATGTTCATGCCGAAAAACATCGCAACAATCATCGACAAAACCGCGAGGGCGAACAGCACGTGGCATGCCACCCCATATGCAAGCGCCGTCGCAATGCGAGCGCGGCCAGGGGGTGGCCGCAACGTCGCGAGGGCCAATTTGATAAATCGCATAAGCGGGGACATCGGTTTCATGAACGGTAAGTGTTTCAAAGGCAGCTCATTGCAAGAGATGTACGCAATACGCCGCAGCCGCGCGACAGGTCAGTCATCTAAAATAGAACCGAACACGACGTTGGGCCGTATTGGTAACGTTAAGCCCAAAAAAGGAATGCAGTGATGTCTGATACAAAAACATACGCAACTGATCTTGCTCGATTCGACCGCCCGTCTGAAAACCAGACGCTCATTAATACCGAAAACGCGCCGTGGCATGATGACTGCCGCCGCAATGTGAACGATAAGTCACAGCATCGTCGGTATCACAGCCTGTTCGAAGACATGATGAACTAACTGGTACTGACACATGAGCAAGTTTGTTGCGACACGTGCCGCGGGTCTTGCTGCAATGCAGGCGTGCATTGACGGCATGGGTCGGCAGTATGAACAGGGCCGCAATTACGACAACGGACCGGGACGCCATACCCATGTGTCGATGCTGTCACCCTATATCAGTCGTCGCCTGATTTCCGAACACGAGGTGATTGCCGCCGCACGCGATGCCCACGGCTTAGATGATGCGTCCAAGTTTATCGAAGAAGTGATATGGCGTGGCTATTACAAGGGATGGCTGGAACGTCGCCCGCAAGTCTGGGACAGCTATGTCGCAGGGCGAGACGCAGATTTTGCCGCTGTAAAGCGGGATCGCCGCTTGCGCCGCGAAATTGAACTGGCCGAAGCGGGGCAGACAGGCCTTAACTACTTCGACAGTTGGGCGCACGAACTGACGCAGACCGGATATCTGCACAATCATTCGCGTATGTGGTTTGCTTCAATCTGGATTTTCACGCTTGAGCTTCCTTGGAGATTGGGCGCGGACTTTTTCTATCGTCATCTTCTGGATGGGGATGCTGCGGCAAACACACTGAATTGGAGATGGGCGGCGGGCCTGCATACACGCGGCAAACCATATCCTGCGCGACGCCAGAACATTGATACGTTTACCAACGGGCGCTTCACACCTGCACACGGTGAACTGGCCGAAGTGACGAAAGGGCTAGAAGCATCCGAACCTGACGGGCTGCCAACGGTGCAGCCCATACGGGATATTCAAACGGCGAAAACAGGCGTGCCGACAGCAATTTTGGTGACCGGCCAAGACTGCCTTGTTGAGCATTTCAATTTGGACACATTAAAAGTGGAAACGGTGGCAACACTGTCTTGCAGCCATTTAAGATCACCACGTCCAGTGTCAGACGCAGTCTGCCGTTTTGAAGAAGGTGCATTGCGCGATGCGGCGGCCCGCCTGAACTGCGCGCCGCAGACCTTAAACGCGGCCAACCCCACAGACCTTGTCGATTGGGCGACAACTGCGCATGTGAAACAGATATTTACGCCCTACGTCACGCATGGCCCGCTGCGCGACTGGCTTGACGCGGCCACACCGCCCCTCGCGGCGCGTGGTATAACGTTGTGCGAGCAAAGGCGCGATTGGGACAGCGCAATCTGGCCCCATGCCACCGCAGGGTTTTTCAAAGTCAGAAAAAACATTCAACATATTCTGGACGAAACGATGAATGGCGGGCCAACATGAATTTGGCGTTGAGACTCCGCACCGCCGATCTTGTAAGTCGCTTTATGGTCCTTACAAAAGAAACCATGCCAATGCTTGCACGGACGTCTGACACGCATTGGCCTGTCCGGAATGACCATTGTTTTCAACGCATAGACGCTGATATCAAGACTGGCATTGTCGCCGCGTTGCAGAAGTGGATCATGAGTGATTAGGACGTTTGATAGTCACTGAGGGAGCAAGCGAATTGTAAAGGTGAACGGGCCAAAAGCGGGACCATAAGTTGGCTCCCTGCGATTAAAAGGGTGGCTTAAAACAACCCATTTCGTTCTTCCAAACGGCCGCTTTAGTGACACGTGCTGCATAGCGGCGACAAGCATGCCGCACGCGCGAGTAAATGCTGCGCTAGCGAAGAAGCAAAGTCGAAGGTCGGGAAAGTCCCGCGTTGCGGTCATCTGGACGTCCTGAAATGCCGCGGTATCGACCAAGGTCCGCTATGCGGACTGCGATCGCAGCATCATGACCTCTGGACCAGCGGCAGCAATGGGCCGAGGCTGTGTAAAAACTTCATTTTCTGATAGGGTGATCTCGCTGATGGGAGGTTGTTATGTCAGGTTTCATTGAAGGCACAAATGCCATCCTCAGCGCCAAGCGTCTCGCGCAGCTCAGCATGGACTGCAAAGCCGGAAAGTGGGGCACGCACCGTAGACGCCTGTCGCCACCAAATCTGCGCGCGGTCAGCCACATCCTTGTTTCGCACCTCGTTCTCTAGGCTGGCGCGGATCGTGTCACTTTGCCCCGCACGAGATCGGGGGCAAAATGGGAAAGCCCTTTCCCACGATATCGCGAGAACCAAACGATACGCTATCTGGGCGCGGCTGCGCACAAAGGTGAAAATGCTCTTCGCCCACCTCCAACGCATTCTCGGCTTGGGGCGGCTCCGATTGCGAGGCCAATGCAACTATTTGGAGCTGATTGTTGCCCATCCAAATCGGCGCGACAATGGATGGTCTCCATCCCGAATAACCGAACTGCGGCGCGGCTTGTTGCTGACCAGAGGCATCGGCCAAAACGTTTTGGACATGTGACGCCCGCCAGAAATCACAGATGATGCGCCCCGCTTTTCTTTCAGCAAAGACATGGGCCAGAACGCACGCGACATCCGACGCCCGCCATCCCGCATCGCGGATCGTTTGGTGCGCAGTGGTTGCAACATCCGCATTCCAAACGCGCCGGTGATAGGGCCACGGTCGGTTACTGCGCCAATCAACGTTAAAAAGCGAGGGTGATCCTTCATGACGCTGCTAGACTTCTCTGGCGTCGTCTTAAAATAGCTTTCTTCGTCCAGCGCACCCATGTCGACCGTTTCAACTTCATCCAGCATCTCTCGGGCTATGCGCGCGGCCCCAAGCGGTTTGAAGGTCGCGTTGACCAACAGAACCGCGCTGCTTTTACTCTTATGCTTGGAATAGGCTTTGGCGGTGTCATCTGCCACGCCAGCATCCGCCAACTTGGCCTGCACATCGCTGGCCTGTGGAAGCACCTGCATTGCATGGCGTGGAAATCCGCGAAGCTGCATCTTGTTCATTTGCGCATGCGCCGCATCTACAGAGCTAAAAAGTCGTGTGATTACCTGTGTCATGAAACCTCCAAGGGATTGGGTCGCGTATCGGTCAAAAGTGTAGCCTTGCGGCCAGCTTGGTCGGATGTCGCAAGCGACCGTGCAAGCAAAATCGTGGCAATAAGGAAGGCTATTTCGATCATGAACACTAAACGATAGGGCGTTTGCGGCTGAATTCCATGCAGGCTCTCTAGCCCAAGCAACACATCACGTGTGATACCAGCCAACGCGACGCCAAGTCCTGCGCAGGTGGCTTGCACAGCGCCCCACGCACCAAGCGACAGACCGACCCGATCAAAGGGGGCCGCACGAATAGCTGCAGTCAGCGTGGCATGGCCGAACAATCCCGCACCAAGGCCCGTTAGGAAGACACCCGCGAGGAACAAGGGTGTCCCCATCAGGTCTGCGGATAAAACGATTGCGAGAAAACCGGGCACCCCAAGTGCGGCACCAAGCCGCCCGAGGGTCGCGGGGACGCCGCCTTGACCTAAGGTGTAGGATGCGTATCCAAAGCCAGCTAACGTGCCAAAGGCAAATAGCGCGGTCAATTGAGTGGTTTGCCCAACGCTAAGGCCAAGTGCCTGCGCGCCGTAAGGCTCGAGTAGAACATCAGCCATTCCAAATCCAAACGTGCCCAGGCCAATGACTACCAACAACCGGATCATGCCCGGGCGTTCAACCAACTGTGACCAGGCCTGTGTAAACGTTGGATGCTGCGCGACTTGCATCTGCCGCGCCCGCGTTCTGTCACGGGCCTCTTGTTTCCAAATGGCTAACAGGTTCAGCCCCACGGTCAAAACCGCAGTGCCCTGAATGACTTGGATCAAACGGCCGGGCGTATAATTCGCCAACAGCGCGCCATAAATCAATGCACTTGCCGCCATACCCAACAGCAGCATGACATACATCAATCCAACGACTTTGGGATGATCCTCTTCGGGCACCAGATCTGTTGCAAGCGCAAGGCCCGTCGTCTGGACCATATGTGCACCGGCACCGACCAGAAAAAACGCTAGAGCCGCGGAAGACAGGCCAATCCAGCGGGGGGCGTCCACAGCTTCGCCATACCCGGATAATACAAGCAGCGCGAATGGCATAATCGCAAAGCCGCCGAATTGATACAGTGTGCCCTTCCAGATGAACGGCACACGCCGCCATCCTAGAGCAGAGACAAACGTATCGGATTTATACCCAATCAGCATGCGCAGCGGCGCAAACAGCAAGGGCAGCGCGAGCATCCCTGCAACAAGCGTTGTCGGGACGCTGAGTTCAACGATCATAACGCGGTTTAAAGTGCCGACCAGCAGCACTAAAGCCATGCCTACTGTCACTTGGAACAAAGACAGCCGCAAAAGACGCAACAGCGGAACTTCGGCACTCGCAACATCCGCAAACGGCAAATAGCGCGGTGCGATTATGGCCAGCTTTTGAACTGAAAAGTTGCGGAAGTTAAAGCTCATCGTTCCAATTACCCGGTAAGGACGGCAGCCATCCCTGCTGTGAGGTGGTCAAGGGAAATGTCCGCACACCCAGGGCCTACGGACATTTGATTAGTTTGATGGGGCCACGATGTTCGCGTTCGCCAGAGCAAGCTCATCATCGGGTAGTAAAATCGCGCGTGCGGTTGTGCCGTCAGGCATCACCAAAGTCACTTTGCGACCGATTTCTGTATCGTGCACATAACTTGCTTTTGCGACGTTCGTATCCCCATCCATCAGGATTGCAGATACTTTGCTACCTGTGCCAAGCTCTTGTCCTGACAGAAAATCTGCCACCCAAGATGTGTTGCTTAAGACAGCCACGTGAACCGCGAAAGACCCAACTGCAACGGCGCTTAGGAAGATCGGAACACCAACAGCAGGCGAAACAACAAGCCACATTTTTGCATTGTTCATCTTGCTACTCCTTTACCCAAGCCACGGTGTAGACACCGCCACAAGTAGGTGTGCCAACAGCGCAATAACGCCAAAAACACGTGTGCCATCGATCAGATAGCTGTGGACCTCTTCGGCCTCACGTAAGTTCAAACCTGTCGGCCAAACTTTGTCTGGATCATCGGACATCCAACTTCTCCTTTAGTTAAGACGGTCAGAACGAAATGACCCACAAACCCAGTAGAAAGCGACCCATTCCGAAAAACACGACAAAGCCTAGATGGGGCTTGCCGATTATTTCAGTATGTCAATTTTATAATACATATCAAGTGTACCAAATCAAATACAGTATAACTACGCGGTAAATATCCGTATTCCGTTAGTGTCACACTAACGTAAAATATTGAAAAAAATCAGAAAACCGGACTTTAAAAACTTAGACTGCCGGGAAATCCAGCTGGGCGTTTTAAGCGCAGTTGTGTTGCTTTGGGAGCTAAATCAGGGAGAATCTGCTGAATTGTTTGACTTGGTGGAACTTGATCCAAATGGTTCTGCAAGCGGCGTAACAACGGCCGAACACTCAATACAACAGCAGGAGCAACCCCGGCGATCAGCAAGGTTTTGGACACATCAAAGCCCAAAGAAATCGGCCCCAAGAGGCAAAGCAACAGGCTCACGGTGCAACAGTTCGTCCGCTCGCAAAGTTGGGTCGGATAGAACTTTTAGCTGGCGTTTGGTGGATTTCACGGTTCGCACTTATCTGGTTGGATCGATGCGGATGTAACGCATAGACCGGGGCTCCAAGCGCAGCAACAATCAGGTGGCGCAAAGGTTCGAACCAAGCCGCAGCTTGGCCTTTGTGAGGTACGCATGGGTTGATCAGGCTTTGATCATGTGGGAGTGCTTTCGCTTGTGTTTCCTTCGCCAAGTTTTGCCAGAACCAGCTCAGCAATGATTTGCGGGGCTTCTTCTTGCGCAAGGTGTCCAAAGTCGGGCAGAAGAACACACTGCGCATTTGGCATCTGGTCTGCCGCCTTTTGCGAGGTCATGTAAGGCACAGCAATGTCCCCCTTGGCGGCAATCAGCAGAGTCGGTGTGGCGTTCGACGAAAGACCCGCCAATAACGGCTCCAATTTCCATTGCGCCATCATCAGCAAAGTCGCGCGTACGTGGCTACGGCTTGCGACAAGCCTGCGGTAGCACTCAAGGTCCTGCGAAGAGAGTTTGGACCCTGTGCCTTTGATGATCTTGGCGACGGTGTTGCCTTGCGACGCAGCCGCGCTGAACAATGTTGCGGCCATAGGTGTTGCTGCAATGGCTTTGGCCAGCGCTGGAAACAGAACCCCTGCAATCCCTTGAAACGTATCCAGCGCGGCATTCAAGCCAACCACACATGGCACCGGGCTAAGCTCTGCCATCCGAAGCGCAATCGCAGCGCCGGCAGAATGGCCAATGAGTGCGCAGGGTCGCAGGTTTTCAACCGCACATAGCGCAAGGATGTCTTCGGCCATCGCATCAAGCCCGCAATGATGCAGCGCACCAAGTTTGGTGAAGCCCTGACCCGGCAGATCGATCGCGACAACCCTGTACGTCTCGCACAAGGCAGGGATCAGATATTGCCAGCAATGGGTCGACCCGCCAGCGCCATGGATCAACAAAACGACGGGGCCTGCGCCAACATCCTGAACATGCCAGCGATGCGGTTTGCTCAGAACAATACGCGAATGCTGCGCCAACGGCCAAGTTTTGTGGTCTTTCTCCCAGTTCACGGAATCACTCTGCCAGAGATTTGGAAATCGCGGAAGACACGCGGCGCGCATCCGCGCGGGGCAGTAGGATGTACGTCGCGTTCATCGTTTGGGCCAAATTTTGCAAGGTTTTTTCGGGCCGAGTAGTTGTATCGATCACCAAAGCCTCGATGCCCGCAGCCGCGATTTTCGCGGCAAGGGTTTGCGCGTCCATGTTGGCCTTTGCGCGATCCGCATCACCGTTTAACGCGATATTCGCGCGCCCATCGGCCAGCAGGACAACCGTTGGGGTCAGCCCTTTTTGAGTCGCTGTGTGTGCAATTTCCACGGCCCGAGACAACCCCGTCGCCAACGGTGTTGCACCCCCGCCCGGGATTGCAGCCAAACGCCGTTTCGTCTGCACCAACGACCGCGTCGGCGCGAGTAAAACCTCAGCATCGGTACCACGGTAAGACACAAGTGCGACGTGATCGCGCCGGGCATAGGCTTGCCCCAACAACAGCTCAACCGCACCTTTTGCCTCGGCCAATCGCGACATCGCAGCCGAGCCCGATGCGTCCACAGCAAAGATCAACAACCGATCAGAGAGTGTTTCATAGCGCTTTTGACGCAGATCAGACTGACGGAAAATTGGGCCTTTGCGCGTCGGATGGCGGCGTTTGCGCAACGTTTGCCAAGGAATTGCTGCGCGCAAGGTCGCGATCAGATCGATGCGGGCTATGTTAGTTCTTGCGCCTTGACGCGCAGGTAAGGGCCGCCCTTTGCGGTTTCCGATCCGTTTGGTCCCCGACCCGCTGCCCGATGCGCCCCGTGTCGGCGTTGTGCTGAGTTGTGCAAGCACGTCCGGCGGCAGGCTGGCCTTTACCGCGTCTAGCATAACATCATTCGGTACAGAGACATCTTCGGTTTGTTCTGGCGCTTCGCCTGAACTGTCGGGTGGTGAGATATCGTTTTCGGGCACTTGCGGCAGGCGCGTTGCGCGATGCGCGTAAACCAATGCAACAGTTGCTGATACGTCTTCGCTGGTCAGCTCATTACGGCCCTTCAAAATGGCATGTGTTTGCGCGGCACACAGCGCAATGAACGGCGCGCGCAAGCTGGAAATTCCCAGGCTGACCGCCAAAATGACTAGATCTTCTAACATCTGTTTCGACACACTGACCTTGCGGGCACGACGCCTAAGCATTGCCAGACCGTCAGGTATTGTGATTGGCGCAAGGTCACCCAAAGCAATTGTATCCAAAGCAACACGAAACGCCGTGCGGTCTGTCAATGCCTCTGATAATGCTTCGCCGTTTTCCGCCGTTTCATCAAACGCCAACAGGGCATGAGAGCGCCCAGAATCCAAAGCCTGTCCCAATCGCGCGGACATGTAAGGATCCACTCGTTCAGCCATCGGCAACACAATCAATGAGGGCGGGCGGTCCAACAATCCGCGTTGCTGCACCAGTGTGCCGCCACTGAGGGTCGCAGACAGATCTATCTCTCCGTCCAGAACCTGCGCGGTCATATGCGGATGCAATCGCACCGACGGGATGGGCAATGCCGATGCTGCGGCCTCGAAAGCACGCCGGGCCGGGCCAACGCGGGCATGAACAATCATGCCACCCAAGTTTTGCGGATCAATCGCCAGTAGTGTCAGCGCAAGCGTCGCGCGCTCCCACGGGGTCATCTAGGCGTCCAGTGTTTCTTGCAAAATACGCTCTACGCGGGCCCCTGATCCTGCTTCATCCAGAGGGTCGCGACGCAAACGGTGCCGCAAGGCCAATGCCGCCGTTGCGCGGATATGCGTCGTGGTCAGCACCGTGTCATCCCGAAACGCGGCGTAAGCGCGGGCGGCCTTCAACAAGGTCAGCTCGCCACGCAACCCGTCAGAGCCCAGATTGATGCAAAGTTCAGCCACAACATGCAACGCAGACTCCGGCGTCTTGAGGTCCTTTAGGGTTTGGCGCGCTGTAACGATACGATCCCGCAGCGCCGCGTCCTCGGTCTGCCAGCGCAGCATGAAGGCGCTGTGGTCGTTCTCGTATGCATCACGGCGCTTGATCACCTGTACCCTGTCGTCAATATCTGTGGGCGAGGTCACATCCACCGACAGTCCAAACCGGTCCAGTAATTGGGGACGCAATTCGCCCTCTTCTGGATTTCCTGAGCCGACCAATACAAAACGGGCCGGGTGGCGGATCGACAGACCTTCACGCTCGACCACGTTTTCACCGGATTGGGCCACATCCAACAACAAATCAACGATGTGATCTTCCAGCAGATTGACCTCATCGATATACAGATACCCACGGTTGGCTTGCGCAAAAAGCCCCGGCTGAAACGCCTTTTCCCCCTTGGATAGGGCCTTTTCGATGTCCAACGCGCCAGTCACGCGATCTTCGGATGCGCCCAAAGGCAAATCGATTACCGGTGTGGGAACGTCCTGCTTGGAAATGTCCTGAATATCCGCCCAGTCGGGGCAATCCTCGGGCTGTGCGCAATTCACCGGGCAGTCCTTGACGACGCTGATGGGCGGCAACAATCCGGCCAAGGCGCGCACGGCGGTGGATTTGCCGGTGCCACGTTCACCGAAAGCCAGCACGCCGCCGATCGAGGGGTCAATGGCGGTCAGGATCATGGCCTGTTTCATGTCTTCCTGACCGACGATTGCCGAAAAGGGGAAGGGGTGCTTCATGCGTTGTCCAATTCTTGCAAGGGCGAGGTACCGCCCCATGTGCCGCTGTCGGAAATCAGTGTGAAACGTGCGTAGAGTTCTTCTTTGAACCAACCATCCGCGCGGACTGCCTTGATGGCTTCTGCGTGCGGCCCGGTTCTTGCGAAATGCGTCATGCTGTTGGTATCAGGCCAAATCGAGAATGTAACCTGCTGCATCCACGGCACTTCCCCGATACCCATTTTGAAGACGACGTTAGGGTCTTTGCCGATCACAGTCGAGATGTTAGGCACACGCGCCCAGAACTTGGTCAACATGCGGGGGCGGAGTGTCGCGCGCGTCAACGCGGCCAACGGGCCCGCATGCGCGGCCGGAGAGGGGGTAAACGGCGTTTGCCCAGACCATTTTCCCCGTGCGGTGTCTGTGGTCATGAAAACAGTCCAGCTTTCGCATGCTTTCGTGCGATACCGCCGAAAAATGTCAGCGTTCTGAACCGAGTCCTGCGCGGCACGCGCATCAGGCCAAGTGGCAAGGATCGCATAGACAGAGGTGTTGGGGCGCGGTGTGAATCCTTCGCCCGAGCCTGACCCGCAGAGTTTCCAAAACCCAATGCCGGGGATCCGACCCAACGGTCCACGCGCAAGTCCCATCATCGCAAACGCCCAAAGGCTGCTGCGAAACGTTCCGAATCTGTAGAAGCTAAGGCTTACGACTTGCGTCATGGCGCCGGGATTCCCAATTATGTCAACTTACCTTGACACAATTACCTTGCATTGTGAAGATGTGTCGCCCTAGAATTGTCAGACAAACTAGACATATTGGATATTGGACAGGTATGACCCAGCTCGCTGAAACCGTTCAGGACAACCGCGCGATTGTGATCGGCGCAGGCCTTGGTGGTTTGGCGGCGGCAATGCGTTTGGGGGCCAAAGGCTATCATGTGACTGTGTTGGACAAATTGGATCGGACAGGGGGGCGGGGCTCTTCGATCACGCAGAATGGTCACCGGTTTGATCTAGGCCCAACGATTGTGACCATGCCGGAAGTGTTCGAAAAGCTGTGGGCTGAATGCGCAAGCGACTTTCATGCGGATGTGGATCTGCGCCCGGTTGAACCGTTCTACGAAGTGCGTTGGCCAGACGGATCGACATTCCAAGCGAGTTCTGATGACGGCAAGATGCTGGCCGAGGTCGCGCGTCTTAGCCCGTCAGATGTGGCGGGGTTCAAGCAGTTCCTTAAGGATGCGCGCACCCGGTATATCGTCGGATATGAGGGAATGGTTGCCAAACCCATGCACAAGTTGTGGGCGACCGTGAAAGTGCTGCCCATGTTCGCATGGCTTCGCGCGGACCGTTCAATTTATGGTCTTGTGTCGCGGCGGATCAAAGACGCGCGCCTTCGCATGGCACTGTCTTTCCACCCCTTGTTTATCGGCGGCGACCCGACACATGTGACGTCCATTTATGCGTTGGTCGCACATCTGGAGAAGACCCACGGCGTACATTACGCAATGGGCGGCGTGCAGGCGATTGCCGATGCGATGGCCGCTGTTGTGCGGCGGCAAGGCGGCGACATTGTGCACAATAGCGTGGTGGACGAAATCCTTGTCCAAAACGGTGCGGTGCAGGGTGTGCGGATGAACGACGGGCAACAGCACACCGCCCCCTTAATCGTCAGTAATGCCGATGCAGGCCACACCTATTCTCAGTTATTGCGCCATCACACTAAACGGCGCTGGACCACGCGCAAATTGGCGCGGCAGCGTTGGTCCATGGGTTTGTATGTCTGGTACTTCGGTACCAAAGGCACGCAAGGAAAATGGACAGATGTTGGCCACCACACTATCGTGAATGGTCCGCGCTTCAAAGAATTGCTGCACGACCTTTTTACAAAGGGCAAATTGGCGGATGACATGAGCCTGTATATCCACCGCCCTGCGCTGAGTGATCCAACGGTCGCACCTGACGGGGACGATACGTTTTATGTCTTGTCGCCTGTGCCGCATCTGGGATGGAAAAACGCAGTGGATTGGACGCTGGAAGAACCGTTCTATCGGGCCAAAGTTGCTGCTGAAGTCGAAAAGATACTGCCCGGATTCCAAGATCACATTGTGACAGAGACAGTGTTCACACCCGAAACGTTCCGCGACCGCTATTTGTCGCCCCATGGCTGTGGGTTCTCCATAGAGCCGCGCATTCTACAAAGCGCATGGTTCCGCCCCCACAATCTCAGCGAAGAGGTGCGTGGGTTGTACTTAGTCGGTGCGGGGACGCATCCGGGTGCTGGCTTGCCCGGTGTCGTCTCCAGTGCGGAGGTCGTTGCGAATTTGCTGCCCGATATGCCTGTTTCTGTCCAACAAACCCGATTGGCCGCCGAATGATCAAACCCGCCGACATAGACCATTGCCGCAATGTGATCCGCACCGGGTCGTTGTCCTTTCATGCTGCGTCAAAACTGTTGCCCGCGTCGGTGCGCGACCCAGCACTTGCGCTTTATGCATTTTGCCGACTGGCAGATGACGAGGTGGACGAGGGTGACAACAAAGCGCGCGCAGTGATCGATCTGCAAGACCGGCTGCAACTGGCCTATGCTGGGCGTCCCCGGAATGCACCAGAGGACCGCGCATTTACTGCCGTGATCGAGATGTTCGACATGCCGCGTGAGCTGCCCGAAGCTTTGCTGGAAGGGCTTGCGTGGGATGCGACGGAACGGCGCTATGACAGTTTGGCCGATTTACGCAGCTATTGCGCGCGCGTGGCCTCGGCCGTTGGTGCCATGATGTGTGTACTGATGCGTGTGCGTGATGCGGATGCGCTGGCGCGGGCCTGTGATTTGGGTGTCGCGATGCAGTTGACGAATATTGCACGGGATGTGGGCGAGGATGCACGCATGGGCCGGATTTACCTACCGCTGGACTGGGCGCGCGCGCATGGGCTTGATCAAGACGCATTCCTCAGAGCGCCCCAAGCCACCCCCGAGATCAAACAAATGGCTAAGGACCTGCTGCGCGACGCACAGGGGCTTTATGTTCGCTCTGAGGCGGGGATATTCGCGTTGCCAATGCGTGCCCGGACCGGAATTTTTGCGGCGCGCTTTATATACGCCGCAATTGGCGAGGCTGTGCACCGCAACGGATACGATTCCGTCAACCACCGCGCACGTACCTCCAAAGCGCAAAAGATTGCGCTAATCGGGAAATCTGCTTTGCGCGCCGGCGGCACGGTGATCCTGCCAAAATCACCCATCCTATTTGCCCCGCCTGTTCCTGAAACCCGTTTTTTGATTGATGCTGTGGCCAGCAATGCGCCACAGTCACAGACATGGGGGCCAGGACGCACGGGGTCATTGCTTGCTGTGATGGCTGAGCTTAAAGCGCATGAAAATGGCCGGCACATAAGTGGGGTGGCAGCAGAGTAAGACCTGCTTTAGCGTTACATTATGGATATTATACTCTTCCTCATCTTCCTCGCGGCTTGCTTTGGCGCAGCAGGAACAGGCGCAACATTTCCACCGGGTGTTTGGTATCAACAGCTTGCCAAACCTACGTGGACCCCGCCCAATTGGCTGTTTCCTGTAATGTGGACGACGATTTATGTGCTAATCTCCTTTGCGGCTGCGCGGGTTGCGGGGCAGGAGGACAGCGCCTATGCGATGGCGTTTTGGGCCGCGCAGATTGCGTTCAACGCGCTCTGGACCCCAATATTCTTTGGCCTGCGCCGCCTTAAGGGCGCTTTGATTGTGATGGCCTGCCTGTGGTTGTCGGTTCTGGGGTGTGTTGTAACCCATTGGCAGTTGGATTTATGGGCCGGTCTAGCGATGCTGCCATATCTGGCATGGGTGAGTGTCGCGGCCCTTTTGAATTATACCGTGGCCAACATGAACCCGAACGTAGCGCCGCTGGATTTGTCCAAGCTTTAGAACACCCAACCCCGACGCCGTGGTACACGTACGGCCAACATCGGCTTGATCAACGGGTTCGCATAGCGCGTTAGGTCAAGTGCTTCGTGCACACCTTGCACGACCTCTCCGTCAATCTGTGTTTCAACCACCGCGCGCGAATAGAACGGCGCGTCCAGCATGGGTTTCACCTGTCGTGGTGTAATTCCAGGGTCTGCCCGTGTGTCCCGGCGCAAGGCCCATAAGGTCCGCTTGAAAGGGGTCGAGCTTGGCGCGCCAACGGATCGCGCTTGCCCGTCAGGCAGAAAGTTAATCGCCGCATCAAGCTGTGATCCATCCGTGCGTTTGGCGTCATAAAAACACGTTGCGCCATCCGCTGTCGGATAGCGTGCCCATGTCCATGTGGCAAAATCTTGTTCAAGCGGGCGCGTTCCGAAGTTACTGTCAAAATAACCATGCCCCTCAAACTGCCATCCCGGCGAATCCAACTGGACTGAGATATCGGCAATGGGCGCAAACGGACGCCAGACATGCTCGCCCCCCTCAGTTAAAGGCAGCTCGACCCGCGTTACAGCGCTTGGCGTCAGGGAAATCTGCCCACGCATGCGCGAAATCAAAGGCAATGAGGAGACTTCGTCAATGTCGATCAGCAATTTGCGCCCGGTCCAGCGCAGGCTGGATGGTCCAACTTGCAGGCAATCTTTGGACTGTCGCAACGCTGCGCGCCCTCGGTCGGTCATCGCGAAACGTCCACCCTTCCCATAGGTCGCAACATTGATGCAGCAGTGGTTTTCTGGGTCCCCACGACCTGACCACGCGTACCAAGGCGAAAAGACCGACCCGATAAAGCCAATAACTGACACAGCCCGCGTTCCGTCGTGACTGACCCCGTCTACGTACCACCACGCATAACCACCCGATGGGACGTTTATGTCAAAGGCAGGTCGCTCAGAATCGCCGCGACCGCGTGCTGTGCGGAGAGGACTGCCATCGGCACACCCGCACCCGGATGTGCCCCGCCGCCCGTCAGATACAGACCCTTCATCGCGGTGCGCGCAGTCGGGCGCTGAAACGCAGCCATCATCCCGTGTGGGGACCGCCCGTAAAGCGACCCTGTCGAGGCGGGGAACATCCGATCGAAATCCTGAGGTCCAGTCACTGTCGTCACATTTGGTGTCGGTGAGAAGGTCAGCCCGTGGTCCCTGAGCTGCGAAAGGATGCGTGTCTGACATTGCTGTTTCACTTCTTGTGATGGGGTATCAGCGTCCAACGGAGGGCTATTTAGGATAATTTCAAACCGCTCTGGCCCGACAGGGGGATCGTGCCCAAACCTGTCTTGCGCACAGATATACAAGGTCGGATCGGTTTGGTTCTGACCTTTGGCGAGCGGCGCATATTCGTCCTTTGGGTCCTTGGCGAAAAACACATTGTGCGCGGCAAGCGGCTTCCCGGATGGGATCGCCGCAAAACTCATCACATGGGCCGACAGGCTGCGCGGTACGACACCCGTGGGTAACACAGCCGTCGCGCAGTCGGTTCCGAGTGCGCCCGTCGCCAGCGCGTTTGGATCACCGTTGAAGACAACAGCATCAACCTGAAACCGACGGTCCTCGGTCTGGACTGCGCAAATGGTGCCGCCTTGTGTTTCGATCCGCGTCACGTGGGACTCATAATGGAACTCAGCGCCCTTACGTTCTGCCGTCTTCGCAATACTGAGGGCAAGTTGGTGCATCCCACCTTCCACATGCCACACGCCCTGACTCTCGGCGTGCCAAATCAAGCCGAGCAGCGCAGGTGTCGCCATAGGAAGCCCGCCGACATAGGTGGCATAACGCGCAAACAACTGTGCAAGGCGCGGTTCTGAAAACTGGCGGTTCAAAGAGGCCGCAAACTTGCGTAGGGGGTCCATCGCCGGAACAACGCGTGGTTCAGAGGCCACGATTCGTGCAACAGCCGCCAGTGACGGCGCGGGCGTTTGCATCATGGGCGCATCAAATGTCTCGAACAAGTGCTGTGCTTTGGCCGAAAAGGCAGAAAATTCCCGCGCCGATTTTGACCCGAACGCAGCGTGTACATTGTCAAAGCTCGACTGCGGATCATGCATCAAATCAAGGGTTGTTCCATCGCACCAGAAGTGTCGGGCCAACAGATCCTGAGGATGAAAGGTCACGATATCTTCCAATCGCAGGCCGACATCCGCGAACAGAGCCTCGAACACAGGTTTTAGCGTCAGAACGGTTGGTCCCGCATCCACTGATCCGGCGGGCGTTGCCACTTGCCGCATTTTGCCACCGGGTGCGCTGTGACGCTCCAAAACTGTTGTGCGAATGCCGTGATGCGCCAGCCGTAGCGCCGTAGCCAATCCGCCTATTCCAGCGCCGATAATCGCAACATGAGGCGAGGTCTGTGGCACGGATCAAGCTCCTTTCATGCGGCGGGTGATTGACAGGCTATGCATTAATGTACAGTTTAGTTTACATATATGTCGTCAGAAAGGAAATACACTTTCCCGCGCGGCACTGGCCAACAGTGGAGCAAATCATGGCATTCAGGACCCGTATAGAAACCGCAATTGCAAGCGCTATCAGCAAAGGTCAAGCCGCTCCGGCACCGGGCAAACTGGCCTCGGCGCTGCATTATTCGGTGTCTCCGGGCGGGGCACGAATCAGGCCAACAATTTTAATGAGCGTGGCAACCGCCTGTGGCGATAACCGCCCCGAGGTAACGGATGCCGCCGCCGTCGCCTTGGAGCTTATGCACTGTGCGTCCCTCGTACATGATGACTTGCCGTGTTTTGACGATGCTGACATGCGGCGCGGTAAGCCCTCGGTGCATCGTGCGTATGGGGAACCGCTTGCAATCCTCAGCGGAGACAGCCTGATCATTATGGCGTTCTCAGTCCTGACTGACACCGCATCGATTGATCCGGCACGTGCTATCAATCTGTTGAAAGTCCTTGCTGAAACCACTGGAATGCCCAACGGCATTTGTGCCGGGCAGGGTTGGGAAAGCGAAAGTCACATTGATTTGTCTGCCTACCACCGGGCCAAAACTGGGGCATTGTTCATTGCTGCAACCCAGATGGGCGCAATTGCGGCGGGCCATGACGGTGCGGAATGGGATGAACTCGGTTCGCGGATTGGCGAAGCGTTTCAGGTCGCGGATGATCTGCGGGATGCGCTGTATGACGAATTGACATTGGGCAAGCCTGTTGGTCAAGACGACCTACACGGGCGGCCAAATGCGGTGGCAGAGTTCGGTGTACATGGCGCGATTGACCGCATGAAAGACATCCTAAGCGGAGCAATCTCGTCGATCCCTAAATGTCCGGGCGAAGCGATGCTGGCCAAAATGGTCACCGCACAGGCCGAAGTGCTGACGCCGATGAAGTGGCGCGCAGGTCAATCCAGTGCGATTCCCGGCGAGTAAATGACCGACCTGCCTCATGCCGGACATGTGCCCTCCGCCCAGCGGAGTAGGGCAGGGTGGGCAATACGTCTGATCTCGTCGCGCAGGTTTCAGCGATGGGCAGCCGCGTTCCCGCTGACCCGAGGGATTGTGCGACGCGAAGGCGAAGCGTTATTCGATCTGCTGGCCGGCTTTTGTCACAGTCAGGTTCTGATGGCGTTGGTGCAATTCAACATCCCGCATATGCTCATGGAATGCCCTCTCACGGCCGCTGAATTGGCGCGACGATGTGGGGTGCCGCAGGAACGTATGCAGATCTTGTTGCGCGCGGCGATCGCTTTGGACTTGATAAAGAAGGCCCGCCGCCAGAAATATGCCTTGGCCCGCAAAGGCGCTGCCCTTGTTGGGGTTCCCGGCCTTGCGGCGATGATCAAGCATCATGATATTCTCTACCGTGATCTGTCCGACCCGGCGGCGTTCTTCCGAGGTGAGACCAAGACCGAGCTGGCCGATTTCTGGCCTTATGTCTTTGGCGGCGACATGGACCGGGATGTCGCTAGGACCTATTCCGACCTGATGGCGCAGAGTCAGGAGCTTGTGGCCGAAGACACCTTGCGTGCGCTGGATTTCTCGACCGTGAACACCGTACTGGATGTGGGAGGCGGG
Source organism: Paracoccaceae bacterium (assembly GCA_039975755.1). Taxonomy (GTDB): domain Bacteria; phylum Pseudomonadota; class Alphaproteobacteria; order Rhodobacterales; family Rhodobacteraceae; genus JABSSA01. Next base: position 1,633 of record JBDWGM010000018.1, on the reverse strand, counting down.
TCCGGAGCGTTTCTGGAGCAATTGGGCCTCACCTATCCAAAGCTGAACTTGATTCTGTTCGATCTGCCCAAAGTCGCCCCGACCGCACAGCCCCGGTTTGATCAAGCTGGCATGGCAGATCGGGTAACGATTGCATGCGGCTCATTTCGCGATGATCCGATTCCCATGGGCGCGGACGCGATCAGCTTGATCCGCGTTCTTTATGATCACAGTGATGAAACCGTCCGGACATTGTTGGCGAAATGCTATGCTGCTTTGCCGCCCGGTGGGCGCTTAATCATCTCTGAGCCCATGTCAGGGGGGCAGGCGCCAGAACGTGCGGGCGACGTCTATTTCGCGTTGTACACGTTGGCGATGCGGACCGGAAAGGCGCGATCTGCTGCCGAAATCAACGATCTATGTCAGGCTGTTGGGTTCCAACCTGCCGCCGCTCCCAAGGCCCTTCGGCCGTTTGTGACCCGTTGCCTTGAGGTGCGTAAGCCGAGTTAACACTGCACGTGTCCATTTATATTGACAGTTTATAGTGTCAGTTTTACCTTACATAAAAGAGTGTCATCCAGGCCTGAGTCTTTTCGGAGTTTGGTCGCAAGACAGGGGAGCTACTTTGCACACCGCCGCCGTTATTCTGAAAGGGCCTAAGGATCTTGGTCTGGACGCCTTGAACGTCACCGCGCCTAAGCGGGGTGATTTGGTTGTGCAGATTAACCATTCTGGGATTTCGACAGGCACAGAGAAATTGTTTTGGTCAGGTGAGATGCCCCCGTTTCCCGGAATGGGCTATCCTTTGGTGCCCGGCTATGAGGCCACAGGCGAGGTTGTTGAAGTTGCACCCCATAGCCCCTTCAAGCCCGGCGATACGGTCTTTGTGCCCGGCGCGAATTGTTATGACGGTGCGTTTGGCCTGTTTGGCGGCGCGGCGCGGTTGTTGGTGAGCGCGCAGGACCGCGTGACCAAAATCGATAGCGGATTCGGCCCGCAAGGTGCATTGCTTGCATTGGCCGCAACGGCCCGTCACGCGATGGCGGGGCAGGGCAAAGCAGTCCCGGACCTGATCATCGGTCATGGCGTTCTGGGCCGTTTGTTGGCCCGACTGACGTTGGCCGCAGGTGCGCCAGCACCAATAGTTTGGGAAACAGACCCGGCCCGGCGCAGCGGCGCGGAAGGCTACGAGGTCATCGACCCCGAAGCGGATGAGCGGCGCGATTATGTGTCGGTCTACGACGCCTCTGGTTCGGCAGCGGTGATCCCATCGCTGATCGGGCGCATCGTAAAAGGCGGCGAGATCGTCTTGGCCGGGTTTTACACCGACCCAATCAGCTTCGCGTTCCCGCCCGCATTCATGAAAGAGTCCCGCCTGCGCATCGCCGCAGAGTGGAACAATGACGACCTAACCTGCACCCGTACGCTGGTCGAGAGCGGTGCGCTAAGCCTCGCGGGTCTGATCACACACACATCAAACGCAGCCGACGCTCCTTGCGCTTACGATACCGCATTCAGCGATCCGGCTTGCCTGAAAATGATGCTCGACTGGAAGGATATCGCGTGAAAGACGAAGTGCCAAATCTGAAAGATTTCGACCAACGCCTGCGCGACGAAGCTGCTGTTGACCCAACGCTGGAAGTTCCCCAAGGCG
>JBDWGM010000017.1:0-6896 GCA_039975755.1 Paracoccaceae bacterium | reverse complement strand
CTCGTCACGCCCGTGAACGTCTTTCGCCAAAGGATTACGCCCGCTTCAGCTATTACGAAAAATGGATGGCGGGTTTGGCCAATCTTTTGGTCGAAAAAGACGTCCTAACCCGAGACGAGCTGGCGGCGGGACATGGAACGCCTGACAGCCCTCTCGCCGACCGCAAGCTAAAACCCGATACCTTGGCCGCAGCACTGGCCAAAGGCGGCCCTGCCGACCGTCCCAGTGACATCGCTGCGCAATTCAAAGCAGGCGACATGGTGCTGACCCGCGCAGCTGGCAACACGCAAACGCCAGGCGGCCATACGCGCCTGCCTGGATACGCTGCGGGTGCGATAGGGCGCGTGGTGCGTTATCACGGAACGCATATTTTGCCTGACAGCAATGCACATGGTCATGGCGAAGCCGCCGAACCGCTGTATGCGGTTGCCTTCAAAGCCGAAGATTTGTGGCTGCATCCAGAACATCCCAAAGACGAAATCATCCTTGATCTGTGGCAAAGCTATTTGGATCCCGCTGAATGAGGCCAGAACCCGCATTCCAAGAACCTTGGCACGCGCAGGTCTTTGCTTTGACCGTGCATCTGCACGAGGCAGGTCATTTCACATGGCCCGATTGGGCGGAAGCGTTTTCGACGACGTTGAAGCGGCATGGAACGGCCAAGGACTTAAACGGGGGCGACGATTATTTCGCCGCATGGCTCGAAACCCTCGAAACCAAACTGCGCGATTTGGGGATGGCCGACAGCGCGCAAATAGAAACGATGCGCGCCGCTTGGGAAACAGCGTATCTAACGACGCCTCATGGTGATCCGGTGAAACTGGCCCGCTGAATACGGGCCCAGTCAATCATTCGTCCACGTCGTCTATGTCAGCTTGACCAGACAAGTTGCGCCGCACAATGGACCAACTTAGCCCAATGCCCAAAACCAGTGACAAAGCCAGCAGGCCCAGCCAAGTGATCAGCCCCGGATCATTCAGTGTCAGTACGCCGAAATCATAAAGCACCCAAAGCAATGCACCGATCAAGGCAAGAATCAGCGCCATCCCAAATGCCCCAATGGATCGTAATGTGGCGCGCAGATAGATGATATAGGCCACCAGCAGTAGCAGCCCTAACAAAACAGCCACAGACATATTGTCTCGGCCAAAATCCAAAACCCAGCGCACGTAATTGTACTGAGTAGGGTTATATGTCAGCGCCAAAAGCGCAAAGGCACAGACCCAACGATAAAGAAAACCCATCTGCTCGTCCTCAGGATAATTTGCGTCAGAACTGCCTGATCAAGCCGCTTGTGTCCAGACGATTAGAAATAAAGGTTTCGCCCCACCATCCAGAGCGCTATAGACGCTCGGGTTTTGTAAACGGAGAGACCTTTATGGCCAACGTGGTTGTCGTGGGTGCCCAATGGGGTGACGAAGGCAAAGGTAAGATCGTGGACTGGCTCAGTGAACGTGCTGATGTCATCGCGCGGTTTCAAGGTGGCCACAATGCGGGCCATACTTTGGTTATCGACGGTGAGGTTTACAAACTGCACGCGTTGCCCTCGGGTGTTGTGCGGTCTGGCAAGCTGAGTGTGATAGGGAACGGCGTTGTTCTGGACCCTTGGCATCTTGTCAAAGAAATCGCGACGATCCGTGCGCAAGGTGTGGATATTTCGCCCGACACGCTCATGGTTGCTGAAAATACGCCGCTGATCCTGCCGATCCACGGTGAATTGGACCGAGCCCGCGAAGCTCAGAATTCGGTGGCCAAAATTGGCACCACCGGGCGCGGCATTGGTCCGGCGTACGAAGACAAAGTGGGACGCAGGTGTGTGCGCGTGGCTGATCTGGCCGATCCAGAAACGTTGGAACGTCGTGTGGACCGCGCTTTGGTGCATCATGATGCACTGCGTCGCGGATTGGGCTTGCCCACCGTGGACCGAGACGCTTTGTTGAACGAGCTGCGCGCCATTGCGCCGGAAATTCTTAAATATGCGGCACCTGTGTGGAAAGTTATGAACGACGCCCGCAAGGCCGGAAAGCGCATCTTGTTTGAAGGCGCGCAAGGCGCGTTGCTGGATATCGATTTCGGCACGTACCCGTTTGTTACGTCGTCTAACGTAATCGCAGGCCAAGCAGCGACAGGCGTTGGTGTCGGCCCCGGCGCTATCGATTTTGTCCTTGGCATCGTCAAAGCCTACACCACGCGCGTCGGCGAAGGGCCATTCCCAACCGAATTAGATGACGCGGATGGTCAACGGCTTGGCGAACGCGGCCACGAATTTGGCACCACAACAGGCCGCAAACGTCGGTGTGGTTGGTTTGATGCCACATTGGTTAAACAAACCTGCGCAACATCAGGCGTAAACGGGATCGCCTTGACCAAGCTGGACGTGTTGGACGGGTTTGAAACTTTGCGCATCTGTACGGGCTATGAACTGGACGGCGAGCGGATCGACTACCTGCCCACTGCCGCCAATCATCAGGCGCGCTGTACGCCCATCTATGAGGATATGCCCGGCTGGTCCGAAAGCACAGAAGGCGCGCGCAGTTGGGCCGATCTGCCCGCAAACGCGATCAAATATGTGCGCCGTGTCGAAGAATTGATCGACTGCCCGGTTGCTATGCTATCTACCTCACCCGAACGCGAAGACACCATTTTGGTGCGTGATCCGTTCGTTGATTAAAGGACGTGTGATATGGCGCTAAGCTATAAGGCCCGTCGGCGCTGGGCGCTGATCATTCTGCTGGTCGCGTTGCCACTGTATATCGTGGCAACGATCAGCATTGTGTCTTTTTTCAACCGTCCCCCGATCTGGGTCGAATTGGTGATCTATATTGGTCTGGGAATAGTTTGGGCCTTGCCCCTGCGCTTTGTGTTCAGAGGCATAGGTCAGGGGGATCCGGACGCTAAATAACGTCCCGATCCTCAGCCGGCTTTTGGTCCGATATGCAATTTGCCCCGTTTGGCCGATAACTGGATCTGCTTTTGGCGTTCGCGAAACCGTTCTTTGTTCTCGTCGGATGTCTCATCAATGCACTGATGACAGCTAACGCCTTGTTCAAATGACGGCTTGGACCGATCGGCAGGCAAGATTGGGCGACGACATGCGTGACACAACTCGTGCGGCCCTTCCTTTAATCCGTGACCCACACTGACGCGCGCATCAAAGACAAAACACTCGCCTTCCCACGTGCTGTCTGTTTCGGGGACCTCTTCCAAATACTTCAGAATGCCGCCCTTCAGGTGAAACACATCTTCGACGCCTTGGCCCAGCAAGTAGTTGGTCGATTTCTCGCAACGTATTCCACCAGTACAGAACATCGCGATTTTCTTGTTGTGAAACCGGTCCTTGTTGGCTTCCCACCAGCTTGGAAAGTCGCGAAAGCTCTCTGTGCGGGGATCGATGGCACCCTTAAACGTGCCGATCCCCACCTCATAATCGTTGCGCGTATCGATCACGGCTACGTCGTCTTGGGCGATCAGATCGTTCCAATCTTCGGGCGATACGTAATGTCCAACCCGCGCTTTGGGATCGACATCCGGCTGCCCCATGGTCACGATCTCTTTTTTCAGGCGCACTTTCATCCGGATAAACGGCGGCACAGTGCTGTGCGCTTCTTTCCATTCCAGATCGGCGCAGCCGGGCAGCGCGCGAATAAACGCCAGCACCGCATCAATTCCCGCCCGCGTACCGGCGATCGTGCCGTTGATGCCTTCGCGTGCTAAAAGCAACGTACCCATAACGTCATGCTCCGCGCACACATCGCTGAGCGGAGTTTTGATGGCATCCGGTGTTTCAAACCGTGTGAAGTGATATAAAGCAGCAACAATATACATAATGCGGCCAGATACGCCGCCAGCGCCACAGGCGCAAGAACCTGTGCGCCGGACGCGAGGTCAAAATTGACCTGTCTGGGAAGACCCGGCAAAGCTGGGCGCAATGTCTTGGCACCCACATCCCAATTGGTCGTTTCCCGGAAAGCTGTTTCGTTACGGCAGTTCAGACACCGGACCAACCGTTTTGCTGACACATGGCACGTTCTCAAATATCGACACATTGACGCCGCTAGCCGCGTTTCTGGATGCGCAAGGCATGCGCGTGTTTGGCATTGAATGGCGTGATCGTGGGGGACGACCGGGCGGGTTCACCTATGATGATATTGCTGACCTAGAGATATCTGAAGCGATCAGGACGATTGCAGGGTCGCAGGGGCTTCATCTGATTGGTCATTCCGGCGGTGGGCTCGCGCTTATACTTGGCCTGCACTTGAACCCGGATTTGCGCCCGATGATCCGCAGCCTGACCAGTTTGGCAACGCAAGCCACACACCTGCACCAATCCTCGTGGCGCTTTAGAACAGGTTTGCGTTTGATGCGCGTCTTTGGACGTTTGACCGGCTATTGGACGGTACGCGTGAGCAGGCTTGGCCCCTGCAACGAAAGCGCAGCTTTGCAAGCTCAATGGTTGGATTGGAACCACGCAGGGCGCATGACGGATCCGTCAGGAAACGACGTATTTGCAGGGCTCAAGGATTGGAAATTGCCTGTCATGGCCGTCGCAGCGCCGTTGGATACGGACATCGCACCAAGGGACGGGTGTCAAACACTGGCAAAAGCCTTTGGCAAAACCGGGCAGTTCCACATCGCAACGCGCGAGAGTGATGGCGAAGATTTCACCCATTCTCGTCTGATCCGATCCCGGGGCGCAGCACGCGTTCTGTGGCCGCGTATTGCCGAATTTATTCTGACCCAAGACAAGCTGAACACGCGTTCAGAGCAGCCCTGACTGGCACATACTGCCCTTTAAGACACCATAATCCGCATGCTCAGCGATTCCAACAACGCTTCGAACCCGTCGCCGCCCACAGCACCGCTTAAAATAGCAAGTGAACCGTCAGGGTGCTTGATTTCAAGAATGTGATTGCCAGCAACTTTTTGAACTTTGACGTCTTGCACCTCGCGGTAAGACAATGTTTGCGATCTGCGCCCGCCTGGTCGTGTTGGCGCAGAAATGGCATCTTGGTTTAGCATGATCGGTTGAAATTGGCTGTTTGGATTGATCAGATCACGCAGAGTGCCAAACGCGAATGCGACACCTAAAATAGCCAGCGCTCCATAAAACAAGCACGTCGTATCAGGACTCAGATGTATGATCCCAAGAAAATCCATGCCTTGCGTATTCGTCAGGGACAACCAGGCCAATACAATGGCCAAACAACTACATGCCAGCACATTTGCAATGTCCATCTTGGTACTGACTAGGTATTCGAATTCTTCATTCTTCATGGAATACTTCCACTTACTCGCAACATACTGAAACCAGATTAGTGTTGAATTTGTGCGTTTGTTTGTCCCGATTAAGACGCATTTGCGTCAATCGCTTGCGTTCCCCAAAACCCCGTTTACGTTGCTGAACAAAGCTTTGAATTTGCGAGGATACGATGCCCCATAAATCCGCCCTAATCGTCATCGATGTGCAAAACGATTTTTGTCCCAAGGGCGCTTTAGCTGTGGCCACCGGAAACGAAATTGTCGCGCCGATCAACGCTGTTATGGATGATTTTGAAGCTGTTATTCTGACGCAGGATTGGCATCCTGCAGGACATTCGTCATTTGCATCGTCGCACCCGGATAAGGGACCTTTTGAGGTGATCGATATGCCCTATGGACCACAGGTGCTTTGGCCTGATCATTGTATCCAAGGCACGAATGGGGCCACGTTCCATGCGGATCTGAACACGGATCGAGCGGACATGATCGTGCGCAAAGGGTACACGCCATCCATCGACAGCTACTCCGCATTCTTTGAAAACGATCACAAAACGCCAACAGGACTGGATGGATATCTGCGCACCCGTGGCATCACCACCTTAACAATGGTGGGTCTTGCCACAGATTTTTGCGTCAACTTTTCAGCTGTTGATGCGGCCAAGCTTGGATATGACGTCACCGTGCGCCAAAATATGTGCCGTGCTATCGATATGGATGGATCGCTTGCGGCGGCACTGTCAGGCATGTCCGGCGCAGGTGTCACCCTGACCGACTAACGCCGATCAAGGCCATTGATCAAAGAAACTGCTAAAAGTCAGCTAGAATATAAAGTCGTCCACGCCAATCAGTCCGGCGGCACCCGTGATCATGATCGACGAGTCAATATATTCGACAAGTGCATCGCCATCTACATCTGTGACGGTCAACTCGCTGAAATCATTGATGCCAGTGCCGACCATACGCAACAGGTCTATGCCGTCTTCGAAATCGACAATGACGTCGTGACCCCATTCTAGGTTAGTGAACCAGAATTCGTCCATCTCAGTTCCGCCAGACATACTGTCATTTCCGGCTCCGCCAACCACACGATCGTGGCCTTCGCCGCCAAACATATAGTCGTCGCCTTCACCACCCCACAACGAGTCGTTGCCTAAATCACCGACAACCGCGTCATTGCCCTGATTTCCGGAAAGTCGGTCGTTTCCGGCACCTCCATGGACTGTGTCTTCGTCACGACCACCGCGCATGAAGTCATCATCACCTTCGCCGAACATTTTGTCGCGACCTGATCCACCACGCAATTCATCGTTGCCGTCGCCGCCAGACATGTTGTCACCGTCTGCGCCGCCCAACATGGTATCGTGACCCAAACCGCCAACTAACTCATCATAGCCTTGCTTTCCGAAAATCTGGTCGTCTCCGTCCCCGCCGTCCACGGTATCATCATCATCGCCACCACGCATGAGGTCATCACCGTCTTCGCCGAACATTAAGTCTCGGCCCGTTCCACCACGCAGTTCATCCTCGCCGACACCGCCGGACATAATGTCGTTGCCTTCGCCACCAGAAAGTGTGTCGTTCCCCAAGTCACCAATGAGCTCATCATAGCCTTGGTTGCCGAAAATCTGATCGTCTCC
>JBDWGM010000016.1:0-44893 GCA_039975755.1 Paracoccaceae bacterium | reverse complement strand
GGTCCACTATTTGTCTGGACCCATCGGCGTCAAAGGCGCTGAACCCGGCGACCTTTTGGTGGTTGATATTCTGGACATCGGCGCGGTCGAAGAAATGAACTGGGGCTTTAACGGCTTCTTTTCGAAAAAGAACGGCGGCGGCTTTCTGACCGAACACTTCCCGTCCGCGCAGAAATCCATCTGGGATTTTGACGGTATGTTCACCAAATCTCGCCACGTGCCGGGTGTGAAATATGCCGGGCTGATCCATCCCGGCCTGATTGGCTGCCTACCGGATCGCAAGATGTTGGACATGTGGAACACGCGCGAAACCAAACTGTTTAACACTGACCCCGAACGTGTCCCCCCGCTTGCCGCTCTGCCCAACACGCAAAGCGCGCATATGGGTGCCATGAAAGGCGACGCCCGCGCCGCCGCCGCGATGGAGGCTGCACGGACTGTGCCGCCCCGCGAACACGGTGGCAATTGCGACATCAAAGACCTCAGCCGCGGCTGCAAGATCTACTTCCCGGTTTATGTCGATGGCGCAGGGCTTTCGATGGGCGATTTGCACTTTAGCCAAGGTGACGGTGAAATCACATTCTGCGGTGCGATTGAAATGGCCGGTTGGCTGCACCTGAAAGTCGAAGTGATCAAGGACGGGATGGCCAAATACGGAGTCAAAAACCCGATCTTTAAGCCCTCACCGATCACGCCAAAATATGATGACTTCCTTATATTCGAAGGGATTAGCGTCGATGAAAGCGGCGAACAGCACTACCTCGATGTACATATCGCCTATCGGCAAGCCTGCTTGAACGCGATCGAGTACCTTAAGAAATTTGGCTACACTGGCGCGCAAGCCTACTCCATTTTGGGAACAGCCCCGGTTCAAGGTCATATCTCGGGCGTGGTGGATATTCCCAATGCCTGCGCAACGCTTTGGGTCCCCAATGACATTTTCGAATGGGACATGATGCCGAATGCGACGGGACCGACCAAGTACCTTGATGGGTCAGTCGATATGCCCATCGCCCACGATCTTTGACCTTCTGTCCGGCCCGTTTTTAACGGGTCGGACCCCCGAGCCAACATCCAAGGACGCTACAATGCCTGTCTATGAGTATGCCTGCGCCGATTGCGGCCCATTCGAAGCCCTCCTGCCCATGAGCCGCTGCACTGAACCCTGCAACTGCCCCGATTGCGGCGGAGCGTCCCCCCGGGTGATGCTGACCGCTCCAAATGTGTCCCTCGTTAGTCAAAGTACCCGCATCGGTCGCCTCACAAATGAACGAAGCGCGGACAGCCCCAAACGCACCAGCACGCATGGCCCCGGTTGCGGCTGTTGTAGCGGCGGAGCCAAAAAAAACAGCTCAACCCTTCGGCGACCTGACGGCTCCAAGAGCTTTCCGACCAAGCGTCCATGGATGATCTCGCACTGACCAAGGGCTGATAGGCCCAGACGCGTTTCAGCATCTGTCTCTCACCTCGTGCGGCAAGGGCGCGGAAATGGCACCTCCCAATTATAGTGGAAATTTCGACCGAATTGCTGACGAGGCGAGGAGAGTCAGTAGTTAAGCCTGCTCAAGTTGTCTTCGGCCTTTTTTGACTTCAAAGATCCCGGCCAACCAATGAACGCCCCCCCCGAAAACTTTGAGTGTATACGGCGGTACAGACTCACCCAAAATGTCGCAAGAGTTCGCAGCATCGCTCGCCCGGCACAACCTGCCAAACGGGCCCTGCCTTTCAGCCGTCCATGGATGTTTTTTCATTGGACCGTGATCGGTTGTTTGTGGACGTGAGGATATAGGGCTATCAGATAAGCTGTCACCGCAAGAGCCGACATTCGTGCATAGCGCAGCATAGGTCAAAGTGGGCTCTTAGCGGACTTTAGCTGCGCGATGCGCCAAGGTCCGCTGCGCAGGACGAAGCGTTCATTGAGCGCAATTGCTAGAATGTCGCTTCTTCTTATTTTACGACCATGCACATTCACATCGCCATAAAGCTCCTTAGCCGTCTAACCAAGACTAGTGTGGGTAAGACAATCGCAGGGCGCTTAGCCGTGCTCTTTCAATCCATGCCGAAAATTCCATGGCGTCATTGGGTTGTTGCTTGAATTGAATGGTAACATTTACGCCACTTGTCTTCATGATGACCGTACTTACTTTGTAAGTTACTCGCATAATGCCTCCAAAGCTGGCCAAGCGATGGAATGTTGTCACTTCACGTATTTCAGACAATTTCCATATGCCCATGAGTTTTGGTGCCATAAAGAAATGCCCTTTATAGTAGCAAATCTGGTTGGACTTAATGTCGAAAAAATACCGCTTGTAATGCAGGAAAAGACCTAAACAGACTGTGCACAAAGCAATGAGGATCAGTAGAATGAACGCTACAGATGTCAAAAATTCCTGATCACTTCCCACATAGGTAAAGCCAAACATTAGCACCGCGAAAACAAACAGTGGAAACACTGTCATCACGACAATTGTGGTGCGCAAGTGCGGCCTGCTGCAAAGCACCATATGTTCGTTGGTGTGATCTAGCACCTCAAAAACCATGGCGTTTGAATGATTCAGCGACGGAACGTATTCGCCGGCACCGTCAGTTGTTGTCATTCTATTCTTCTCCTGATGTGGCCATCGAATGCTCAGGCTATCGAACCATCGGGTAACCAACCAAACTGGGAACGAAGCCTAGGCCAGACTTAGCTTTCGTTTGTTAACCCTTAGACTTTCCGTCGCAAGTTGATATCGATATGCTTGTCCATCTGAAAGCTGACGTTAGCTGCGAAGTAAAAACAAAGTAAAGTGTGCTCGAGGGAGACCTTCGCCGCGCAACGCGTCAACTTCAGCTTCGCGGGACTTTGCTGCCGTTGGACCTCAACACCCAATTATGTCACGCTGCCAGGCGAAAGTTCCGGCAAAGGTGCAGAACTATGAACATTGACCATGGTGAACTTGAAGGTACAATTGGTGATCTCCTTGGCTTTGTTGCACAAATCGGATGAGGTACGGACTTCCCCTTTCCCCAGACGGATTTAGCCTACGGGCTCTGTGACGGGTATGCCAAGAGCGGTGTAGCGATTGAGGACCGCGATGCGGATCTGGATCTCCGCGACCTGCCTTTCGAAGTCACGAGCCATAAGCGATTGGCCCATGAGTTTGACACAGTGCATCTTCGTTTCGACACGGCTTCGACGGTGGTATCCGCTCCACCGTCGCCATAAGGCACGGCCTAGATATCGCGATGCTTGGACTGCTTCGTTACGAGCAATGGCTCCGGCGCTCGTGGGCGTCCAAGGCTTAGCATTCTTGCGTGGCGGAATGACTGCGTGGGCATTGCGGGTGGCAATCGCATCATGGCACTTGCGCGTGTCGTAGGCTCCATCGGCGGTGACCGAGCCGATGTCCTGATCGTCAGGGATCTGGCTCAGTAACTCGGGCAGCATGGGTGCATCACCGACATTGCTGGTTGTGACCTCGACAGCTCGCACCTCAAGCGTTTCTTCGTCGATCCCTATGTGTATCTTGCGCCATATCCGGCGTTTGGGACCGCCATGCTTGCGGGCATTCCACTCGCCTTCGCCCTCTGACTTGATGCCAGTGCTATCTATGAGCAAGTTCAGTGCGCCAGTGCCGCCACGATACGACAGGTTCACATTCAGCATTCTCTGACGGCGGCACAGGGTGCTGAAGTCTGGCACTGCCCAGCACAAACCGACAAGCCGCAGCAAACTTTCGACGAATCCAGTCGTCTGCCTCAAGGGCATGCCGAACAAGACTTTCATGGTTAGACAGGTCTGGATCGCGGCATCGCTGAACTGCGGTTGTCGACCACGCTTGCCAGTCGGGGGTGGCCGCCAAGTCATCTCGGGATCGAGCCAAACCGTCAACGATCCGCGCTGCTTCAGTGCATCATTGTAAGCCGACCAGTTCGTGGTTTTGTACTTTGTAGGGTGCCAACTGCTCATGCCCCCCAGCTATCATGCTGGATTCATACAGTGAATCCCCGAAATGATTTGTGCAACAAAGCCACCCACCATTACCAATCCATGTTTCATAACTTCTTCAATCACACAGAAGCTGTGTTTTCGGCCACAAGGTCCTTGTAAAGCGCCCGAATACGCATGGTCATTTCGCGGCTCCCTGTCCCAATGGGCTTCCCATCGATCTCGCCCACTGGGGTCTGGGCACCAAAAGTTCCTGTCAGAAACGCCTCGTCGGCACCGTAGGCCTCGTAGAGTGAGAAGTTCTTCTCAAAGACCGGGATGTCGTTGGCGCGGCATAGGTCGATGACCTTTTGGCGTGTAACACCATTCATGCAATAGTCCCCGGTTGAGGTCCAGGCCGCGCCTTTACGGACAATGAAGAAGTTGCAGGCGTTAGTCGTGTTCACGAAGCCATGTGGGTCCAGCATAAGAGCCTCGTCCGCACCAGCCTGTTCCGCCTGTAGGCAAGCAATCACGCAGTTCAGCTTGGAATGGCTGTTATATTTGGCATCCTGACTCATCGGCAACCCGCGCACCTGCGGGACGGTGGCCAGACGAATGCCCCGCGATTGCAAGGCTTCAACTGGCTTCGAATGTTCCATGATAATTACAAGGGTCGGACCGGACCGGCTGAGCGACGGGTGTTGGAACGGCTTCACCTTGGTCCCGCGCGTCAACATCAGGCGGACATGCACATCCGTGTGCATATCGTTGGCCTCGGCGGTCTTGGTCAATGCGTCAAGAATGCCTGCTTTGTCCAACCCAACATCAAGAGACACAGATTTACAGCTGTTGAAAAAACGATCCATATGCTCTTCAAAGAATGCCCATTTACCGTTGTAGAGACGCATTCCTTCCCACATGCCATCGCCCAGCATGAAGCCACTGTCATAGACAGAGACTTTCGCCTCATCGCGGTGCAAGATCTCACCGTTTACATATATCTTGATGTCTCGATTACGGATGTCATCCGCTGCGTCATGCGTGGTGTGGTTGGTTTCGGTCATCATTGGGACTCTTCTAATTGGAGAATTGCGTTTGCGATCATCAGATCAAGATGTGCGCCTCCGCCGTTTTTGAAAACGGTAATGGTATCGGGGCTTCGGAGCCCTGGTCCTTCTGCCTTGAGTTGGTAAAGGTCAGCGAGAATGTCGGTCTCGGATATCAGACCTGTAGCAAGAGGAATTTTCAGCTCTCCAATGTGACCGATCGTGGTGTCGCGGCTGTCAACGTAGATATCGCCTCTGGTCAGAACGTCATCGTCAGCCTCCCGCATGTCTGCGCGATAGGCGCCTATCAGATCGACATGGGTGCCGGGGCGCAGCAAACTGCCTTGCAGAACTGGGTCTGTGGACATTGTGGCACATGTCACAATGTCAGCCATCGCGACGGCCTCCGCTAAGTAACTTGTCGCTGACACCGGCAGGCCTTTGCCCCGCAGGGTTTCGGCCAAAGCTTCGGGCTTTGCATGGGTGCGGTTCCATAAAGTAAACGTTTCGAGGCTTGGAAACACTTGGTCAAATGCTGCAATGACATTGCTAGCCACGCTGCCCGCCCCAAGAACAACCATGTGTCGCGCATCCGGGCGCGCGAGATAGCGGGCCCCGAGGGCGGAGTCGGCGGCTGTCTTGATGTCCGTGATCAATGCGCTTTCGATCAGCGCTTTTGGGGTGCCGGTCCGTTCATCAAAGACGATCATACCGCCCTGCACACTTGGCAGGTCGCGTTGCGTGTTCTCGGCTAACACGGTCACAGATTTGACGCCAAAGCCGATCCCTTCAATCCGGGCGGCGCGGCTCAATAGGGTATTTGAAGGCGACCCCAGAAAAACGTCCTCCACCTCGGCCTTGGGCAAGGTGTGACCTGCGTCGATGGCCGCGACAAAAACGTGCCAATCGGTGACCGGGCCAAACGCGTCCCGTTTGATGACTTTCATCCGTTCACCACCGCCATAAAGTCTTTGGTGACCTGATGCTGTGGATTGTTGAACATCTGTTCGGGCCTGCCTTCTTCGACGATCTCGCCCTGCGCCATCAGGATCACACGATCGGCCACAGCTTTGGCAAAACCCATCTCATGGGTGACGCAGACAATGGTCATGTCCGCGCGCGCCAAATCCTGCATCACCTCAAGAACTTCTGAGATCATTTCAGGGTCCAGGGCCGAAGTAGGCTCGTCAAAAAGCATGATTTCCGGCTTGAGCGCCAACGCACGGGCCAGTGCCACCCGCTGTTGCTGGCCACCTGACAACTGATCTGGATATTTCTGACCATGGATATCCACCCGCATCTTCTTAAGCTGTTCCATGGCCTCAACCGTCGCGGCTGTGCGGTCCCGCCCAAGCGAGCGGATTTGCGGTAATACGCAGTTTTCCAAGATGGTCAGATGCGGAAACAGATTGAAATTCTGAAACACCATACCCACACGCTTGCGCACTTGATCAATCACTTTGGCATCATCCCCGACCGGTAGGCCCAGCACGCTGAGCGAACCGGAGTGATAGCTTTCCAACCCGTTCATGCAGCGGATCAGAGTGGACTTTCCCGACCCTGACGGCCCGCAGATCACGAGAGTCTGTTTGTCAGGCACTTCAAGGTTGATGTTTTTCAAAGCGTGGAAGTCGCCATAGTATTTTTCCAGTCCACGAATTGAGATTGCTGCATCATGCATGGCCAAGCCTCATTCTGGTTTCCAACCACGCGCCGTAGCGTGACAGTCCGAAGACAAAGACGAAGTAGATAAGAGCGAGGAAGACGTAGACCTCGACATATTGGTTGCCCCATTCACCGGTGCCGATTGCCGCATTGCCCGAAGCCATAACCTCGAAAAACCCAATGATCGTCACGATGGAGGTTTCCTTGAATGTGATCACCGCCTGATTGATTGTAGACGGCAGCGTGTTGCGGAAGGCTTGCGGTAACAGGATGTCGATGACCAGCGACCAGTAGGGCATACCCAACGCCACAGCGGCCTCCTCCTGCCCTTGCGAAGTGGATTGCAGACCTGCGCGGATAATCTCGGCCTGATAGGCAGCAAAGAAGATTGCAAAAGCAATGACCACCCGCATCAACTTGTTGCCCTGCAACCAGTCGGGCACCAGAAGTGGCACCACAACTGCTGCTGCAAAAAGCAGCGTCAGCAGCGGCAGGGACCGCACGATGTCGATGAAGAAGCCAAAAGATTTGGCAATAACCGGTAGGCTGGATCGGCGCGCGAGGGCGAACAGTACCGCCAGCGGCATGCCGATCACAAAGACACCGGAGAAGATAAAGATTGTCAGCGACAGACCGCCCCATTGCTCGGAGGTGACCAGTTCCAGGCCCGCAAACCCGCCGCGCATCAGCAAGACGAAGGTGGCAAAGCCCGCGACCCAAAGGATCGGCAAACGTCGGATCGACCAAAAGCTCGGCAGGCAAGACAGCGCGATGGTGACGATCACCGCAAGGCAAGCCAGTGTTGAACGCCATTGTTCCTCGTAAGGGTAAAGCCCAAACAGGATCAGCCGTCCACGGCTTTCAATCACGGCCCAGCATGCGCCTGCGTCGTGAGTGCACAGGTCCTTGTCTTCAAGCCGCCAGATGGCATCAACAAAGGCCCAGCCAATAAGTGCTTTTAGGGCAAGATAGATCAGAACCGCAAAAATCAGCGAAAAGGCAGTGTCGTACCAGGTCGCAAAGAAGTGCTTGCGCAGCCATGCGACCGGTCCAGTAGCGGTTGGAGGGGGAGCGAGAGCTTCTTTTGTCATGCTTAGCTCCTCCCCTTCAGTTTGATGCGTTCATTAAGCATGTTCATCAGGAAACCGATGGAATAGTTGATCAGAATGAACCCGCCCATCAGCAGCGCCAAAAGCTCCATCGTTTGACCGCTTTGGTTGATCGACGTCGATACAATGGCAAAGTAGTCGGGGTAGCCCACAGCGATACCAACAGTCGTACCCTTCATCAGCCAGATATACTGGTTCGTGAGTGATGGCAGCATGGCGCGAAAAGCCAATGGAATGCGGATCAGCCGATTGATCTGGAAGGTCGAGAAGCCCAAGGCACGGCCCGCTTCCAGTTTGCCGCGATCCACGGACAAAAGGCCCCCTCGAATGATCTCGCCGATATAGGAGGCTCCGAACAGCGTGAGACCGACCAGAAGGGCAGTGAATTCGGACTTGAGCGTGAGGCCGCCCACAAACCGCAGGCCCTTCAATTCAGGCACAGAGATCAGACCGGTATCCGGCTCCCGACCCGTCAGAAGGACAATCAGGAACACGATTAAGGTCAACCCAATGGCAATTGCCCATCTGCGGTCACTTCGCGGGTGATCGCGAGAAAGGACTAGATACAAAACAGCAAGAACAACAGCCGCGAAGAGCCACAGGACATCGCTGCCCGACAAAGCAGGCGCGGGCATCATTATGCCACGGTTGGAGAGATAAAATGCTTCGCCAAGAGTATAGGCCTGTTTCGGACTCGGCAGATGCGTCAGGATCGCGTACCAGAAGAACACTTGCAGGATAACGGGGACATTGCGGAAGACTTCGACGTAGCTCACGCCGACCAATTTCATCAATGTGTTCGAGGACACCCGCATGAGCGCCAGCAGTAGTCCCAAGACTGTCGCGAAGATGAGGGTCAGAAACCCGACGAGCATAGTGTTGAGCAAACCTGCCCAAAGAACGCGCGCATAGGTCGATCTACCTGTGACCTCAATGATTGAAAAATTGATGGGCCATCCAGTTGTCTGTTCAAGAAAGCCAAACCCGGTTGCCATTCCCTGGTCCGCAATATTGCTTTTTCCAACAAAGATGATGGACGCAATCAGCGCGACAACACCCAGGATGAACCCACCCTGAAGCGCAGTTCTGCGGAACCTTTGCGATGCAAATATCTGTGACACGGCGACCCCAATCAAAAGTGAAGCGCCCGGGCGACACCTGCCGCCCGAACCAAATCCTTTAGTCAAGAACGAGCGGGTAAAGCAGGCCGCCGTTGTTCCAGAGGTTGTTCAGACCGCGTGGTAGCTGGTAGCGCGATCCTTCACCAACGGTGCGGTCATAGATTTCACCGTAGTTTCCGACGGTTTTGATCACGTTGTATGCCCAGTCATCACTCAGGCCCAGACGTGCGCCAACACCCGGTGTTGATCCCAGCAAACGCCCGACAGAGGCGGTAGGTGGGTTGGCTTTCATCTCGTCCACGTTCGCTTGCGTGACGCCGTTTTCCTCTGCCATCAGCAAGGCGCTGACCATCCAGTTGACCACGTCCAGCAGATCATCTTCGCCCTGCTTGACGACAATGCCTTCAGGCTCAAGCGCCAGCACATCGCCAAGAATTTCGAAGTCGTCTGGGTTATCGGCGTTGACACGTGTCGCAGACAGGAACGGTCCGAAACCTGCAATGGCGTCGCAACGACCGGCGTAGAAGGCAGCGCGAAGCTCTTCGCCCTTTTCAAACGCTAGAGGTTCATAGTCGATGCCGTTGGTTTCCATATAGTCGGTCAGGACCCGCTCAACTGTGGTGCCAGCGTTCACGCAAAAGACGCCACCTTCGAGATCGGCGATCCCTTCGGCTTCAAGTTCGGTCTTGGACATCACGTAGAACGGCCCGATGAAGTAAGGACGCGAGTATTGCAGTCCCAATTCGGTGTCGCGTGTCATTGTCCAGCCCGTGACCTTGATGATCACGTCAATGTCGCCCGACTGGATCGCGGGGAAACGCTGTGCCCAGCTAACAGGAATGATCTGCAGTTTGTCGGGGCTGCCCAGTATTGCGGTGGCCAACGCCTTGCAGAATTCAATGTCGAACCCTTGCCATTCGCCAGCACCATCAACTTCGGCAAAACCCAGATAGCTTCCGTTATGACCGGTACACAACAGGCTGTCTCGCTCGATGATGGTATCAAGCAACCCTTGGTCCTGCGCCTGAACGGCCGATGCTGATCCAAGCGCGATTGCTCCTGCCACCAGAAGGTTTGTAAGTTTGGTTTTCATCTTAGTCTCCACTGTTGTGATGGGTTGCGTGCCGCTTCATGCGGCATCTTTTGGTGAGGTGCTGCTCACATCCTCGAATGCCACCGAAACACCAGTTTTCGGCAGCGAAAAGCCTAGGCCCGGTTTGTCGGGTGGGGTTGCTCTGAACGGTTCGCCCTTGCGCTGATCCAGCTCTAACTTGTCAAAGAAGACAGTGTGGATCGTGTGGTATTCCACATGGGCAACTGCGGGGTGCGCCGCTGCTGCATGTACTGCGGCCATAAGAGCAATCGCGGTCGAAGATACCTCAAGCGAAAGGCGCGTTTGGGTTCCTGTCACCTTGTCTGCGAGCACCGCAATTTGGGACACTCCACCGATGGCGACCGGCGCAGTTTGAAGGAACGGCACACCGACCTCTTCAATTAGTCGGTCGTGTAATTCGGGACGGTATTCAGCTTCCGTCGCCATGACAGGTACGCCAGCCTTCGTGAGACGCGCCATCCCTGTGTAATCCCAAGCCTTTGTGGGCGATTGAAACGCTTCAATCCGTTCGACTGGGAGAGCCTCGAAAATGCGCAGCGCGTCGTCGCTGGAGTAGCTGTAAACGCCGTCGATGGTCAGTTTTGCGGTCTTGGGCAGCGCGGTAAGCACGGCGTTCACACGTGCGATATCTTCTTGCAGGGAAAACGCGCCTATCTTCATCTTTGACAGGGCGAACCCACGTGCCGCAAAGGCGGACATCTCAGTGCAAAGGTCATTTGTAGTTTTTCCTTCGCCGTACAAGCCGCCGCTGGCATAGAGCTGCGCGGTGCCGGTGCCGCCCTTATTCATGGAACTCCATAGCGGTGCATTTTCGTGCTGCGCCTTCAGATCCCACATCGCGATGTCGACACCTGCCAAAGCAGAGGCAAGCATTCCGTGACGGGCGGTAAGTGTCGCCTTTTCAAACAACCTACTTGCAATTTCCGGCACATCCACGAGTGCCTGACCAAGAAAATGCGGGATGACCTCCGTCCGCAAAAAGGCAACCAGCGCATCAGGTGCGGCATCAAAGCACCAGCATTCACCAAGGCCGACTTTGTCCGCGCTGTCATGCAGCGTGACAAAGACCGCGTATTTGTTGGTCCAGCGGATCGACGGATTCCAGATTTTGCCGCCCAAGTCGTTGCAGTGTGTGTGCACTTTGATCCGCGTGATCACCGAACTCACGTGAGGCCCTCCGGGATCGTCAGACCAAGATCAAAATCAGCATCGGGCGCATGTCGCAGCGCCTTGAGAAACCTGTCATGGAACTGCATCGTGTGCGCATGGGCGATGACATCAGCTGCTGCGATATCCTGTGCCTCAATGACATCGACAAAATCATGGTGCTGATCGCGCATCACCTCGACCCGATCGGTGTTGTCGAGAAACTGCACATGGATATGCAAAAGTCGCCGGGTCTCAGATAACAACTCGCGATATTGCCGGGTGACATAGGGATTGCGCCCTGCCTCAGCGACAGCGACGTGGAATGCAAAATTCGTTTGTAGAATTGTCAGAGCCGAAGCCTGGTCGACACTGTCGTTGAAGACGTCGGCCAATTCTCTCAACCGAGGCAAATCCGTGTCCACCCGGTTTTGCGCCGCAAGCCGCGTAGCAAGGCGTTGCTGGATATCCAAGGCTTGAATGAGTGCAGGAAAATTGCGCAGGTCTATCTGTGCGACAATGGTCGATCTGTTTGGAAGCGTCTCTACCAGGCGTTCTGCCAACAAGCGGTTGAGCGCCTCACGGATGGGAGACCGCGACACAGCAAACCGCTTTGATAGGCTTGTCTCGTCCAGTGATTTTCCGGGCTCAAGCTGAAGGGTCAGGATTTCGTCGCGCAGAACACGATAGATCTCACCCGAGGCCGCGCCGCGTTGAAAAGTCGAGGATGTTCCTTGTTTCGCCACGACGGGTTTGAACCTCAAGATCAGGGCTTTCTATTGTCGACACCGTGTCGACAAATCAATCTTGAGTCCAGAAGTTTTTTGAACACTCAAAAATTGCGTGGTGACTACGAAAAGAATGGTAGTCTTCACCCAGTTGGCTCCCTTTTGAAACTTCGCAGCGAAATCACACTGCGGCCCACCTTCAATGACCGCTCTGGCGACTTGAGCCGCAACGCAGCGGTGGCCGTGCTGCAAGAGCAAATGAATGCTGCGTCAGCGAAGGTCCAAAACCCAATGCCTGTTTTGTCCGCAGAGCAGGCCTAAGACGCGTAACCGACATGTGCTGCAATCTTTGGGATTGGAAGTTCGGTGCGCAGAAGCAACATGGTTGCTTTATGCATGCGTACTGATCGGATGATCTGGGCTGGCGATGCCCCCATGATAGCGGTGAAGACCCGGTGCCAGTGAAACCGAGACATAGCAGCCACATCCGCGAGTTGGTCCAACGACAGATCTTCCGCCGCATGGGCATGAATGTAGTCAATAACCCGCAAGATGCGGTCTATATGGGGATGAGGTTTTGTTGTTTCGTCGGTCATGCGCAGACCTTAGCAGCCTAGCAATGCACAAATCTTGCTGAGTTTCGTGCGTAACGAATTTTCTGTTTCGACGTCAAAATTGTATTTGCCGCGAACGGCAGCAATGCGGGCTGCGACTGCAGCATTGCGGTCAGCCGTTGGATGTCGGCAAAGGGCCGCGTGTGACAACACAAACTGGACGGGTTCGCCATGATGCTACAACCGATCTAATGGCTGCTGCAAGCCCAACCCAGCCACTGTAATTTTTTGCTGAGCGCGCTGATGGCGCAGATTTTGCCGCATGCGCAATATCCTGCGTTCTTCGATGCCGCATAAAAATTAGCTATTCTTGACACGCTCTGAGTGGCCCATGTCCCTTAGTCAGGAATACCAGACTTGCGCATGACGGCACGCTTAAGGTGTAGTCGTGCTATTATTTTACCGAAAAAATTGTTTAAAGGAGATATCAAAATGGCTTCGCTTCCTCATGGCATGACGCGAATGGACATGTTCCACAAATCCCATTGCGAACCCGAAAAGCATCTGTCCCCGGTTTTCTCGCAACATTTCGGGCGGATTTTTCACAAAGACGGGAATGACCTACAATGGACCGGCGACAAGAACGATCTGGTCCAACATTTCATGGATCTTGTGGCCGATATGAAGCGTGAAAAGATCCAGACTGGTAAAGCTGACGCTGGCATGACTTTTTTTGGCCAGTTCATTGATCATGATGTAACCCTTGATGTGACCTCTGCCATCGGAACCCGGATTGATCCTCGCGCTATTCGCAACGTCCGCACCCCTAACCTAGATCTTGATTGTGTATATGGCGATGGGCCCGAAGCTTCCCCGCATCTCTATGCAGAGATGCGAGTGGGCGAAAAAAAGCATGGTGAGTTTCTGGCATTTGGTCAGTCAAAAAACCCGCATGATCTCGCCCGGACGACGCATGGCGTTGCGTTAATCGGTGATCCTCGCAACGATGAAAATGCATTCCTGTCGCAGCTTCAAGGCTCCTTCATCACACTACATAACATCCTCATGGCGGAACATCACCGTGGTGGTGAGATGGCCGCAGATATTCGTAGTTGCGCCCATCAAGGACTGGGTGAGTTAAATTGGAACGACGTAGTGATTCCTCGTTTTGCCGGTTTCGAGGAAGTCCGGCGGTTTATTCGTCTCCATTATCAGTATCTGGTATTGAAAGACTTCCTTCCACAATTCGTGACAAGAGAAGCCATCGACGCGGCTTGGGCTAAGGCGGTCCCACTTGGTAGCCCGGTCATGCCTGTCGAGTTCTCGGTCGCCGGGTTCCGGTTCGGCCATGCCACTGTGCAACCCGAATATCAGATCAAGACGGATGGGACATGCATCGATCTCTTCCCTGCCATGGGGTTCGGGCCAAAAGGTAAAGACGTCAACATCGAGACCATGTCACTGTTCTTTGGCCCTGACGCACAGCGGGCACGCCCGGTTGGCACCGGGGTGGCGTCGCCTCTCTTCGAGTTGCCTTTCATTACTGCGCCTATTCAGTTCGAAGATCATCCAGGCGTGGCTGTTAAGCATCCCGCGAGTGCCAACCTCGCGTTGCGCAACATTCTCAGAGATCGTTTCGCCCTGTCCGTAGCAAGCGGCCAACAGATGGCGCGCAAGTTCGGGGTAGATCAATTGCCGCCCCCGCAAGCTCTGGCGAAACATGGGATCGAGAAGACACCGTTGTGGTTCTACTGTTTAGAAGAGGCAGATGCCTCGAGTCACGGGCAGCTTGACGGCGTAGGTGGCCGGATCGTAGCTGGTGTACTGATCAATCTGCTGCGTCGCGACCCGACAAGCGTTCTTCACATGTGGGATCATTTCACACCCTACGATGGGTTCGGTGGCAAGAACATGACAATGGCGAGCCTGCTGGACTGGGTAGAAAAGAACAAAGGATCGCTCGACCATCCAGAGGATCTTTTCGCAGGATAGCAAAGCGCTCATTGGCGGGTCGGACCACCCGGCCTGCCATTTTCAAAGAAAACGCCCACCTCAACGGTTGTGTTGGTGGTCCTGTGTGGTCTGTTGAAGATATCGCGCAGATAAGCATGCCGCAGGTCCAAACAAACGCCGGGTCGGCAAAGTTCGGCAAACAAATGGTAGCTAACAAGTCTAGTGGTGAGGTGAGCTTGGTACGCGTCTCGTTAGATCCTGCATCGTACGGCGAAAGTGCAGTTTTGATTTGGTCTTTAAAATATAGATTGAGCGGCCGCTTTGGTGACACGTGCTGCGGCAGCAACAACTATACCACGCGAGAAAATAAATGCTGCGTCAGCGAAGTGGGAAAAACGAAGGTCGGAAACGTCCCACATAGCTTACATCCGATCAGTCCGAAATGCTGCGGGCTGCACGAACGGCAGCTTTCGGGAAGAGGGCTAGTTAGATTTTGCAAAGGTCGAATGGCGGCTTTGGGCCGATACCGGCTAGGACGGTATCGGCACATGAAGCATCAGAAGCTGGTAAAGACTTCGAAGTCCCAAGATCAGTGATATCCAGAACAAAGCAGCCAATACCCTGTGAGTTAAGTACATCCAATGATATGATAAAAGCAGCACCCCTATTCTGGATCTGAAATCTGCGACGCTCTCAGCGTCTCGGAGACTTTTTTCCGGTCTGCATCCACAGAGACGCCGGATTACCAGTCGTGGCTAAGGGTGCGCCTTGATGGTCGATCTCTCCCAGGTAATAGTTGGCTGGCTGATCAGACCCTAGAACAGGTTCTTGCCGCGTCTGAAATGTTGGGCGCTATATTGGAGCATGGCCACCGTGTCGCTGTCATGAAGCTATCCCCTGAACAGACTGAAGAAGCGACCGATATTGGATTCTCCATATACAGTGAGGGACCCGAGGCGGTTTCTGACGCATTGGACATAATCCGGAAGACGTCGCCTGCATCGGCGGTTCAGGCTGGGCCACTGGCTCACTATGGCAATCTCTATGATTGGCTTCATCGCCGTAGTAACGTAATTGATCCGGGGCCAATCCGCGACATCCTGCGGGACCATATTGTTAAGAACTCTGCTGTTGAGCCAGGCACCAAAGTCCTTGGTGTTGAGATCACAGAACGCAAATATCATACTATTCAAAGCTTGTCCGCTGAGGTCGATATACCGCGGGTGCGGTTGTCACGGGTTCTGAAAAGGCTGGGACAGTTGCCAGAAGATGCGACGGAAGTTGACTGCGGCAATGCCGTTTTTGAGGCAGCTAAGACCGTACCAATGATCGAGGCTTTTAAGTCTGCTGTTCGGTTGCAGGACGTTCCTGATTACATTGGCGCTACCAAAGATCAGTTCGAGGCGCTGTACCGGATGGTTATCGTGAAGCCTTTGGTTCCGCGGACGAGCAGAGGTTCAGTTCGAAACGTCGTCTTCTCGCTACAACATCTTGATGAATTTTTGCAGGGTTTGCAGGAATTGCCGCTTCTTGCGGATGACATTGAAGGCGATTTCCACCCTATCGCCTATGCTTGTCAGCGTGGTGCCGGGCTGTTCGAAGATGTCTTCGTCGACATCCAAGCTGGCAGGATCTGCGGATACCGCCATCCTGACAAAGCCGGCATTGGCGCTGTCTATGTAGACGTAAGTTTGCTTTCCAAGCTCAAAAAGTCAGCTTGATACCATCAGATATCGCCAAATCGGCAGCCCGCTTCGGCGGGCTTTTTTGTTGTCTTTTGAGAGATTTCGCGGAATCTTGCCCCGATTTCCGCAGGATCTTTGGTCCCATTATAAATTCACCCAAAATAAGCCATTGTAATTGAATGATAAATTTTGCAGCTTCGAGATAACTTTAACCCGATTAACACGCGTTGCAAGCTTGTGCAACAGAGCCTCAATTACATAACCGAAGGTTGGTTGGCGGAGCATTGTTTCGCAACTATCATAAGTTCGGCAGCAGAATTTGTGGATGTTTTGCGGTAGATTGCGTTTCTGTGAGTCTCGACCGTCCGCACGCTGATATGCAATTTGGTCGCGATCTCTTTGTTCTTGATTCCTTTGCTGCATTCTTCAAGCACTTCGATTTCGCGTGGCGACAAGCCATATAGATTCCCGGTGCGGGACAAATTTCGGCGACATTCAGCGAACCCTTCAAGATAATCCGTCGGGATACACGCGTAGCCCGTACAAACCGTATTCAAGTTATTTACAAAGTGTTCGCCTTTCGCCTGTTTGGGCATATAGCCCGTTGCGCCAAGTGAAAGTGTCATGAAAGCCTCAGACGTCCTAGCCTCGGAGGACAAAATGACGATTTTCATGTCAGGATGTGATTTGCGGAGTTTTGGGAGTGTATCCATGCCACGGGGGTTCACTAAGCCCAAGTCCATAAACAACACATCTGGTGACAGCATTCGGCATTGTTTGATTGTGCTATATCCGTCGGCCGCAAAACCAACCACTTCGACATTGCATTCCGCTGTTAGCCGATTGGCGATGCCATCGCGCACAATTTCGTGGCTGTCGGCAATAATCGTTCGCTTAGGTAGTTCTTTCATGTGTTCCCCCGTCAGTTGACGTGCAGACGTCCATTTTTACCTTTTCAGTAGGTAAATCCGCATACACTTAGATTTTGTACCGGTGATAACCGCATATTCTACAGGTGGTCTCAACTGAACCAACGTTCACTAGGTTGAATTGAACTCTGGGTATAGGTCCTTCAAATTGATACAAAAATAAGTATATGATTATAAACGTTTCTATGACTCTGTGCATGCGTGGAAGCGGCGGGCATACGCCCTATAACTAAAGATCAATTTTGCGAAATCTAGCCAAAGTTCACTGACGCCATGCTTGCGACACAACTCCTTCGCGACAAGGCGACAAAAGCTTCAGATTCGACAGAGCCAGTGACCGCCAAGCGAATTGTCGGAAACTTCGGCGCGCATGGTGATGAAGTGTAGGAAGGCGCAATGCATCATCGACACATGCCGAATCTAGGACAAAAAGAATAGACCGCACACGCCGGCAACAGGGGGCAAACTCTAGACGAGTTTGAGGGCTACGCTTCGTTGTAGGTAGTTTTCGTACATTGGTCTTAGTAGGCTTACCTATGATGAATTAGATCACATGTCTGGCAATATTGCTCCAACTCGCTTTGGAGAACCCAAAATGTCCAGAACTGACTATACCGAACGCAATGCTACGCTCTTGGAAGACGCTGAGAAGTTGGCAGAACCGGCACCGCGAACCGAATTACCGCCGCAAGTTAAAGGTGGGGCACACAAAGATACTGCAATTGAGCCCCAGAACGGCAGTGGCCTTCCACCCAAAGTGCAACGCGTCCAAGAAGAAAGTGCACAGACATTTGTGGCACTTGCTCAAGATGCCCGTGATGGTGACGAGAATGCTCTTGATAGCCTCTCAATCGCGCTTACCGGGAAGTCCATGGAGGAGCTGGCCGACGAACCCAAGCAACTTGCAGCATTTAAGGCTACACTCCAACAATTCGCTTCCGGCAAAATCATGCCGGCGGTGCGGGTTGTACCTCAGGGCGATATTGGTGTCTCCGGTTTCAAAACAGTTTTACCAACAGGTGTTTCAGGTGCCTATGTACCCGGAAAAGACGGTGCACCCGGCACAATCTTGATTGCCGCTGATGCCGCGAAAGGCCCCAACCTCGATGAGTTGATGCTGGAAGAAATGGGTGAGGCATTTGCTGACCATGCGCGGAGTTTGGGGCTCGATGTCCATGAAGGGGATGCTGGGCATCGGATGAGCTTGGTGGCGTCTGACCGCCCATTGCCAGCGGGCTTGGATCTTTTCTCTTCATCGGGGTCCGACCAAGTCTGGGTGAAGCTCGATGGTGAGGACGAACTGGCATATGCACAACAGGAAGCGCAGGCTGCAGGTATCGGCGCAGTGCAATCACCATTCAAGGGATTCGAATTCAATCAAGAGGCTCTGACATTCATGAACGAACACGCCGCAACGCGCGGCACGGGACAGAATCTTGAAGGGTACTCTCTCACAAAAGAAACATTCTTAGAGGCGGTCGAATTCGCGCCGGGCACGGAGCCATCCGACGCGTTTCTCGAGATGTATACCAAGCATGACGTTTTGCCAGCGGATGCGTCCGCGGGATCAATCGGCATGATGGCGCTCCACAAGATGTTTGCTGCGGGCGTTGCTTACAGCTCGCCCCATCAACCGGGCAAGGTGTTCGGTGATGCCGCGAAAGCGGAAGGCTCGACACTCGCGGGCGGAATTCTCGACTACAAGAAGGCTGTAGCACCCAATTCCGACACCAGCGTTGCAACCGCGCAAGATGTGGTTGCAGGCTTGAAGGCTCTGTATGGCGAAAGCGCAAGTGTGCCAACGTTGGATCAGGTAGAGGCCATTATCTTCGATCAGAGTGGCGGCACAAGTCTTAGCTACCAACAGCTGACAAATGTTTTCGTAGATGGGGATCTCCAACCGCAAACAAAGGTATTGGGTGATGGCCTCACCTATACGGTCTTGATTAGAACAGCTGCAGAATACTCTAGCGTGCAACCAGTTAACGGGGTAATACCTCCAGTTCCAGACACAAGCCCTGACTTTGTTAGCGAAGATGGGCTCACAGTGCAGGGTGAAGGTCTAAGCCCAGCAGCACAGTTCTTGGTGCTAAATGGGCAGCCCGCCGGACCGAGTGCAGAATATAATTCATATACAATGACTTATGCTGAGCTCAAAGAAGCCATTGGCGGAACGAACGGTCCATCTGATGCCCTGCTCGATCTTTATGCCGGTGCCAACGGTCCCTCTGCGTCAGCAACACCCGGAAAGTCGTTAAATCTGCAAGCTATCGAGAAGATGTTCGCCGATGGTTTGATTTCACAGGGTGAGGGTGGGACTACGGGTCAACCAGAATTCCAATTGGATTTGTCCAAGGTTGATGGTGAACTCATCTCCGATTTTATCTTCGCCGATACGATTATCACCGACCCCACAAGCAATACGGTAAATGGCGATCAGATCGCCGCATCGCTGGAAACCTTGTTCCCGGGGGCGTCGGTTCCTACCGGGTTTACCATTCAACGAGTAGTCACCGGCTACGAGAGCGTCGATGGACAAGGGCTTGACCGGGCGACTCTAGGTCGTGTCTTTAATGAAGAAGCGATCCACATGAATGTTGGGACGAATGGTCAAATGACCATCACCGTGACCGTCAAAGGCACACGCCTCGACAATACCGTAGAGGGTGCGCCGGCGTCGGCCACTGAATTTGTTCAAAAGTGGGGTGAAGCAGCGCCGGGCACCTATATCGGCGCACACAGCGGGCTCGTTTCTTACGAGACTCTTCTTGGTGGCGGGGTAGCCGTTGAAGGACAGGTACCGGTTGATTGGCAGGGCCAAACACCAACTGAGGCATTCTTCGAACTTTATCGGAATAAAACCTCTGAGGGCCTTGGGTCAGGTACAACTCCAGAAGGTTTCCTTTCCGAGGCTGACATACAACAGATGTTAGATGATGGGGTTTTGGTTTTGGACAGCGACGCTGGCATGACCTTTGGCCATATGGAAAATGTGGACACTGGTCTGCTCGTCGATGGGGTTTTCCGTGACTTCGTCCCAGCAACAGGTGCTGACCAAGGTGCCGATCCTGTGATTAATGTGGACGCCTTTATGGAAGGGCTTCGAAACAGGCTTGCGACTACCGCCGGACCAGCGATTTTGCCAAGCGCTCAGGATATAACGGCCCTTTTTGCTCAGGTCGCAAGCAATCGCGCGACTTCGCAGGATGCTGCTGCGGCGCCATCCGTGACCGCTGACGAACTCAAAGAACTGTTCGTGAACAAAGGCCTTTTGGTCGTCCAAACAGCCGGAGACAATACTGGCGGCCGCATTCGTGTGGATACCGGCGCGTATCAAGGTGAAGAGGCTGCAGCGACGACTGAGGTCTTTGGCGCAGAAGGCGAAGGTTCGGAAGCGACAGTCGGGCCCGACGCGTTGGCGACAAGACTGGGTATTAGCCTAACTGACGCGGAACTCCTGACAAAACTGGCCGGACACAAGACAAAACTGGCCGGGGACAAGGACGATAGCGAATATGGCTATTTCCTCACGCAGGCCGAGTTCTCACGTTTGCTCAAGCCAGATCAGGTCGCGGTTAATTACGAGAACGAAGCAGTAGATTTCTCGCCGGTCGTTGTCCTTGATGAGGCCGGAAACGCGACGATCAATTGGAACAATATTAAAGGCACTCAAATTACGTCTCATCTTTTCACCAACAATGAACAGGTTGACGGTAGCCTACAACCTGTCGAGTTGATTGACAGAATGGTCAATCTGTTTGGCGCCGCAAATATTGACCCAGCAAAGCTGAGCTTGATCGCTGACCGTGGAAACAAAGACAATACACAAGAAATGAATACACAAGAAATGTCTGTCTCGTTCGTTAACGAGCTTTTCGACAATGATGTCATCTCTCTGACTAGCGCTAGTGGGCAGGGCGTAACCGCATCACTTAACCTTGATGGCGACATTGCTGGGACCTCAGGAATTGAGCAGAACAATGGTTTTCTTTCTGGTACGGCAACCGACAATATCTTCGCGTTTGATGCCAATAATGATGGCACCATTAGTTCGGTTGAGCTTAAAGCATTCTTTGATTCAGCCGGAGCTACGCCGGACAGAGGCTTGCCGGCGACAGAACAAAGCATCGGTATCCTTGGGCAAGTCTACGCCAGTGGAACGGGAACGCATACAACGAACCAAAGGGGTGGGGCCAAGGGAAGCGCCACAGCAAAAGAGACGTCGGATACCTTTGAATTCAGTCGCGACGATGTGCAGACAATGCTGGATGATGGCGTAATCCGGGCCGGCTATGCGACCTCAAATGCTTATGCAACTGAAGGCAAGGAAGGCACTGCCGACGGTCCTGCACAATTTGGCGCGGTGCTGGACCTGACTCACTTGCCGAACGAGACGCTGATTGCGGCCGCATTCAATGGGGAAACACAACTGTCAGTCGACGATTTCCTTAATAATCTCACCGGCATTACGGGCGATGTGAACCCACTTAAGGATGCCGGTGTCCGTGAATTCTTGCGGGCCACCGTTGGAACGACAGACGGCTCAGGCAACACGATTATAACTGAGGGCGAGGCACTTGAACTGCTGAACAAAGGTGTCATCACGCTGACGCTACATAACGACGGCAGCCATATTCGCACCTTACCAAACTTTAATGCACTGCTCGGATTAAATTCCGGAAAAGTTTTCGATTACCTGGATGCGGACGGATCTGGAACGCTTGCCGATACCACAACAAGGAAAGCGACGCCCAGGGGACGCGGCGGTCCCTCCGTGGCCACGACAGAAAATCTCGAAATATCAAAGCTTCTCACGGATGTCTTTGGCGTTGAGGATCCCGCCAGTATCTTGCCAGCGGTTCAAGCGCAGTTCCCGAACGGCATCACAAAAGACCAGTTTACCGAGATGGTTGGGCAGGCAAAAGTTTCGGGCAGCGAAGAGTACGACCTGGATCAAGCCCTGCGGTTCTTGGCAACCGCCCCACAAGAAGGCCCGCTCGAGTTTGGTCTCGACGAAGGCGATGGAACAACACCCGCTGACGGCGCAGATGGCGAAGTCTCCACAGAAGAATTCTCGCCGATGGAAGGGCCCGATGGCGCATTGTTCAGCGCAGAATTGACGATGAGCGCGCCCGCCGCAGCGCTGAATGTCCAACTTGAGAATGGAGAAGGCAGCGTATCAGAACTTGCGATTGCGGACGTTATGGCGAGTTTTAAAACCGCGCGGGCCGGTTCTACGAAGCGCAAGCACTATCTCGTGATGCTCGTCAGGAGCATGCAACAACGCGGACTGAGCGCCAAGGAAATCGGCAACCAGCTTACTAACAGCAACGTAAGCGGTGATGAACTTTTAAATGGGGCGTTCAATTCAACCGTCCTTCAACGATATGAAGCTGAAGTTGCCAATGATGCCGGGCATCAGCAGGAATTTATCCGGCTCTACCAAGGCGCCACGGACAAGATTTTCTCTCAGAACTTTGGAATCTCTGATGGAAAGCTTGTCGAAGGCGGAGGCAACCCCATCACATTCACTGGATTGCTTGAGAAGTCTGGTCAATGGGTTCTCAATCAACCCGATGGATTTTTTGCGGATACCTCCGAGGCTGAGGCGACCAGCCTCCTGGAATCTTTCAGCCTGATGGCTAATTTCCTAGCATCGTCCAACCCTTCACTACTGCAAAACGTAGCAATCAAGCTGCAGGAGGAGGTCGGGCCAGGTGGTATTTCTGCTGATACACTAAACGGGGACGCGGACGGTGTGTTGGAAGTTGATTTTGAAGAGTTGCCACCGGAACAAAAGGACGCCGCCGACCTGGCCGCTCTTCATTTGTTATCGGAGCGGGTTCAGGGTGATAAGACATTAGCCAGCTCTGTAGCTGGTGGTCGTCGTGTAATCCAATTCCTGAACTTGTTGGCTGAAAAGGGTACTTCTGGCTTGGGGAATGTATTGAAGGCGCTGCAAGGCAACGCGGTTCCCGGAACGGATGTTTTACAGACCTTTGGCATGACGGCCGGTCAATTCAATACATTGAAAACGGACCTCAATGTCCACGCCTTCGTAAAGGCAGGTGCAGGCTTGCTTGGCGTGGCTGGCTTGGCAATGCGCTATGGTGGTATGGACCCTGCGGCACTCGGCGCGTTGAAATCTGGTGACCCGCGTCACATTGCTGGCTTTACAGGTCAACTTTTGTACATCACTTCCTATCTGACGTCATCTGCGCCCGACGTCGCGACCCGCTTGAAGGTGAACTTTGCCGGTCAAAATTGGGCGGCCGACGATCTGCAGGCCGAAATGGGCGTATGGCGGGATTTCTTTGAAAACCGGCCGGCCGTAGCTGATGAAGCAGCGACATTCGATACACTTCTGCCGGACGGGCAGCTTACGATATCTAGCGCGAATTTCCAAAGCGTCGAGACTGTTAAATCCTATTTTGGCCTTGATACACCTAATCCCACGCTTGCTGGCATAGGCATGACTGAAAACCAAGCGGCCCAAGCGATCTATGATTGGTATCAGTCCGGAACCGGCGGTCCAACGCTTCGCACGGGTAACCATGGTGGGCTTAACAAAGAGTTTGTTGCAAAAATGGGGGGTACGCCGGGTTCAGCTCAGGCCGTCTTTATCTCTGCTCTTGGCGGCGATCCAACATATCATCATTCATTCCAAGCTATGAGTATTTCGCAGTTTGCAACCGGCGGATTCGATACTCCGGCAGAACTGGGAAAGTTTCTGAAAGATGGCGGCATGAGCGATGGCGCCGCCAAGATTGTTGTGTCTGAATTGACGGCGCTGAACAATGAACTCCACATCGGGCATTTGGAGAACAAAGAGCTTTCAGTCAAAGAATCAGTGGCACAGATGCAAGCTGACGTTTTGGGCGAAGACCCCAACGCGCTGAACGCGCGTCAAAAGCTGCTTCAACAGGTCTGGCAAGGCAATGGTACGGCGTTCAATGGCGCTACGGCAATGGATCCGGTAACGACTGGTGGTGTTGTAAACACCGGCAACTTCTTCGGTTCGCAAAACAATTTCTTTAACACCGCGCCAACCACAGTTGATTTTGTTCCCAGCATGTACCCTACGCCCGAGTTGCCAGCGTCGTCCTTACGTGGCGGGATTGGTCCCACAGGCATAAAACCAAAAGGCACCAGCACGCTCACAAAAGTCTTTAAAGGCCTCAAGATTGCAGGGTCAGTCACTGAATGGGGTGCAGATCTTGTCGGCGCTGGAACAAGTATTTACGATGTCGTTGAGGGCACAAGAACTGGTGACGACTACGATGTCGCAACCGGGTCGGTTGGTATCGCGAATTCGGTGTTCAATATCGCCGCTATCGTCCTAGCGGGATCAGGTGGGGCCCTAACCCTGCCTGTCTCGATACTCGCCGGCCTCACGGGTGTCGCGCAGATCATCATGGGTATCGCGAAACCGCCGGCAGATGCGGGCAACCTTTTTGCTGATCAATTCATGAGCGACTATTCAGACTTCCCTGAACTCTTCCAGGAAGGCGCGCATGACTTCTTGTCGGATTGGTATAACGACGCCAAGGAGGCAGAACAGGAGGCGAAATGGGAAGAAGAAGGTACCGATGACGCTAACCTTTTCTAGGGTCAGGATTCATAGCCAGTAGATGATGAGTGCTGCGAGGGCGATGGCTGACAGATGTCCTCACGCGCAACTCTGACCACAAGATCAACAGGATTGATGAACTGCGACCTTGGTAGCTATAAGCAGTGAATGGACGTTTACGAATTAACGGTTAATCCGCTAGATATTTGTAAACGTTCATAAATTTCGATATGAGCGAACAACTCGTCGGCCCCAATCAGATTTTCCGACAACATGGCGTGCAGCACAACGTCCGACATAAACACGGGGCCGTCGTCCCTGCCCCAAACGCCGCTTGATCAATGCCAACCTCGATGTACTGGTCGACACAGACATCAAGATCAGCATGGACAGTAAACGACAACCAGATGATTGCGCGGCTGTGGAGGTCGCTGAAGTATGACTGCGTTTACCTGAATGCTTTGAGACCGGTTCAGAAATGAGGGCAGGCATCGGCAAATGGCTGGCCTACGACACCTCTGAGCGCCCGCATCCGACCCACGGCATATTAACCCCAGACGAAGCCTATGAAAGCAAAACAGAACCGATGGAATTGGCGGCCTAAATGAAACCCTGATCCACCTTAACAAGGTTGAAAACTGGTCCGAAATCCAGGAACATCTCTAAGATCACGGTGCGATACATTATATCATAAATCTAAAAACACCTCAAAGCGGATTACGCTCTTGGGGAATGGCGCTCTTTCAAATCTATCGACATCCGATAGGTCCCGGGTTTCAAACTCAAAGAGCCCCACCTAACACCCGCGAACATCATCAACCACACGACAAAACTCTGCGACAGAACCAAGCGATTTCGCTACGGGTTACGTACTATTTTTAGTACAAGTCAGCAGGCGAACATTGGCGGCACTTATTCAGAACAGCGTAAATTCGTGCAACACTTTGATCATGAAAAGCTTTTAAACCAACCAACAGGAGCAACGCATGACCGATGCCGCGAAAGTACTTGTGGCCGATAACCACGAAATCGTCCGCGAGGGGTTGGCAAATAAACTTGCTGTAGATTGCGGGTACAACGTCGTCGGCCAGGCTGCCGATGGATATTCAACGATCAAAGCATGCCGTATGTTGATGCCCGATATTTTGGTTATGAGTTTGTCACTGACCCGCCCTTCCGGGCTTGAGACATTCTCAAAAATCCGCGCAAGCAATAAAGACATTCGTATCGTTGTGATGTCACAAGACGCCAATACCAATGATGCTTTTACAGTTATTGCCGAAGGGGCGCTTGGTTTTGTACCGCGTGATGCAAGGGTCGTGGATCTGGTGAACGCCGTGCGTTCTGCGGAACTGGGCTATGCGAGCTTACCTAGTGAGTATATCCGCCAGTTCACAAACCTGCGGCGCAACGTAACACGTACCGGTAATATCTACGGGTTATCCCCTCGTGAACTGGAAGTCGTCGAAGCATGTGCAACCGGTGCCAAGACGAAAGAGGTTGCGGACATGCTGGCGATTTCAGTGCGTACTGTCGAAACGCATCGTAATTCGATCTACCGCAAAACGGATTGCCGTAACCTCACTGAATTGGCAGAGATTGCTGGCCAGCTGTAAGTCATCCAAAAACTGTTAAATAAAAGTAGGCGCCGCCTTTTACGAAAGGCAGCGCCTACTTTTTATACTTTAAGCTGACTTGCGTTCGGTGCCAACCTGTGAGGCCTTTACCAAACCTTTCAGGCTGACCAGTTCAACCGGATGGGTCATGAATTCTGATGAGATCTCATGCGGGGCAAGAACTGCAAAATGCAGATCATTTGCCGCTAAGAAGTTGCGCAAGCGGCGACGCAGATCGGCCGAACTCACAATAGCAACCTGACGGCTGCCGCGCTCTTGCTGGCGCCACAGATCGCGAAACTGACCAATCAGGAAGTCAGAGACATCATCCTCGAACACCAGACCATCATTCGCTGTGTCGCCCGTACTCCGGCGTGCATCAACGATTCCACGGCGCGCCAAGACTTCAATTTCTGGATCCACCATGGCGACGCCCAAAATACCCTCGGACCCTGCAATACGATGGCACAGCTGACGCTTCATCGAGCCACGCAAACATTCCGCAAGAATAACGGCATTGGGGTTTTCCGCGCTGTGAATCCAGTAGTGCAGCGATGACATCAGCAATGACATTGGGCGCAACGGCACGCCATCTTCGACCAGATAACGAAACATCTTATACAAGGCCGGCTCTGTCATATCTTCACGGACAAGCGCGCTTGTTTCTGGTTCTTCCACCGCAGCACTTGCCAACAATTCAGCAAAAATCGCATGTGAAAATAGCGTACCGAGGTTTCGTTCGTATAACCGGAACGTGATGTAGGCGAGCGCTTTTTCCAACGCCAAAGGAGTCGTGTTTAGGGCCCGCAGTTTGGCTTCTTGTGTTTTGGGTACCCACAGGCCGCCTAGATTAGGCCAAGAAAAAGTTTTTAGCGCTTTTGTTGCGTCAGTTGTTGCAAAGTTCGCGATGAGATTCGGCTCCGGGACCAAAAAACAATCCATTGGGATTTCATCACGGAATACAGGCACCTCATCAAGTTCGACGACAATATCCGTTGGTCCGAGATGGGGGGAAACAAAGAATGCAGCGCAAGGGAAACGCACGCCACGCGTCGCGTAAAGAACCCCGAAGTGATGCGCGATCTCGCGCTGCACCACCTCATGATTCAATGCTGCACCAACCTTTTCGCCAACCATCAGGCGCAGGCGATCACCGACTGGAATATCAGCGCCGTCAATATCAACTTCGTTCGCTGTACCAGCGTGATTAACACTTGTGTTACGGTCTTCTGTCTGTGCCGCGTTGTCAGCAGCCTGCGCAGCCTCTGCTGCGTCTTCGCTCATGATACGTCGACGCAAGATGAAAGCAGCAACAAGAAGCACAACAGCGAAGATCGCGAATGTCAGTGTAGGAAAGCCGGGGATCAGGCCGATCCCAAACACCATCATCGCAGCGATAGCTGGCACGCGAGGGTCTGCGACAAGTTCTTTGAAGATGTCCGTACCAAGGTCACTGGTTTCCGCATTTGCCACACGGGTGACGACGATACCCGCACAAAGCGCCATAAGCAGTGCCGGGATTTGGGCGACAAGACCATCGCCGACAGTTAGCAAGGAGAATACGCTGACAGCTTCACCGAACGAATAGCCATGGATGCTCATCCCGACGGCGACACCGCCCAGCAGGTTGATCGAGATAATGATCAGTCCCGCTATTGCATCACCTTTGATAAATTTCATCGCACCGTCCATGGCACCAAAGAACTGGCTGTCTTTATCAAGACGCTTGCGACGGAACGCGGCTTCGTCGGGTGTGATGTTACCGTTGCGCATCTCTGCGTCGATGCTCATCTGCTTGCCAGGCATTGAATCAAGGGCGAAACGGGCCGATACTTCGGCCACTCGTTCTGCACCTTTGGTCACCACAAGAAACTGCACGACAGTAATGATCAGAAATACAACAAGGCCAATCACAACCGATCCACGCACAACAAAATCACCAAAGGTTTCGATGATCTGGCCTGCATCGGCTTCGGAAAGGATCAGGCGGGTGGTACCGATGGATAACGCCAACCGGAACGCCGTGCCGATCAAGATGACAGAAGGAAAAGTCGAAAAATCAGATGGATGTTTCAGATAAAGCGCCACAATGACAAGCAAGACAGACAGTGAGATATTCACCGCTAGCAAGACATCTATAACGGTTTGCGACAGCGGAATGACCATCAAAGCGAGGGTCGCAATAATGACGGCGACGAGGATGAGATCCTTGCGCATCGGGCAGCTCCTATCTGTCGGAAAGTGGTATTACAGGGCGGTCAGTGCCACCCTGTAAAATAGCGTAGCCAAAGCAGATTAAGCGGTAACCTGACCGGATTTGTTCTTGGCTGCCTTCTGGCCGCCAGTTTGTTCTTCAAACGTCATGTTCAAGTCCATAATCTGGAAGAAAAGTGCATTTGCACGCGCTGTCAGCGCTTCCATGCCAGCACCGTCAACACTGCTTCCTGATGATGCACCTGCGGAGTCTGTTGCTAGTTCATTCATATTACTTCTCCTATTGTTTGGCCCGGAATTGGACCGGTTTGTATTGGGCTGTTTCTGAACGGAAGCGGAGGCGTTCGAGACATCCGCTGATCCTGAAGCAGCCATTGTATGTACGCGGTGGGACACCACGGACACATCCTGATGGTTCGTTGTCGTTTCGAACCGTTGTTTTAATTTTTGCAATTTGGTTTCACTGCATTGCGCGAAACTCCGCCCCGCATCTGATTGATTACGCGGGCTGTGGCCCTGCATTGGAATACAGCACATATTAGCTATCTCCTTCGGTTTCTGTCGGCGCAGCGGGTACAGGTGCAGGTGCAGCAGCAGCGGCGGCGACATCTTGTGCGGCAATTCGATCAGCAATGTCTGATAAATTCCGCGACTCGATCGAGATCGACGATCCGCGGCGCACGATGATACTGCGGTACGGCACCACGTCTGGCTCAATCACCACCGATTCAATCACCGCCTCGCTTAAGCCCAACAGTTTGGGAGGGCCGGTCAATGCGACCGCCGTGCCTTGGGCAGCGTCTGCGACAGGAAAACGGTCGGACATTAGACCCGAATCGGCCAAAGCAGCCTTGGCAACATCACTTGGCACATCACCAAGACGCACCAGACGCATCCGAGCCTCGGATTGATCCGATACATAGTGCACACCGTTGAACGCAAACCATTGCAATTCAAAACGCTGGGATAGCTGTGTCAGAACAGCGCCAACGTCACCATCAACGCGCATGTCATTGATCATGCCATTGACGCTTTCGGTGGCATCAATCTGCACGCCTGTGTCTCGTTCAAGCTGAGATAGGAACTGAACAAGCGGTTGATGCACAATAAGATAAGATAGCTGCGTATCTGCTTTCATCTCGGTCTGTGCAAATACGGGCGACGCAACACCAACCTGCATAATTAAGGCAGCTACAAGTTGGATGTGTTTGGTGTATCGCATAGCGTCCTCGTGCTGATCGTGTTGTTTCGATTAACAAAAGGTTAACATCAGTTGCGCGGATGAATGACTGCGCAACATATGCAATGACCTAGGGTGCAGTACCAAATGAGATTGCGCGGGACTGCGCAATCTCTGCGTTCCTACGCAGACAACTCCGCAAGTGGCGAAATAGGATGAAATGGTTTGGCCGGTTAAGTTGCATCAAAGCAATCGTGCTCAACAAAGGAGTCTTTTCCAATGGAACCAGAAGCAGGTGCAGCCGAAGGCGCTGGCGGTATCACAGACGCGCAAGCAGATCAATTCCTGTCAGACACCCTTCTTGAGGCCGTCATGGGATCATTCATGATGAAAAAAATCCAAGAAGCCGCACGCGAGTTTCGTGAAGAAAAATAGTTCGGGAAGGATCGACAATGGCTGGAAATACCGTCGCCGCGATCGAAGCAATTGAGCAAAGTGGCCAATCGCTGAATCTACAGAATACAATGGATCCCTCTGGCTATTCCGCCCAACATGCGGAGTTGACTGACCGGGCGATGGAAAGCGCATTTTCTAATGCGCTGCGCCTGCCAGGTATAATGCGCAACGAAGAAGTGTCCGGCGGTTCGATGACCAACGGCAACAGCGGCATTGTTGGTGATGAGAAATCCAAGATCGTATCCGATTTGAATGCGACCCATACTGGCACCGACGGTGCCGGAGCGAACACAGTCGAAGGTCAGATGGATGCCATGAGCAACCGGATCAGCACGCTTTATATGGAAATGACGAACTGGCAGGTTGCCTGGTCGATCGCAACGCGTACCCAACAAGATACCAACCACTTGTTGCGTGGTAGCTAAAGGAACTTTGATCGTGACAGCCAAGTTAGCAACATATCAAAACTACGCACGTACAAGCATCGCGCGCGCCGTACCTTGGCGTCGCAGTGACTGCATCGACTTGCAGGTCGAAATTGTAGGTGGTGTGCATGACGGGTCTGTTACGACAATTGACACAACGCGACTTGTTATTGGTCCCGCTGTAACAGACGACATTATGCTACTCGACGAATCGGCAGCTGGTGAAAACGTCACCATCGAAACCGAAAGCTCTGTCTTTGGGCCGATGGTGAGTGTGCATTCTCCGCGCACAGATGTCAGCGTGAACGGCGTCACTATCGGCAGCAAAGATAGTCTTCAGACATTCCGTTTGCCCTGCCAGCTGCAAATTAACGATATCCCGATTACTTTGACGGCTGATACATCAAAACAGACTTGCGGGCTACGTTCTCTAGAGGTCGGAGCAATTTTACTGCTGTCTTGGGTATGCCTTTTCGCTGTTGGATATGCGCTGAATTGGGGCCAACCAACAGAATCAAGTTTTGTATTCGTCGGCTCTGATGAGAAAATGGGGCCCGCACAGGTCACGCCCATAGCGGCACCACCTGATCCGGCCCAGGTCACGGCGATGATACAAGAAGCAGGGTT
This sequence comes from Paracoccaceae bacterium, assembly GCA_039975755.1. Classification (GTDB taxonomy): domain Bacteria; phylum Pseudomonadota; class Alphaproteobacteria; order Rhodobacterales; family Rhodobacteraceae; genus JABSSA01. The sequence goes on along the minus strand of JBDWGM010000016.1, from coordinate 13,842 downwards.
GGGCGATTATCTGCGCGTCGTGCCAAAATCGGCAGAAGCACTTGCTGTAACGGGTACGCTGCCTGATGATCTAAAAGATCAATGGTTATCTGTGCGGCGCCAGATCGACAGTTCAAGCAAACGACTTGTTGTATTTTCAGAATTCGATGAATCACCAAGCCGCCCTACCATTCCGGCAATCGCATCTGTCCGTTTTGGCGATGACCCCGCGCTGATCTTTTCCAACAACCGCAGCGCCCGCGTTGGCGATACGCTTGGCGGCGGATGGACAATCGCAGCAATCACAGAAACGGGCTTTGACCTGACACGGCAAGGCAAAGAGCTGTCGATCACGTATTGATCGCGGCCCCCCAACTGAAAGGTCACCCTGAACGTGAGCGGAATTGACACCTCAACCCCATCAGCATCGAACATCGCATTACCACGTGAAGATGCAGATGCCGGACCAATTTATCTTGATGCACTGCCCCAGCCGACGGACGATATCGGGCAATTCGTATCACGCCACATCCCTGTTATGCGGCGCCCCCCTGCCCTGCGTTTTGCAGAGCCGATCGAGCCGAACAACAATATATTCAATGCGCTTATCAGCCAGCATGTGAAACGCCTTGAACAGCAAGATCCCGACACCGTCGCCTATAGCTTGGCTGAATTTGTGGTGCGGCGGCAGCCAGAGATTGACACTTCCAAGCTAAGCCCATCAGCATCTCTTGGATTTGAAAACCTGGTCGAAACCGTGCGCATGTTTGAACACATCTACGTCGCGCGTTCAGGCAGCGGAGGACAATCCTGATGGCCCAAGCTCCCAACTTAGAAGTCGCTGACGTCGAGATGTTGCAGTCATTGGCCGCAGTCAGTGCAATGTTCGGGCGTACAGAACGCGCGATCAGCCTTTTGCATCTTGCATTGTGGATCGCCCCGAGGAACGCTGAAACGATACGATTGATGGCTGTGTTTTACTACAATGACGGGCGACACGAACAAACGGCCACTTTGATCCGCTTGTTTGAAATGACCGGAACGCCCTTGCCCGAAGACTTGGCCCTGATCAAATTACGCCACACCAACTAACGCTGTGCAGCTATGAATGTGCGGATAATTTTGTTCGCATGCGTAAATGCGATAGCTTCTGTCACACGGCACAGCTGCTCGTGATCGACCAAAACATCATTGACGACGGCGACAGCTGCGATTTCACTGACAATCGTATCGATTGTCGCGCTTAACGCTTGATCCGCGCTGATATCATCAATCATCAAAAGCGTTGGGACACCTTCGGGCGACATCGTCAGGTATGATACGGCTCTATCACCCAAAGCATCTGAAAATTTCCGCACGAATTCCATCCGGGGCACCATCAGCACAAAGATTCCAAGCGTGTTTTCGCGATCTAAGGCATCCAGCGTCCGATCAATTGCTATGGGATCAGGCGCACCCCGATTTGGCGGCCATTGCTTTTGTAATGCGTTGTAAATTTGAGCACGCCCTTGCGGCGATTTCAACAAAGCTGCAATCGTTTCGATCACGCGTTGCGCCAGGTAGTGATTGATCAGATTTTGTTTTTCCCTGTCTACCACTACCATCAAATCCCTTTGCGCAGGATCGAGCGCCCATGAAACAAGGCTTCGCGCGCCGCACGTTCAGCACGCAATTCATCCAAAGCGTCTTCATCCTGACGCTGGTAATAATCGTCCAAAACAGTATGGAAAGAAAAGTAGGCAACGCTGGACGACACAATACTGGACACAAATTGCGTGAAGGTCGTTAAATTCATATCCACGCCGTAAATATTTGCCACATCTTCTGCGATCTCGATTGCGGCCGCCTGGACCTCTTCGCCGACTTCTTCGGGCGTTAGTCCTGCACTGAGATAAAGGGTGGGTTGATCAACCGGACCCAACAGTTGTGAATTTGCATTGCCGGAAAGTTTGGGGTCGTCTTCCGACACAACCTGAACATCCAGATCACTGATTGGTTTTTTCTCGGCAAGATGATCGACCGCTTTATCCGTTTTTGCTTGTTCTTGTGTTGATCTGGTGGCTGCTGTTTCTCCGTCAAGCGCGTCACCAAAAGCTTTCTGACCTTGCTGTGTTTCAAGTGGTTCTTGAATGTCATCAGCGACGTGTTCCGCCAATTCTTCGGTCTGAGCTTTGTTCAAACCTTCATCATTTTGAATAGGCTTGTCCGATGCCGCTTGCGTCGAAACCTCGGGAGATTGGAACGCAGTCAACGCAAGAGGGGCAGCCAAGGCATCAGAGACAGATACCTCTGGTTGAGGAGGCGAGCCCGAGATTTTCATCGACCCGGCCTATTGAACCGTCCGCGTCAGCATCAGCGTCTCGCGGGCGATCCGGGCTAGGTTTTCTTCTTGTTTTACATCAGCGTTGTCAGCCTCGACACGCACATCAAGGGACAGCGATACAAAGAATGTTTCAGTGAATCCCGCGATAAATTCATCGAATGCATCTTGGTTCAGTGTCAGCCCTTGTTCTTGTGCATTGACCTCAAAGATCAGTTCTGAGGCATCTTGAAGGACAGCAGCCAATTCATCTTGTGTTAGGTTTTCATCCACATAAAGTTCATTCTGCTCGCCCATTTTCCCGAGCACCAGATCAAAGTTCTTTCCCTCGTAAAGCGACGCACCCTCCGCAATAAGTGCGGCTTTCGCTTTAGAGGTCAGCGCTTCTTTGATAACAAGATTTTGGAGATCATCCTGAACACCATCTGCGAAAGCAGCCCTTGCAGCATCTAATGCAGGACCCTTTAACGTACTGTCTGCTGGATCAACCAATTTGTTGGTAAGCGCAGGCCCACCTTCTTGCAGTTCAGTAGACAGATCATCGAAATACTGTTCGGAAATGGCTGCCGTCTCTTCATTCGGCAGGGGCGTGGTCGGGCCGGTCGACTTTACATCCTGCAAAGTATCAGGAGAAAATCCGGTTACGACCGGGCTTTTGCGACCCAAAACCGGACCAGTTGTCGTATCATCATCTGGCGCACCGCTGCGATCAAGGGGGTTAGCGCCCAAGTCAGTGTCGCGTAAAGCGTCAAGTCTCATGTCGTCTGGTAATGTAATTGCCATGTCATTCTTCCCAGTGTTGGACCCCGATGGACGGGCAAGGATTTGTACTTGATCCTCTTTAGCATCCAAACCCCTACGCATCGGCTCATGTTGGTAGAAATAATCCTAAGCGACTACGTAGAACACACGCAGGTACAACGGTCCCAAACCAGTATGTAAACCGCTCGAATACGCATATCGCGTCATTCAAGTCTGGCCCAAACGTCAAGCATTTCTGACAAAAGCTAATGCCACAATTTTCAGGCAGGAGATGTCGCACCGGCCCGGAAACCATTTGATCGCCAATCTCGATCTGTCCGACATCCGAGCGTTCAAAACCTGCGATAGTCGATTACAAATCAATCCAAATGCGCAAAATCACTTAAAGTGTCATTTCGCCCCCTCCTGTAAACGACCCCTTCCTTAAGTCCCGTATATCTGCCGAAGCGCTGCCACGAAATCATCGTAGTGTTTTGGGTCAAGGGCTGACCCCATTTCCGCACCCGTAAGGTTTTGCACGAAGGCAGGTGCCTTTGTTTCTGACCGCCCTTTGCCCTTCATTGATGCCCGTAATTCAGCGACAGCAGCAGCATCCGTGGCTTTAGCAACGATGTAGGGGTATTTTTCGTCGGGCGGCAGGTACCGGATCGCGACAGCGAAATCGTCTGTGTAGAAACATAGGTTCCCGTTTTTCGCTCCCGGTGCAGCACCTTCCTGCTGTGCCTCACGCATCAGGCGGCGGCGTTCACGTGACACCTCGGGCGATCCGAATTGATCTTTCCGCTCACGCTTGACCTCGGTTTTGGTCATCTTCTGTTCGTGCAAAAACTGGTTCTTCTGGATGACACCTTCGATCACGCCAGAAAACAGAATTATGATGATGGCAATAATCAAGATGGTCCAGGCCAGCGGTACCGCCAATTCTACCGCACAGCTTCCGGCACAAAGCGGGGCTGCCAGGAACGAAGGCAGCCAGACATATCCAATGAAGCCAGCAAACAATAACCAAACGGTCAGCCGCAGGAGCGATATACCTGTTTCAAGCCAGCCTCGGCGCCCATAGATTCGAGTCAAGCCTGTCTTGACTGACACGCGGTTCAACTGCGGGGCGACGGGTTTAAGCGAAAAGACAAAGCCACCGTTGAACAACAAGGATGCGACAAACCCAATCACGAACAAGGCACCAACAAGCGGGGCCATTATATAGAACAAAGTTTCGCCCAACTGCGCAATTCCGACCTCCACCGCTTCATCAAAGGGCATTTCGAACAAGAGCGCAGCGTCTGTAATCCCGGTGGCCAACCGACGCCATGTTACCACGGCCATCGTCCCCAGTAATAAAAGGCCTGCTGCACAAGCAATGAAGCTGGCCAATTCTTGCCCGTTTGCGATTGACCCTTGTTCGCGCTGCTTGCGTAGTTTGCGATTACTGGCGGGATCCGTTTTGGTTTCGGTTTGCTCGCTCATTTGAAAATTGCTCGCAGGAATTCGATACCGTCGGAGGATGCTGCATCAATGTCAGCGTTCATTGCCCAAAGAAGATAGGCAACGACAGGTAGCAGAAGGACAACAGCCATGTTCTTGGCCATGAACGAATATTCAAATAGGCGGAAACGACGTCCGATCCGCGCAGCAATCATCAGGGTGAAGTCGATAAAAATCAGGATTGCAAGGATCGGAAGGGCTGTGCGGATTGCCGTTAAAAGCGTGGCGGTCAGAATATCGAAAACCACGCGTGTCGTGTCGCCCTGAAATTCAGGGAACACGCTGTACAACGGCCAAATACTATAGGTTTGATACAGGTTGGCGGTGGTCAGCCAAAGCCCACCCGCATGGGCAAAAGCCGCAAGCCCAATCAGTTGGAACAGCACCGCCATGGATTCCATCGTACCGTCGACAGGGTCTTGGAAACCGCCATCTGCTTCACCTTTGAAGGTTGCGACGATGCTACCCGCATAGCGCAACGCCCAGAATGGAAGCGACGCAAGAAAGCCAAGCAGGAGTCCCAACAAAAATTCCTTGGGCGCGAGAATGAACAACTGCCCGATCGTGGCATCCGCGACCAGCGTTTCAATATCTGTTACGGTGACAGCAAGTGTCGGAAGCCCAAGCGCCACCGCCACGGAAATCCGCAATGTGCGCCCGGTGCCGAATGCCCAGCTGAATGCGGTAAAGCCGAACAAAAGGCCAAAAGGGCGCAGCACGACGACTATTAGGATGGGATAGATTTCCTCGATCCCGTAGACGGCGATGATCCTGAACAGGTCACCAATCATGTCAACGGCCGACGATCACATCGAAGTCTGCGAACACTTCTCGGGTCGAACTCATCAATGGGCCGACAAGTGACGTGCCCATTGCAAGCAGCACCACAACAATCGCCGCAATCTTAACTGTCTGCGACAGCGTTTGATCCTGGATCTGGGTCACTGCCTGAAAGAAGGAAATCAGCAGCCCGACGATTGTAGCCACGGCCAGTGGAACACCCGCCAACAGTGAAATATCTAGCATAAAAGCCACTAGGTAGGATCCGAATGATGTATCAATCCCCATCGGCTACACCTGATAGGTGAGGACAAGGCCCTCGATCAGTCGTGCCCAGCCATCAACAAAGACAAACGTCAGCAGTTTGAATGGAACCGAAATGATGTTGGGCTGTACCATCTGCATGCCCAAAGCCATCAGGATCGTAGTGATTGCAAGGTCGATGGCAACGAAGGGCAGATACAACAGAAAACCGATCTTAAAAGCTTCGGTCAGCTCGCTTACCATGAAAGCTGGCAACTGGATGATAAAGTTGGACGCATCCCCGACAAGCCCGGACCCGGACCAAAGATCATTCGCGGTTTGCACGAAAAAATCGATGTGTTCGGGGTCAATGTGTTTGGCGATGAACGTCTGAAACGGACTAATCCCCGCATCCCAAAGGGCGATCAGCCCATCGACAGATTCTGTGTTCGCGTCGACGACTGACAGCGCGTTTAGCGATGCACGAAAGACCGGTAGCGTAATGAAAATTGACAGCAGAACCGACAGCGCCAGCAGCACCACATTTGACGGCACTTGCTGCATACCCAACGCCTGTCGGATGATCATAAAAACAACCGAGATTTTGACGAATGACGTCAGTGTCAAAACGGCAAGCATAAGAAAGCCACCAAGGAAGCCGACGATCAGCGGTGTGGAAAATTCTTCCATCTGAAATTATGCGGTATCTGTCAGGCGGATCGCGATTTGATCATCGACCTTGACCAGAACACCACTGCCAAGTGGCGCACCATTCGCTGTAAGTGTGACCGCGTTCAAATCGTCCTCGTCAAACGACATCACATCGCCCACTGATAAGGTATCCAGTTCAGACAGCACGATATCTTTGCGGGCCAGCTCTATGCTGACAGTTACGGGCAAATCATCAACGGAACGGTTCAAGGCAGGCATATCATTGGTCCTCTTCAGGGGGTGGAAGTCAGTCATCAGACGCAAAACGCCATCTTCGCGTGTTACGCGCGCACTTAATCTTTCGGCTGCGCGCAACACGAACCCGTGGGAGTTCAGCCAAGCCGCATCAAGAACCAGCACGTCTTCGGGTTGCAGTGCGACGATATCTGCGGCGTCTACTTCAAAATCTTGCCCCATCAGCACGCAGTTGAAGGGAATATCGCCCGTGGATACACGGCTGCGCTGATCTGGGGCGAGGCCGAACAAGCCCGCGATGCGTGCAAGCAGTGGCGTTGGTCCAGATAGGGCAACATAATGCGTAACACCTGCCTCATCCGTAGTTGACATAGGTATCACGTCCCCAATCGGACTGTCTTGTGTGCGACGATAGGAAAGTACCGTAACTTTCGCCACATCAAGCGCTTGGGCGAAGCGATCCAGCAGAGGTTGCGCCAAATGTTCTAAAATAAGCGGTGTAATATCCGCACCATATAGCGACACGTCAGGATTATGTTCAAAAGCCTGCAACAAAAAACCAAGTAAATTGTTATGGGTCCACATCACTAATTCTTGCCCACCAACATCCAGTGTTGTGCAAAACCTAAGGCTTTCGCTTGTGCCAATGACCGGGCCGTTTAACTTTAGCTTTTGATCCGCAAACGGGATTTCAAACTGGTTTGACTGATCTGGTAACACAGCGCGTAATTCAGCTGATACAGCCCGTTCGCTTGGAATATCAAGCCAGATAAACGGGTGTTCGACCGGTGTTGCACCTTCAATTTTACTATGCTTTCCCATGTTCCCCCCTTGCTGCATGCGTTTCATGCAGGTCATCGTCTTCGCGAATTTCACGGCGCATGTTTGCAGCGTCTATTTGCTTTTGAACAAACCGTTCCAAGCCTTCGGTCGTTCGCATTTCAGCCATGTAGTTTGTTGCAGCATCTTCGCGGTCTTTGGTCGCAATCGTTCGGCGATACGACACGCGTTCCACCACAAGCGATGCGCGGGATGCATCGCGACGGGCGCTATAATTACCCAGTGACATGCTTTGGAAAAAACTCCCCACATCCTTGATTTCACCCTTTGCGGCAAAACGGTTGCGAACGTAGTCATTAGCCGTTTGGGTACAAAGATCATGGTGATCCTGCGCATGGCCTTCGGCGACACGGCGCTGTTCTTCAACGGCAAGCGCCTTGTTCAGATTCTGGCGTGAAATGCCTTGTCGCGCTTCTTTGATACGCAGCAAAACCTGAAGGCGGGGGTCAGGGCCAGTCAGATCATTTTTCATGAAAGAGCCCCACCCATCTGTTGACGCATGACATGAAAAGGAACGCCATGTCCGACGTCCTGCCGCAGAAATTCGCGTATCTTGGGGACCGCCGCGATGGCAGCATCCGCTTCTGGATCACCGCCTGCTTTGTATTCGCCGATCTGGATTAGCAATTCGATTTCGTCATATTTTGAAAGATGGCGGCGCATCTGGTGCGCCTCTTTCTGATGGGCCTTATCGGTCACCGTCGTCATAATCCGAGACAGGCTTTCAAGCACATCAATCGCTGGGTAATGCCCAGCTTCGGCCAGTTTCCGGCTTAGGACAATGTGCCCGTCGGTTAAGCTGCGCACTTCCTCGGCGATTGGGTCACCCTGTCCGTCACTTTCAGTCAGAACGGTATAAATCGCAGTGATGTCACCTTTGGCTGCGCGTCCTGAACGTTCAATGATTGCGGGAAGGGCTGGGTAAACAGAAGCAGGATAACCGCGTCGAGTCGGCGCTTCACCAGCGGACAACCCAATTTCACGCAACGCGCGTGCGGTTCTGGTTAGACTGTCGATCATCAACAAAACTGTTTTACCCTGATCCCGGAAGTGTTCGGCGACAGACGTCGCGGTCTGGGCGCAAATCGCCCGTTCGACAGGTGCGCGATCAGACGTTGCGGCCACGATCACGACATTGCGCCGCACGTCTTTGGTCAGGTCCCGATCAATGAATTCGCGTACTTCACGCCCACGTTCGCCAACCAGACCGATCACAACGATATCAGCTTCAGTGTGTCGTGCAATTTCAGCCAGTAAGCGGGATTTACCCGTGCCGGGCGCACCAAAGATCGCCATACGCTGACCACGGCCAAGGGTCAGTGGCCCATCAATGACGCGCAATCCTGTCGACAGTGCATTTTCGATCAGTGGACGCGACATCGCACTTGGCGCGTCTGCTTTGATTGGACGCATGTCTGCTTTGGCAGTCAACGGTCCAAGATCATCAATGGGGTGCCCAAAGGCATCAACGACGCGGCCTAACATAGCGTCCGAAGTCGCCACACTAAGGGGGTCATGGCTTGGGCGTATAATCGCGCCAACTTGCAGACCGATCGTGGCGGAAAACGGGGTCAAGATAACCTCGGGACCGACAATTCCGGACACTTCGGCCAAAAGAGGGGCCATTCCCGGACGATCAACCTTGCAAATATCACTAATGCGCACACCACTTAGGCCTGCACGCAATGTCGGACCTGTGATGCATTTCAACCGGCCAAGCCGCGTACGTACGGGCATCTGGGTGATCCGCTGTGTCAGGTCAGAAATATTTTGCACGATGGCGTTCATGACAACATCTCTTGCAATGCGGACTCTAGGTTTGCCACGACAGTCGACATCACACCGTCAAATCCAAGTTGGATTAGACCTGCTTCGCCTTCCAGCACCATTTCACCAGATGGGATCGACGCGTCGGGCACGATGACTTTTACAGCAGTAAAAGCATCAGGCCATTTTTCTGCGATACCCAAAAGCCGCGCGTGATCTGTGCTATGCACCCGCAGGGTAAGTGCGTGTTCGGCCTGCATTTCAGACACACCTTGCGCAACCATTCTTGCAACCAATGTATCATCGTCCAACTGGCCGATCACCTTTGACAGGCAGCTTTCAACAAGCGGAACAAGCCAAGGAGATATCGTTTCAAACTCGGCCCGGATGCGGTTCGCTTCGAACATCATATTCGTCATCGCCTTGGCCGAAGATGTCAAAGTCTGTGCGTCAATAAACTGGCGCAACTCATCATCCGTCATACCCTGAATGCGAGCATTCATTTCGGCTTCGCGACGATCCAGCTCTGCGTTGACCTGTTCAGCGATCGCACGGGCCTCTGAGATGATGCGGTCTGCGCTGCGGCGAGCGGTTTTAGTCACATCAGTCGACGCCTGAAAATCAGCGAATGTCATACGTGTGGCGCGGTATTTGGGGCGTTCTGGTGTCATTGTGTCACCGCCTCACGTGACGTCGGGTCCTGTATAAAACGGGCCACCAACATTGCGCGTTCAATAGGAGATTCCACTTTTTGAGCGACCTTGGGAAAAAGGAGTGTCAGCCGATCATTCAGTGTGCTGTCGAATTGCTCAAACCATGCCAACAGGCACAAGACACCGTCGTCTGCAAAATCCGGACAATTTTCGAGAGCGCCCACAACCGTTGGCGGCGTCTGCAAACGATAGGACAATGCCAGATCAAGCTCTGCCCGATTACTCAGCCCATATGTTTGCCGCACATGCGCATTGGGCAGAACCGGGGCCAAGACAGGCGCCTGCCAAAGCAAACCCAACATGCGCAGCAATGCATCGCGTGGGTAGCTTAGAATCGCCTTCAAATCTGCGCCGTTCTGATCAGCGGGCAAGTCCGCCAAATCAGCATGCCCATTGAACCGCTTTAAAACCAGCTGTGCAACACGGTCCGACAATCTATCATTGCTCAGCATTTCTTGGGCAAGCGCAGGGGTGGGAAACTGATCTGTCCAAAGGTTCAACCAGTCGCGATCCAACATCACCTTAACCGCACCTTTATAGGGGGCAATCGCAATCATGATGCACCACCAGATTGACGGCTACGGCGGAACAGTAGGAGTAGGATGACGCAGAAACTTGCGATGCCAAGCATTAGAATCAACTGACGCCACATGCCCGACACCGGTCCTAATTGTGAAAACAGGCCGGCCGCTCTGACATTCGGTCCACCAACGGGCCCCATTGCATCAACCTGCGGACCACCAGCTGCAAAAAGGGCCACGGCAACATCATCATAATCAAGGTTCGGCACCGAGTGGGCGACGATTGACTTGATCGCGCTTACCTCTGGCGACAAATCTATGCCTTGCGCAAATTCAATCGTAACAGACGCCGTCGCAGGTGGAGGAGTCCGATCATAACGACCTTGCGGCGGTGAAGTGATCAGCACACGCGCAGATCTGATATTCTCAAGATCGGTCAGCGTGTGCGACAGTTCTTGGTTTAATGCGTGCACATAGCGCGCATGCTGTTCGAATGGTGTCGAAATAATACCTTCCGCACTGAACACATCGCCAAACGACATGAATTTCTCACGTGGTAGATTTGCAGCCTTTAGCAGCGTAACAGCTGCTGGAATATCTACCGTTTCAACGGAAATCTGATAGATACCCTTTTTATCCCGCACCCGCGTGGCATGGATGCCTTCAGCAGCAAGGACAGCCACCATTTCATTTGCCTCACGCTCTGGCAGATCAGAGTACAGCACCTCTTTGCAGCCGCTTAGGGTAATGGCGCAAAGCAAGATCAGGCCAATTGCGCGGGTCTTTGACAGGATATGAAGCATGAAATGCGTCCCCTCAGGATCATAGATGTTTGATCTGATATTGCGGGTTCGCGGCGCTCGCGTCACTCAGTCCGATTACGCAAGCACACGGCAACTACGTAGCCCGATGAGTAGGTGTCAGGGTAAGTTTGCGTAGGCTGAATGGTGCGTGGATTGAACCGGAGCCAAACGTACCAGCGTTCGAAACTTAGAATTTGAGGTGACAGCGCGAGGGGTATGACCAGCCCTCATGGGTCCTGATGTACGTGATATCCGTTGCCCGGCAGGGCGACGAATAAGGGTACCTCAAAGACGGAAGTGCAGATTGTTGGCAACCAGCCGCCCCTTGCGCCGCTGAGCCTCTAAATTCCCACGTAGTTATGCAGTCAAACAAGTAGTTGAGATGATGGCGAAACTTTCGGAACAACCGTTAAGCCGGAGGAACAACTACAACTTCAGTGGAGTTATGAAAATGGCGAAAGATATAGAGGCAATGGGTCTTGATCCCATGGACCGCATGGATCACATGGATCCTACCCAAGCGGGTTCCGGTTCAACGAATCCGATGCCTGGCGGAGATGAGATGCCCGATGTTGGAGGCGTGCCTACATCTGATGTGCCAATTGGCACCCGATCCGAACCGGTCGGGCAGCTGGCGGAACCTGTTGGCACGCGATCCCGCGAAAGACGGCCGCGGCGCGAACGCGGTAGTGGCGGATCTGGACTGGCTGAACGCGCGCAAGAGTTCCGCGCACAGGCGCAAGAGTTCCGTGCACAGGCAGAACAGGAAACCGGTCACCGTGCTGAAAATCTAAATGCACGAGCCGATCGTGCCGATGCGGCCGCTGATCGTATGGAGAGTGCAGCCGGCCGCGCCTCTGGCGGCACAGAAGGCTCTGAAGACGGAACAGCAGCTGACAGCGCAGTTGGTCCAGCCGGTGACGGTATGGAAAACACGCTTGGAGATGGTTCAAAAACTGAAGATTCGGCAGTCCCCAGCGCCGGTGGCACCGGCGCTGGTACAGCGAGTGTTGGCGGTAATGCCGCTGGCGGCGGCGGTCAGATCGAGATGCAGGCAGAAGACGCGACGAGCTCGAGCGGCTCGTGGGTCCAACAGACTGTTGACGGTGAAACCGTCATGGTGTGGGATGCCAGCACAAGCAACTATTCGGGTGTGAATGAAGGCGAAGCGCTTTCATATAACTTCACGGCCGGAAGTGACGGAACGCATGATATCAATCTGATTTCAGCCCGCGTCAAAAGTGCAATGGGCGCGGATGAACGTAACGCTGACGATCGGGGCAATGATGTACACGTGCGTGTCACGAATGTTGAGACAGGTGAAGTCATTCTGCAGCCTATGAAGCTGTTTACGAACCTAGGCGGTTCGGACGGTGTATTGAAAACAGGCAATACCTTCGACCAAAACCACAACAAGAGTGCGGCAACTGTCGATCTAGATAGCGGTGTAGAGTACAAAATTGACATTATCGGTCGATCCGACGGCTATGCCTTGGATAAGATCACACTAAACCCACACGAGGCACCTTCCGAACCCGCAACGATGCAGCCGGACGCAATGCCTGGTGATGATCCGGTCGAGATGCTGACAACCGATACTGCCGCAGAGGTCACCGATACAGCGGAAGATGAACCGATGGATGATCCCATGGCAATAGATGTATCTACAGATACACCGGCAACAGATGACATGCCGGTGGTGACGACTTAAATTTCACATCATCGTTGAATGTTTGTAGCGATTTTCAGTCAGCTCTTCAGTCCATGTTCAGGCAGTTTTGAAGGGCTGGCACACGATATCGCCTCACTTTGTCGTCAATCCCAATAGCGTAGTCGGCTTTCGCGTGATTGACTGGCTTTGTCTGACACGCGGTGTGATCAAGTGCCAAATGAAAAAGGCAATCGCGCGCTTTTTGAAAGAGGCGTTGCTTTTGTATGTTCCGGTTGTCAGGAATGACGCGGTTACAGATCGTGGGATCAATATCGGATCGAGAGAAATAATTGACGAGACTGGGTTTGAGACTTTGGTCGACGTTCTGCAAAACGCCTATTTTCGGCCCATGCACGCAGATGTCTCACTTTCGAGAATCAAGAATTCGAAGAAATAACTATTGAGCTGACTTCTGTTCTTGAGACCGGATTTTCTGAAAACAGCGTTACACTGGGATTTGATTGTGCCTTCTTTTTTGCCGGTAATTTCGGCGATCTCGCGATTACTGAGACCTTTCAAGATATAGGTTGCGACGAGAGCTTCTGACGCGGTCAATTGCCATTTTTCAAATTGTTCGTGGACGACATTCGTCGCTGTGTTTGAGGTCAAGTCGAGCTGACCTTGAAGCTTAGTTTTTGTTTTGTACGTTCGCTAGAATTGGACGGTTATGAACACACTTGTTGCCAGCAAGACCACGGCGGTTCCCGCCTCGACCAGCTCTCTTTTTTCCCACTGAGAGGGAAACGGGCGCAACCCCAAAAGGCTTGAGAACGAATTGTAAACAAAGAGTAGGGTTGTCAGCACATGACAGAGGGCGAAGAGTCCAATCGAAATTGGTAATGAAGTCATACTCAGTCTCACTCACGTCCCCCTGATCCTCCCCCACTGAAGTGGTCCTCCGCTATGTTTAGGAAAACGGAGGAAACACATGGCAAACAAGCGACCAAAGCCCGAAGAGATTGTCACAAAGTTACGGCAGGTTGAGGTTCTGACGGGGCAAGGAATGGCGCGT
>JBDWGM010000015.1:0-6368 GCA_039975755.1 Paracoccaceae bacterium | reverse complement strand
TCCGCGAAGCGGTTTGGGACTTGGTCCGCGGAAACCATCAGGGCCAGCAGCCGTGTGCGCTGCGCAAACAGGCCGGACACACGACTGCATCTGACAAACGCTCATATCAGCTCAAAAAATGTCTTGCTATGCAGGAGCCATTCACACAGGACATTCCCAAAAACCGGTTTCTACCCACAAATTTTCAGGCCCATTCGCCCTGTATCCTAGTCGGCCGATCAGTTTACAGATCAAAAGCGGTTGGAACAATTGGCCTCGCTTATCTGCCCTTCGCAAGTTGACCTAGGATCGACTAATTTTGTGAGACGCGCGATTATCTTCCGATCAGCGCAACTTTGTTGACTAAATAGCATTCCGCACCGCGCAACACAGGGCCTTTCACGCGCAGACCGTGACCATCCTCATCTAGCCTCGTAAACCTGCCGATTCCAGATGTGACACCCATGTTCGCCGTAAATGATCCGGCGTCCATTTTTCTTTCTGGTTCTGACTTTCAGACGCAACCGTCCAATCCGGATTCGCATCCAGAAACGGCATCAACGCATCGCGCGCAGCTTGCGTTTGCCCCAGCTCAAGCTGCACTACGGCCAGCAGTTTGCGATCCTCGATGGTCAAACCGGGAAAGGTCAGCAACGTATCGCGCGCACCTTCTAGGTCGCCAGCCTGCCAAAGCGACAGCGCTTTCTTGTAGACAAGGTCATCAGTATGGAACGGATCAATCTGTTCGGCCTGTGCAATGATGCCAAGGGCCCGCGAAGTCTCGCCCAGATACAGATAGGGGATAACAAGGCCGGACAGGACAAGCGTTGATGAAGGGTTCAAGCGTGCTGCGGTTTCAAACGCTGCAATAGCGTATGTCATGTCGCCATTTCCTGCATGCATCCGACCCAAGGCATAATGTACAAGATAATTCTTGGGGGCAGTGGCCAAAGCTCGGGCAATCAGCGTCTGGGCGCGATGGGATGCAGCATCCACATCCTTGGTCTGCCATCCTGCCTCGATCCCGACGCGGATCGCGAGGGCTTGGCCAAAGTTCCCCCATTCGGAGTCTGGGAAATGGTCAAGCGCGACTTCTTGTTCAATCAGATTTTGCCGCCAAGCATTCTTTGAGCGATGGCGCAGCATTCGACTGCGTGCTGCGTTTTCGATCAGGATGGCACTCAGATCACCGCGCTCAAGTTGCGCTTCAGCCATGTCGATGACCTTGGCTCCCACGACGTTGGCGACATGGCGGCCAATCGACTGGGTCAGGGCCAATATTTCTTGAAGCTGGAAATCGACGTCGTCAGCCCAGACGCAGGCATAATCTCCCTTCGATATTAGTTGCAGATTAACACGCCCGTGCGCCCCGTCACTTTGAAGCGCTCCGGTCAGCACATAATCCGCCTTAAGCCGCGAAAAGATGGCTGCAATCGGTTGATGTGCGCCAAACTGAAAGCTGGCAGCACGCGAGATGACCGCCATTTCTGGGTAACGGGCAAGATCCGTGATTATGGCCTCGGCCATGGCAGCGCGAAGTGCAGTTGATTGCACGCCTGCGATGTCATGATCCTCGAATGGCAGGACGGCTAAGACAGATTTCTGCGGCAAAGCAGGACGCTCTGTCGTCGTTGGCATTGTTTGCGCTCGCGATGCCTCAAGTCGATAGCCTTTGCGCGGGATCGTCTCCAACAGTCGCTTACTCGTGTCATTCAACGCGCGTCGGATGTCGGCGATACACTGGGCAACACTGTCGTCAGAAACAGTGTCGACGTCCCAGACAGCCTGCACAAGTGCGGCACGTCCGACAATTTCGCCCCGGTGGCATACAAGGTGTTTCAGAACCTGCCGCGACCTGTAGCGCAAAACAATTTCTGCGCCAGAGCGATCGTTCAAACGTTCCGCCTGTAGATCAAACACAGCATGACCAAGGGCAATTTCCAAAGATTTCAAGTTATTTCGTTTGATAAAATGCATGAGGCCAGCCTCCTATCAAATCGTAACACATCCGAATTGATCTACAAAATTACGTAGTGTCATTGCTGGGATCATGGTGGAAGGAACACAAATTATGCAGAACACAATACTCAGAACCACGGCCTCAATCACTGCACTCATGATGGCGGTCACGTCAGCAACTGCACAAGATTTGGGTGCTGTTGACCTCGCAACGCTTGGCGAAGTCAGCTTTGCGACATCTTGCAGTGCAGATGGCCAAGCCGCGTTCGAGGTCGGACTCTTGTTGCTGCATCATATGATGTACCAGCAATCCAATACCGCATTCCGCGCCGCAGCCGCAGCCGATCCTGATTGTGCGATGGCGCAATGGGGGATCGCCATGGCGCAGTTTCATCCGCTTTGGCCCGGTGGTCCGACGCCGCCAGAAACCGAAGCGGGCCGCGCTGCGTCAAACCGTTTGGCAGACATGACTGCAGGATCGGACCGCGAAGCCGCCTACATCGCAGCCGTACAGGCGTTCTATGCGGGCGAGGATACAGACTATCGCGCGCGCCTCGCGGCTTGGGCCACAGCCCAACGCCAGATTGATGAAGCCTACCCAGACGACCATGATGCCGCGGCATTTGATGCCCTAGCGCAATTGACCTTGGCCCCTCGTGGCCCTGCCGGGCTTACCGATTTGCGCGAAGCAGGCGCACGCATGGATGCGCTGCGTCAGATTGCACCTTTGCACCCCGCGGGCTTTCACTACGCGATCCATGCCTATGATCATCCCGCGCTGGCTCAGAACGCACTGGAGATTGCACGCGGCTACAAGACAATCGCTCCTGATGTGCCCCACGCGCTGCACATGCCTTCGCATATTTTCACGCGCCTTGGGTTGTGGGAAGAGTCCGCCGACTGGAACGCCCGCAGCGCAGCAGCCGTGCTGTCGCAAACGAAAGGGCCGATTATAAACGGCCATTATCCGCACGCCATCGATTATGCGGTCTATGCGCATCTGCAATCCGGGAATGTCGCTGCGGCTGAGGCCTTGCTAGAAGAACTGGGGTTGCATCCCAACCTGCAAGACAACTTTGGATCGGCTTATGCGACTGCCGCCGCCGCCGCACGTGTGCCCCTTGAAACAGACGACTGGGCTGGGGCTGCGGCCCTGCCCACTGACCTTAATGAGGCGATTTCATGGGGTCGCTATCCCCATACCCTGTCTATGCGCTGGTTTGCCCGCGGTATTGGTGCGGCCCGATCAGGTGATCAGGAAGGTGCAGATATAGCATTGCAAGAAATGGCTGAGTTGGGTGCCATGATAAGACCTCCATATTGGATGACCCTTCATGAGGCGCAGACAAAGTCGATTGAAGCATGGCTTGCTTTGTCTCATGGAGACAATGCGACGGCAATCACACTGATGCGGCAGGCCGCCGACCTCGAAGACGGAGTCGGCAAAGCACCTGTGACCCCCGGCCATGTGCTTCCAGCCCGTGAACTGCTCGGCGACCTGCTTTTGGCGACGGGTGACAAGGCGGGGGCAAAAACTGCCTATGAGACCATGCTGGCGATCTCGCCCAACCGTAGGCGCAGCCTTGCGGGGCTGGCGGCTGTGACACACTAGGGCTGCGCGTGCTGCCCAACGGGCGGTTAGGCCAAAGCCATAGTGAACGAAATTGGGTCCTTGGCCGCGTCTGCGAGATGCTTTGACGCGCCAAGGGTCAAGAAATGAGCACATGCTTCCCAACCATGCATGAAGATTGCCGCCCTCAATCCGCAAGCGGCTGGAGTCTAGCTGTAGAGCAATTGAGAATGACCGCTTTCCTTACTGCGCAGACGCACGAAAACATACGCGATTGCAGCATTTTCAACGCTGCGTGCGTACGCAGCGAGAAATCTGAATTCACAGGTTGGGCTCAAACCTGCCGTTCTCTGCATCGCATCGCTTTTTCAAAGGATGGATGGCGGCTATCGGCCAAAAATATCAATGTTCAGCCGCCATCATTGTGCGGAAATCATCGACGATACTACTTTGAAGACCCGCCAGCCGAAACACCTTTGCCGTGAACGAAACAGGCGCGGTCCCCGGTGATGTAATGACCTGTTCGCAGACAATGGCTCGGCCAGAATCGCGATAGCTGCCTTGCCCGCTGTAGCCTTCCGCGCCCTTTAGGAATTCGGCACTATTGGACGTATGTTCAATATCGTTCAGCAGTCCTGCGCGCGCCATTGCGAGAGTTCCACCGCATATACCGGCAACCACTTTTCCGTTGCTCATAGAATTCGCCAAGACATGTCTGATATCGGGAGCTGCATCTTGCTCCCAGATCATTCCGCCGACCCCCACCAGAACGTCTGAATCCCACTGTTGTAGCTCATCCATGCCTTGTCCGACGTGACACTCAAGCCCACCTTGGGATGCAAGCTTGCCGGGATTGGTCGCAAAAAAATCAACGGCAAGACCGTAAAACGGCCCACCCTTTCCAGCAATACAAGCGCATTCCCAATCTGCAAAACCGGGTGAGAGCAGCAAGGCAATTTTCGACACAGCGATATCTCCAAAATAGTTTGGCAAATTAGTGGCATGGACGAGTGACAGTTTTTGGCAGTATTGAACTGCCATGACCCGGTCAGAGTGCCTCCTTTCGCTCATTCAAACGTTTCGGTCTCACCATAACCTGCCGGGTGGAGCAGCCGGTACATCCCATTACCGGACATTCACTTGACCATTGCAATGCTGCGGTGCGGCCCTTCGAACCGGCCGTTCGCTGCGACAACGAAAACTCTGCGCGTGTTAACTCACGGTTTGCGTAAGAGTTGTTTCGGCTCTGAAACCCCACTTTTTCCCTTTGCGACCGTCTTACGACTATTGAGTACAGTCTCTGCCTTCGAAGTTTGACTTCGTAAATATCGCTCCTCTGGGTGAACCTATGTGCTTGCCCGTTCGGACCTTAAAGCAAACGCCTGCAGATCAAACTACGCTTGCAGGCGCTAGTTACCTACCAAGGTCCATTCATGGCCTTGTTAGGCTTCCCCTAAGAAGAACCCATAATTTTACAGCTTTATGTACAACGCCTTGCCAGTAGCATCACCATGTCGAAGCTGGAGAATGCCATTATGGTCGAATCTGTCGATACGCTTGTTGTTGGAGCTGGTCAGGCAGGAATTGCTGCAAGCGCTCATCTGACACGCCATGGCATACCTCACCTTGTGCTGGAAAAAGACCGCATTGCTGAAAGCTGGCGTACGCGGCGTTGGGATTCACTTGTGGCAAATGGCCCAGCTTGGCATGACTGTTTTCCCGGTATGCAGTTCTCCCATTCCGGTCCAGAAGATTTTCCACCAAAGGAAGAGGTTGCAAGTGCCTTGGCTGGGTTCGCCGACTCGCATGACGCACCAATCCGTACGGGTATTACAGTCAACTCCGTGACCCGTGCTGAGGGACGCTCTGGATTCATGGTCGATACGTCTCAGGGTATGATCGCAGCACAGAATGTCATCGCCGCAACTGGGGCTTTTCATCATCCGGTTTTCCCCAAGATTGTTCCCGACACCGCCAACGTGACGCAAATCCATTCTGCGAATTATCGTAACCCTGACCAATTGACCGAGGGCGCTGTTCTCGTTGTGGGCGCGGGATCATCCGGTGGTCAAATTGCAGATGAGCTGCAACGGTCTGGGCGCAAGGTTTACCTTTGCGTTGGGCCTCATGACCGACCACCGCGTACATATCGGGGGCGTGACTATTGTTGGTGGTTGGGCGTTCTCGGCCTGTGGGATGTCGCTGCTAAAACGCCAGGAACTGAGCATGTGACGATCTCTGTGAGTGGTGCCTACGGTGGGAAAACCGTCGACTTCCGCCGTTTGGCCCATGATGGAATGACATTGTTGGGCCGCGCTTCGGGTTACAGTGATGGAAAGTTGCTCGTCGATGACGATTTGGGCGAAAATATCGCTGCTGGCGACGCGAATTACCTTGATATGCTGAGACAGGCTGACGCCTACATCGAGCGTTTCGGTCTTAATTTGCCCGTTGAGCCCGAAGCGCATGTGCTGCCTGATGATCCTGACTGTCTCACGCATCCGCTGAGCGAATTGGATTTCGCCGGAGCAAGTGTCACGAATGTCATTTGGGCGACGGGTTACACTCAGGATTTTTCTTGGATCGAATTACCAAACGCCTTTGACGCGAATGGCGCGCCTTTTCATCAACGTGGTGTGTCGCCAGAACCCGGGCTCTACTTTTTGGGCCTACCTTGGCAATCACGGCGCGGGTCTACGTTTATCTGGGGTGTCTGGCACGATGCATCACATGTCGCAGATCAGATAGAAATCCAACGCAACTACCGGGGATATAAACCCGAATCGGCCTGAACATGGGACCAAAGCAATGAATATCGCCACGCAGATACAAAATCCGATCGACGCACTTCGTGACAACG
>JBDWGM010000014.1:0-18165 GCA_039975755.1 Paracoccaceae bacterium | reverse complement strand
CCAAGGGTCGGTTGATGGAAAAAACATTTGACTGGTTCGCCGATCGCAATGTGCGTTTGACGCGCACAGGCTCAGAACGCGAATATGCTGGGGCAGTGGAAGGGCTGGGTGATGTCAGCCTTGTCTTGTTGAGCGCGAGTGAAGTCCCACGTGAATTGGCTGCAGGTCGCCTACATTTAGGTGTGACGGGGACAGACCTTGTGCACGAACATTTGCCGCTTTGGGAACAGCAGGTCCAACCGTTGGCGCAGCTTGGGTTTGGTCATGCCGATCTTGTCTTGGCCGTTCCTGATTGCTGGGCAGACGTGGAAACGACAGATGATTTTGATGCTGTCGCCGCGCAATTTCGTGCGATCCATGGGTTTCGGCTGCGCATTGCGACCAAATACCATCGCTTGGTGCGCATGTTCTTGCAGGACGTCGGCGTTGCAGATTACGCGATTGTGGACAGCCAGGGCGCGACCGAAGGCACAGTGGCCAACGAAACGGCTGAAGCTATTGCGGACATTACGTCCTCAGGTGAAACGCTGCGCGCCAATCATCTTAGGATCTTGTCCGACGGTCTGATTTTGAAAAGCCAAGCCACTCTGTGGCGCAGCCGTGTCGGGGACGCAGACCCCCGCGAAATGGATCGCGCGATCTCAGCCTTGGGATTGTAGGGTTTAAGGCCCGGTTCGTAACAGCCAGTCGACCAAGAACCCTAATCCACCAGTTGGGATGGACGTCATTGTTGCCAACCAGAATGCACCTGACAATGTCGGTTTGGCGCGTGGCGCTCGCACGCCCAGTACTGTTCCAGGAAGTTTCATGAGGTCATTAACCACCTCTTAGGTTTGCATTCCGTTAATGTGGTCTATGGAATGGCGTCCAATACCTGATCTGTCTGGCGATTTACCCGGTGACCTGACTGTCCCGATGCAGCAACACGTTCATTATACGCGCACCTGTCAAATCATGGGGTCGCAAGTGCAAAGCTATGTCGCCGGATCTGCGACCCAGCCGCGCGCATATGCACAAATTTTGCGTCGCCGATTGCCAGTGATTGGTCACGTGGCTCAATTGGCAAGGGGACCAATCTGGCCATATCCGGTATCACTGGATCAAGCGGCGAAAGGGTTGGACGATCTTGTCCGAGCCCTAAGGCGCACCAATCGTGCTTTCATTGTTATCAGCGAACCATTGGTTGGTCAGGACCCTGCCAAGTCTACAAAACTACTGCCGTTGTTCACCGGGGCCACTCACGCGTATTTAAATCTGGACGGCACATCAGAGGATCGATTGATGCGCCAGCATGGCAAGTGGCGCAACCGATTGCGGCGGGCTCAGGACAGTGGATTAAAGGTCGATCAATCAGGTATGCCCGGTGATACGGAACATTGGTTGCTGGACCGAGAGGTGCAACAATCCAAAGAAATGAGGTACAGGGCCTTGCCGTCGGAGTTCACGATCGCTTGGCGGCAGGCAAATGGGCCCAAATCAACGCGGTTATGTGTGGCGCGGCACAAAGGCAAACCAGTGGCCGCGATGCTATTCTTGTGCCATGGCAATGCCGCGACTTATCACATTGGTTGGTCAAATCAGGCAGGACGGGACTTGCATGCGCATAATTTGCTTTTGTGGACAGCGTCTGAATGGTTCGCAAAGCGTGGATTTGGGTGGATTGATCTGGGTCTGATAGACACGGAAACACGTCCCAGTCTTGCACGGTTCAAAATTGGATCGGGCGCAACGGCCCATCCGCTTGGCGCGACTTACCTTTCAGCGATTGGAACGCAAACCATCCGATCACTGACACGCCTGGTCGATTTTAGATCACGCCAATCTCTGCAAGTGCGCGGCTAAGATCAGCAGGCAGTGCCGGTTCGGGCTTTGCCCCTTTGCGTAAGTCCTTGGGGGCATCCTCAGGTTTTAGGTAACGCCAACCTTGAAAGGGACGCTTGGGCAGAGCTTGGGTAC
Organism: Paracoccaceae bacterium; assembly: GCA_039975755.1. GTDB lineage: Bacteria > Pseudomonadota > Alphaproteobacteria > Rhodobacterales > Rhodobacteraceae > JABSSA01. The sequence continues at coordinate 16,209 of JBDWGM010000014.1, read as the reverse complement.
GCACGATTTCGTCTGCCAAAACAATACCACAGCGCACAATCCCGTCGTCACCTTGAACCTCGTCCAGACGCAAGATGCTTTGTCTGCACAAGACCAGCCCTTTAAACACCCAATAGAGCGAACCGCCATTCAGCAATGCGTCGCTTTGTTTCGGCCACATGCGTGTAACATGCCGCCGTTCGCCGTTTGGCGCACGCGATCGCGGATTGGCATGCCATTCGATCAAATCCTCGACCCGTTCGGCACCAACGCATAATTTTACAAGATTTATCTTGGACTTATCCACAGAGTCGCCCCCATACCACACCCTATATAGTAGGGCATTCGAAAACAGGTGCAAACACTTGTGGATTGAGCTACGTTTATGACCCAGCATCTTGACCCCCAAGGAATCACTATGACACGTTTCGCCGCGCCGATAGCCGAGCAAATTTGGGATATGAAATATCGCTTTAAGGATGCGGATGGACAGCCATTGGACGCCACGATCGAAGACACGTGGCGGCGTATCGCGCGCGATTTGGCAAAGGTAGAAGACAATCCAGAAAAATGGGAAGACCACTTTTACGACGCGCTTGACGATTTTAAATTTCTGCCGGCTGGACGGATAACTGCAGGGGCCGGCACGGCGCGGTCGGTGACGTTGTTCAATTGTTTTGTCATGGGCACTATTCCCGACAGCATGGGCGGCATCTTTGAGATGTTGAAGGAAGCAGCGCTGACAATGCAGCAGGGCGGCGGCATTGGGTATGATTTTTCGACAATTCGTCCGAAAGGGGCGGGGGTCAAAGGTGTCGCTGCGGATGCCTCTGGCCCGCTTAGCTTTATGGACGTGTGGGATTCCATGTGCCGCACGATTATGTCGGCCGGATCCCGTCGCGGTGCGATGATGGCCACGATGCGATGTGACCACCCCGATATCTATGACTTTATCACCGCCAAATCGGATGCAGCTCGCCTGCGCATGTTCAACGTATCTGTACTGGTCACAGACGCATTTATGGACGCGGTAAAAGCCGATGGATCATGGGATCTGAAGTTTGATGGTAAAATCTACAAAACCGTCGAAGCGCGGGATTTGTGGAATGCCATAATGCAAGCCACCTATGATTACGCAGAACCCGGCGTTATTTTCATCGACCGCATCAACAACGCAAACAACCTTCAGTACTGCGAGACAATTGCAGCGACGAACCCTTGCGGCGAACAACCGTTGCCACCGTATGGCGCGTGCCTGCTCGGATCGATCAATCTATCGCGCTTGGTTACCCAACCTTTCGAAGAGGCGGCTAAACTGGACATTGAAGCGTTGAACGAGCTTGTCGCGACATCCGTGCGGATGATGGACAATGTCGTAGATGCATCACGGTTCCCATTGGAAGCTCAGGCCCGTGAAGCCCAAGCAAAGCGGCGCATCGGCCTTGGCGTTACTGGGTTGGCGGATGCGCTGTTGATGCTGGGCTTGCGTTATGGATCTGACGAAGCTGCAGCACAAACCGAAACTTGGATGAAAGCCATTGCACGCGCTGCTTATTTGGCCTCCGTAGATCTGGCGAAAGAAAAAGGGGCCTTTCCTCTGTTCGATGCCGATCCATTCTTGGGCTCCGGGGCAATGCAGCAAATGGACGGTGACGTCCGCGATGCAATCCGCGAACACGGCATTCGAAACGCGCTGCTTACGTCGATTGCTCCGACCGGCACGATTTCCTTATATGCAGGCAACGTGTCTTCGGGCATCGAACCCGTTTTCGCCTATGCCTATACGCGCAAAGTTCTGCAAAAGGATGGCAGTCGCACCGAAGAAGAGGTTGTCGATTACGCGGTTCAGATGTGGCGCGATAAATTTGGTGATCGCGCGTTGCCTGATCATTTCGTAAACGCCCAAACACTCGCCCCGTCTGATCATGTGAAAATGCAGGCGGCAGCCCAGAAATGGGTCGATTCCAGTATTTCTAAAACGATCAACTGCCCTGAAGACATCAGTTTCGAAGACTTCAAAGATGTCTATATGCAAGCGTGGGATCAAGGCTGCAAAGGATGCACGACCTACCGCCCCAACGATGTGACCGGGTCGGTTCTAAGTGTCTCAGAGACATCGGACAAAGCGCCGCAAGTGGATACAGGTGCAGAAGTTATTTACATGTCCGAACCACTGGATCGGCCGGAATCTTTGGAAGGCCATACCTACAAAGTCAAATGGCCCGACAGCGAACACGCATTGTACATTACGATCAACGATCTGGTGATCGGCCAACAGCGTCGCCCATTCGAAGTATTTATCAACTCCAAGAATATGGAACACTTCGCTTGGACCGTCGCCCTCACGCGCATGATTTCTGCTGTGTTTAGACGCGGGGGCGACGTATCCTTTGTTGTGGAAGAATTGAAGGCCGTCTTTGACCCAAGAGGCGGGGCATGGGTGCAGGGTAAATACATCCCGTCAATTCTTGCCGCTATCGGGGGGGTCATAGAACAACACATGATCCGCACTGGTTTCCTTGAAGGTGAAGGATTGGGGCTGAAGACGGACCCAAAGGCAGCTCAAATTGCGAGCTTGGATACGCCTAAAGGAAGAGCCTGTTCATCCTGCGGAAGTTATGAAATGCGAATGAGTGAAGGCTGCATGACCTGCGCAAGTTGCGGCTTTTCCAAATGTGGTTGACATAATTTTATGTAACTGTGGACGTTGTGAAGTGACCCATAGGTCGCCCATTTCGTTCTAACTTGGGTCCATTATCTACACATAGGTTGTACATTGAGCGGCTTCACAACGATGCTTTCGGGGTGAAGCCGTTTCTATCTTGAGTTTGCTGTTTGCAGAAATTTTGGGACGCAGCGTTCATGACTTGGCCACGTCCAAAGCCATGAATTTCTTTCATGGCATGCGTAATTATTTAACAAAATCAGGTTATTAAATCCGTTCTCCAGATGGAACGGCCTTGATAACTGCATCGAAGAAGTATTCCGCAGGCACATCGAGCGCACGCGCTATGATCACCAATTCGGGCACGTCAATACGCCGCTGGCCGGACTCGATCCGCGCGACGAACGATTGGTGACACTTCAACCGTTCCGCCAAGGCTGCCTGAGAGAGTTTCTGTGACTTACGGGCCAAAATTAACGCCTCAATAAGCGCCAGATGTCCGTCGGTGTGAAGTGTTTTGGTCAATTGAGTGTCCGTATGATGCCTCGAACACTTCCAGTAATCTTATTTTCAGATTATCTAAAAATCAGATTATACATATAAGGTGGGTAATAATGCCAAGAATACATACAACTCGTGCAGACCTGTTTTGCGCTTTGGGTGTTTCGCAAATATCTCTGGTTTCAGTCGCCATCGACGGCTCACAGGTGGGGTGTTGAGATGGTAAGTGTGAAAGCAGTTGATGTCTCACATAGCAAGGAAGCTATCCTATCGAAGCTTGCACCTGTACTGGCGTTAAAGTCGGCTGCGTCGCAGTCCACTTCTAATTTTCAAACATTGGAAACACAGGAGCAACAACAGGTATGGGCTGTCTTTGCGGATGTATTGCCAACAATCTTGGCTCAGTGTTCTAGCCTTTCAATGCATCCTAACAATGGAAAAGTTCCATTTTGCGAGTTGCTTTGGGACTTTCAAAACGGGCGAGAAATTTGCGTTTCTCTCAACAAGTCGGGTGGTTTTAATCTAAGTATTGACGCAGAAAAAGTGCAGTGGATGGAGACGCAATTGCCTCTGAATCTGCTTTTTCTGAAATTATTGGCGCTCGACTACATTCCGGAGGAATTTCGGGCTCTGGCGAGCTAACTGCACCGAAAGAATGCTCAATGACAATCTGGTATACAGCCGACACGCATTTCGGCCATGAAAATATCATGCGATTTTGTAACCGCCCCTTCGTGTCAGCATCGCAGATGGATGCAGTGATGTTGGAAAACATGTGGAAGGTGGTTGGCTCAGAAGACCAGCTATGGATTCTGGGCGATTTTGCCTTTGGCTCCAAAGCTAAGGACAGTGCTTATGTCGAGCAAATTTTCAACCAGTTGCCGGGTGCAGAACGCCATCTGGTTATTGGCAACCATGATCACAATCCAACACTGGAGCTACCCTGGGATTCAGTTTCCCATTTCGCAGAGCTTCGAGACGGGCCGCAAAACCAGTTCAACACACTTAGCCACTACCCAATGATCACTTGGAACCACGCCCGCAGGGGCGCACTGCAGTTCTTCGGTCACGTTCACGACAACTGGCGCGGGTCGCGCAATTCCGTGAATGTTGGCGTAGATGTATGGAACTTCATGCCAGTCACCTTTGCCGATATCGCGCGGCGGGCAAAGAAGTTGCCTCCAAACAAGCACTGGGGTGATGTTGAACATGGGGTAGAAATCAGCACCTAGTCGGCAATGAGGACAAGATATGAAAGTCTTTTCAATGACCCAATTGACGCGCAGTACGATGGAGATCCTTGAGGTTGCTCAATGTGAACCAGTCAAGATCACGCGGTATGGAAAGCCGCGTTTTGTGCTGATGTCACACGAGCATTTTGATGCGATGCAAAGTGCTGTCTGCCGTGCAAATAGAGGTGAAGAGACAGAAAATCCCTGATGAGGGGGGCGGAAACCGGACCTTAGCTGCACCTGCAAACATCTTATTGCGGATCGGTGAAAGCGGTCATTCAAGACGGCGAAAGCCGACATCTAACGACCACCTCGCATGCTGCGATGCGGCCTGTCATTGCGGACTTTCGCTGCGAGTGCGCAAATCGCCGGTTTCGGACGCTGAACGATTGATACTATCCTGTTAGGATTGGGGTGTGGCGCTTGATCTGGGCCACACCCCGTATCCCAACATTTGCTTATCACACCAATTTGCGCTCAATCAAACGTTGCGCCATAGCGACGTAACTGTCGGCAACGGGGATTGGCGCGCGGCCCAATAACGCGCGGCCGGGTGCTTCGTCCAAGGTCGGATTATAGCCCAACTCTTTGAGGCTTCCTCGTACGTCTGCATCAACCAAGGCGACAAGCCGGATGAACCAATCGGGTGCCTGAAACTTTGGCACCTTTTTGCTGTAAGCTGGGAATGCCTTTTTCAGACAGGTCGCGATCTGCATGATCGAATATGCCTCAAAGCTGGCGATCGAGCGCATGCCAGCGGCAGCAGGGGCGGTTAGCGCAGCGACATGCATATCCGCCAAATCGCGCACGTCGACCGAATGCATGTAAAGATGTGGCGCAACTGGGATTTCACCGCGCAAGAACCGCTGAAACAAAGCACCCGACGTTCCCGGATCAGAATCCAGCAATGGTCCAACGATAAAGGCTGGATTAATCACGGCCAGCTCTGTTTTGGTCGTCCCCGGCTTCAGAATATCCCAGGCCTTCTTTTCGGCGCGAATTTTGCTTTCCACATATGCATTCACGTCCCCATCCGGATCGGCCCAATCGGATGCGTCCAAATGGCTTGGCCCTGATTTGCCCCGCCCCGGCACAATCGCCGCGATAGATGACGTCAATACGACCCGTGCAACACCCGCATCACGGGCTGCGGTCAACGCGCGCTTTGTGCCCTCAACCGCTGGGGTGATCAGCTCCGCCTTGTCCTTTGGCATGGACGTCACAAAAGGGGATGCCGCGTGAACCAGATAATCCACGCCATTGCAAGCTTCAGCCCAGCCTGCATCCTTGGTCAGGTCCAGCTCCACAAACTCAAGATGGCTGACATCTCCCCCTGCCTCTTTAACGGCTTTTTTGGTCTCAACGCTGCGCGAAGGCGTCCGCAGACTACCGCGAACCCTATAACCAGCGCGCAGCAAAGCCACAGCCAGATGGCCACCCAGAAACCCTGTGACACCCGTAAGTAGTACTGTCTTCATTGTCTTCTCCAAAACTACGAAACTACGAAACTACGAAACTACGAAACTACGAAACTAACAATAATCGTTCAAATCGTAAATTCAAGCCAACGAGATTTGTTTTTTGGCGATTGACGTCAGCGCACCGGAAACCGATGTTGGCCCCATGAACGATCAACGACAAAATCAGATACTCAGCGCCGCGAAGACCCTGTTTTTTGAACGAGGGCTCCGTGCAACGACCATGGCAGCCATTTCGGAAACGGCTGGTATTGCCAAACCGACCTTGTACAGCCGTTACAAAGACAAAAACGCTATTTTTCAGGCCATGATTGCATCCATACTGGATGATTTATGGGCATTGATGGACGCTGAGTTCTCAAAATCTGGTCGCGTTGAAGACCGCCTGACTGCAGCCTTGGTGGCCAAATACTCCGTTGTATTCGATATGCTTCAATCGCCTCATGTCGCCCAAATGATGGAAGACAAGGTCCTGTACGCCGGCCACGCGTTTGAAAAGCTTAATACTGACGTCGCCAAACGGATCGAGGGTATGATTTCCGAGGCAGGGTACACGAACCCAAGCGAACTAACGCATCTCATCCTGTCTTGCGCGTTCGGTATTCACAGAAATGCAAGCACCCAGGACGACGTCGCGCGTGACATCACAGCCGTGGTCTATGCACTTTTGGCAGCCTCAAAATAATTCTGGCTTCAGATTGGTATGACGCTTCTTGAGCTTGAGCTTGTGTTTGGTTGATCACTTGCGGAAGCCGCCCTTCCTAGGTTGTCCAGTATCGGTGATTTTGGGCTCAAAGTCGACCTCGGATGCACCGCAGCATCAGCCAGATCGGCATCGACTTGCCTGACACGCACGGCCCCAAGCGCATTGGTGAACCTGATCAAGGCCGCGTTACCTGCCGCTGCGATGGACTAAGAAGACCGCATAGCACGTCCGCCCATGCCGATAATGTTGACGATTGTTCCTGAACCACGCGCCCGCATCGCAGGCGCGTAGAGCATACACAGATGGATGTAGCCCCAGACCCGTAGCTCAAACCCGGTGCGCCAATCCTCCATTGAGCAGGCAGACATGGGACTCGATTGGATTGCGCCTGCGTCATTCACAAGGGGGGGTGATCTTGGGCAATGCATCGAAAAGGTGCGCACGATCCTTGTCACTGGAGAGGTCAGCGGCGTGAGAATGGATTGTTGCTCCGGTTTGCGAGTGCAGCATCGCGGCGGCCCTTTCCAAAGCCTCCATGCGGCGCGACGCCGGTGTGATCTGGCAGCCTTCGCGGGCAAAGGACAACGCATTCGCATACCCAATGCCCTTTGAGGCACCGGTCATCAGTAGATGTTTCCCAGCTAGGTTAAGCTCCATCAACCATCCATAGATTTGCGGCCCCGGATCAATTGCGAGATAGCAACCGCAATCACCAGTCCGCCGCCATAGAACAGGTTTTGTACAAAGCTGTCCACGCCAAGGAAGTTCAGGCCCATAATCCCGGTAGACAGGAAATAGACCGCCACAAAAGCACCCGGCGCATTGAACCTGCCGGGATAAATTGCCGTCGACCCAAGGAAGGCTGCTGCGAAGGCTGGCAATAGGAACGCCAACGCGGAGGATGGATCAGCCACGCCGCGCATGCCAGTGTATAGCACGCCAGCAAAGGCCGCCAAAGTAGAGGACGCGATCAGCGCGCCAGTGCGCATGCGGGTGACGTTGACCCCTGACAGCCGCGCAACCTCGCGCCCCCGACCCACAAACAACATGCGTCGCCCAAGGGCGGTGTACTGAAACAGATACCAGATAGTGACTGTGAGGATCAGCGCGTAGTAGAACCCCACAGGTATGCCTAGGAAACGGGTTAGAATCACGGCTTTGACCAGCCCAATAGACACGCCCGCAATGGTGCCACTGTCCGCGATCCACAGGATCATGCCCGATATGAAATACCCTGTGCCAAGCGTCACAATCAGCGAAAATACACCGAAATATATTATAAAGAACGCATTTATCGCGCCCACCAACGCCCCTGTGAGCAGAGCAAGGACAATGGCGCCGGGGATCGGCAAGCCCAACTTCACATTCAACACCGCAATCACCATCGAGCTAAGCCCCATGGTGCCTGCTACAGACAGGTCAAAATCCCCCGTGGTCAGTGGGATGATTAAGGCCAGGGTCAGCACCACCACCATCGCATTGGATCCGAACATGGTGGCATAGGAATTCCATGCAAACATCTGCGCAGGTTTAAACGTGCCGAGCACAAGGATGATCACAATCCACGCAACCACGAGGCCGTATTTCTCGGCCCATGATTTCCAGCTTTCACGAGGTGTCGCGTTGTGCTGCGTTGTCTGGTTTTCCAGATCGCTGATGCGCTTTTCAAGCGCGGCAACGCGGTCTTCGTAGTTATTTTGGTCCATACTCATCCTCAGGCCAACTCTGTCATCGAGCGATAACAATGTTCGGCAATCGTTTCTTGTGTTAACTCTGCGCCCATGAGTTCTGCCACGATCTGACCACGGGCAAAGATCAGCACGCGGTGACAGATTTGCGCAAGCTGGTCATAGTCGGTCGAGCCAACGAGGATACACGCGCCACCCTCTGCCGCACGATCCAGCGCGTCCCACAATTGTTGGCGCGCGCCTACGTCTACGCCTTGGGTGGGTTCATCCAACAACAGCACGCGAGGTTCGATCTGCAGCCATTTCGCCATCAGGGCTTTTTGGGCATTACCACCCGAAAGCGCCTCAAGCGGAAGCGTGGGCACGTTTGGCTTCACTCCCGCCCTTGCTCCAAGGCCATGGGCATGTTGCTCAATAGCGCGGGCGGTCAGGCCCAGACCTTTGCGCAGGCGATCAAAGACGGGCATTGCTGTATTGTCCGCTACGGGCAATGATCCGACCCCGGCAGCACCCAATCGATCCGCCGGCAGATATGCCATGCCCCAATCCAGAGCCTCCTCTGGGGTCATCTGCGCAAGAGGTCTTATTTCTCCATCTAGCTCAATCGTGCCAGCGCCTGCTGCCCGCGCACCATAGGTGAGTGCTGGCACCTCATCGCAGCCAGATCCGATCAATCCCGTGAGACCGAGGATCTCCCCTTTGGCAATGTCAAAGTTAAGCGGCCCCACCCCTGGCCCCGCAAGATCAGTGACCCGCACGCGTGTTTCCGCATCGTTGAGGGATTTTGCATGGCCGCCGTAGTCTTCCAGATAACGTCCGATGATTGGTTCGACAAATCCTTCGTGCGAGGTGTGCGCCGTTTCGAGCGTGTCGATCAGCTGCCCATCGCGCAGGATGGTTGCACGATCCGTGATTTCGCGCACTTCATCCACGTCGTGGCTCACGAAAATGACACTCGCACCAAGGTCGGTGCATTGGCGCACAAGGCGGAACAATTGCTCAACACCTGCGCGCGGCAGAAAGGGCGTGGGTTCGTCCAGCACAAGAACGCCGGGGCGGTCGGCATGGTCTTCGCTGGCATGGCGCAGTTCTTCGTAGGCGCGTACAATGGCCAGCAGAGCTTGTTGGACGGGTGAAAGTTGCGCGGCTTCAGCACGAGGGTTGATGGCAAGATCGAAGCGTGAAAAAATATCAGAGGCTTCGCGATGCAGCGCGTTCCAGTTGAGGCCCCAGCCGTCTTCCGTTGCCAATTTGTTCAGAAACAGGTTTTCTGTCACCGAAAGAGAGCCGATCAGCCCAAGGTGCTGGTGGACAAAGGCAAGACCCATCGCGCGGGCTTTCACACCGGACACTGGCAAGGGTAGAGACTGGTCATAGAGGCGGATCGACGCCCCTGGCTCAGGGGTATGAAACCCGGCCAAGACCTTGATCAAAGTAGATTTTCCAGACCCGTTAGAGCCAAGCAACCCGTGAACTTCGCCACGGGCCACATGCAAGGACACATCGTTCAGCGCATAGGTGCCACCGAACTGCTTTGACAGGTGTTCAATCTCAAGTGCGGCACCCCCAAAAGGAATGCCGCGAGTGTGGTTGGCTACGTTCACTCAAGACCCCAGAGCGCTTTAAAGCCCGCAGTGTGTACGTCTCCGTAACCGTCGTTAAACGTCGCTGGGGTGCCCGCCATTGCCACGTTTTCATCCGTAAAGATGTAGGCAGGCGTGTTCAGCTTGGTGACAGGATCCAGACCGCAAAGCAGGCGCATGTTGGCGTCTGTGCCCGCCATGCCAACCCAGCCAAGGCTCTCACCCACGTTCATCTCAACGATGTCCGCCTCGCGCATCATGTCGAGCACGAAAGGCGTGCCGTTGTAGCTAACAATCTTGGCGTTTGAGTTGGCGATCTGGATGGCGGGCACGATGAACTGCGACATGGAGTCATAAACGGGCAGCACATAATTGATGCTTGGGTCTGCAAGCAGCGCGTTCTGCACCGCTGACTGACCTTGGGTTGCCCAATCGTTGACCGGCACATTGATGTATTTGGTCTGACAATCGGGGCAGTTGTCCTTGAGATAGCCAAGGATTGCATCGCGCAGCGGGCCTGTGGGTGTGATCTCATCCGGGCCAAGCACTAATGCGTTTACCTTGCCTTCAGTTTGGACCATGGCCCATGCGGCGATGATGTTGCCGATGGTTAAGTAGTCGGTATTGGCAGCGCCATCCATGAACTCAGGTGTTTCTTGCGTGGTCGCATCCCAGTTGTGGGTCGCTGTGGCTTTGACGCCTGCGGCTTTGGCCTCAGTGATTTGTGGCACCAAAAACTCAGGGGGCAGACCACCCTGCATGTCGATCAGGTCAAACCCTTCGGCCACGGCAGTGTTAATGCCTTGGATCCACCCGGCTGGGTCCATTTGCGTTTCCCAGTCGCGCAGCTCAAACCCTACCATAGCAGCCGCATCCACAAAACCTTGGCTGATCGCTGCGTTGAACGGGTTTGCGTTGGTCAGAGGAATGATGAACATCTTCTTGTCCGCCATGCAGCTTTTTGCATCAAACGCTGGGCCGGGGGCCTCAAAGGTGGGCAGTTGGCTGTGTTTTGCGATCAACGCTTTGGCCGCGTCCATATCCGCAAGTGCCGGGCTTCCTAGAGCCAGTGCCGTGACGGCGGCTGTCATCAAATGTTTCATTTCTTCTCTCCCTTTGGTTTGTTATTTTAAACTGTCAAAGTAATCGATTGCGCCTTTGGTGGTGATGAGGTCAGCGTATTTTGCACTCATATCGAACAGGTTGGCTTGATGCGGTTCATCCGCACGATCGCCAACGCCGTCCTCTACCACTAGCGTCACAAAGCCGTGGCTGATGCTGTCGATGCAAGTCGCGCGCACGCAGCCGGATGTGGTCACACCGCACAACAGTAACGTGTCGATGTTCATGAAGTGCAATGTCGAGGCCAGCGAAGTGCCAAAGAAACCGCTGGGGTATTGTTTGGAAATCAAGATATCGTTTTCCTTGATCTCTAACGGCGGCATCAGTTTCTGGGTTTCAGCCCCAGCGTCGAAACAGGAAAGTGCGGGGACTTTCGCATAAAATGCGCCGCCATCACTGCCACCGGGCTGGTATTTCACTTCCGTGAAAATCACCGGAACACCTGCGGCACGGGCAGCATCCGCCAGTATCGCAGAATTGTCCAAAGCGATCTGGCAACCTTCCCCACCATAAAGCGGTGCCGCAGGATCAAAGTAGGCTTTGGCAAAATCAACCAGCAGCACTGCGGGGCATTTGCCCCATGATTGGCGGGCATGATAGCCAGCCTTTTCATAGTTCTGGTCAAGGTTCTCTGCCATTACTCAGCCGCCCGTGCGAATTGGCCCCGAAATACCGGGGTTGCGGGGGGCTCAAACCCGGTCTCTTTCAGGCAACGACCCTTGAGCTCCTCGATGGAGGAGAACCCGCGATTGAACAGCTCCTGCTCCCCGCGTTTGCCTTCCATGGTCTCGCGCAGCTCGGTGGTGGCTGCGGTATCGACCCTGCCGGATTTGACCACAACACCGTAGCGTTTGGCCCCATTGACCGTCACCAGTCCCCGTTTGACGTCCTTCAGCACCAGTTCGGGATCACGCTCCAGCGGGTTGCCCCAGCCGCCGCCACCCCAAGTGTTGAAGTACAAGATATCCCCCGGCTGCACCGCGATCCGGTCGCATTTGGAGGGGATATTTTCCTCGCCCCCGTCAACGCGTACCAATCGCTTGGTGGACCGCACGCCCGGCTCTCCGCCGTTCACGGCCCATGGATAGGTCAGCCAACGATCATCGTGGATAGAAACCTCGCCCGCCTCCAGCATTTCGTAGGCAATGGTGATGCCATTGCCGCCGCGATGCACACCCGCGCCGCCACTGTCTGGGATGGTCGCATATTCACGGATGCGCAGTGGGAAATACGCCTCAAGGAACTCATTGGGCACATTGGTAAACGCTGGCCACATGGAATGTCCGTCAGGACCATCGCCCGCAGGCCGCCCCGGCACACCGCCAAAGCCGATCTGGAACAGCTGATACCAGTCACCGTCCTTATCGAACCCAGAATACATGAAGTGGGGTGAATCAGAGAAGCCGGCAGCATTAAGCGCATCGGGTGCCCCCTGTCCCAGCAAGCCACCCATCAGATCAAAAATCCGACCTAGCATGTGGGTTCGGCAGGACAGCGCAGCGGGCTTTTGTGGTTTCAGGATACAGCCTTCTGGGATGTAGACGTCAACTAGATCATAGAACCCATCGTTGAACAGAATCTGTGGATCAAACAGGTTGATCGTAAATGCGCCGAAGAACATCTTGAACATTTCTTCGTTGAGCAGGAAATTGATCGAGCTGAACGACTGCGGGTCCGAGCCGGTGAAATCAAAGTACGCAATTTCTCCTTCGCGATGCAGATGACAGGCAATCTTGTAGGGGCCATTGCCCATCCCATCGTCGTCAATCCAATCCTCGAAATAAGCCTTCTTGCCATCCACAGCTTCGGGAATGATCATCTGAATGATCGCGCCCATCGCCGCTTTGTTCCGGTCCAGCATATCCTCCATCGCGCTGATATAGATGTCTGTGCCAAAACGTTCGATGTTCTCGCGCACGCGCCGTTCAGCCAGACGCAGACCCGCGATAATGGCAAAGAAGTCGGACTTGTTCCACTCTGGCATCCGCGTGTTGTGCAGCATGATGTTCAAGAGTTCGGATTGCAGTTCGCCACCACGATAAATCTTGGTGGGGGGGATGATCATGCCCTCTTCGTAGATCATCTTGGCGTCTGTCGGCAGCGATCCCGGCACTTTGCCGCCCACGTCGGTCATATGACCAAACATTGCGGCCCAGCTGACCAGCTTGCCCTCATGAAAGATGGGCATCATCAACAGCCAGTCGTTCAGATGGCTGACTGCACCATTACAAGAGTAAGGGTCGTTGGTGATAAATATGTCGCCATCTTCCACCGTGCCCTCGTAGCCTTGCATAAAGCCATAAAGGAAGCTGCCGAACTGTCCGACCACCATTTTGCCATCTTGATTGGCGATCAACGGGAAAGCGTCGTGCTGTTCGCGGATACCGGGGCTCATCGCCGTGCGGAACAGAACTGCGTCCATTTCATTGCGCGCATTGCGCAGGGCGTTCTCTACGATATCAAGCGTGATGGGGTCCACATCAACCCGAGAGAACGGTGTGGAATTGGTCTCAATTACCTGTGCTACCATTGTTTTCTCTCCTCGTCTCAGCGGTTTCTATTGTGGTTTGCAGGCCAGATCAGGATGTTCCCGACGTCGTCGATTTCACCGATGTGGTCTGGCAGGATAACCGAGGTGCTATCCATTTCGGTCACCACGGCAGGGCCTTGGACTTCATTGCCGGGTTTGAGTTTGGAACGGTCATAGATATACGCGTCATGCCAACCAGCATCCGCATACATCTTGGTCGCCATGACCCGCGCGCCAGAGGCATCTTTGCCTGCTTTGGCACCTTCAGTATTGATGAAATTCTTCTCTGCTCCCTGCACCACCGCGCGCAGGCCAACAAGTTCGTGTTCCGCATCCAGCGCAAAGGTGAATAGCTGCTCATGCTCGGCATCAAAGCTGCTGGCGACACCAGCAAGCCCATCCCGCGCAAAGTCTTCGGGGCTGACATCAACAGTCAGTTTCATGCCTTGGCCTTTGTAGCGGATGTCGATCTGGTAGAACACATCCTGTTCATGAGCAGACACACCTTCGGCGGCGAGGTCTTGGCCGGCACTTTCTTCCAGCTCTTTCAACATCCGCGAAATTTCGGCGTCGCTGGTGTTGCTGACGGGTGTTACATAGGTCTGCGTTGCCTCGTTGCGCAGACGCGTTGTAGCGTCGCCGTAAGCACACAGCACACCCGGACCCGGCGGAATGATTGTCGGCCATGAGCCGACCAATCGCGATAGCGCATTGGCGTGCAATGGTCCCGCTCCGCCGAACCCGATCAGCGCAAAATCACGCGGGTCATAGCCTTGCTCGACCGAGACCAGCCGCAGCGCACCACACATGTTTTCGTTGACGATCCGAATGATCCCTTCCGCAGCGTCTTCCAGCGAGGTGCCGATGGCGTCCGCGATTTTCTTGACCGCAGCCTCTGCCTTGGGACGGCTGATTTCCATGTCACCGCCCAGCTTGGCCCCAGAGGGCAAATAACCCAGCACCACATTGGCGTCCGTCACAGTAGGTTCTTCGCCACCCTTATTGTACGCCGCTGGCCCCGGATCCGCGCCCGCCGATTGCGGGCCAACACGCAAGGCCTTCGTCAACTCCGGCACGTAGGAGATTGAGCCACCGCCCGCCCCCACCGTACGCACATCGATTGAGGGTGCACGTACGGTTACGTCACCCACCCGCGTTTCGCGCCGGGTACGCGCGACACCGTTTTGGATCAGGGCGACGTCCGTGGAGGTGCCCCCCATGTCAAAGGTCAGCAGGTTCTGGAAGTCCGCCTGTTTTGCGATCCAAAGCGCGCCGGATACACCGCCCGCAGGTCCGGACATCAGCAGGTTGACCGGGTGCTCCATCGCTGCCTGAGCCGAGCTAAGGCCCCCATCAGAACGCAGGATTTGCAGCAGCACATCATTGCCCATGCGCTTGCGCAATTCGGCCTGCAGGTTGTCGACGTATTTCTCAACCACGGGACGCACATAGGAGTTCACCACGGTCGTTTCCGTGCGCTCGTATTCATACATCTCTGGCATGACCGCTGCCGAGGTAGAGACCGGAATGTTCGGCGCTATCTCTTGCGCTATCTCAGCGATCCGGCGTTCGTGCGCGTCGTTTGTATAACCGTTGAACAGCGCAATCGTCAGCGCCTCGATGCCTGACTTCAGGAGCGTTTTCAGGTCTTTGCGGATCTGTGCCTCGTCCAGCGGCACCAACACATTACCTTGGGCGTCCATCCGTTCGTCTGCTTCAATGGTCAGCTCAAGAGGGGCTAATGGCTCCGTCTTGTTCCAGATCACCCAGCCGCCCAAACCGCCGGGCACAAAGGAACGCGCAATTTGCAGCGTGTCTCTGTAGCCTTTGGAGGTAACGAGCCCGACTAACGCGCCGGAGTTGGTCAAAACTGTATTGGTTGCAACGGTTGTGCCGTGCAGCACCTCGGTAATGTCGGTCGTGCTGATCCCAGCAGTCTTGCAAATCTTCTCAATACCGTTGAGCACGCCGATGGAACTATCCGCAGGGGTGGATGGCACCTTGGCCGTAAATGTGCGCCCGTTCTTTTCATCAAGCAACAGCAGGTCCGTAAACGTCCCCCCTACATCCACACCAAGACGCAAACCTGTCCCGTGCGGGCCAGAGCGGCGTTGTTGGGACAAAGCTTCTGTCGCCGATCCACCTGTGGTTTCGATTTTTTGCAACCGCTCCTCGAACGCGGCCAAGCGGGCCTCGTACTGGCGGATCAGATCATCCGTTCCTGACATATGCTTCAACCCATCTCCTTGTTTTTTCTCTATTTGAGAGGATCACCCTCATTTCCCCATCAGCCATTGCCAAAAGCTGCGTTTGCGCGGGCTGGTGTCACTTGACCCAGCAAGGGCCACAGCCCGTTCCGACATCTCAAGCACCTTTTCGACGGTGGCGGTATTACTCTCTATTTTGCGGTCTCTGTCAGCAATTTCGCCTTCTAGCCGCTCGCTCGCCTGCAACGCCCGATCAAGCATATCACCGGTGCGCGCGACGGCTTGCTGACTTTGCTCTGCGTCGCAGATGGCAACATCCAACATCGCCAATGCGCGATCCGCAGTCTCACCCATCGCTTTTGCCTCCGTCTCTCCGGCGGCTTTGCCCGCTGCGGCATATTCCAGCGCACTTTCCAGCAACGCATCAAAGCGTGCATTTTGTGACAAGCTGCTTTCCAGGCGATCCCCGGTTGCTTCCAGCGCATTTAATGCCCGGCTCGAAACATCTGCCAAACGCG
>JBDWGM010000013.1:0-14641 GCA_039975755.1 Paracoccaceae bacterium | reverse complement strand
GTTCGAAGACATTAAGAATGTGGAGATTGCATCTCAGTTAGGGATTGATGTCGAGGAAGTCGCGAATTCTAAATCTGGAAATTCTACGCTGTTGCAGGGAGCAAGTTTGAGCTTACGGTTTCATCCAATCCCAGTCTTTGTTAACCGAAAGTCTGTGCTCATATTGGATGCAAAATATCTTTTTGAGAATTACAAAAACGAGTGCCTAGATGAGATGGTTTATGGCTCGATGATAGGCCAACGTGATCAAGAGCTTTGGGATCGTTGTAAGAAGACCTGAACGGTAACAAAGTCCCGCGAAGCGGAAGTTGGTGCATCTTGCAGCTAAGGTCCGGTATGAGCCCATAGGTACCCGTTTGGTCTGGTCGCTCTATCGTGTTTTAGCAGGTCCTGTTACGCTGCTGTGGCCGCGTAACGCCAAGGGAGGAGTTCGTCGATGCGTGTGATCTTGTGGTCGGCGATTTGGGCGAGAACCCAAGTGAGCCAGGCTTGTGGATCGACTTTGTTGAGCTTGGCAGTTTCGATCAGAGTGTAGGCTATCGCCGCTGCTTTACCTCCGCCTTCGGAGCCCACGAAGAGGTAATTCTTTCTGCCCAAGGCCACGCAACGAATTGATCTTTCTGCACAATTATTGTCGAGTTCCAGAAAGCCGTTTTCTAGATATCCGCGCATTTTGTTCATACGTCCAAGAGCATATCGGATGGCCTTGGCCAGTTCGGATTTGCCTGAAATGCGGTTCAATTGGGCATCAAGCCAATTCTCCAGATCATCAAAGACCGGTGCGGCGTCTGTCTGGCGCAGCGCGGCCCGTTCCTCGGGTGGCAACCCACGCGCCGCCTTTTCGACGGCATAGAGAAGTGCGATGCGCCGGATGGCTTCTTCGGCGATTTGCGATCCTTGCGACTGAAAGATGTCAACGAACTTGCGGCGGACATGCGCCATGCACGCCATCTCATGGACGTCTTCCTTGCCGAACAGATCGTTGAACCCGGTATAACCGTCAGCGTGGATCCAGCCTTTGAACTGGTCCAAATGGCGCGTGGGGTGTTTGCCTTCACGGTCTGTACTGAACTTGTACCAGGCGGCCGGAGGATCGAAACTAGCCCAAGGGCGCTCATCGCGGACATAGGTCCAAATGCGGGCGGTTGTGCATTTCTTTTTGGCCTGCATCCTGATCGGTGTATCGTCCGCGAAGATCGCCGCTCCAGCTCGGACATAACGCCCGATGGCATCAGCCAGATACTCCAGGAGCTTCGTGGATTGCCCGACCCAACCCGCCAGCGTGGAACGATCTAGGTCAATGCCTTCGCGGGCGAAGATCTGGCTTTGACGATACAAAGGGCAATGGTCCGCGTATTTGTTCACAAGCACATGGGCCAACAGACCGGCACCAGGTCGGCCGCGTTCAATGGGGCGCGATGGCAACGCGGCCTGCACGATCTTGTCGCAAGATTTGCAAGCCATCCGAGGGCGGGCGGTCCGGTTCACAACAAACCTGCCGGGTATATATTCCAGCTCCTCGGTTACATCTTCACCAATGGTCCGTAGATCGCCGCCGCATTTGCATGCCTCACCAGGGCTCAGCGTCTGCACATTGCGAGGCAGGGTTGGCGGCAGCGGCTTGCGCTTTGGTTTTTGCTTTGGCTCGTGATCAGCCGCCTCTTCAGGTGGGGTGATCCGGGCGGCGGCTGTTTCTTCCTCTTCCAGCCGGAGCTGCAAGTTGAGTTGCTCAGACGATTCCGACTTTGATCCAAAACGATGCTTTTGGTGGCCTGCGAGCTGATGTTTCAACTTCTCAATCTGCAACGCTTGGGCCTTGGCCAGCTCTACCAAACCTTTAGCCGCAACACGCAGTTCTATAGGGTCATTTGGCAGGAACTTGGGTGCGTCATACATGACCGATTGATAGCGGATCGGCACACCAATGTGAATCCTATGGCGCTGGAATTGTGGATAAATTGCCGACCGTCAGAGGCCGCCAAGTCCGTTGTGGTGCACGCCAGTCAATCCCCTCCAGCAACATCGACAATTGCGCGGGGCTGACCGTGATCTTACCCTCGGTGGACGATGGCCACACAAACTTACCCTTCTCCAGACACTTGGAAAACATGCAAGCCCCCTGACCATCCCACCATACGATTTTGATGAGATCGCCCCGGCGGCCACGAAATACAAACAGGTGCCCCGAATACGGGTCCTGCTTCAGAACGCTCTCGGCCAAGGCCGACAGACCATTGAACTGTTTGCGCATGTCCGTGACACCAGCAGCGAGCCAGACCCGCGTGTTCGACGGAACCGGGATCACGCCATCAGCCCTTCGACCAAAGCCAAAACCCCAGACAATGCCGTGGGGCCTTCCACCAAAATCCGTCGACCGTCTGACAACGTGATGTCCACACGCTCAGCCGAAACCGCAGCGGTCAGCTGCGGCGTTTCATCGACAAAGGGAACAGCGACTGCGCCCTTAATCTCAACCGGCAGAAAGCCTGTCGCGGTATCCTCCACCGCATTGATGTCGGGCTCCGGCGCAAACCTTGGATCCTTCAACCAGTTATGGATGAGATTGGCATTCATCGCGTACCGCCGCGCAACCTGCGCAACCGATACGCCTGACACCGACGTCTGCGTGCAAATCGAGCGCTTCTCTTCATCCGACCAGAACCGCTTCTTCTGACCCTTCTTGCCCGCCATATCCGTCCTCAAGATGTCCATTATCAACAATGCACATTATCAGACCACATCAAGACCCGTCAGAGCGGTCAGACCAGACGGTTACACCCATAGTTACTGATGCTGGGACACTCACAAATGGCGGCTTTAGAGCAATGAGGCAATCAACGAGCGGCCTCGAGCAAAACTGAGGTCTGCAACATCGCGGCCTCAAATGGATCAAGTCCAAGCCGATCCAGAGCGCGTTCCATCATCACTTGTCCGATGAAGTAATTCACAGGCGAAGTGAACGTATCGGCTTTGACGTCAATGCTCCGGAACCAACCGGTTGCTTCGCTCTCACACTGTTCCCGCTCTTCCCATGCCCGATCGCACAGCATGTCGAGTTGTGCATCAGATGGCGGCGCCCCATAGTTCGTCCGAGAGCTTGAACCAAATCCTTCAGCCATGATTGCAAGTCCCTCCAAGACGACAATCTCGCCGATAGTCCAAGGCCCGCTGATATGAGCCCACCGCAAACAATGATGCAATTCATGTAGAACAATCGCTTCACCTTCCTCTTCCCAAGCCCGGGCGAAGCGGGGGTGGTCCGTGTTGACCTCAACCTGAGCAAAGCCCGGACCGAATGCCTTCCCACTCCTATACCAGTGGGGATCGCAATAGATATCGGTCGGAACCACAACCAAGTCCGCATCCAACTCCGGGGCAAATTTTTGCAAAACCGAAAGCGCCGAGCGTACAGGCCGAATGAGTTTTTCCCGATTGCTGTCCGACAGCTTCTGTCCGCGATCCATCAAATGAAGGTGAACGGTCATCGGTTTGGCTCCTTGCTAAACGACTATTTCAGAAAATTGCCAGAAATTCCACATTCCTGCTGATCGGGCCCTAATGAAAATGACCCTCAAAATATTTCGATGTAAAGCGGACATTCAAATTGGAGAAGCGAACGGCAGCAAAGTCCCGCCAAGCAGACAGTGGCGATCTCATTTGTGAAAGTCCGCTTTCAGATATTTACTGTTCCAAAAAGGAGCGTTTTTGGAAGATTGCCGAATGGCGGCTGTGCGGGACATTGCTGCCACTCGGAAATCTATTTTGACTCTGGCGACACGGTGGCTTCGTACTCGGCATAGCGTCCCGGAAACAACTCTTCATACAATGTACTATCGATACCTAAGGCATCGACTTGAAGTTCCTTGTGATCACCGAAATCATACTCAAATAGCACAACGTCAACGCAATCGATCTTAGTTCCACCCGACTGTGCGAGAGACAGTCCGATCCAACGTTTTATGGCCAAATCATTGTCCGGCTCAGGAGTGACGCCGTCCCGAAACTTCATAAATTCGTCGAACGGCTCGAATTGACCTTCCGCACATCCCATCGGTGGATCGCCATTCTCCAGT
Source organism: Paracoccaceae bacterium (assembly GCA_039975755.1). Taxonomy (GTDB): domain Bacteria; phylum Pseudomonadota; class Alphaproteobacteria; order Rhodobacterales; family Rhodobacteraceae; genus JABSSA01. The sequence continues at coordinate 10,568 of JBDWGM010000013.1, read as the reverse complement.
TTGGATTGCCCAATGAGAACGCCCTTGTGAAAAACGTGAAACATGACTGAGCCTCAAGTAAGTAGTTTTGACCAATAAACCCGTAAATCCGTAAATCCGAAAGGGCAAGTTGGGCTCGGAGCCGACATTCGCAGTCTTCCAAAAACGATCGTTTGTGCCGCATATGTATTGGCATGGGGTTTATGTCCAGCCACGCCTCACTTCATGGTACGCGATCAGCTTGAGAAATTGAGGTCACGTTCGAAGTTCCTTGGGTCTTGCCCTGCCATTTGCTCGGTGCAACGCCCGTTTTACGTAGAAATTCCCGATTGAAATTGGATTTGGTGTTGAAACCGCTTTCCAGCATCGTGTCGGTGATGCTCATCCCGTCCTCGATCAGTGTGCAGGCATGGCGGATGCGCCATGAGTTGATATACCGTGAAACATTGGTTCCGGTCGCACGATTGACCGCCATCGACAGCCGTTTCTCTGGTAAATGCAAACGGCGGGCAAGGCGCACCAACGTCAAGTTGGGATCGAGGTGCATCTGCTCCCGCTTCAGGAAAGCCTCTAGGTTTGCGACAATCTCTACGTCTTGCTGGCTGGTTTGAGCGGGGGGCGAGGGTGCAGCCTGACCCTCGTCGCCTGCCGTGCCAGACGCAGAGGGGCTGCCACTAAGCAGTCCTACGAAGAGCAGTACCAGCGACGAGGACGCCGTGATCATCCAGCCAGTCCAATCCGCATTCCCTGTAGCAAACGCTGCGGCGATCAACAGGTCGCTAAACGCTGACACAATCAAGGCCCAACCGAGGACCTGCCAGATCACCGCAGGGACGCGCCCGGCGTCCAGCCGCGCCAGCGGCATATCGGATGCACCACGCAGTTGGACCAAGATTGCGCCGCCATATCCCGCAAATACGAGCGGCACGACAAAGTCAGTCGTTTCGGGCGCGAAGACGCGACAGAACAGAGCGAATGCCGGGGCAGTTCCATGGACTGCTATCGCGCGCAAGGAGATGCGGCTGACAAGTGCGTCCTGGAACGTTACCCAAGCTAAGGGTGGAATGACTGTTGCACTGACGGGCAACACGGGCCGCAACCACTCAACGTCATAGCCCGTGACAAGAGTGACAAGACTGGATTGTAAAGCGCAGGCGGCCAAAAATGCGATCAGAAATGGCCGCGCTCCAAACAGGAACGTTCGCAGGGCAAGGTAGCCGAGGACAAGAGCGACAAAGGCAGGGATCGGTAGCATGGGCATGCGGCTACTATGGTCCGAAAACCGGATCGTGACGACCTGAATCCCGAAAACAGGACGCAGGTCATCGCGTTTTTCTGCATCCGTTGGGTAGCGTTCAAAACGGAGGTTCCTATGAAACGTCTTGCTCTTCTTTCCATTCTTGCATTGTCCCATGCGGTACCCGCGGCCGCAGATATGCTGCCGGGATATGACCGGTTCGACCTGATGGCTGATCATCGTGCACGGCCAATCGCTGCGTCCATTTGGTATCCTGCGGCGAATCCGACCTATCGTGCCCCGGTTGGGGACGGTCCGATCTTTGATCCAACCTTTGCCTTTATTGGCCCTGCTGTCGCCTCGGGTGAACATCCATTGGTGCTTCTGTCGCATGGGTCGGGTGGCAATGCGGACACTCTGGGTTGGCTGACCAGCGGACTTGTAGCGCAGGGTGCAATTGTGCTTGCGGTCAACCATCCCGGTTCAACCAGCGGAGACAGTTCTCCGCGCCGCTCCGTCGATCTTAGAGCGCGCGCAAATGATCTTTCAGCCGCGCTCGATCTGGTTCTTTCCGACCCTGCATTCGCACCATTTATTGATCAAGCCCGCATTGGGGTTGTCGGCTTTTCCCTGGGAGGGGCGACGGCACTTGGCATGGCAGGCGTGCGTTTCGACGGAGCGGTTCAGGACGACAACTGCACCGCGGGACCGGAGGTGGCTGATTGCGTCTTCTTCCGGCTTGGTGGTGTCAGGTTTGCAGATCATCCCGGATATGAGGCGGATGCACGCGACGCACGTGTCACTCAGGCTGTGATCGTTGACCCCGGCTTCGGAGGGTCCGCTAATCCCACAACAGTGCAGGACGCCCTTGCCGGGATGACACTCATCAATCTCGGAGAGGCAGATCGCTTGGGGGCCGCTGATGTTGGTCCGGCTGGCAACGATCTGGCAAACCGGCTTCCCGATGCGACCTATATCGAGATTGCCCCGGCCAACCACTTCACGTTCCTGGGCACCTGCAAGTCTGGCGCGGCGGAGCTGCTTGAACAATATGAAGATGATCCAATTTGCACGGATCCCGAAGGTGCGGATCGCTCAGACGCTCACGGCCAGTTGATTGACGCCATCGCTGAAGGCCTCAATCTATAGAGCAGCCTTTTCGGCACTATAAAACTCCGTGTGACCTCCAACTGAACCAGTTGGAGGTCACTCACTTGTGTCAAAACTGATACGTTTCTGTCACCGGCGAAAACGACAGTTTTTGTCATAATTTGCATGCGTCAAAATATCACACTCTACTATGTGCCAATACACCGATTCCGGGAGTCTCAGATTCATAAATACTTATGCAAGCAATGAAGCGAGCAACAACAAATTTGAGGTAAAACAATGGTTTCCACAATATACTTTTCGATGTCAATTCTGTACTTAGCGTTAGCGGTGTACTACTTGATGTAGCGTTTCGAAGTTTGAGTGAGTTGTATGAAATGCGACTCACTCAAGCATCACCAAGACTAATATTCGCGCCCAAAACGACCGTTATCGCCGCCCGATGTGTGAGACCGGCCATTCGCTGCACCCTGCCTAAACTGACAGGATGCGGGACAAAGCGGTCGTCGGACGAATCCCCATCTATGCTTGTTTTCAAAACTGATGGGCGGGGCCTGAGGCATCGCGAGGATCATTGATCAGGCCCTAGGTAAACGAATGGAGGCTTGATCCATGCGGCCGCCCTTTAAGTCCTCTGGGTCAATCCCGAATTCGACAGAGTGACAATCACCAAAATTAAAACCAAGTGGCCACTCGCTATCGAGTTGTAAAAGCCTTGTAAAAGTCCGGCTTGACGGCACGTCTTGATCCATCGAAGTGCCACCCACCAAGTGCTGTGAATAGTTATTGGAATAAAGTTCAGGGCGAAAAAGGCGATAAAAAGCGTCCGGACAATCGGCTCGCAGCGGGCCGCCTTTTCGAATTTCAAGACAAAGCGATTCCAAGATCAACCTAATTCGCATTCTCAAGCTCACTCGGTCGACTTCATCCTCTTCATCGCGCGGTATCATCGAAAGAAAGGCTGCATCAAACGCGGCCTGCATTTCCGAAGAGAGCGGTTGGTGTTCACCCTCGGTACCCAAGAGCTTTCGCAACGTGTCTAGACTGACCAAGTGGTCTGCTGCATTCTGAATCCTCGACTTCAGTCCGGCAATTTTTTGCAACCGTTCGTCTAAATGATAGCCATCTATCCTTTCGCGCAATGCTGAAACAAGGCTAATGATATCGTTGTTTTTCTCCATGTTCGCCCATCCGAACCACTGGTAGTCAATTCGTTCGACCATTTCCTCAGCTAAGTGTTTCGCAACAGAGGTTGACCAAGGAAAGTGCCCGCCAAAGCCATCTGGTTTCCAGAGAGGACCCTCCAAAGGAACAAGATGCTCGATGCCCGTCAATCGTATGTCACGCGGCATCGCAGGCGTGTTCACTGCGCGTTCATGTTTAAATACAGCTTGTGAAAAGTCGTATTCTTGATCACTAAATATGTTTGGTGTCTTAGGTATTGTATTGGCTTTTGCGACGTTACCTGGTGTGAAAGGAAAGATGCAGTCACCGTCAAAGAAGGCAGTCTCACAATAGGATCGAACGTGCTCGTCTATTGGTGCAAGTTCACTTGGCGCTGATCGTTTTTCGCCAAGTTCTGTTGCATACAATACAGCGTGGCGCGGTAATTCAATGCGCCCCCAAATGTGAAGAAAAAAATGCAAGTAGCCTGACTTTGGAAAGCCATTCACCGATGCAATGTCTGGCAGTTTCGCTAGGTCCACAGTTGCAAGGAAATGCATCGGTTGGCCGTCCCCTGTTCGGGGCCAATCAAGGTGTTCTGGCAAGAAGGGCAGTCCACCAAACTGGCTTGCTCCATCATGATCATCAGGTGCAACTGGCACCAAGAATGCCGTCTCTACAGAATTTGCGTCAAAGAATTTTTTAATGTCTTCATCTGGGTATGTTGGCTGATTCAATCGTTTTTCCTCGCAACGTTTAAGAGACTTCTTGAAAAAACTTGACTTTTTTCAGATCAACATCTGTCGTATTTTCTCACATAGCTGACTTTGGTGACGACGCAGAATAATGTCAATTGGGCTCTCCCAACACTTTCGCCGCGCACTGTTTCAATACCCGCTTTCGGACATGAAATGTCCGCCCGCGCGGAGCGCCGGGCCTGTCGGTGGGCGGCCTTCTGGTTGCCCGCTGACAGGTCACTCTGACACCCCCAACGGCCAGGATCAGACCTCAAAGCAAAAGGCCACCGCCTGCTGACGGGGGCCTCGATCATTTCAGCGGTGCGCGCGTTACTCAGCGGCCATCCGGTCGGCCTGCGCGGTGCGAACCATGATGTAATCCACGGCTTACTGCGCCTCGGATGCGGCGCGAAAAATCGCACGGCTGTCTTCTTTCATCGCCTCAAGCCACCCTTCGACATAGGCGGCGCTCTGGTCGAATTCCGGCTCCACCCCGATCTGCGCGCAAAGCATGCAGTTGCCAATCTCGGCGACCAGCTCCTCGAATGCGTAGGCCTTGCGGTCATTGAACCGGCCCAAACGGTCCAGCCGCTTTGTTGCCCCTGTCCAGTGGGTCAGCTCATGCGCCAAGGTGCCGTAATATCCTGCCACCCGGTGAAACGTCCCAATCGGCGGCATGTGGATGCGGTCGGTCTTGATGTTGTAGTAGGCGCGCGGCTCTTCGGTGCTGTCGATCTGCGCGCCACTCGCGGCAAAGAACGCTTCCAGTTCGGGGTCGGCCATGGTGCCCAAATCATGGGGCGGATTGGGCAGGATGTAGAATTCAGCGGGCAAGCCCTCGATCTGGTCGGCATTGAACACGCGGTAGGCCTTAGCATAAGGAATCTGGCGTTCTTCGCCGTTCTCGTCCTCACGCGCGACGATGCCGTATTTCACAACGGTAGCGGATTTCTCACCTTTGCAAACATGCCCCCCAAGCAGCTTGGCTTGATTGAATGTCATCCAACGGGCTGAACTGTAGTCTTTGGTCATCGCTGCGGCCCAAAGCATCAGGATATTGATCCCCCGATAGGCTTCACCGTTGAATCGTTCCGGCAGTCTGACCGATACACCGCCGCCGGTCCACGGCTTGCGCCAGGGCAGCGTTCCCGCCTCAATCTGCGCAACAATCTGATTGGTAACATGGGTGTAGACGTCAAACTTTTCTTTGGTCATTTGTGACCCTCCTTGCGTGACGCGGGCCGGGTCTCTTCCCCCTTTCCGCCAAACCGTTCATTGGAACAGCACGCGGCGAAGGTGTCGAAAGAGCCCATTTTACCGGATGCTGCGCTCAGCATGAACGTCCGCAATGGTGGTCTTATACCGCTGATCGGCTCGCACGAGCGGCTAAGACCGCGCCAAGCGTGATAAGCAAGCTGGCCAAAAGCAACGTCCAAGTGGGTTCAGCAATTCCTGCAAGGACAAGCACAAACGTTGATAGCAGGGGCGCGGCATAGGATGCGACACCCAACAATTGAATATCGCCATGTTTTACACCCACATCCCAGACGAAAAATGCCAATCCTACCGGACCGACACCTAGGCCGAAAACTGCTAACCAAGTGATTGTTTCAGTGGGCCAGATTGTCATCTCAAGCGCCAAATGCGCGATACCAGATAAGACGGCCGTCGCGATGCAGAAAATGGCGACGCTTGACGTCGGTGTCTGACCTAGTCGGCGTGACATGACAGAATAACTTGACCATGTGACGGCACAAAGAAGCGCCAACCCGTATCCAAGAACTGCGCTTGCATTAAACTGGGTTTCACCTTGCGTGACAATGATTGCCGCTCCGGCAAAACCAACCAAACCTCCAATGATGTGACCTCGTTTCAGGTTTTCTTCGGGAAGGAGACCCGAAAACAATACGATAAGCAGGGGCCAAAGATAGGCAATCAGTCCGGCCTCTGCTGCTGGGGCCAGTCGTAGGGCCGAAAAATAGAAAAAATGATAGCCAAACAACCCAACCGTCCCAAAGACATAAATCTTCCAGTCGATCTTCCCAAGAGATTTGGCCTCACCTGTGAGCAATACCCAACCGAGACCGAGTGCGCCTCCAACCGCGAATGACATAGAGGTGAGTTGGAATGGTGGAATTGGGACCGTTTTGACGGTAAAAAGCGCGAGCAACGCCCACATTAGGACGGCCCCAAAGCCTAGTCCTGTTGCGCGTGCTTTTGTCATCATATGAACCGCTGATTTTTTGTTTCGGACTTGATGGGTTCAAGTCGTGTTAATTTCAAGTCGAATATACAAAAGCCGACCTCAGCTAACAGGAGTTCAATGGCAGGAAAGTCCGCGAAGCGGAAGTTGGTGCATCGCGCAGCGAAGGTCCGGTGTGAGCCCAATGTGTAGGAAATCGTCAGTGCAGCGAATGACCGCTCTAGGAAATTAACTCCGTGCCTAACTGTGCAACAGCTTTTTCAATCCGCTCCCGATCTGGCTTGTAGTAAACAGTAGTTCATCATAAAATATGGCTATTCACATTGGAGGTATCTATGAAAAAACTGTATTCTTTGATCCTTGCGGGGTTTCTCGTTGTTCCCTCGGTGTCTGTTGCAAATGACTGTGGTGGGGTTTGCGCACCTTGGGAAATGGACGAACGAGACCTCACGTGCTGGTGGGTTCTTATAGACCCCTGCTATTGATATTAGGAAGGCATTTGATGAGGCAGTAGGAAGCCTGCCTGAGCTGGAGCAATGCCACTTGATAGCTGGTTCGTTTGACTATCTCCTAAAGGTGCGCACAAAAGACATGCGGGCCTATCGTCAAGTTCTTGCCGAATCCATATCTGAGCTGCCACATGTCGAGAGCGTATCCACATATTTGTCAATGGAGACGGTAAAGGAAATTGGTCTTAACCCGGTTCTCTAAAGCGGTCATTGGTGCGCGCGCAGCGAATTCACACTTTGTCCCGCACAGCAGACATCCATGCAACCGATCACGCGGCACGCGACCGAGGCGTGCGGAGGTGTATGTATCGGGCGCGGACACGTTCGACGGCATCCGTGTGCGAGGCGAGGACGGCAGCGTTGGCCGATGCGTTGGGGTCTGGTGTACAGAGCGTCGACTTACAATCACGTCGATACTCTTCGCCAATTGATCCCTCAAATTCGTTCATTTACCATCGCTCACTAAGCGCGACATAGCCTTTGATATGACCGGACGGATTGGCAGGAATGCGAGATACCCAACCTCAAGCAAAGGCAACACGCCGCGGATTCTGGCGACACGGGCTGCCCACTGCCAGCCCGGTAGCGTATCCCAGACCTCGACAAACGCCCGTGCGCCCGAGACGAGTGAGCCATCTGGTCGGCGAACATGGAACCGCCGCATCGCCGTGTCAGACGTAAGATCAGCGCCAAGTCGAGCATCATTGCGGGATACATCAACAAAGCCAAGTTTCTCGCCACCCGCGCGAGACGCGTAATGATCTATCTCAACCGAACACAGCGCACACGACCCGTCAAAATAGATGGTCGGCCCATTCTCGAACGCTTGGTCTGCAACACTCGTTTCTGAAATGCTTCGGATTGCTATTACACCATTGTCGTTACGCTGCATCTCTGACGATCCCATGCCGGCTCAAAATACGCTGCAATGTCCGACGGTGCATTTGCAAAAGCCGCGCGGTCTCTGATACGTTTCCGCCGGCCTCGTGAAAGACCTGCTCGATGTGTTCAAACCGCGCGCAGTCGGGTGAAATTGGCGCATCCGGCGCCGATGGCCGTGTGCCTTTTGGTGCCATAAGCGTATCGACAATCTCGTCCGCAGTGGCGGGTTTCGCAATATAGTCGATGGCCCCAAGACGCACTGCCGCAACGGCAGTTGGGATATTACCGTACCCTGTCAGGATAGTCGCGCGCGCGTCAGGGCGTTGTTGCTCTAGCGCCTCAACGACGTCCAACCCGCTTCCATCCTGCAATCTGAGGTCGATGACTGCATAATCCGGCGCATTTGCGCGAACTGTTAGCAGGCCCTCAGCGACGTTTGACGCAGACGTAACGTCAAACCCTCTTTTTTGCATCGCGGCACCTAAACGCGACCGAAGCACATCATCATCCTCAACCAAGAGTAAGGTCTTTTTATTGTTTTCCAAAAACATAATGGTCTCCTTTTTAATAAATACGCCCGAGACCGCGACATAGACGTCAATCGCGTCAATCTGCCGCTACTGTATGCGCCGATCGTCTTTTGCGGAGGTTTGCGGCAGTCATGACAGTGGGAGCGGTCGTGTCAGAAACCACCTCGGCATCTTCAATCTCGACACGCAAAAAACCGTCGACCGCCGGAAAATCAGCTTCGTCATCAGCCGCCCCAGCAAAACGAGGATCACGCAGCCATTTATGGATGAGGTTTGCATTCACCGCATAATGCCGTGCCACCAGCGCGACCGATGCATCCGCAACGCGCGTTTGACTGCAAATCTCGCGCTTCTCGTCATCCGACCAAAACCGCTTCTTTCCCGTGCTCATAGAGTGCCCCTAAGTCTCCACTATCAATGGTGGACACTCAGTTCATCCCAAAACGCTCCGGCAGAGCGGGTTCACCAAACGCTTACCTCTCGCAGAACCGCATCGACACAAGACCAGGATTGACGAATGGCTACGTCTATTCGCAAATTCCTGCGCCGATCTAGGATTGACCTCTGCGCTGACTAGATCCCCCTGCCACTCAAAACGATCGCTCACGGTTAACTTCCTTTGAGTTGGCTAGATTCAGAAAGGGCCAACCTGACATATCGTCCACGCCCTTCAACATCATCAATGTGATCCTGAGTCTCACCAGGAAACACCAGACCCGGGAATTGACGGTTGAGTTCCTTTAGAACTACGACAAACACGCCATCTTCAGATTTGGTGGGTAATACACCGTGCGCCGCAAAGGACGCATAGAGATCTGAGATCAAGCTTCTCCAATGGCCAGCAACTGGCACATTGTGATATTTCGTATCCATCACCTTTGACAGATCGTCGAGCAATTGGACCAACCCAATTTCTGTTGGTGGAGTATAGTCGGTTATCGAGTCACGGACTGTGAGTTCATAGTCGCGCAACCATACTTTTACATGTTCGCGGCCTACTTGATCTTCAGCAAAGTACTTGAGAAGATCGCGCAACTTTGCTGCAGTATTCTCGAGGGATTTCAACTTGTTTTCAAAGGGCGATCTGCTCCTCACTAGATGCATGTTGACAGACTCATGAAAATCGTATCGTACGCAGATCTCCTTGATCTCCTCCAGCAGCTCAGCTGGTAGCAGTTCATCAAAGTCTTCACCTATCGCTTGCACAGCTTCCAAATCCAGCAACCCACCAATGTTTCGACCCTGCCCACCTCCGCCCTTCAACGCTCTTGCGTTTTTCGTTCCACGTGTCTGCTTTTTGACTGGTTCGCGCTTCACTTTTTCAACCTCAGACTGATCACCTGTGCGCCTTCGCCGGTCACAATTTCAGCCCACTTTTCCAGAGCTGCGGCACGCTGCGGCAGCAATTCGGCTTGGTTGTATACGCGCGCGACAGCACTGGGTGCCGACCCGCTGGCAGAGTGGTTTAGTACTCTATCGGCGACTGTTTCGGGCACGTCAACACTAACCATCACCGTAGCAAATGCTGTCCTGATATCGTGAAGCCGCCACGGCTCAACATTTTCTCCCAAGATCCGGTCGAGGCGAGCCTTCGCTTTGCTCACACCGGAGGGCGGCGAATATCCGGTCGCAGTAAACACGAACTCACTGGCCGCCGATTTGCCGGGCTGTCGTGCCGCTTTCTGGACTCTATTTTTCTCAAGTAGGGCTTCAAATTCCTTGATTGCAGGGGGTGAAAGGTGCGTCACGTGGGGCTTGCCATTCTTGGTCTTTGAGCCGGGCTTTAGGATGTGCCGTTGATCCAGATCAATCTCGGACCAGCGTAAGTCAAGGATCTCGCCGCGTCTCTGAGCGGTCAATATCCAAAGCCGAATGATAGGCCCCCATAGAACGCCCATTTGATGGCTGGCGTCCCATATTTTGCGGATCTCCTCGATGGACAGTACCCGAGTTCGGGCAGTCTCCTTCGTAGCTTTCGGCAGCGCAGCACCAATATCCCTATCGATGTATTCTCTACCTGCTGCCCACGCCGTAAAGGCAGATAGGGCTGCACGGATACGGTTTGCGTAGACTTTTCTTCCGTCGTTCGCTTTCGCGTCAATCGCCAGCTGTAGACTTCGGCGTGTCAATTGATCAATAGGAGCGTCGATATGGTCAGCAAGGGCTTGCTCCAGCTGTCTGTACCTTTCTGCACCGCGACGTAGTGTCGATAGATGT
>JBDWGM010000012.1:0-4207 GCA_039975755.1 Paracoccaceae bacterium | reverse complement strand
CCCAATTACGTCAACGGCGACAATACACATAAAAACCGTGTCCTCATTGAGCCATGGACTGGCCGCAACCTGAAGGCTGAAAGCGTTAGGCGTCGTGACCTTCAGCCACGTGAACGCGCCATCAAAAGCAACGCCGGCATTGCAATTGTTGGCATCATTGCGTTTGGCAGCAAAGCTCAAAAACGGTTCGCAAGATTGAGTAAGAAACAACAGGATGCAGCGTTCTGGGAAATCGCCGAAGCCGTCGCAGAGAAGTTAAACACCACTCTGACCGGGCTTGTTATCCATCTCGATGAGAGTGCCATCCATGCACATTTCCAACTTGTGGGTTACGACCTTAAAGGCAACGCAATTTCACAGGAGACAAAGAAACGGCATACCTCACAGCTGCAAGATTTGTCAGCAGGCATCCAATGATGTCTGAGTTTGGGCCATGCAGCATGCGGATGCGTAGGGGATAAGTTAAGGAGAACCTAACAAATCGCGTGGGGGTTTGTTGGATCACTTGTGTTAACAAATCCTTAACGCTCAGTGTCCGTGCTGAGTTAAATCTTGATCATCGCTATGTCAGGGCATTGAGTGTTGCAGGAAGACAAAAACAATCCCTGTCTGACCTCTGGGTCATCCGTTGTAAAAGTATACCTTGAAGTTTGATGTTTCAGGCTGGCTTTGCCCGCAGAGCTGACGGTTATGCATCGCGCAGACCAACCCCATCTGCAATGGGCCTAGCATGCGATTGTGAACGGCGACTTATCTGTGATGGGTTATTCGAAAAGGGGGAACGAGGTTTCTGGTGTTAAGACGATCATCGTTGGCTCTTTGGGTAGGCTTCGAAGCGACAGATTGGCCGCGCTTTCGTTGCGCCCATCGATGGGAAAATGTTGTTCCATGCGCTCTATGAAAGAGAAAATGGAGGATCTTTCAAACCAATGCATAGGAATGACGACACGCGCGTCCACTCTATTGACGATTTCCAGGATCGTGTCGTCACTTAACGGTTTTGCTCCATCGACTTGAAGCATGACAATATCCAGCCGCCCAATATCGGCAAATTGTGCATCTGTCGGAAGGTCGTGCAATTGGCCCAAATGACCGATACACAGCCCACCGATTTCAAAGATAAAGATAGAGTTTTCATTTTCCCGGATCCCCCAAGGCTCAAACGTAAAGTTTGTCGTCACATTGCGGACAATCACATCGTCAATATTCAAATAGTGACGGGAAGGTTCGCCGTCTTCTTTCCAACCATGCAGAACGTGCGGGATATCTGGATGGGGGTCCAATGTCAGATGGCCAGTGTGGACAGTGTTCATTGTTGCGATCGTTGGCAGGCCATGAGTGCTGTCAAAGCCAGAATAATCTGTCGCGATATGAATGCCTTGCGCGTCTTCTATTCGGAACTGAGCGTGTGAGATGAAAGAGAGCGTGACGCCCTCTTCTTCGCCTTGGGCAAGGGTTTCTTGCTGGGTAAAACTTGCTTTGAAAACGGGACTTGTGATGTGCGCGACCGGTCGGCAATGACTTGGTTGAGCAGATTGTGCAAAGACGTGCTCAGTTTGCAAAATAAGCGCGATAAGTACTGTCAGAATACTGGATAGAACCTTCACGTGTCTTCCTCTCGGGGCTGTCAGGTGTCCTGTTTCACGACTGCGCCGGTTATTTTTGGGAAGAGAGACCAATTGAGTGTTCGCGAGAGGGCAGCGTCATTGGTTAAGTATAGGACCATGAGCGATGACGGGGAAGAGAGGAAGGGGAGACTTGGATGTAATTCCTTTACGGATTCCAAAATTTGATCTTGAAAACCCCCACTGGGAAGACACCAAGTTGCGTCTGGCGGGGCATTGATATTGAACGTTTCAATCTGAACGCAGAAATAGCTATTCTCTATGTTTAGCAAAAAGATGTGCAGGACAATGTCTATCGTGAGGTGCTCCAGAGGCGGAACAGAACCGTTTATAGGTAGCGTTTTCCTCGGTTGGCGAGGTCCGTAGAGCCAAACGAGACGTGCAAGAATATAGAGTGCGGCGCAAATAATATATCAGACACAACAGCTTGTATTGGCCGACATCCAACGCCGTAAGTCGGCAGAATTTTGAGGGGCCGTTATTTTCGTCAGGCCCGATGACGCGACACCCAAGGCCGACGTTAGAAATTGAGCAGTTATAACGCAGGAACAGTCTTGTCGTCAGCAATGGCTCGCTAACCGGAAATTTTTCTGGCATCACTTCGGTCAAAAGCCAATGCCGCAGGATCCAAGACGTGACGATACTTAGCTTTATAATCCAAGTGATGAGCGGGGCGACGATGCTTTTGTTTGCCGTGCACGTCATGCGCATCGGCATCGAAGCGCGGCTTGGCGGGTGGGTCAGGCGCGCACTGGATCGTGACAGTTCCGCCTTGGGTTTGGCTGGCAAAGGCGGGGTGCTTGGGTTCGCCATGCAAGGGGGCACGGTTGTGTTGCTGATGGCGGCGGCCATGGCATCGAGCGGGACATTGTCTGTGGCATCGGCGGCCATATTGGGCATCGGAGCCGAGGTCGGATCAGCGCTTGCCGTCAATGTGCTGCATCTCAGCCCCGCGCTTCTTGGGCCGTTGTTGATTTTGGTCGGCGGTTGGCTGTTCCTGAACTGTGCTGAAACCTCAAAAACCAGAGAAACCGGGCGAATTATCTTGGGGCTTGGCCTGATATTCCTTGCCCTGTCGTTGATCCGCGCGGCGGTTTCGCCATTGCAGGGGTCGCCGCATATGGCGGGTGCGCTGGACCTGATTGGCAGTGATCCGGTGAACGCCGTGTTGCTAGGCATCGCCCTTAGCTTTTTGATGCATTCGAGCCTTGTCGCATTGCTGACAGCGGCGGCCTTTCTGGGGCATTCGGCCTTGCCGCCGGTTATCGTGATTGGGTTTGTGCTGGGCTGTAATATGGGGAGCGCTGTCTTGCCCCTTTGGTTGTTGCGCGGTGCGGACCAAGTCACCAAAACCGTCGCGCGCAGTGTTGCGGCGATGCGGTCCGGGCTTGCTGTGGTGTTGTTGCTGGTTTTGATCGTCGTGGGATCAGATGGAATGACCTTCCTGCACCAGGCGGCCCCCGTCGATATCTTGCTCTATGGGCATTTGGCGTTCAATCTGGCGCTGCTGGTCGGCACGCCTTGTGTCCGCCCGGTCAACCGCTTTTTCACCCCACAAAAAACCGCAGCGCCGCAAGTTCAGCTGAAATCGTCGCAATTGCAGGAATCCCCGGAATTGGTTTTGGCCGAATTCAAACGGCGCGTGAATGGAATGCTCGAGACTTTGGGCGTCATGATCGGAGCTGTGACGGCAAAGGTTCCCGACCGCGCGGCCCTGACCGAGGGCGAGGCGCAGACCAACCAGAACCTGACCGAGCTGCGCAAGCAATTTGCGCGATTGCCCGACCTGCCCGAAGAGATCCTTGAGCAGGTGCAAGACATGCTGGATTACGCGATCCGGATCGAACGCAGCGCTGACATTCTGTCCAGCAAATATATCCGTATCCGGTTAGAAGAAGAAAAAGGCTATTTCACCCTGACACCGCAAGGGTCCAAGGCGATCAAAGCCCAAGTGGCGGATCTGAAAAAGGCAACCGTTCTGGCCCAGCATGTGTTTTGGAAAGAAGACCAATCCGGCGCTCGCCAACTGATCCAGATGAAGCAAGAGATGACCGCATTGGAACAGACCAACAGGCGCGACCATTTCGAAGAAATACGCATGTGTAATGCAACCGCTTTGGAATGCAGCGATCATTACATCGAAATCGCGGCGGCATTGAAAGAGATCACAAGCAAGCTGGCCACAATCGGGTATGTGGTTCTGGACCGTCACGGCGGCCTAAAAAAGACCCGCGTCAAAACTGCGGATCGTGGTTGAAACTGGCAAACGGCGCCCATGATAGGCGTCATTAGATGCCTATCTCTGCAACGACTTTGATTTCGACCACAGCCCCTTCGCGGCGCAATCCGGCGACTTCGACCGCAGTCCATGCAGGAAAGGGATCTTGGACATAGCCCAAGCGCACGGTGTTGAACTGGTCAAAATGTTCACGCAACCCGACGTGGTAACTTGTCATCTCAACGATGGCGTCAAAGGACAGGTCAGCTTCGGCCAGGACTGCTCCGATTTTGGCAAACGCCTGATGGAATTGGGCGTCCAGCGTGTCTGGCATTGTTCCATCCGCTAGGCTGCCGGTCATTCC
>JBDWGM010000011.1:0-4694 GCA_039975755.1 Paracoccaceae bacterium | reverse complement strand
AATGCAATCTGCGCGCCGAACGCTGAAAGTGCACAACCCGTTCTGGCAGGCATGAAAGCCGCATCTCACTCCTATGGCGTCCCGGTGGTTGGTGGGCACACCAACTTGAACACGGATGAATTGCAGCTTTCGGTTTCCATTCTGGGGCATGCGAAAAAAGTGATATCCAGCTTTGACGCGCGCCCGGGTGATGTGTTGATCTGTGCCGTTGATCTGCGGGGAAATTATCGCGAACCTTTTGACAATTGGAATGCAGCACTCACCACACCACCAGCCAAGCTGCGCCAAGCAATGGAAATTTTACCGACCTTAGCAGAGGCAGGATTGGTCACGGCCGGAAAAGACATCAGCCAAGGGGGAATTGTCGGAACCGCTTTAATGCTGGCGGAGGCTTCAGGTGTCTCTATCGACATACAGCTAGAAGCTCTCGTGCATCCGCCAGGGGTGGATATAGCGCGTTGGTTGCGCACCTTCCCAAGCTTTGGCTTTTTGTTGTCTGCACCGCCCGAACATGCGGCCGAAATTTGCGCCAAATTCGCCCAGTCTGACATATCCGCCACAGTGTGTGGTGATGTACGCGACGGCAGCACCCTGCACCTAACAGGGCGCGAAGGCTCAGCGCTTTTTTGGGACTATGACCGTACGCCTTATCTCAACCTAACTGCGAAGGAGCCAACCGGTGCCTGAGACCCGTTTCACCGTCCGCTGGCCTGATGGCCAAACAGAACAGTGCTACTCCCCTTCGACTGTGGTTCGGGATTTCCTAACCCCAGACACCACTTACCCGTTAGATGACTTTGTCACGCGGTGCAGAACCGCCTTGGAGAAAGCCAGTACGCGCGTCGAAGCAAAGTTCGGTTACCGCTGCTCCAACGCCGAGGCACAACTCAGCGCGATTGAACGCAAAGCCAGCACTTTTTCCCGCCCAGCAGATGTCACCTGCCTTTCGATTTCTTAAGGAAAACATATGACCCAACGCGAACAGAAATCAGTTGTTATTGTCGGCGGCGGTCAGGCAGGCCTGTCTGTAAGTTACTACCTTTGCCAAGAAGGTGTGGATCACGTCGTACTGGAACGCCACAAAAGATTTCATTCCTGGCGCGTTAACCGGTGGGATAGTTTCTGCCTTGTCACGCCGAATTGGCAATGTCGCCTGCCTGACTTTGCCTACGCAGGCAAGGATCCGAATGGGTTTATGGTGAAGGATGAAATCACGGACTACCTGGATGCTTTCGCCGATACATTCAATCCACCGATTGTCGAAGATTGCGAGGTCACCAAAATCACCAAACGTCCCGGCGGCGGGTATCTGGTGGACAGCAGTCAGGGCAACTTCTCTTCGGATCAGGTCGTGATCGCTACGGGCGGGTATGACAGCCCGATTGTGCCTCCCTACGCCCAGAACCTTGATCCTTCGATCATGCAAATGCACTCGGTTGAGTATCGTCGCCCCGAACAGATGCCCGACGGGGGCACGTTGGTCGTTGGGACAGGACAATCCGGCGTACAGTTGATGGAAGATATGCATCTTGAGGGCCGCCAAGTCCATCTGGCGGTTGGACCAGCACCCCGCTCGCCGCGACTGTATCGTGGTCGTGATACCATCGATTGGCTATATGAGATGGGGCATTATCACATGACCATCGCTAAACATCCCAATCCCGAACACGCTGTCTCCAAAACCAATCACTACATGACTGGCCGGAATGGCGGACACGAAATTGACCTCCGTAAATTCGCCACCAAAGGCGTTTCGCTTTACGGATCGGTAAGCGGTATGGACGGCAAGAAAATTCAATTCCTGCCCGATTTGGAAACCAATCTAGATGATGCGGATAACAGTTACATCGGCATTCGCGACGCGATCGATGCCTATATCTCTCAACACAACATAAACGCACCACGAGAGCCAGCATTCGAAAAAGTCTGGCGCCCTGCCCAAGAAATCACCGAGATCGATTGCGAGGAACAAGGCATAACCTCCATTCTCTGGGCAATCGGGTTTCGCCCAGACTATAACTGGATTGACGTAGATGTTTTTGATGGAAACGGCCGCCCTGTGTACAACCGCGGCGTTTGCCAACAGGACGGATTTTATTTTATCGGTCTTGGATGGCTGAACACTTGGGGTTCGGGGCGTTTCCTAGGTATCGATGAAGACTCGCGGTATTTGACAGATCACATCCTAGCCAAAACGAAAACAACTTTGCGGGCTGCATCATGAATGTTGCAAGGATCGCCCTTGGATCATCATCTATATCTCGGCGTTCTACAGTATGGCACATGACGCGCTCCGAACAGGCCGCAAACCCCGAGGTTGTCTGATTAGAAAGGCAATCGCCGATCAATACAAATAATTCCCTTGATTACGCCGGAGAGGGTCTCGATTATAAGCGCGACGCAATAAACACCGAGATCCTAAATGAGAAAGTCCGCTCTGGCATTCGTGGCACTCATCGCCCTCTTACATGTTTACATCGCTTGGTTTGAAATGTTTGCGTGGACGTCAAAAGGGCCTACTGTATTTGAAACATTCCCTGCTGAACTCTTTGAACAGACAGTGCAAATGGCCGCCAACCAAGGAATCTACAACGCCTTTTTGGCCGTTGGCCTTGTGTGGTCATTGTTGATCAAGGACGTTAAGTGGCAGACGCATATTGCGACGTGTTTTTTAGGGTTTGTGGTCGTTGCAGGCATCGTTGCTGGGCTGACTGTTGCCTTAAAACCCGGGCTCATTCAAATCGTTCCGGCGAGCCTTGCTCTGATCCTGCTTCACCTGAGCAAAAAATCCACCAACACGCTGTCTTGACCCAAACCGGCCACTTGCCGTTACCATCCATGCGTTGGCATCTCGTAGCACCTTTGGTTCTAACGACCGCCTGATCACGCCATGATCGCCTTTTGAGCGCAACGCGTTCTCCGCTCTATCGTTTCCAGTTTTCCGTTTCACTGAGTTGGACAGCAAGACCTTGCAGCAGTTTAAGGCATTGGACCAACTGATCTATGGCAACAAATTCGTTTGCTTTGTGGGCCTGTTCAATCGAGCCGGGCCCACATACAACAACATCCATATCAAGAGATTGGAACAGGCCCGCCTCTGTTCCAAAAGAAACAACCTGCGCCGAATTTGCTCCGGTAAGCCGGGAGACAACTTCGAAAGCTTCGTTGGAACGAGTTGGCATTAGGCCTGCAACCTCGCCAATCACCTCGGTTGCTATCATGGCGTCAGGAAAAGAGGTGCGCATCTGTGGCAAAAGGATTTCATCGCAAACGGCGGCTAAAGCTTCTTTCACAAAGTCCACGTCGCTGGCTTGAACGGGCCGCATTTCCCAATCGACACGTGCTTTGGACGGTATGACATTGTGAACATGCCCGCCATTTAACGCGCCGATATTTAACGTGGTCCACGGTGGATCAAAGCGGCTGTTCAGAGGTGCTTTGGTGATCAGTTCATCGCGCAATTCAAGCAGTCGCATGACGAATTTAGCCGCAAATTCGATTGCGTTCAGACCAAGGTCAGGTGCCGACCCATGCCCCTCAAGACCTTGAAAATAAGTACTATATTCGCAGCATCCTTTGTGGCCATCGATAATTTGCATGCTCGTCGGTTCACCAATGATTGCGAAAGATGGTTTGATTGATCGTTCTTTGAGGGTATGCACAAGTTGCCCAGCGCCGATGCAGCCGGTTTCCTCGTCATAGGTGAGCGCGACATGCAATGGCCGCGCATGCGCGTGTTCAGCGAACAAGGGAGCTGTTGCCAGAACGGCTGCGAGAAAACCCTTCATATCACACGTACCCCGACCAAAGAGTAGACCATCCCGCTCGATCAACTTAAAGGGGTCTGTGTTCCACTCTTGGTCCGTGACGGGAACAACATCACAATGACCCGACAGCACAATCCCACCCTCTCGCATAGGGCCGAATGTCGCGAAGAGGTTTGCCTTCTGGCCGCTCTCATCCGGTAAAATATCTACTTGTGCACCGCAATTTTCTAAATGGTTCGCAAGATAAGCAATCATGTCCAAATTGCTGTCAGCCGACACTGTCGGAAAAGCAATCAAATCAGAAAGAATGCGTTTGGTCTGATCGATCATCGGCTTAGCCCTTCACAAAGAGCTTACGGTCAATGTTGCACAGCGGTTCCGCAGGCCCATCTTGCGGTATTAGAATTGTTTCCGTCGTTTCCAATCCCCAACTGTCTCTCCATAGCGCCGGCATGAAATGGAATACCATCCCCGGCTGAAGAACTGTCCTGTCTT
Organism: Paracoccaceae bacterium; assembly: GCA_039975755.1. Lineage (GTDB taxonomy): Bacteria > Pseudomonadota > Alphaproteobacteria > Rhodobacterales > Rhodobacteraceae > JABSSA01. Next base: position 432 of record JBDWGM010000011.1, on the reverse strand, counting down.
CGCTCCGGATCGAGGCTGTCCGTTCACCCCAATCCGGCGGATAACTCAGGCCGATCGGGTATCCCATCCGGCCAGTTCGTTCTATCCCATGCCGGGACATTACAGCCATGAAGGCGTCAGCGATATCACAGGTTTGGTTTCCATTGCGAGCCGCCTGCAACCCCGCTTCAATCCCTTCTATTTGCGCAGCTTCCACGCGTCGCATTTCATCAGACGGTGCCCCTAAAATTACGGTCCGGCATATCGGCGCGTGATATCGCCGGTAGCATCCGGACAACTCAAAGAAAGTCGCCTCTCCGCTCTGCATTGGAGCGCCATTCCAAGTCAAATGCGCCGCGGTTGCATCCAATCCTGAGGGCGTCAATGGAACAATCGCCGGATAGTCCCCCCAATCATCCCCAACGCCCGAAATACCCGCATGCATGACATCAG
>JBDWGM010000010.1:0-18801 GCA_039975755.1 Paracoccaceae bacterium | reverse complement strand
GGCACAATCACCGTCTACGGCGACCTCGTCAAACTCTCCGACATCGAACACACCGCAGCCCCAGCATACGGCATCGTCGCCACAATCGAAGACATCAAAGACGCCCTCGCACCCAGCGAAGTCTCAGAAGATATCGAGCATAAATTCGTGTCCGCCTTGACGGATGGCGGGACAGTCACGGCTGACGACGGCACCCCACCGGTGTTCGCGGCCAGCGGCAGCTATAGCTTTGTGCGCGATGAACGCGCAGCCCTTGTGTTTGATCACACCAACGCAATGTCATTGGCCAGCGGCACCATCGCATTAACGTTCCAAACAGATGTGTTGATTGATCACCAATGGCTCATTTCCAAGGATGCAACCGGTAATGCCGACGGGCATCTGGCCGCTTATCTTAACATCGACGGGAACCTGACCGTGCGTTTGCAAACAGCGGACAAAAGTCACTATTTCACCATCGAAGAAGCCATCGAAACTGGCCGCTCTTATGACTTTGCCGTCACCTTCGGCGATCAGGGCCTAGAGGTCTATTTGGACGGTGTCCGAGCGGCCTATGACGAAGACCTGCAAGTTGGACTTGATGGCAATAACGAAGCCCTGATCATCGGCGCCAACGGTTGGAGCGCGACCCCCGGCACCACAGACAACATCAACAGCCACTTCACCGGCGAAATCAGCGATGTTGCGGTTTACGATCGTCAGTTGGATGCGGATGAACTGTATGGATCAGCACCGCGCAGCAACATCCAATACATGACCGGCGAAGTCGAAAGCTACACCGTCGCTCAAAACGCGGCCGGAGACATCATCCTAAAGGGCGAAGAAGGTCGCACCGTTGTTGATGACGCGGAATATATCGCCTTCGACGACCTTTCCGTGCGCACGCAAGACATCGAGTTCGGATCCAAAAACGAAGACACCATCACCGGCAGCGACGGCGCAGACATATTGGTCGGTCGTGGTGGCGCGGATCAACTCTTTGGATACGGCAATGACGACGTCCTTATGGGCCGCTGGGGCGATGACAGCCTTTGGGGCAGTGAAGGCAACGATTTGCTCTTGGGCGACATTGGCGACGACTACCTCAATGGCGGCTCCCAATCTGACACGTTGCATGGCGGCGAAGGGGATGACGACCTTAAGGGTGGCGAAGGGGATGACCATCTGTATGGCGGCCTTGGCGACGACTACCTCTATGGCGAAAGCTGGGGCGAGGCAGACCCAAGCGCGACAGACATCGTCTATTATGACGGCAACTTGGCGGACTATTCCTTCACGACCAATACGTGGTTCCACACTAGCCGCGGCGAAACCGTGCAACAGCTGATCGTCGAAGACACGGCCAGCGGCGGATTGGACGGGTTCTATGAAGGCCAGGACCGTCTGCTGGATATCGACTTGATTGTCTTTGCTGATCAAACCGTGTCTGTCGTCGATCTGCTGTAACGCCTCATCACAGCGATCAAAATCAAACGAAACAAGCGGCGCGGATCAATCGCGCCGTTTGCCTATTTTGGGTCATCGGTCTTTGCAGGATCTGCGCGGCTGGAAATAACGGCTGTAATCAGATCTTCGGGCACATCATTCAAAAGCGCGGACGCGTCCTCATCGTCACTCAATCCCTGTTGGGCCGCCAACATACTCGCCTTATAGGCCGTCAAATAATCGCGGCACTCGCGGCACACTTTCAAATGCAGATCAAACAGGAACCGTTCCTTCGACGTCAGCCCACCCTCTAAATACTCCACGATAAAGGCTTCGAATTCCTGACAATTGATCATCATCGGCGCGCGAAACATCACGCCACGTATATGACGTCTGATCGTTTCAAGACTCATTTGCCGAACCTCCCATCGCGCAAGCCGGGTTCCAGAACCACCTTAAGGGCTGCACGCGCTCTGTGAAGCCGTACTTTGACATTTGTCTCGGATATCTCGAGCATATGAGCGACTTCAGATGTCGAATGTTCCTCAATATCACGCAGCAACAGCACAAGACGATACGTATCCGGCAGCGTCGCAATCGCGTCCATGACCAGGCGACGAGTCTGCGACGTGATCAAAACCTGCTCGGGACACTGGGATTCGCGCCAAGACGGTTCGAACCGGCAGCCATTGCCATCGAATTCGGGCAACGAAAGATCAATCGAACTGTCTTCATGAAAGGACTTGCGTTTGCGCAGGATCATCAAGGCTTCGTTGACCACAATGCGCCGGATCCAAGCCTTGATGTTCGCTTCACCCTGAAACTGATCACCTTTTGTAAAGACCTTCGAAAACGCGCTTTGCACCGCATCTTCGGCCAATGCCGTATCGGTCAGATAATGACGCGCAGTCCGCATCATCCAACCAATATGCGCCCGCACAAATTCAGAGGTTCCAATACGATCGCTGGCCTCTGGGATCACCGCCCCGATGCCGTCTTGCGCCCCCGCTCGATTTTTCGAATTCGCGTCATCCACAGAAACGTGGCTTCCCTCAGCAAGCTCAATTGCACCAATGCTCCACGCACTGCCTACCCCGTCAAAGGGCAATTCGTCAAACGGACCAAGCGAATTTTTCGTTCAAAATCAATATCAACCAGAGGTTCGGCCCAGCGTTTCGATACTTTACATGGCGAAACCTAAAGCCAACAACGCAATCCGCTTTCGGGTCCATCGCACCGCGTGATTGTCGGTAAAACACTGTAATACGTCACAAAGTCCGTTCTGCGGAGTTTTGAGACCTTTGATGCCATTACGCCAATGGCCGCAATTCGATTTAAACACCAAATTCGAATTCTCCATGTTTAAGTTTACTCACCACAAATTGGAGACCATAGGAGAAATACGCCTCTAGCTCTTCGCTCGTCCGCTCACCCTCCAGAAAAGCTGGGTTACACTTGCCACCAGTATAGTTCTCGATAACGCTTAAACTAAAGTCTCGCCATTCTTGAGATTGCTTCCCTATCTCGTTCTCCCTGAGCGATAGCCGCCCGCTCTTCATCGCTCTTCTGCCAGTAAGGAGTGAACATTTTTGGTCAATCGCAACGCTGAAATTTCAAATCGTGACGTTAGTTGAGATGCGGAAATTTAGCAAACAAGGCTCAAAACAGCCATCCGATTGTCTTGGTCAGGTTGAAACAAGATATTCTGGCGGCCAAGGTCTGTTTTGCGGGACTTAGCTACCTCGCCTACATTGCGTCGCCATTTGCACACAGTGTTGCATATTCGATGTCCTCGTCAGTCAAGTCCGAGTGGCTCTCGACAAATTGCCGAACAACCCGCTGAGTATCTGGGTGTGCAACATGATTAAGCCCATGCAGTGCAGCAAATTGGCAGTTTTCGTCCTCTAAGCTCAAAATCTTGGACAGTGTGTCAAACATGATTTGTTGGATACGCTTGTGCGCGGGATTGTTGTCTGGATTGGCTCGCTCCATCGGATTGATTTCATAGGCGATGCCATCCCACCACATCTCACAAGCTTCTCCTAGTGGGTCGGAAGCGAACAAGTCACGATAAACAAAAAACATTGACGAAATAAGAGATTCCTTCTTCTCCAAGGGAACATCACTCCTCCAGATTAGGTCATTCAAATTTCCATCAAAGCCCGCTCCAAACATTGCCCAACAGCCCTGCTCCAGCTTGGCTTGGTCATATTTTGAGAACAAGCTTCTAGCGTTTGCAAACATTTTCGTGAAGCAATCCGCATTGTGGATAGCGTCAAATCTAATGACCAAATCGAATTGGTGATACCACACATTGCTGCTACCAACATTGTGCACGTCGTGATCAAAAACAAAGTCCTCAAACTCCTTGAGTGAGGCCTTTCGGATATCTATCGAAATTTCCGTCATGCAGTGTTGTTGGACTAAAAATCACTGTTTTGCATCATCAAAAATGGAGCACTTTGGGCTCAAAGGAGACATTCGCGCATTTTTCTCTGGAACCAAAAACTGACCACGTTTTGATTGCAGCTGCGCGCAGGTCGTAACTATCGATGGAACGGCGACAGGAAATTTGGTGGATCAAGAAAACCCACTTTGACCCTCAATCAATTCCGCCACGACCGACCACATCAATCAAGCCTTTCCGAAACAATTCTTGCGCACCAATATGCCAAAAACGGTCAGCCACACGTGCATCTCATACGTCCAACCACAACCTAAACGATTATTTATGCCTGGCCCTACGGTGATTTCCTAAACCCGCACGACAAAAAAGACATCAGTACTCAGCCCCCTCACCGCTTCAACGGACAAGGCCAAACGCATCAATTCTCGGGATTCACGATCTCGACACACGCCAAAGGCCAGCACCAAAGAAAACGAAATAATTTCCGTTTAATCACAACATTCTATGGGAAAATAGTGGTGCGGGTGAAGGGACTCGAACCCCCACGCCAAAGGCGCCAGAACCTAAATCTGGTGCGTCTACCAATTCCGCCACACCCGCATCTGACGGCCACATAGCAGAGGATTTTCGGCAACGCGAGAGGGATTCTTGAAAAACTTTGTGAGGTAGGTTTCGGACTTTTCCAAGATTTGCGCTATGCAGTCGCAAACTGAGGCGGAAAAAATCGGACAGTGCCCATGAAACCGAAAACGGTCGGGCACGCTGCAATCGAGCATAGACTCGCACAGCGTCGCTCTATTCAATCTACCGGTCTTGTTGCCGGTACTCTTGTCGTCACGGCAGACGGCGAAATCCCTGCGGAATATTTGACACCCGGAGACCGGATCGTCACGCGTGCCCATGGTCTGATGTCGCTGAAATCTGTATCGGCTGTCACGCGCCACGTGCATATGATCCGCTTGGCCCCGGGCGCGTTGGGGGCATCCCAACCCCGCCCGGCCATAGTGACATCGTCGCAACCGATTTTGTTGCGCGGGCCTTTGGCGATGAAATTATGCGGCACCGCCCAAGGCGTGACCCCCGCAGGGTTTTTGGTCGACAACGAAGCCATCCGAGATCTGGGGCCGCGCGAAACACGGTTGATCCAGCTCAGCTTTGATCGCCCCGAAGTGATATACGCTGACGGCGTCGAAGTCGTTTTGCCAGCGCTTCACAACGAACAACCGAAAGCCGCTTAGGCTTTCAAACCGGCCAATACCCCGGGCAGCTGATCCGGCAAGTCATCCGCGATCAACCCGGGGCCAAATTGGCGTGCGCATTCCACATGCAACCACGCCCCGGCTTCGGCGGCCTCCATCGGGGACAGACCGCGCGCCATCAACCCAGTGATAAACCCCGACAACACATCCCCTGCCCCAGCCGTCGCCAACCACGGCGCAGCCCGATCTTCGGTTGCCATGTGAACGGAACTCCGCCCATCCGGGTGGGCGATGGCCGTAATCGCCCCTTTCAACAACACCACGCACCCGGCACGCTCAGCCGCCGCACGCGCCGCGTCGATCTTGGGTTCGGGCAAGGATTTTTCAGTCTCTTCCGCCAATGTCTCTGCAATATCTGGGAACAAACGTCTGAATTCCCCAAAATGCGGCGTGATGACAGCGCGGGTATGAAGCTGTTCAAAAAAAGTGTCTGGCGCGCGTTCAAACCGCGACAACGCATCCGCATCCAACACCGCGGCTTTGTCCGAACTCAATGCCACGCGGACCATTTCCGCCGTGATTTGCGTCAATCCCAACCCCGGCCCAAGGCAGACAGACGACACGCGCACATCTTCTAACAACTCAACAAACCCCGTCGGCCCATCAATGCCACGGATCATGATGGCATTGGGCTGCGTCGAATGTTCAAGAACCGCCCGCAACGGGCACAAGATTGACACCAACCCGGCCCCAACACGCAGCGCCCCACGCGCAGCCAACCGCGCAGCGCCCCCCTGACCCGGTGGCCCCGACAGCACCAAAGCATGGCCGTGGCTGTATTTATGCCCTTGCCCTTTGCCCAGATAGGCCAGCGTGTCACGGGTGATGATTTTTGGTGTCATGGCGGTACATTCAGCTTTTCAAAACGTGAGCCGGTTAAACAACCCTAACGTTAAGCAAAGGTTGCACAAAGCGCATTACAAACCAATATCCGCAACAACAACATGGCCGCAATGCGTGGGCCCCTCCCCGGACACATGCCCAATTTTGCGTTTGTGAAACGTCACCGTCAGCGCGCAAAACGGACAGGCTAGCGCCCCTTCCAAGGTACCTTTGCCCGGGATCAACCCTGTGTCCGCATCCAGACCTGAGGGCACATCCACAGCCACCAATCGCGGTTGGTAAAAATCGCGATCCCCGCCATATCCGGCCAAGTGTCGCAACACATCGCCCAAATCCCCCGTGACAGGCCGCGACAATCCAATGCCAAGAACCGCATCAATGAAAATATCCGCATCCGATCCACGCTTCAAAGCCTGCAAGGTCAACGGCACGACCGGACCGATCTTGCACCACCGCTTGTAATTCTGCGCTGCGTCATCGGGCAATCGACTGGGATCTCCAAGCGCAAGCACTTCAACCGTCCAACCCAAGGCGCGAAGCAAACGCGCCACAACATACCCGTCGCCCCCATTATTGCCAGGTCCACACAGCACCACCGCCCTTGGCGTTCGATCAGAATGATGCGAGGGTACCCCCGAATACGCAGCCAATTCAGGCCATTGATCAAGAATGGCTTCGACCACGCCCTGCCCGGCGCGCTCCATCAATTCCAGCCCGCTGGCCACGCCTGAATGAATCGCTTTTTGCTCGATTTCCCGCATCTGGGCTGCGGTTATAACGTCGTCCATCCGCCCCTCGATTCACTTTCGCCTAATTTTTATGCATAACGCATATTTTTTAATCTCTCTCTTCACATTTAACCTCTCATAAACCTATAAATTTACGTATTGCATGGACGCCCTGTTCGCTCTTTGGTCTGCCTCGGCGGAAAGTCGGCGAGGAGGCCCCCATGAAAAAAATCGAAGCCATCATCAAGCCATTCAAACTTGATGAAGTCAAAGAGGCGCTGCAAGAGGTTGGCGTGCAAGGCCTAAGCGTCATCGAAGTCAAAGGCTTTGGGCGTCAAAAGGGTCACACAGAACTGTACCGTGGTGCAGAATATGTCGTTGATTTTCTACCAAAAGTAAAAATCGAAGTCGTATTGGAAGATGATCAATTGGATTCAGCCATCGAAGCGATCATCAGCGCGGCCAAAACAGAAAAGATCGGCGACGGGAAAATTTTCGTAAGCTCGGTCGAAAAAGCCATTCGCATCCGCACGGGTGAATCCAACGCAGATGCGCTTTGAACCAACCAGCATAAACTAAGACAAAAGGAACGATGGACATGGGAAACAAGGTTCTGGACCTTATCCGTGATGAAGATGTCGAATATGTCGACATCCGTTTTACTGACCCACGTGGTAAACTGCAGCACGTGACAGTGATGGCCGATCAGGTCGACGAAGATTTTCTGGAAGAAGGCTTTATGTTCGACGGATCGTCGATTGCTGGCTGGAAATCCATCGAAGCGTCAGACATGAAACTGATGCCCGACACAGAAAGCGCATATATCGACCCCTTCTATGCTGAAAAAACACTGTGTGTGCATTGCTCGGTCGTAGAACCAGACACCGGTGAAGCCTATGACCGCGATCCACGCGGCACAGCCGAAAAAGCCGAAGCATACCTGAAATCATCCGGTATCGGTGATGTGGCCTATTTTGGCCCTGAGGCTGAGTTCTTCTTGTTTGACGATGTGCGCTTTTCAACATCGATCAACAAAGTGTCCTACGAAGTTGATGCAACGGACGCATCGTGGAACACAGACACTGAATACGAAATGGGCAACATGGGCCACCGTCCCGGCGTTAAGGGCGGCTATTTCCCGGTAAACCCAACAGACGAAGCACAAGACCTGCGCTCTGAAATGCTGTCGACAATGAAACGTCTTGGCATGAAGGTCGACAAGCACCACCACGAAGTGGCGTCTTGTCAGCACGAGCTTGGCTTGATTTTCGGAAGCCTGACAAAACAGGCCGACGAGCTGCAAAAATACAAATACGTGATCCACAACGTGGCCGCAGCTTACGGTAAATCCGCAACGTTCATGCCAAAGCCAATCGCAGGCGACAACGGCACAGGCATGCACTGCAACATGTCGATCTGGAAAGACGGCAAGCCCGTTTTCGCAGGCGACAAATACGCGGACCTCTCAGACGAAGCGTTGTGGTTCATCGGCGGCATCCTGAAGCACGCCAAAGCGTTGAACGCGTTTACGAACCCCGCAACAAACAGCTACAAGCGTTTGATCCCCGGCTTCGAAGCCCCCGTTCTGCGTGCCTATTCTGCGCGTAACCGTTCGGGTTGTGTTCGTATTCCATGGACAGAAAGCCCCAAAGCAAAGCGCGTTGAGGCCCGTTTCCCTGATCCAGCGGCAAACCCATACCTGTGCTTCTCGGCTTTGTTGATGGCTGGCCTTGACGGCATCAAAAACAAGATCGATCCGGGCGAAGCCATGGACAAGAACTTGTATGACCTGCCACCAGAAGAACTGGCCGGTATCCCAACTGTATGTGGCTCTCTGCGCGAAGCTTTGACCGAATTGGAAGCAGACATGGACTTCTTGCTGGCCGGTGACGTGTTCACCACAAGCCAAATCGAAGGCTATATCGAGCTGAAGATGGAAGAGATCGAAAACTACGAGCACACGCCTCACCCAGTTGAATACCAAATGTATTACAGCTGCTGATCCCAACCGGATCAAATACTGGAACAAAATTCGCCGCTCTGTTTGATCAGGGCGGCGTTTTTCGTGCAAAATCCAAATTTTATCCTGACGTCCAGCCGCCAATGTTTCCTCAACGTCAACAGTCATGAAGACACACCAGTTTCAACCAATTTGGGACAAACAAAAAACACACGTGTCAGGCATCCCTCCTCTGGTAACGAGTAAGCTTAGTTTAGGTAGACGTAATGAAACCATTATTAGCGCTCGCAGCAACGCTGACTCTCGCTGCATCAATGGCTCAAGCTGCTACAGTCAGCAACATTGACACAATCGATGACGCCACGCGCGATCATTTTTACGGATTTGAAGACCTGCCAAGCACCGGCAGTTTCGGTGCAACAACGGGGTCAACGACAACCGGTGACAACATTACTGTCACTCAGGTGAGTGGCGAAACGAACGACATCTGGACCTCTTTCTTGCCAGGCGGTGGCGAAGGTGCACGCGCCTGGTACGCCAATGGCGGCGACTTTGGCTATACAGCCATCAAAACTGCCGACGGGTCTGACCTGGACGCCTTGGGATTGCTGATCGGCAGTGGCTACAACTCTGATACCACCGGACATTATAGCCTGCGTCTTGACGGGTCCGAAGTTTCTTCGGGATCGTTTGTCAACAGCGGGACGTTGTCCTATCTCAGCTTCAGCGGCGCACGATTTGATGAGATCTACCTGCTCGCAACGCTCTCATCTTCGTTTTCCTCCTTTGGCGACGGAACTTTCAACGCTTTGGCAGTCGACGCGATCGAGGTCAGCCTCGCCAGCGAGATCAGCTTCTCGAACCCAACACCGATCCCATTGCCAGCGGGCGGCCTGCTGCTTTTGTCCGGCCTTGTCGGAATAAGCGTGATGCGCCGCTTCAAACGCGGTTAAGCCAAGCGTTAATTACTCCACTACGCTACACACTCCACTCCACTACACTACACACTTTACTAAGCTACACACTCCACTACACACACTTCAAACAGGCGCTTCATTCGAAGCGTCTGTTTTGCGTTTGCAAGCCTGTTTCCCCAGCAAACACACAGCCGCCTTTTGCAAACCGACCGCAAATCTGGCATTTTGTCCGATATTTAACTCGATTTTTCCTTTGATATTTATCTCAAAACCCCCGGAAAAATCGACAACGGCTTGTTTTTAAAGGGATTTAGACATAGCTACTATTTTCAGACCGACTTCGGGCGGTGACTCCGATATTGCGGTCGCATTAGATGCAGACGACGACTTTATTCTCGCCGATGGTGTACAAACCTTTAGCGACGGCGCTTCCGTCATTGAAGGTACGGGCGGCAACAGTCTTTTCTTGTCCGCCAACTCCGGTGTTATTGGTTTTTCACCTTTTAGTTTCAATCCAGCGATCCGGCTCGGTTCAGTCACTGGAAATTCGGACCTGTTCGTCGCAGAAACAGCTTCTGTTTGGTCAGACGGGTTTGCTGTCCGCACTCTGAGTGATTTTAATTCAGTTGCGAATGCGGGAACAATTACCGGTCGTTCCGCTGGTGTCGACTTGCAGGGTTCCAACAATGTGGTCTCGAATACCGGAGAGATCCTTGGCCCCAATTCAATCGTTGTCCGCGTCTTTGCCGAAGGCCTTATTGACAACAGCGGCACGATTAGTGGCAGATCTTTTGGTGCGGTCACGCGGGACGGCAACGGCACAATTTTGAACAGCGGTACGATTTCAGGTCGCACAGCCGTCTTCATGCAAGGCGACGGTACGACAAACGATTCTCAGCTGATCAATTCCGGTGACATCTTAGGTCTCAATGATGCTGTATTTGTTGACGACAGCCCGATCCAAATCGTCAACACGGGCACAATGTCCGCCTCAGTATTCGGAATTGTGCACACACTGATTTCTGCACTGCATCTGAGCGAATTGGATAACGCGGGCACCATTACATCCGGAGAGGCTGCATACCGTGGAACAAACGGTGTGGATCGCATTGACAACTCTGGAAGTATTCAGGGGGACATTCTGACCTATGACGGCGTCGACAACATCAACAACAGTGGTGAAATTCTTGGCGACGTGGATTTGGGCAATGGGGCGGATATCTATCGCGTGACCGGAACCGGGCAAACGAACGGGCTGGTCATGGCTGGCACGGGTGACGATACCCTCCAAGGTGGCATCTTTGATGACAGCATCGACGGCGGCGACGGCGCGGATGTTATCCGCGGCCGCGGCGGCGACGACAGCATCACAGGCGGCGCGCAACTTGACACGATTTCCGGGGGTGACGGGAATGACACGCTGCGCGGCGGTCCCGGTGCAGACCTGTTGTTGGGCAACGCCGGCGACGATCTTGTCGATGGCGGCAACAGCGCGTTTTCCGGCGGCGGCCAAGCATCGGCGCGCACGACGCGCAACAATACCTTAGACGAAAGCCAAATTCGTATCGATGCCGATGGCGACGGCACACTTGATGCGCGCATTTTTCTGGATGGTGCTGTGACGTTGGTCGAAACCGACTTTATCTTGTAAGCGCCAGATCCCAAATCCGCCTTGAAATTGCGGCCCAACCCTCATGTGACATTGGGGATTGGGCCCGTCTTTCTTAACCAAAAGACTAGCAAGATCAGCAACGACATGTCACTCTAGCTCATAACATCTGGGAAAAGGGAACCGAACGATGCCGCAATTGAAACCCGTATATCTTGCTGCTTTCTTGGGAATTGCTGCAATGTCACCTGCCATCGCCGCGACCTGCGGGAATGATGGCAATGGCTTTTCTGCATGGAAAAATGAATTCGCCGCCGAAGCCCGCAAAGCCGGGATTAAAAAACGCGGTCTCGAGGCTTTGGCCTCTGCACAATACGCAACCCGCACCATTGCGGCAGACCGCAACCAGAAATCATTCAAATACAGCCTGGATAAATTCATGCAGGTGCGCGGCGCAAACACCATTGTTGCCCAAGCCCGCAAGCGCAAAGCGCGCAACCCGAATTTCTATGCTTCCCTTGAACGCCAATACGGTGTGCCATCCGGTGTGCTTTTGGCCATTCACGGAATGGAAACGGCCTTTGGCAGTTTTATGGGCGACAGCTCTGTTGTCTCGGCCATTGTCACTTTGACCTATGACTGCCGCCGTTCCGACTTCTTCCGCCCTCATGCCATTGGCGCCCTAAAGCTGGTCGACCAAGGTTCAATCACCGCCCAAACCAAAGGGGCACGCCACGGCGAATTGGGACATACACAATTCCTGCCCGGCAATGCGATCAAGTATGGTGTTGATGCAAATGGCGACGGACGCGTCGATTTTTATTCCGAAGCGGATGCATTGGCCTCCACTGCCAACTATCTGCGCGGGAAAGGGTGGAAAACCGGCCAAGGATATGGAGAAGGTCAGCCGAATTTTGCAGCCATCAAAGCATGGAACGCAGCTGGCGTTTATCAAAAGGCAATTGCCATCATGGCGGCCAAGATAGATTCCTGACGCTACGTCACTTTTCTACGGAAAAACCTTTGTTAGAATAACCGATTTGTGAGATCGAATTCTAACTCCTTAAAAACAAAACGCATTCGCTGAAACATTCGCGAATGCGTTTATTTTTGGGTTAATTCAGCCTTAACTTTTCAAAGTCAGGTCGTTTTCGCGCCACATTCGCCCGACAGAAGTGACTCAGGGACAACAGAGTAGTGACGAGTATGAAACAGCAACCGCCGACCGTTTTTGTGGCTCTAATGCTTGCGCCAAATCAAGCTGATCTCTTCGATGAAATCGAAGCAGAGGCCACTGACATCCTAAGCAGCCGCGCCGCGTCCCACGAGGCACGACATGTTGAGGGAAGCGACCTGGTATTGCTGGATCGTGATAATTTGCGCCTTGGCTTGGGTTGGGCGAAACTTCCCTCGGGTGACGCTCTTACCCTTGCCATTGGTGCTCCCCCGAACGCTGCGCTTGGCGACAAAGACTCACGTGACGCGGCTGCGTTGTTGCGGGACGTGGCGCAATGTGCCGAAGCGTTGTTTGATGTGAACCAAACATTGTGGCAAGTGGCACAAATCCCGCTGTCCCGTGAAAGCATGGATGACCATACGAACCGGTTGGCCTTGTTTGATCCCGATGCACAATACGCATCCGACTTGATCTTTATCGAAGCCAGCGCCTCGCAATACCGGCCCCCCACCCAAGACACCGACGCGAACCACGTCGATGTCTTATCCGAACTGCGCGAGATTATCGGAGGCCAAGAACGTCCAAGCTGGGCTTTGCAAGCATCCGCTTTGGCCATGTCCACTGCCTTCGCCTTGGTCGCTCCACCGGTTGGTATTGCCATGCTGACCTATACCGCTTTGCGCCAAAGCGAAGATTTGTTTGGTCCTGAATTGGAAGCCGGTCAGCCCGCCTAAGCGGGTTGCCACACACGCCTTTTTTAATTCTGCACCAAATCATCTGAACACAAACGCACTGTGTCTGGCACGTTTTCGCGGACCAAGACATATGTGTGAACGATAAAGACCACTGCGCGACTGTCAGGCAGTCGCAGCAAAGTCTGTCGCTCTGTTCGAAAGAAATCCGCGGCCTCGGCTTGCTCTGGCACCGGACGTTTGTCAGATTCCAAACGCGGCTGGTGCAAATCCGCATCCACATACCACATCCGATTGAAACGCCACACTGGTCGCCCCACCTGCACCCCATCAAACAATCGCTGTACGCGGCGCGCGATGTTGTCGTCATATTCGTCCACCGGCTCGTGAATACCGATCAAAGACCGCCCGATCTTTTCCGCCAAAGTCCAAGACGCAGGAAAGCACAAAACGGCCCCGGTCATGACGTGTTCATTTTGTGGGCCTTTGTCGAGAATGCAAAAATCTTCCTGACAGATACGACCCAGCGTCGCCAATGGATCTGTAACGTCAATCGGTTCCAAATGCCCGTCAGGGCACGTCACTGTATCAGACGTGACCGTGTACCCCAACGCAGGCAGCCGCGACAGAACCAGGTGCAACAATTCCAGCGCCGCCGCCCGCCCGTCCGGCAACAGTTGCAACACATCGTCACGGCGCGCAGCCAACAACGTGCGCCGCTCTCTCATCTGCCCGGCAAAGGCATCATCCACATGCAGTATATCGCCCTTGACCGGCGCAATCCCCGGCAAACCCCGCGCAATTTCCATGTCAGGTGGAAAAATCTCCTGCAACACCGGTTTCATTAACAAAATGGCCTCTCAATGGACGGTCCTCTGCCAGAAAGAAGCCGCATTTTTCAGGCCAAATGCAAGTATTGTTTCACTGAGAGTTTTAATATGTCGGCTTTGCCTAAATCCCCTTTGCAAGTTGCCCTTCTTTTTGACAACGCGACTCTTTTTGACGCAAACGCTCCCGATTGGGATGCATTCGCCAAGACCTTGAATACACATTTGCAAGGCATCACAGCCCCGTTCAAGGTGCTGCCTGGCATGACCAACGACACGGTGGCGACATTCGGCAACAACGTCCTGCATGTGACGCTCGAACGCATGAGCCAGCCTCTGGCCATGGACGGGTTTGCCCCGGTTCTGTCCCAGCCCTATTATCAAAAGATGCACCCCGAATTGGTCGAAGCGGTGCACGAACACCAGCGCGCCATTCTGGTGGGTGTCGGATTGGGCCGCATTCCCTTTCCCGTGGATCATCCGCTCATCCAAGAACTTGGCATGTCCGACGATCTTGGCGGCACGCAAGATCAGGACATGTTCGAACGCCGCCTGCGTGTGACACAAGCGGCGGCCTTGACCGCGATGCAACCCTTAATGCCAAGCGTTGTCCATTGGGGCCAATCAGACCAGCTTCTCTTTGGCGCGCAATTCGAACCGCTGGCCAAACAGCACTTCCCCCTGTCCTTGTTTGTGCATCCCGGCTTTCACAGCTCTGGACGCAAAGAAAAAGACAGCTACCTGACCGGCGTCAACGCATTTGGAGCTTGCCACATCGTCGGCAAACATGTCGAATTTTCCGAAGACGCGCAGCCTATGGCGGATAGCTATGCGTCCTGCCTGGCCTATATCGCCTATGCCCGCTCGCTCGGGCATCATTTGCGCGACGGTGAAACATTCTCAATTTGCGAACATGGCGCTACGATTTCCGTCCTGAACCTTCCCCCGACGGCCCAACACCCGCAAGGCGTCGTGCGCCTTGTCCGAATGGACACCGACGGCACCCCCGCCCCCCGAAATTCCGCCGCCGCACCTAACGGCCCACAGAACGGACAGCGTCCAACCGGTCCTGGAAAACCACGTTTCGGCTCGCTCCTGCTGCGTATTGGAACGTTGGTGCCCTTTATGGTTCTGGGTTATTTTGTCTTCACCATGTCCGCCAAAATCCCGGAGCACTTCATGCCAGTCAGCACCGGTTTAGAGGTGGAACAAATCGACGCTCTGCCCAACGGCCACAATCTGGCAACACCCGCCACAAATGGCGCAATTGACGAAGATCTAGAACTCAGCAGCCGTGACAGCCAGTCCTTGCTGTGACACGACCTCTAAATCCCGCAAGACAACGACTGTGGAACGACGCGCATTTTTGACCTGATGCGGTGGATTTTCTGGCGCCTATCAATGGGCCGCGCCCGGCAACACGGGTCCAAACGTCAAGCATTTCCGCCCCAATCCTAACATTCATCGGGACCTCGACCATGGTCCGCAGCGCGGGACTTTTCTGCCATTCGATCTTCAAATTGCCCTGCCAGATGGTGACAAGCCCATCGCCTCGCAAAGCACCGCGTGAACATCCCAACGTTTGAGTTCCTTCGCGTCATCTACAGGTCTGCTCGAATCGTAATCTGACGATACGACGAAAGGGTCTGCGCGTAGCGATAGAAGATGTCGAACAACTTCCACGGACGACCAAGCAGCGGCGGCGTGTAATGCAGTGTAGTTCAAGGAAAGTCGTTGATTTACATCCGCGCCAGCTTTCACGATCATATCGATCATGTTGATTGTGAGCGTTGCAGCTTCGGATGGTTCCAATTTCTCATAGATCCAAATTTTGCAGTCATTTTCGAGTTGTAACGCGGTCTTTAAAGCTGAGAAACCGCTATCCAAATAGCTGACTTCGACACCTTTGCTAAGAACCCAATCTACTGATTTCAGATTACCCGTACTTATCGCACTTGTTAGCCATCTCTCTTCGGCCCACGGGTCCACTCCGTGCGGGAAATCGCTTTCGCTTGCCAATCTATCAAGAGTTTGAATGTCTGCGTGCAAGAACGCTTCCCACGCTGCTTCAAATTCTGGGAAGTCTTCATCTTTAAACAAATTTATGGTCCACAGTTGTGCATGCAAATTGGAAAGTTCTAACACGACACTACCAAATTTATCGCACGTGACCAGTGAACACAAAGGGCTCACAGCCGCGACTTGCGCGAAGATCAACCACACCGATTTTCTACGCCTGGCTCAGTTTTTGACGCAAAGGTCAAAGTCGTGTGACGGTCTATAGTGACAAAGCCTCGATCGCAGACAACGCCCCTTTGGCAGGCTGTGCGACATTTCCAAATGCCACATATCTCGCCGCACCACCGCTTAAAATCGCAGTCAGAACGCAAGCCACACATCCCAAAATCATGTGCGCCGAAGGCGCTCAATGTGACAGCGTTTACCGCCAGCATTCAATTCGACAGCGCTTTGGCTTTCTCGAATTCCGGCAGGAACCGCTGTTCAAAATCCGAACCAACCAATGGCCCGATAAAGCGGTACATGATCCGCCCTTCTCCGTCCAAAATGAATGTCTCGGGCGGGGCCGTGACGCCCCAATCAAAGGCTGAACGCCCTTCAGGGTCAAACGGCACGGCCACAAACGGGCTGTCCGCTTCTTGCAGATAGGCGCTTGCGTCGCCCACCTGATCGCGGAAATTCACGCCGATGATCGGCACGCCTTGGGCTTCTAATTCCAACAAGACGGGATGCTCGGCCCGACAAGGTGGGCACCAAGACGCCCAGAAATTGACCAAGGTCACCTCGCCGCGCGCGAAATCCGCAGGCAACGCACCGGCGTGTCCGTCCAACGCGGCATCCGTCATCGGCGGGGCCAATTGCCCCAAACGCGCGGTTTCAAGAGTGTCTTCGCTAAACATGCCAATCCCGGCCATCGCAACAAATCCGGCGAACACCACAGGCGGCAGCAGCATAAGCGGTTTAATCGCCATGGTTTGTTCTTTCCTCGACCGATTGCAATTGCGCACGCACGCGGCGCCCTTTGATCAGGCTCAACACCACAATCCCCAGCATCAGCGCGATTGTGACGGCATAGGCCGATAAAACCGTGTCTGCGTATTTTCCCAAATCAGGCATGTTGCACCTCGCGCGCGATCAAAGCCCGTGTGCGGCGCAGGCGAATTTCCGTTCCCGTCCGGTACAAAACAAGCGCCAGAAACAGCAGCACAAACCCAGCGATGCAAAACAAAAGCGGTTGGTAAAACACATCCGCCACGTTCTTTTCTTCGTCCAGACTCAGGGACGCGCCTTGATGCAATCCTTGGTTCCAGAACAACACGGCATAACGGCTGAGCAGGGCAAAAACCGATCCTACCATACACAGCACAGATGTCAGGTCTGCCGCCGTGTCAGGGTCTTCTATTGCCGCCCAAAGCGCCATGTATCCAATGTAGAATAGGAACAAGATCAAGAAGGACGTCAGGCGCGG
Organism: Paracoccaceae bacterium; assembly: GCA_039975755.1. Classification (GTDB taxonomy): domain Bacteria; phylum Pseudomonadota; class Alphaproteobacteria; order Rhodobacterales; family Rhodobacteraceae; genus JABSSA01. The sequence continues at coordinate 1,470 of JBDWGM010000010.1, read as the reverse complement.
ATCCCACGCCCACCACGTGCCCCACATCGGCTGGCCCCAGATCGCCCCGGTGAACAGCGCGATTAACGTCATGACAAGGCCAACAGGTGCCGCGGCCTTGGCCGCCAACGCGCTGACATGGTGACGCCGCACCAACCAGATCAAAGACGCAACCAGCATCATGATCCACGCATTGATCGCCATCAAAGCCGATGGGACGTGGATATAGATGATCTTGACCGTTGACCCCTGCCGGAAATCATCCGGCGTGAAAAAGAAGCCCCAGACCAGACCGACGATCAGGCACAGACCGGCCCCCCAAGCGAACCAAGGTGTCACGCGTTCAGAGACGCGCAGAAACTTGACCGGATTTGCATATTCCCAAATAGACATGGCGATGATGTAAGCGTTTCCGCTCCCCCTCTCAATCCAAATCCGCGTTACCGCAGATTGATCCTTAACGCGGCTGCACTGGCAAAAGGCATCAAGGCGACAACACCCGCCGTAATGCCTGCCAAAAACAACAATGGTGTGCCCGTTTCCAACCCATCTGCACCGCGCCGCGCGGCTTCTGCGCCAAAGATCAACGTAGGGACATAAAGTGGCAAAACCAGCATCGATAGTAACAGCCCGCCGCGTTTCAGCCCAACGGTCAACGCCGCTCCAAACGTGCCAATAACCGACAAAGCCGGTGTGCCCAGCAACAAGGACAGCGTCAGTGCCCCAAATGCCGGGGATGGCAGGTTCAGCAATACACCTAAAATCGGGGCCACAATAACCAGCGGCAACCCCGTGGTCAGCCAATGTGCCAGCGCTTTCACACTCAGTGCCGCCTCAAGCGGCAAAGGCGACGTCGCCAGGACATCCAACGTGCCGTCTTCCCAATCCAGCGCCAGAACCCGGTCCAGCGACAACAGGCACGCCAACAACGCACCCAGCCATAAAACACCCGCAGCGATTTGCCCCAACAGATCCGATTGTGGCCCCACGCTGAACGGCACCAGAACCACAACGATCAGGAAAAACGCGAGCGCCAACCCAAAGCCGCCCCCTGCACGAAACGCCAGCCGTAAATCCCGCAGCAACAGCGCCTTCATAAAAACGCCTCGTCACTGGATCCAACCCGCGTATCAAGACGGGCGCGATAGGGCGTCACATCAAAATCACGCGCACCCTCAAGCCCCAGCGCGATATGCGTGGCCAACACAGCCGCGCCGCCCGCCTCCAGATGCGTGCCCACAGCCGCTGCGAATAGCTGCACAGATGCCGTGTCCAGCGACACTGTCGGCTCGTCCAATATCCAGATCGACCGCCCCGTCACCATCAATCGCGCCAATCCCAAACGGCGCTTTTGACCCGCCGACAATTGCCCCGCATAACGATCCGCCAACGGAACCAGATCAAACGCACCAAGAGCCGCATCTATCCCGCCCTTAAATCCAAACACATCCGCCCAGAATTCCAAATTCTCGCGCATGCTCAGCATGGATT
>JBDWGM010000009.1:0-6040 GCA_039975755.1 Paracoccaceae bacterium | reverse complement strand
ATCCGACGATCATCGGGGCGGTCAGCTGTTCGCCAAACATAAAGACACCCAAAGCAAAGCCAAACAGCAATCGCGTGTATCGGAATGGGGTCACGGCGGACACTTCGCCCGTGCGCATGGCTTTCATCAGCGATGCATAGGCCGCAACACCCGCTAAGATCGCGCCAATCAGGAACAGTGTGGAATGTGTATCCAAACGCATCAAAGGCGTTTGTGCCCAAATCGCGTAACATACCCCCGCAATAAGGACGGATAGAAACCCGTACAGCCCCAAAATCGCCGTACCAAGCGACGCGGGCGCGGCGCGGCTGGCCAGATCACGGCCGGCAAATCCAATCATGCCCGCAACTGCCAATAAAGACAGCATTGAAAAGCTGTCTGTACCGGGGCGAATGATGACCACAACACCCAGCAACCCGATCAGGATCGCAGCCCATCTACGCCAGCCCACAGTTTCGCCAAACAACACAGCGGCGCAGGCGACCACAACGATAGGCGTTGCTTGCAAAATCACAGTGGTCGAAGACAGCGGCGTCAGCGTTAGAGCTAAAATGTAAAACAACCGTCCTATGATTTCGAAGAACACGCGAATGCGCATGGGCCGGGATATCACATCGCGTGACATCAAAGGTTGGCCGGTCGCGATGACGAACCCGCCAAACAAGACAACGCCACCAATTCCAAACAGGATCAAGATTTGACCAATGGGCAATGATGCAGCCGAGGTCTTTAACAACGCATCTTCGATTGCGAACCCGGCCATTGCCCCAACCATCCAAAGACTGCCGGTCCAATTGGCGCGACGATCCACTTTGATGTCGGTGTTCACGTGAAATCCAGTTCGATGTTCGAAGACTGAACCCGCCGTGCGCCAATTCAATGCCGCCGTCAACATTGGATCGAAGCACGAAAGTCATTGTATCATAGAAAAAGCCGCGCTCGGGGGTTTGAACGCGGCTTTAGATGTGAACCGAAAAGGCGTTAGGTCGATGTGTCCTTAGGCAAGATTTGTTCGAATGAATTGCCTTCGGTATCGGTTGCTTTGATGGTCAGATCTGTTGAGCCATTGTCATTATAGGAAAAGCGAAAGACCGGATTTTCCGAGATCGAAATGCCGCCATCCATCGTGAACAGCAATTCGTTGTCCTGCCACACTTCGAGACGATCAATAAAATGGGCGGGGATGAACAATTGACTGATCTGGTCACGCTGCAACCCGGAATAGTTCGGGTGACGGATCATAATCTGTGCTTCGCGGCGAGGTGTGGACATTTGAACGGCGTCATCAAACATACGCAGCTTCATTTTGCCCATCGAGGCCAGCGCGATTTCAGGATCGCGCGACGCAGGCGCTGAACAACCACCCGACGCTTTGACATAGCGTCCAGTCATATGCAGGCCGTCTTGGGTTTCGGCGATGACACGCACATTCGAATATTGATCAACGCGCACACGCAATTCAAAATCAATCGGACCCATCGCAGGTGAGAAATTGAATATACCCGCCACCGGTGCCGGGTTTTCATCTATCACGATAGTGGCTCCGGTGATTTGCGCATTCGGATCAAGCTGTTTCAGAACAATCGGAACCGTCGCTGCATCATGGGCGCGGTAGGGGGCTGAAAGAGCCAACAGTGAATCCGTATTGGCGATCGCGGCATCGCCAACAACGTCATATTGCAGGTCTTCCCACGTTTCGCTTGGGGTCAGCGGGTTTTCAATTGTGCCCTCAGCCCAGATGGGTGTGGACAGCAACATCGCGACACTAGCGATGGTCAGGATTCTTGAAGACATGTCACCTCCGCGCATGAATGAATAAGGTCTTATGCCATAAAACCGATGAAAAAGATACGCAGACCAAAGATGGAATAGCGCGCGCAGCTTTGTGTGGCATGGTTCAAATCGGAGGACCCGCTATGTTCGAAGCCCTAATCACCGTGTGTTTAAGTCTGTCTGAGGACGTGTGCCGAGACCAGCTTTTGCCCGGATACGAGGCGGACACGGCAATCGCATGTCAATCCGAATTGACGTCGCGCCCGCCAAGGCTGTCGCAAAATGTGCCACAAAATCTGACGCTTAAAGGGGATCCATTTTGCGCAGAAATAGGGCCTGCATTGGCATTTATCGAAATCGAGCCGGACGTTTTTGTGCATAAAGGACTGGTCGAAGAACCCAACAGCGGCAACCGGGGGGATGTGTCCAATATCGGGTTTGTCATCGGTTCTGACAGTGTTGCAGTGATCGACAGCGGCTCGGCGCGGTGGATGGGCGAAGCGATTTGGCGCGCAGTGCGGGCGCAAACCGACAAACCGATCAGTCACGTGATTCTAACGCATATGCATCCCGATCACGTATTGGGCGCGGCCCCGTTGGAAGAAGCTGGCGCGCAGATCGTTGGTCACGCAGGATTGGCGCGCGCACTGGCGGATCGGCAGGAAAATTACATTGAAAGCCTGACGCGGTTGATCGGACCCGCAGCATTTCTGGGCACACAAACAACAGCCGTGGATGTCACCGTATCAGACACGATCACTGTCGATCTGGGCGGTGACCGCGTGCTGTCGATCAAGGCGTGGCGCACGGCGCATACAGGGACTGACGTGACCGTGTTTGACCCAACGACCAGCACCATGTTTACGGGCGATTTGGTGTTCGCAGAACACACCCCCGCGCTGGACGGAAAGTTGCGCGGCTGGCTGAGCGTCATGTCAGAAATGGTCAAAATGGATATCACTCAGATCGTGCCGGGCCACGGCGGCCCCGTTCTGGCATGGCCGGACGGCGGCGCGGATCAGGTACGGTATCTGTCCGTCCTAGAACGCGACACCCGTGCGGCAATCGATGCCGGAACACGGATGGGCGACGCAGTGGAACAGATCGCACAAAGCGAATCCGCCAATTGGGACCTGTTCGAAGCTTTTAACCCCCGCAACGCCACTGTCGCTTTTACAGAATTAGAATGGGAATAGCCCTTTCCTCAACCTGGTCCGGCAAGTTCCACGGTTTTCATGCAAGACCGGAGCCGGTCACTTGCCAACTTGTTTGCAAACAGATCTGATCTCTATCGCCGGGTCTCCGGACATGGCACACATGACCAGCTTATTTGTACCATCTTCAAGCCAAGCGATGCCGCTGTAACCAAGTCATAGCCTTCATCAATCAATTCGCCGAAAGATTCTGACATCGGGATCAGCTGGGTGACCTTCGGTTCCTGATCTTGTGCAAACGCCGAGGAAGCACAAGACAAAGCAAAAGTCGCCATGAGGGTTAAACGCATCGGGTAATTCCTTATTTTCACTATAGGAAGAATGGTTTGCGTAGCTTTTGGAGTCAATCTTTTGGCGGGTTCAAACTGTTGCGCATCGGAGTCGTATTATGCTAGCTCGACGCATTCAATCCGCGTATGTGAATGCGCAAAATTCAACCGAAAGGAAAACGATGCTTTTAGGCGTATCACTATCACCTTGGACTTGGTTGATGCTCATTGTTGCGGCGGTATTTTCACTTCTCATCCCGTTTGCGGTCATTGGATCAATCTCAGCATACTTCCCCGAACCTCTGGACACTGTTGTTGAGGTTCTGTTGATTGGTATAGGTTTCCCGGTTTTGCTCGCTTACCTACATTCGCGAAAAGTCTTTGCGCGCGGGCTCAGCTCTGTTTTCTTCAAGATTTACACTTGGTTTTACCTTATACTGGGTCTTTTCTCGGTCAGCTTTGGCTACCTCGCCTACGAAACCCCACATTACGACGGTATCATTGTCGGCGCTTTTCTTCTTCTGACAGGTTGCGGGCTAATTTGGTGGTCCCGAAAGACCGATTCAAATGTTGCAGCAGCCATCCAAGATGATGCAGCGCACCGGGCAGAAATCGAACGGGAAGAGCAAATTCAGATTCAAGCAGAGGCTATCGCGCGCGCAGAGCAGATAAAGAACGGTCAAAGCTGATAAATGTCCTGGGCGCCTTCGGTTGACATTGTGTTTCCTGAAGACGGTCTATTGAATAGTGCACTGCCGACCTCGGAGCTTCAATCGACTTCGACTCTTTCCCCCCTGCTCTTGCGCCATCTGTTGCAGCAGTTGGGCGATGGCGAACTGGCGGCGTTTGATGATCAGGGGGGGCGCACGGATCGGTGATGGGTCGCTGGCGGTCTGAGTGGATCAGTTGATCCCGATCCAGCCGTTCCTCGAGCCTGACCGGGATTTTGGAATTGTTTGGATGTCCGCTTTTCGCCCAAATTGCACATTCTATCCAGGCGATATAAAGAGCTATCCTAGAAGCCGATATGAAATACAGCCAATAGCTTCTCTAACTTTGAACGGGGTTGCATTGTTTAAGCACATTTTATTGCCATTCGCCTTGTTCGGCATATTGAACCCATCGGAAGATTTTTCTGATCGCAAAGCTTACGACACGATGAGTGCAGCCGACCGAGAACAAAACCTAAGAAATGACGCTGACCAGGTGCGAAGATGGTGTCTATTGCTTTTTGGCGTGCTGATGTTGATTGGCGTCACTATGTTTCTTATTATTTCAGGGCTATGGGACTTAAGAGCTGAGGCCGAAAATGACCCGAAGCACTGGTTCCAGAGAGCGGGTGCTCTTGTAGTTTTTTCCGGAATATTCGTTGAATGGCGAATTGTAGAGATTATAAAAGATGCGCCGAACTCGGTCGGACGTGTTTATGCTTTTACGGGCAGGACTTGGCCGTTCTTCAACTATATGAGGCGAATATCCCTGATATGTTCTTTGGTTGGCACCGTAATCTGGGCATATGGCGATTTATTCTTCTAGTGCCATTTCGTGTCTGAGGGTCGAAGTCGGCTTTGTCCGAAAAACGGACCTTGTGCGCCATTCAACATTCAACCGGTCCGTTAGCCCTGCTCTTGCACCATTTGTTGCAGCAGTTGCGCGATGGCGAATAGGCGGCGTTCGATGATCAGGGGGGTTTCGCACAGATAGGTAATGGATCGCTGGCGATCAGAGTGAATCAATTGATCCCAATCCAACTGTTCTTCGAGCGCGTCTACCTTGTCAAAATCAGGCTCTGCCAGGGCCAGTTGCGTATCCATTTCGGCGCGAGCGCTATCGATTTGTTCGGCCAAGGCGATCTGACTGAGGGAAAAGTCACCGATGCCGGTGATGATGCGGCCGCGCCGTTTGGACAAGCCGGAAAACACACGTTCGAACACCAGACCCAGTTTGTCTTGATCGCCACCATATTTCGCGCCAAATGCCTCAACAAGTGGACGCATTTCGTCAAGGTCAACACGGCGCAAAGCCAAAGCGTCGGCCAAGTCATACACGTCTTTGCGCAGTTCTTCGTCCTCGCTGATCACGGTGGGATCAACGGGGGTCGGCCACATCAAGCCCAAGGACAGGTTTTCGACTTTGCGCTGAATGCAGGGCCATGTCGGATCGGAAAAATCCGCCGCATACAAGGGCGCGGCCAGCGTGCCTGCAAAAATGGCCAAGGTCAGTGTTTTGGTGATCGACATGGGCGACTCCTCCAACACTGTAACTATGTCTGAGCCGTCCAATCCTGTCTATGCGCCCCAATACACACCATTGTCTTAATTGTTCGAACCAGTCCTGCGCGCTCATACTCGCCTAAATTGTTTGGTGTCTAAACGATTCCAGACAGCGGGAGGACACCACATGAGAACACGCGCCGCAGTTGCAGTTTCCGCGGGTCAGCCGCTTGAGATTATGGAGGTTGAGCTTGAGGGCCCTCGTGCGGGTGAGGTTCTTGTTGAAATCAAAGCCACGGGATTATGCCACACGGATGAATTCACACGCTCTGGCGCGGATCCCGAAGGCATCTTTCCGGCCATTCTAGGCCATGAAGGCGCGGGCGTTGTTTTGGAAGTCGGCGAAGGTGTCACGTCCTTGGAAGTGGGCGACCATGTGATCCCTCTCTACACGCCGGAATGTCGCGAATGCGAATATTGCCTGAACCCGAAAACCAACCTGTGCCAAAAGGTGCGCGCGACCCAAGGGGCGGGGCTGTTGCCGGATGGCTCAACGCGGTTTTCGATGCTC
>JBDWGM010000008.1:0-80083 GCA_039975755.1 Paracoccaceae bacterium | reverse complement strand
TTCCTCTGCTACTGGACGCGCCCGTGTCCAGGGTGCGGCAGACCCTCTGTTCGGTGGAGCGTAAAGCGCTTCGAATTGCGGCTCCGTCAGCGCGGGATCGGTGTTTTCATCATGAGTCTGTTTGAATGCCTGCAGGAACACAAGCGGGTTGAAATCGGGTGACGCAATTGCCCGCAGACCCTGACGCGGCGCAATCGAAGCGAGCGAAACCGACCAAGCAGGCTCCGCCGGGCGCACCTCCTCAATCGTGCCTTCGGGAAGCTCAGCATATACGCCATCCGGCACCGACCTCCGGAATTCAAGCCACACCTCCTCATGAAACGAAAAGTGCACACGGGCCAACAATTCCCAATCGGTTTCCCAAGCCATGATGGGCTGGGCAGCGCTTCGATAAACATCTGCCATGCGCGCAAGCGCAACATTCCCTGGCGCCGCCTCCGATCGGGGCCGGATCCCTTGCATGTCCAGCGACTTTGCGAAATCGAAGACTTCACGCCGCGCGCCGTCTGCATCTACTTCAAAAACTCGACGAGCCCGAGGCGGCACGGAGAGATCGGCCCTATCAGGCGTCAACAGGGCACCCAGCGCGAATGGCGTGTCTTCCGTCGCATCTTCCCGGGTATCCCACGCATAACACAGTCGCGATGCACCTCCGGAGCGGGATTTCGAGACGGTATCAAACTTTTCCGTTTCAGTGATGAATTCATTGAGGATGCCGCCGCGCCCGATACTGCGGCTCCCCATCAATGCAGTCTGTGCCTCGGACCCTTCTGTTTGCTCTCTCAGCCACAACACACCGGGAAATACATCCGGCAATGACAGTGGTTTAATGCGGCGATAGAAGGCATCGAATTCCGCGAAAAGTGCATTCTCCGGGATCCGCCGCTCTCTTGAAAGGGCCACATCTACTGCAGTGCGATGCGCTGCGGCATCTTCGCTCAATTCCGCAAGCGCCTCCTGCCTTGCCCTCAACACATCGGGAGTATCCGCCACAGCCAGCTCGTTCAGGAGCGCCTTCGCCGCCACAGAGACACCACCTGCTACGCGCAGTTCGAGCGCGACCTGCCGCGCAATCGGCCACAAATCGCGGTCCATCATGTTCGGACCAATGTAAATACACTGATCCGATGGTATCTGATTTCTGCGCAACCATGTCGTCAGTTCTAGCCCCATCGCCGATCGGCCGATCTTCTTGCGGAATGCCTCGCCGAAAGCGGCGAATTCATCCGCGACTTCCGGCGCGTCACGACGCAGTGTGATGTCGATCCGACGCTGCAGCTCCTTGCGGATATCCATACGCGTCCGCAGATCCTCAAGGCGCAGCCTGTGATAGAGCTCCGCTGTTTCTAGTTCGCCCCATGGTGTCGGGCCAGGCATGTCGCCCTCATGGTCTCCAAACGACATCAGAGCCTTGTCGTTAGGCTGTGGTAGATCCGAGGAGGAAATAAGCTGACGATTGAACGTCTCCGTCATCAGATGCCCACCAGGAACCTCAATTGATAGGATTGGGCGATTGGGCGTCAGCGCGGCGGATGTCTCCCTCAGAATTGGTTCGGGCAGGACCATCCGGAGCTTTGTCCCTTCTTCATCGGACAGCATTCGGAAATTGAAGAAACGAAAATCGAGGGCCAGTAAATCTGTGTCCCGCTCCACGCGTAGCACAGCACCGTCAAGCGCTACATCGAGGGGCGCATCTGAGAAGGGCGGCGTTCGATCCCATGATGTGTTGCGACGCCAATCGAGCAGGATCGCGCTCTGGTGCACCGCGACACGCCTGTTTTGCTCTACTTCAATCTCGCCGGACGGTTCAGGCGGCGCAGTCACAGGAGGCACCCCGACAAGGCGCATTACAATTGGCTCTGCCTCCTCGAGATCGGGCCATGTCAATTTAGAAGAGATCACCGCATCAAGCGAAGCCTCCTCACGCAAAGCCAGCCCAAGACCAGCGAGCCTGCCAGTGATCTCAAATTTGGATACACCCTCCCCTACGGTGCTAGCTTGCAATCGCGCGTCTTCGCCAAATAGCGTGATCAGGCCGAAAGTATAGCTGTCGAAAGGTTGCTTCTTTGGAGGAGCCTCGCCCTCCTCGACAGTTTCACGCAACGGCTCAACAAATGCCTCTTCATCAAAGAGCACCCGAGTTCCATCATCCCCTTCCTTCATCTCGACAGGCAAATCGAACCTAAGCCCGGCCAGTTCTAGTTGAAATAGTGGCGCTTCTAGGCCAAGCGCAGCAAAATCGTGAAATCTCTGGCCATCGGCTGTAAGGCGAATAGAGGATGTATCTACTGTCGCTTCTGGCAACTCCAGATCCGCCAACAAGAGACTGCGATGCCGCAGGGTTAGCCGAGCCTTGGCCGCTGCAGGTATGTCCATTCGAGCCGTAAGTTTCCCATCGCGACGGATCTGCCGAACATCCGCATTGAATGCTTCCACAGGAACAGCGCTGTCGGTGGCTGCACTGAGTTCCATTATCGTTTCGTTCGCAGAGCTCATCTGCGCCGGGCCTGCCAGTCTTTGACCGTACACATGGCCGAGCATCTCGTTCTGCACGGGAAAAGCGAAGGCAAGGGCTTCGGCGGTGAGGCTGTATGTCGGCGAAGAGAACGCATTAGCGTCTGCGCCAGCCACCAACCAGTCGAAGGCAAAAACAAGCTGCCCATCAGCCTCATGTAGAACGGCGGCTACAGGAACGCTCCGCCGCGCCGAAAAAGGTAAGCCGAACAAGTTCTGTATTGTTTGCGCAGTACGAACGGCTCCGAGCGTGTTGCGAAAAGGGGCCCGTCTCTGCAACATATCTAAAAGGTACAACGTACCAAATGCATTCGCTTCACGCCCAAAACCGATAATGTTCGGCAACCCAGTAGGCGTCGTCGACCAGAACCGCGTTTGTAGCTTTGCCGCCCAGATCAGTCCGCTTGCCGTTCTCTCCTGCACAATTTCCAGCCAGATTACACTTTCTCGTGTCGGGTTTCCATTTTCTGGAAGAGCCGTGATACCGCCCGAATTATATGGGGCACGCAGTGTAATCGAGAAGCTGGAACCGTCGGCGGGAGTATTCCACGCCGCAAATCCGCTTCCGGACGACACGGGAAATACCGAGCGGCCACGCGCAGTGCTTTTGATCCTAGCGAACTGCGTTGGGTCGTTAGGGTCAGTCGGGGCCGTGATGCTGAATTCTAGCGATCCATCAAATGTCGCATCCCTAGCGAATTGCAGATCCAGACGATCAGGCGCGCCCTGCTCAGTACGGATTGCGAAACGCAGGTGCCTATATTCTTCCGCATTGGCAAAAGCCCGGACCGCGATCGGTACTGCGATTGTAGACGCCAGAAAAGACCGGCGGGACAATTTCAAAATATGAACCAACGCGATTTCCCCCAAAATCGTCTTAGTCAAAACTCGTTGGGTTAAATTAGAATCCCAAAATTCTCGCAATAATTGTCAACGACCATGCCTTGCGAGGCCCAAGGTTGTCTAGGTTTAATTCTCACGCCCGTGCCTCAGCAATTCAAAGACCCCAAGAAAACTCGCTTTGAATAAGCGATTAGGTATTGCCAAGTTATTTGGGATAGGGTGCGGTTTAGCGATCGGTTAACGTCATGCTGCCATTTCTGCGGTGTAATCGCGCCATAGGTCGAAGGCGTCGTTTCGAGCGTGACGATAAGAGATTGAGGTGAGTTGATAACGGCGTGGGCGGAAGATCAAGTTGATCGGATCATGGGCTGATAGAAAACTCTGGGCGTGTCGTATCGATTTGAACCTTCCAAAGATCTTTTCACGCTTTCGAGTCGGCCTGTGCGACACCTCAATCGCGTTGTTCAATCCCTTATGGGCATGATCCTATTTGGTCACATAAGCGCTGACGTCAGACAATGACCCAAATGGTCAAACATCACGAGTCGCCTCATGGCGTAGCGGGCGCTTCGTGATGACAAACTTGAACCGGAAGACTTAGCCAACACGGCAAAGGGATTCGTGACTTTCATCGAGTGCCAATAGTCACTTGTCCCCCATATGTCCCCCAATACTACAAGAGCCGGCAAGTTGGATTCCCGTCTGCCTCTAACGCATTGGTTTTAAAAGTTAAAACGTGGTGAGCCGTGCAGGGTTCGAACCTGCGACCTACTGATTAAAAGTCAGTTGCTCTACCAGCTGAGCTGCCACTTTCAAAACCCGACTGTTGAGGAGCCTTTTTGAAACTCACGTCAAGTTAGCCAGCACCACCCGATATGCCTGAAAATTTGAAACTCACGTGCGAAGTTGTGTTCCTACCTGACATAAGTTGTGTTTCTCGCCCCACAAGTTGCAATTCACGCCGGACGGCACAACAGTAAAATGAAGATACAGATGCTAGGGTTCGAACTTACGGCTCGAGTTTCCAAAACCACACGCTTTGAGGATGGCCCTGTTAACCAAAGGCTAATATTCCAGCAGAAAAAAGTCTAAATCTTGTATCTCAAGCTGGTTGACCGCCAAATAGAGGAAATATCTTACGTCGTGGGATATTTGCCCCGATTCCGAGACAACTTTGCCCCGATTCACAAGTGTTAGTGGGTCCAGGCACCGCGTCGGTTGGTGGCAAAATTCTCGCCGTATCCGCCTGCGCGGATATTGGGTTTGCGTTTGTTGGGTTCTTGAACATGGGCTTCAATGTCATGCTCGCGGGCGTAGTCCAGCGCGTCTTCTTTGCTGTCAAAGCGCAACTGCACTTGGGATTGTGTGTCGTCAGATGACGTCCAGCCCATTAAGGGGTCTACTTCCCGCGACGAGGCTGGGGCAAATTCCAGCACCCAGTTTTTGGTTTTGGCCGTGCCAGATTGCATGGCTGTTTTCGCAGGTTGGTAGATACGGGCGCGCATTAGTTTAATCTCCGCAGACAATCTATTCTTTATGCGAAAGCTTGATCACTGAGGCAAGGTGCGAATTGCCTCAGATTGGAATGAAACGTTTCACATCAGGACACAACTGCGCCAAAGCCTAAACCAAACGTGGTCAGTGACCACCACTCAGAACGCCGGTTTTGATGCCGTAATCCACCGCAAGCCCATAGTCGGGGTCATCACTTGAGGTCGTGATCAGCTGACCTGCTTGTGTCAAAAGCCCATGGCAATCCGGCGATAGATGACGCAATTGCAAGGATTTGCCTTGTGCTTCGTATTGTGCGGCAATCGCTTCGATTGCTTGCAACGCGGATTGATCCACCACGCGGCTGTCCGCGAAATCCACGATCACGGTGTCCGGGTCTTCTTTGACCTCAAACAAATCCATGAACCCTTCGATGGACCCAAAGAACAATGGACCTTCGACCTGATAAACTTTGGAGTTTTCGGGGGTCACATAAGACTTGGCACGGATACGCGTTGCGTTGTTCCACGCATAGGCCAGTGCGGATACGATGACGCCAACCACAACGGCAGTGGCCAGATCGGTCAAAACCGTTACCACTGTCACAAGGATCATGACGGCTGCATCGGTCAATGGAATTTTGCGCAATATGGTCAGCGATTGCCACGCGAACGTGCCGATAACGACCATGAACATAACGCCGACAAGTGCGGCCAGGGGGATCAATTCGATCAATCCGGACCCCACCAGAATAAACAGCAACAAGAACAAAGCAGCCGACGCCCCAGACAGTCGTGTACGCCCGCCCGACTTCACGTTGATCATGGATTGCCCGATCATCGCGCACCCGCCCATGCCACCGAAAAAGCCGGTTACCGTGTTCGCCACGCCTTGGGCCACACATTCGCGGCTTGCCCCGCCTTTTTCGCCAGTGATTTCACCTACAAGGTTCAGGGTCAAAAGGCTTTCGATCAGGCCGATAGCTGCAAGGATCAGCGCGTAGGGCAGAATGATCTCAAAGGTTTCAAAGTTAAACGGCACCATGGGGATATGCAGCAAAGGCAGACCACCTTCGATGCTGGCCATATCGCCCACACGTGGCACGTCCAATCCAAACCCGATGACAATCGCCGCGACGATGAATATCCCGGCCAATGGGGCAGGGACGGCTTTGGTCACCTTGGGCAGAGCCCAAATGATCGCCATCGTCAAGCCAACCAGCGCCAGCATTGTATAGAGCTGTGCACCGCTCAGCCATTCGCCACCTGATACACCATGCCCCGAGACTTCGGCAGTGCCAGGCACCTGAAACTGGGTCATTTGCGCAAGGAAAATCACAATCGCCAGCCCGTTCACAAAGCCCAACATCACTGGATGCGGAACAAGTCGGATGAACTTTCCAAGGTGAAACACACCGGCTGCAATCTGAATGATGCCCATCAGGACAACGGTGGCAAACAAGTATTCAACACCGTGCTGTGCAACAAGCGACACCATCACAACGGCCAATGCGCCGGTTGCGCCGGATATCATTCCCGGACGTCCGCCAAAGACGGCTGTGATCAGGCCTACGATGAACGCAGCATACAGACCGACAAGCGGGTGCACACCGGCGACAAAAGCAAATGCAACAGCCTCGGGCACCAACGCCAACGCCACAGTCAGGCCAGCCAGGATTTCGATTTTGAATCGCCCAGGCGACATCTTTACGCTTTGGCGCATTTCATTGCGTTGAAAGGCCTCGGAAACGAGGGCCATGGATGCTTTCACCATGCGAAAAGCTCCTGAAGACGTTGTGTTGTGGGTGCTGCGAGACAGCTTGAGTTTGAGGCGGCTTTACAGCGCAAAGACACATGCCGCAATGCAGCGCAAGGAAAACCTATGATTTGCAGCCATGCGTGTTGCACATGTCTCGCATAGAGGCCATCGAGAAGAAACCCGTTAACAGGTCGCGATCTCATGAAATTGATGCAAATTCCCACAGCGTTCATCAATAGCCCGTGATTTTTCGCGTGACTTGCGCAAGGCCCGCAAATCTGGCTTTTCAGCCGGAGGAGGAGCTTTGACCGGACGCACTGGGCCGGAGATTTCATCGCGTTTCTTTAGTGCCACTGCAGATGCCGACCAAACCAACGAATGAAGCCACAAAAGAGCTACGCTTGCGATGACCCCGTTCACAACAATGTCGAGATCGGGAATAGGAATGGTAAAACTGATCACGACTGACACAATCGAAATAACGACAGGAACAAGCGCGTATAGTGCCGCCAGGAATCCAAAGAAAAATTGGAGGACGAAGGTTATGGAGAAAATGCAGAACAAGGGTATGAAGCTTCGCCCAAACCCGTTGAAGAAACTGGTGCTTGGGGATCCTTGACCGGCTGCCCGCGCCGCGTTGGCCATCGGCACCGCCATGACCACGTAAATTGACGTGAATAGCGCAAACATCAGAATTGCCTCTTCGCGAAAATAACGTAACGAAAGTCCACGGTGAAGCAATCTGTCTGCCTCAAGAAAACTCCAGATTGAAATGACGCCGTTCAGATTCCAATTGTCATAGAGGGCATAAATTACGCCTGGCAGTTGCAACACTACGCCTTTGGCGATGATGAAAAATAGTCCATACATAACCGCGTACAGTATCATCATGTCATACATTGGTGGGCGGTTATCACCCAAAATGGAAAGCGCTGTGCGAATTCCAAACAGACTGATGAAGGCCGCTGTAATCGGTCCGATAACATAGTTCGCGTATCCATCTGTAACAATATTCAGCAAGGCGGATATGATTATCGAAGCAATCAAGATGCCTAGGATGGGACGGATCATGCGCCCCAACACACTAAAGGACAAAGTGAAAGTTCTAATAAATATATCCATAAGAGCATGCTCCTTACGGGCCGTACTGGCCCATTCTCATTAAATTTTGTGATTAAGGTCAGTTATATTGACCAATCTTGCCGAAATTATGACATTTTCTATTTTTGGTTGCTGTTTGTGCCCGTGTGCACGGCAGTTGAGGGGGCAAATATGCGTTAAAAACCCCATGTTTTGCGCTTTCCGATGTTGGTTTCGCGATGCTATCGAATGAGGCGCATTTTGCTGGGGTCTGGGTGGCAGAAATCACAATTTCACCACAATCCAGAGTTATCCGGATCGCCCATTGTACCCAATTCGCTGCGCGTTGAATCTTTGATCCTGCGTTGTGGCTCGCTTTCGAAACAGGATACACATGCTGAGATCAATATTGATTTTGCTACTGGCCCTTTGGGGCACGACGGCTCACGCGGATGAAAAAGAAGACGCGGCGTTTTTTATGACGCATTTTTTTGAGCCAGATTTTTGGGAGACCGAGCGTCGCAAGTTCCTAAATTGGGGTGGATCGGCTTATTATCATGATTTGTTATGGGCGCGAAACATTCAAATTTTGGATCGGACACGATTTAACAGTATGTTTCCGCAATCGGCTGCTGATGATGCAGCGCAGCAATTTGAGCGCCATGCGTCTGACGCTATTATCGCATTTTATGGGCCAGAAAACCTTGCGCAGCTCGTAGATTTTTTTCAGACACCGACGGGCTACAAAATGTTGGAAAAGGCCAAGGCCGACAATCTGTTCCGCCGTACAAACCTCGTTTCACCCTTGCGTGGGCCAGTCGCAAAAATGAAGGACTATTTGAAATTTTCGGAACATACTCGATACAGTTCCTTTGCAAGTACACCAGCCGGACAATTCTATGTTCAGCAGACATATGTTCTGCGCAGAACATTGTCCTACGACCGAGAGCTTAGATTTCGCTGGTATATGCCACCATTGGACCAGCCTTTTTTGATCGACATAGTTGAGGCGGATGGCGTTTTGAAATTTCCGAACCGGATTGCGCGAGATGCGTTGATCAGAGAAATAAAAGCCGCTTCGTCATAGAGGGTGCTGATACCGTTGGTTAGATGCTGGATTCGAATCCATCCACTTAGGGTCCGACATCGCGCTGGGCCGATCACTTTAGGTCAGGCTTGCTGAATGCAGGAACGGCAGTTGATGACATTCACAGCGGATCAGAGGTGCGCTGGCGCGATATCACTGATGTGAAAAGAAAGGCTTTGACATTCCAACCGGCGAAACCGGACAATCAGGCCAACTGCAGTTGATTTGAGAGCATCATGATAAAACCCTACATCCTTGTCGTTTCGACCGTCCTGATGGGCAGTGCTGTGTTGGCTCATAGCGGTGTGAAAAACCCCGCTGTCCAGGCTCGGATGCACGCAATGAGCATTATCGGTGAAGATGTGAAAACACTTGGGTTGATGGCCAAAGGCGAACAGGCATTTGATGCCGAAGCCGCCAAAGCTGCCTTGCGCGAGATTGCTGAACATGCGGGGCAAGCGCCGGATTTGTTCCGCGCCAAGGAAGATGATCCCAAATCCGAGGCGAAACCTGCCATCTGGGAGAATTTCGAGGATTTCACGACCAAAGCCGTTGCGTTGGAAAACGTGGCGCTTGAATTGTCGACATCACTTGCAAGCGTTGACGATCTGAGGCCAGCGATGGCCGCACTGGGCGATACCTGCAAATCCTGCCACAGCGATTACCGCGAATAGCTTTGCGCACCCGAGCTGAAAGCCCGTCTGAACACGCGTCTTGACGGTCAGTCCAGACAGAAGCCTTTGGCGCGAATGAACTGTCCAAAAGACTGACGCTCTGGGCTGGAATATTGGCGGACCTTGTCTTCTGACCAGCAATAGTGATCGCTTGTGCCAAACTTGTCTTCAAAGCGTTGCTTCGCATAGGGCTGCGTTTTCGCGCGGTCGCTGCCATAGGTCTGAACAGCGGTTTGGATGTCTTTTTCGGTATACGTCTCCATATGCAAAGTTGCATGAAGCGGCAGTCGCTTTGATATCGGGGGCGTGTCAGTGGGATAGCCAACCGCCAAACCCGCGATGGGAAAGACGTGGTTGGGCAACGCCAATAGGTCCGACACGGCGTCTGCATTGTTGCGAATGGCGCTGATGGGACAGCATCCAAGGCCCGTCGCCTCGGCGGCAGTGACAAAAGCGGCAAGCGCGATGGCGGCGTCCACAGAGGCGTTAAAGAACGCATCCAAGTGATCGTTTGCAAAGGGCACCTGATGCCAGTCGTGCAACAACCTTTGCCGCCTATTATTTCCGCAAAAAACGGCGATGACGGGCGCGCCCGCGACCCACGCCTGACCCGCGACCAATTCCGCCAAATGCTGACGTGTTTCCTGGGCAGTGACCAAGACGATGTCGCGTTGTTGAAGGTCGCTTTTGCTGGGCGAAGCAAGGGCGACGCCCCCGAGTGTTTGTAGCAAATCGGTCGAAACAGGATCGGATTTGAAATGTCTGCAAGACCCACGCGCCGCCATCGACCGCAACATGGCATTGGTCTCGCATTGGTCGGTCTTTGCACTGACCTCGCCGAAACGGGCCTGAAGCAATTCTAACAGAGTGGGCTGATGTTCTGATGTCATGGGGCCTCAGACAAGGTTGGTTTGTGTTAGTGACGCTAACGCAAATGTTAAGAAATTAAAGCGTTCATAAAGCGGGACTTGTGATTACACTATGCACGGTAAGTCGCAGTCATTGAAAGAGTCTTGGTCTGATGTCGTCAGAGTTTCTGAAAGTCACCATAGACCGGGGGGAAAACTCGGACGGGGCACAAGAGATTTTTGATGTGCCAGCTTACGAAAACCAAACCGTTTTGGATGTGGTGTCCTGGATACAGCAAAAAAGTGACCCAACGCTGAGTTATCGGTTTGCCTGTCGCGTCGGCATGTGTGGCAGTTGCGCGATGATGGTCAATGATGTGCCGCGTTGGACATGTCGGACACATATATCCAAAGTGCTGGATGGGGATGCGGTCAGGATCGGACCTTTGCGCAATTTGCCCGTGATCAAAGATTTGGTCGTCGATATGGACCCGTTCTTTGACAAATGGATCGCCGCAGAAGGGGTGCATCATAGCGCCTTGACCCGCGATGACGCCATCGCCCCCATAGATGCACAAACTGCGACCCGTGTTGAGGCGAATGCGGGCATCGAATGCATCAATTGTTCTGTGTGCTATGCGGCATGCGATACGGTGGCTGGCAACGCCGATTATCTTGGGCCCGCCGCTTTGCAGCGTGCTTGGACATTGTTGAATGACGCCAAAGACGACGGGCGCGTCGCCATATTGGATGCGGTTTCGGACAAAGGCGGCTGCCACAATTGTCATTCTATGGGATCTTGCACGGTTTATTGCCCGAATGAGCTAGACCCAATGTCGGCCATTGCCGGGCTTAAACGCGAGACGACCAAAGCATTTTTCAAAAGGCGTAAACGGTCATGACCATGCGGTTGTATATGGCACAGCGGTTGAGCGCGTTGGTGATGGCCCCTCTGGTGGTGGGACATTTGGCCGTCATGATCTATGCGATTCAAGGCGGATTAAGCGCTGCTGAAATCCTTGGTCGTACGCAAGGATCCATTTTGTGGTTTCTGTTTTACGGCACTTTTGTTGTCGCCGTATCGATCCACGGCGCGATTGGTCTGCGCACGGTTGCCTATGAATGGGGCGGACTAAAGGGGCGATCCCTAGACGCGCTTATGTGGGTCGTGGGTGTCGGGTCGTTCACCCTTGGCGCCCGCGCGGTATGGGCGGTGACGTTCGCATGAAACAGATGTCGCGCGCGCATCCCCTTTGGCTTGCCTACATATTGCACCGGGTGTCTGGGCTGATCCTCGCTCTGTTCCTGCCCTTGCATTTCTGGGTTCTGGCCTTGGCGTTGACTGACCCTGCGCGACTTGATGGGGTCTTGCAGTTGACCGAAACGGGCGCGGTCAAGCTGGCCGAGTTTGGTTTGGTCTTTCTGTTGGCGGTTCACATGTTCGGCGGCTTGCGATTGATGGCGCTGGAATGGCTGCCTTGGACGCCGTCGCAGAAAACGTTGGCGGCGGGGGCAACCGCCATATCGTTCTTGATCGCCACTTTGTTTTTCATGAAGGCGATTTAAGATGCGGGTATCAGACATTGAATGGCACGACACGGACATCCTGATCCTTGGGACGGGTGGGGCCGGATTGTTTGCCGCCCTGCACGCCCAGCAAACAGCGCCCGAAGGCACCAAGATCACCATCGCTGTCAAGGGCCTGATCGGTAAATGCGGCTGCACGCGGATGGTGCAAGGGGGCTATAACGTGGCCCTTGGCGGCGGCGACACCGTGGAACGCCACTTTATGGATACGATCAAAGGCGGGACATGGCTGCCCAATCAGGACATGGCATGGCGGCTGTGTGAACAAGCCGTTGTGCGCATCCGCGAATTGGAAAACGAGGTCGGCTGTTTCTTTGATCGCAACCCGGATGGATCGCTGCATCAAAAGGCCTTCGCCGGACAAACCGCAGATCGCACCGTGCACAAGGGCGACCTGACCGGCATCGAGATTATCAACCGCCTGATGGAAAAGGTCTTGGCCAGCGGTGTGGAAAAGCTGCAGGAACATCGCGCCGTCGGACTGATCCCAACCCGCGATGGCGCGTCGTTGGCTGGTGTGCTGATGATCGACATGCGCACAGGGCGGTTCCGGTTGGTGCGGGCGAAAACCGTGCTGATGGCCACGGGCGGCGGCCCCAGCATGTACAAGTACCACACACCCAGTGGCGACAAAACGATGGACGGGTTGGCCATGGCCTTGCGCGCTGGGCTGCCCCTGCGCGACATGGAAATGGTACAGTTCCACCCCACAGGTCTGTTGGCAGGGGATCACACGCGCATGACTGGAACCGTGCTCGAGGAAGGATTGCGCGGGGCAGGCGGCCAGTTGATCAATCACGCGGGCCAGCGGTTCATGTTTGACTATGACGCCAAAGGCGAACGTGCCACGCGCGATGTGGTCAGCCGGGGCATCTATGCTGAGATGCGCAAGAACAACAATCCGGATCAAGAGGGCGTCTTTATCTCGATGTCGCATCTGGGTCCTGAATGGGTTGCACAAAAGTTCAAAGGCATGGTCAAGCGCTGCGCCGACAGTGGCTTTGATCTGGCGGCTGGGCAGGTCGAGGTCGTGCCCACTGCGCATTATTTCATGGGCGGCGTTGTCGTTGATGTGGACACGCGCACGGCGATGGAAGGTTTGTATGTCGCCGGCGAAGACGCGGGCGGTGCGCATGGATCGAACCGCTTGGGCGGCAACGGGGTCGCCAATTCCACCGTCTATGGCGGGATTGCTGGCGATACGATGGGGCGCGACCTGGGCGCGATGACATTGCGCGACCCGGACCAAGACGCGCTGGCCGCTGAATTCGAACGCGCAACATACCCGCTTAGCCGCAAAACGGAGCTTATCCAGCCTCTGCGCAAGCAATTGCAGGATTTGATGTGGGAAGAGGTCGGAGTCATGCGCACTGAGGCGGGCATGAAACGCGGGCTGACCGGGATCGCACAAGTGTCAGATGCCTTGATGGATGTCGGCGTAGATGCCAGCAATTTGGCGTTCAATCTGACATGGCACGATTGGCTGAACCTGCGGTCGCTGTGTGATATATCCGATGTCATCACGCAGGCAGGGATCGCACGACAGAACTCTCGCGGCGCTCATTTTCGCGAGGATTTCCGTGAACCCGGTGCAATGGAGGACAGCGATTTCACCGTGGCGCAAAGCGACGGCGACAGGGTGACAGTGACACGGGAACCCGTTCAGTTTACGGTTGTCACCCCGGGCGAGACGATTTTGCCCGAAGGGGAGCCAGAGACATTGGTGGCGCAATGAAGTTCATCCGGATTGTACGGCAAGAACCAATCTCAGGTGTCGGGTACCGCGCCGGTTTTTTGGATGCTGCCTACGATCTGGTTTATGACGAGACGACACCAAATAAAACATATCGCGAACTTATGACCGTCCTTTATTGGTTCTCAGATAATCTAGAAAGGCCTTCCAAGTTCAACAGGTCCTCACAGAAGGGCGCGCATTTGAAAAATACGAAAGGGCTGAGTTGGTTTAAACCGACGGCTGCAGATCACATCGCGAAGGCATTCGAATTGCGCAGAGTGTTGGATGATCTCGGCATTTTTACCAGTGTTCTGCGATCCGATCGTATAGGTTATGTTGCCTACGAAGATGAATTTCAAATTGTCGCAGAACCCTTTTCGGACACACCGACATGAGAGGTCAAACCTGATGATCCCCATCTCCCTCATCCAATCCACCGCCGAAACCTTGATGGACAAGGCGGCCATTGAAATCCCACAGGATTATCTTGATGGCCTGAAACGCGCCGCCAAGACCGAAGACGGTGACCTGTCGTCTTTTGTCCTCCAGGCGATGTTGGAAAACTATGAAGCCGCCAAGGAAGATCGCCGCGCGATGTGTGGCGATACCGGTGTGCCGCGTTGGTTTGTAAAGATGGGCAACGAGGCGCGGGTCGAAGGGGGCATGGTCGCGCTGGAAACGGCTTTGCGTCGCGCGACGGCCAATGCGACCAACGGTGTGCCCTTGCGGCCGAACCGGGTGCATCCGCTTTGGCGGACGGATCACAACAACAATGTCGGCATCGGCGCACCTGAAATCGAATACGGGTTTGAGCCCGAAGGCGAATGGATTGACCTCATTACCGTGCACAAGGGCGGGTTGTTCGGGTCAGATTACCGGATGTTGTTCCCTTCGGACGGGGTGCAAGGGATCAAGCGGTTTTATCTAGATAGCCTGTTGGCCTTTGGCAAACGCGGCCTTGCTTGCCAGCCTGCGATCATTGGCATCGGGCTGGGTGGGTCCAAGGACATCTGCATGACATTGGGCAAGCGCGCTTCGACCTTGCGTGTTGTGGGCAGCCGAAATGATGACCCACGCATTGCCGAGATGGAGGATGAGTTCAAAGAACTTGGCAACTCCATCGGCATGGGCGCGATGGGGTTTGTCGGCAAGAACATGGTGATCGATTGCAATATCGAGGTCGGCTATTGCCACACTGGCGGCATGCCGATGTCAGTGCATGCATTCTGCCTGTCGTCCCGCCGCGCCGTCGCGCGTATCCATGCCGATGGCCGGGTCGAACACCGAACAGATCCAGATTGGTTTACAGCGTATCAGCGCCGTGAGAAGGTCGATTGGGAACCGCACAGGGAGGCTGCGGAATGAGTTACGATTTAATGGTGTTTGATCCGGAGGTCGCTCCGCAGGATCGAGACAGCTTTATGGAGTGGTACGAAGACGTAGCGCAATGGGATGAACCGCGCGACTACGACGTGTCGGACGGAATGACTGGAAATTTGAAAAGCTTCTTCGACTTAATTCGCCAAGTTTTTCCACCCCTCAATGGCCCTCATGCGGCTCCTATTGAAAATGTCGATGATCCTGAAGTGACCGAATACGTTCTTGCTGGAAGTGCAATATACATGGCTTTTGCGTGGTCAATTTCGAAAACAGCTCGTGCAACCGTAATTCATGCGGCAATAGAAACAAGTGTCGGGTTCTTTGATGTGAGTTCTGAAGAAGGGGTCATAGCACGTGACCAAGCCGATCTCTTGGCGTTAAAGGAGTGACAATGGCACCCCGCGAAGTTCGCTTGTCCACCACCCCCACACCCGAGGCCATCGCTGATCTGCGCCTTGGCGATGTCGTTTACCTCGACGGCCTCATGTATACCGCCCGCGAAGGCGTTTATATGCGCGCGTTGGAAGACAAAGCGAATATTCCGATGGAATTGCCCAGCCAATCGGCGGCGAATTTTCATTGCTCGCCCGCGGCGCGGATCAATGCGGATGGGTCCTTTGAAATGGGGGCGGTGACGGCCACGGCCTCGTTCCGGTTTGCCAAGTGGTTGCCGGAATGGATGGCCAAAACCGGGGCCAAGCTGATCGTGGGCAAAGGCGGCATGTCGTCCAAGGATTACAAAGACTACTTTGTGCCGAATGGGGCGGTGTATCTGTCGACTGTGGGCTATGGCACCGGCGCGTTGCTGGGGCGCGGTGTCGAAAATGTCGAAGCTGTACATTGGAACGAAGAACTTGGCCTGGCGCAGGCCATGTGGGTCATCAAATGCAACAAGATGGGGCCGTTTATCGTTGCATCCGATATGAACGGGGATTGCCTGTTTGAATGGGAAAACGCCAAGATTGCTGGTAATATTGAACGTCTCTACGAAGGCACTAGACCGGCCGTCATGAAACGATACGGCGAAAGCGATGATCGTTCAGACGAGGTGATTTAGGACGCGACGATAGCTGTGAACGCGCTAGGCCAACCCATGCGCGGCCATGGCTGTTTGCGCTGCGGGACGCGCGCGCATTGCGGCATGATGGGCCGCAAGTTTGGGGAAGGACGCGAGCGTCAGGTCGAAGGGTTGCATCCATTTGGACAGCAAAAACAGATAGGGATCGCAAAAGCTGTATTGATCGCCCAATGCCCATGTGCCGTTTGGAAATTGAGATTCCAGATAATGCGCGGCAGCGCTCAGATTGTCGGGTACTTTGGCCTGCATCGTCTCAATCGCCGCGCCATCATCAGACCACCTTGCCCCCCGTTTGTTATGTGCAAAGGCAACATGGACCGTTGAACAAAGATAGGCGGCCAAGGATCGGGCCTGCGCTTGGGCAAAAGCACCGGACGGCAGTAAGCCGCAATCGGGATGCGTGGCCGCGATATATTCCAAGATCGCTGGGTTTTCTGTCAGGAGACCATCAGGCGTTTGCAGCAAAGGCAATCGGCGCTTGGGCGACAATATCGAAAATTCGGACGATAGATGTTCGCCTCTGGCAATCGACACTTCTTGGGTTTCATAGGGCGCGTTCGTTTCTTCCAATAGGATATGCGCAGCCAACGCGGATGAGCCCTTGGAATAGTATAGTTTCAACATATCCGCACCTTTGTGTTTTGCATTAAGCCCGTCGACCCAAACCGGTAAACCCGCTGCGATGGTAGGCGTTGAACCCATAAAGGCAAAGGGCGCGAAGCCTGGTTTTTGAAACGTTATAGAAAAAGCGTTTCGAAGTGGATCGTTGACGAGCAAGGGTGAAACCGCAATTCCAAAGCAAAATAGGTTTGCGCATTCACCACTTTTTTCGTCAACTCGAACGACAGAGGACAGCGTTTAT
Source organism: Paracoccaceae bacterium (assembly GCA_039975755.1). Taxonomy (GTDB): domain Bacteria; phylum Pseudomonadota; class Alphaproteobacteria; order Rhodobacterales; family Rhodobacteraceae; genus JABSSA01. The sequence goes on along the minus strand of JBDWGM010000008.1, from coordinate 63,146 downwards.
GGCATTGGCACATCGAGATTGGGTTCCTGCGGATTGCGAAGCATTGGTTCAAAGGATCGCTGGTGAAACAGCGGTGCAAAATTCGGATAAAGTGATGGCGCGCCTTGACGCTTTGGCGCAGGATAACCGCCAGATACACGAACGGGATTGTTTCAATCTGAACCCAGCGACAAACGTGATGAATCCCCGCGCCGAGGCGTTTTTGTCATCGGGCATCGGATCGCGCCCGTCCTTGGGGTATCCGGGTGATAAATACGAGATGGGTTTGGAAGCCATTGAAGAGATCGAAGTGATCTGTGCGGCCCTTTGCGCGGAAGTATTCGATGCTAAATTCGCGGAAATCCGAGTGCCTTCAGGCGCGATTGCAAACCTCTATGGGTTTATGGCGACTTGCGCACCGGGCGATACAATCATTGTACCCCCGGCCAGCATTGGCGGGCACGTTACACATCACATGGCGGGGTGTGCGGGGCTGTTTGGGCTGAACATCGTGCATGCGCTAGTGAACGTAGATGGCTATACGATTGACATTGATGGGTTGGACCGCCTTGCGCGGGAAACAAGGCCCAAGCTGATTACGGTTGGTGGCAGTTTGAACCTGTTCGAACACCCGGTTGCCCAAACACGCGACATTGCGGATCGTGTTGGTGCGAAGGTGATGTTCGATGCAGCACATCAATGCGGGATCATTGCGGGACGCGCGTGGACCAATCCGCTTAAGGCGGGGGCGCATTTCATGACGATGAGCACGTACAAAAGCCTGGGCGGTCCGGCGGGTGGTTTGATCGTGTCTGACGATGCCGCAATTGTCGAACGTCTGGATGCCATTGCGTTCCCGGGTATGACGGCAAATTTTGACGCGGCCAAATCTGCAGCGCTGGCGGTCACGATGTTGGATTGGCGCGATCATGGGGTGGCATACGGCGCTGAAATGATCCGCACAGCGCAGGCCTTGGCCGACGCGTTCGACAGCGCAGGCATCGACGTGTTCCGGGGGGCAGACGGGTTCACCAATTCACATCAATTCGCCGTAAAGGCCGCGCCGTTTGGCGGCGGGCAAGCCGCTTCAAAAACACTGCGAAAGGCTGGCTTTTTGGCCTGTGGGATTGGTTTGCCCATAGACGAAGTGCCGGGGGACATGAACGGGCTGCGTATCGGGACGCCAGAATTGGTGCGTTGGGGGGTGACGGCCAAAAACGCGGCAGACATTGCCAAGCTGATCTCCAGTGCATTGTCGCGCAACGATCCAGAAGCCATCGCACCCGAAACCGCCGCATTGCGCGGCACTTTCGATACTCTTCATTTTATCAGTTAAAATGGGGCAGGGGCTTTACGCAACAAGCGGTGTCTTTAGGGTTTTGCCTTCAGGGCCGTCCATCCCGACCAGATGAGACCAAGCGTGTATACAAAAGACAGCAGCAAGAGCGTGACCCACAAATAGGTCAGAAGCGCGACAACCATCAGAACGATACCCAGCATCATAAACCGGATTTTCGCACGCGGAACGGACACGGACTTGAATGAAAATGTTGGGAAATGACTGATCATCAAAAGCCCAATGAACAGCATATATCCAGAGATGAAAGCAGGCGGCAAAACGGGCCAATCCGGTTTCAAAAAGGCGATATACATGGGCACCATGACAAGGCCCGCCCCAGCGGGCGAAGGGACGCCTAAAAAACTGTCGCCGACTTCGTCCGCGTCATTGCTGACGTTGAAACGCGCCAAGCGCAGAACACAGCAAATGGAGTATCCCAAAACAGCGATCCAACCGGCTCTGGTGAAATCCTGCAAAGCCCACGCGTGAATGATCAAACCGGGTGCGACCCCAAAGTTCAAAAAATCGGCCAGTGAATCCAATTCTGCACCAACCAAGCTTTGGCTGTTCAACAGACGCGCCAATCGCCCATCCAGCCCATCCAGAAATCCAGCAACAAGAACCAACTGAACCGCGATTTCAATGTCGCCTTGATAAGCAAACCGGATGGCGGTCATGCCTGCGCAAATTGCCGTCACCGTCAGTAGGTTCGGCAGCAAATGGATCAGCGGCAGGCGTTGTGACTTATCGTGTGACGGCTTGCGCATCTATCAATCTGTACGCGCGCGTTGCGCATCTTTGGTGGATGTCAGATTGGCTATCATGGTTTCACCGGCGATCATTGTCTGACCCAGACACACCTGCGGCTGCACACCTTCGGGCAGGTAAACGTCCAGCCTAGACCCAAACCGGATGAGACCAAATCGTTCACCAGTTTGAATATCATCCCCTTCAGAAGAGAAACAAACAATGCGCCGGGCAACAAGACCAGCGATTTGCACAACCGCTATTTGGCGACCATCTTCCATTTCAATGCACAGGCTGTTGCGTTCGTTGTCAGAACTGGCTTTGTCCAGCGATGCATTGAAGAACTTCCCCGGACGGTAAGCGATCGACACGATTTTACCACCGATCGGCGCGCGGTTCACATGGCAGTTGAAAACACTCATGAAAACGCTGACCCGTGTAAGGCCCTGATCCGACATGCCCAATTCCGCTGGTGGGACGGCTTTTTCGATCAAGGAAACAACGCCATCAGCGGGACTGATGATCAAACCATCCTGCACGGGGGTGACGCGTTTGGGGTCGCGGAAAAAGTAGTAACACCAAACCGTCAGGCCAACGCCGATCCATCCTAGAAATGTCGAAACAAGAAACAACACTATCGTTATCGCGGCAAATATTGCGACAAACCGACGGCCTTCCGGGTGCATGGGCTTGAGAAACGTGTCTCGCATCCTCATCGTGGTCGCCTTTCTCAGTTGATTGTCGTCTTAAAACCCTTCCGACGGGTGGCTACAACTGGTTAATTTGGCATTCACAACGTTTTCACTGCCTGTTTTGCATCATGCACTAGCTTAAGAGGCAGAAGATTACAGTATCATGCAATCGATTGTAGCGAATGTCCCAGTTTTCGATCTGATATCGTCAGAAATAGGCGGGTTTTGATTGGACCCTTGCAAAGAACGTTTATCAGAAATGTGCGTAACGCAAGCCAACCAAGCCTACTGAACCTGTACATTCGTCGCCAAGTGTTTTAACGACGCCGCTTGTTGTCGTTTGCCGCTTTCTGAGAAACTCGCCAAAATGAAGTCTTGGACCACGCGTAAGCGACGAGAACCCTAGCAAAAAGATGATCTGTTGAAACAAGCTCTCCGTGACGCACTCGATGACCGTGGTTACACCACCTTAACGCCTGTGCAGACTGCCGTATTGGACACCGAACTGAACGGGTGTGACCTTTTGGTTTCCGCGCAAACCGGGTCCGGTAAGACCTTGGGGTTTGGTTTGGCCATTGCTCCGACGATCTTGGAGGATGCAGAACGGTTCAATTCTGCGGGTGCGCCACTGGCTTTGATCATTGCCCCAACCCGTGAATTGGCGTTGCAGGTCAAACGCGAACTCAGTTGGTTGTTTGCCAAAGCCGGTGCAGTTGTTGCGTCTTGCGTGGGTGGGATGGACATGCGTGATGAACGCCGGTCGCTGGGACGCGGTGCGCATATTGTGGTCGCAACGCCCGGCCGCTTGCGTGACCATATCATGCGCGGATCCATCGATTTGACCAGTTTGCGCTCCGTTGTTTTGGACGAAGCCGACGAGATGCTTGATCTTGGATTTCGCGAAGACCTCGAATTTATTCTGGGTGAATCCCCGGATGATCGCCAGACCCTGATGTTTTCGGCCACGGTGCCGAAATCGATCGCCAAACTGGCCGAAAGCTATCAAAAAGACGCTGTCCGCGTTGTCACCAAGTCTGAAAAATCACAGCACGCCGATATTGAATACCGCGCAATGATGGTCGCGGAACGCGACACTGAAAATGCAGTGATCAATGCGCTTTTGTACTACAAAGCTCCCAATGCCATCGTGTTCGGCAATACGCGGGCGATGGTGAACAGACTAACAACCAGATTGTCCAATCGTGGATTCCAGGTGGTTGCCCTGTCCGGCGAACTGTCTCAATCCGAACGCACACACGCGCTGCAAGCGATGCGTGATGGGCGCGCCCAAGTATGTGTGGCCACGGACGTTGCGGCGCGCGGGATTGATTTGCCGAACCTTGATCTGGTTGTGCATGCGGAATTGCCATCAAATCACGAAACGCTGTTGCACCGCTCGGGGCGTACGGGTCGCGCTGGGCGCAAAGGTGTCAGCGCACTGATCGTCACCAAGAAGTCCCGCAAAAAAGCGGAACGCATTTTGGGTATGGCCAAACTGAAGGCGGAATGGGGCAATGCGCCATCTGCGGGCGAGGTCAATGCACGCGAAGAAGAACGCATGTTCGCCGACCCAAGTTGGCAGATCGCAAAAGCCGAGAACGAAGAAGACACTGTTGGCAAACTGCTAAGCACCTTTGAACCTGAACAGGTCGCGTTGGCCTATCTGCGCCTTTATCGCTCGGTCCGTTCGGCCCCAGAAGAGTTGTCCGACGTCGACGCAAAACCGGCGCCGCGTGCGGAATTTGGACCAAGCATTTGGTTCTCTGTGTCTGGGGGACGCAAAGCAGATGCAGAGCCACGTCGCCTTTTGCCGATGCTGTGCAAAGCTTCAAATTTGACCAAAGACGATATTGGGGCGATCCGCATCCAAGAAGAAGAATCCTTTGTCCAGATTCGAGAATCCAGCGTCCCCGCGTTTCTTGCGGCCATTGGGCCTAAGATGACGGTCGAAGAAAATGCGGTTCTAAAGCAATTGGATAAGGCGCCCGTCATTACGGGATCTACCCGACCCGCGCGCCCGGATCGATCGGACCGCCCGGATCGTTCGGATCGCAAGACCTCACCCAAGCCAGCCCGTCGCGGGAAATCTGACTCAAGTGAACGGCCTGCGCGTAAATCCAATGAACCGATTGATTGGAACGACGATCCCACGCCGCGCAAAAAGAAACCCAAACCACAAGACCGTCCAGCCAAGCCACAGGCAAGGCGTGATGCATCTGAGAGCGGCGGCAAACGGCACGGATCTGACGGGTCTTCACCGCGTCAACCAGATGGCGCAGTGACGCCGCGCAAACCGCGGACAAAGTCCAACAAAGGCCCGCAGCCCCCAGTTGGCAAAGCATCCAGCAAGAAAAACCGTGCCCGCGCAGCCATGTCCAAAGGTGCATCCAAACAAGGCGGCAACGCGCGCCCAAAGCGCCCCAAAGCCTGACCCCTAAAATGATCCTGATCGCGGCCTCAAGGCGGTGGACAGGACAGGTGCGCATTCTCGCTTGATCCGACTGAGTTTGTCAGTCGGTCGGTCTTTGTAATTCGGCGCCCGTCGTGGGTCTTTGTACCCGTACGGCGGCGTCTTGATGTATAGAGGCGAAAGTATCGATCCTCGTCACACGCATATCGTGGCAATATGGCGTCATATGAACGGTGTCCTCGCAGGTCTTTAGGCAAGGTATGTGGATGTGACCCATGCCGAAGCAAAAGCACAATTGCCCGGATCACCCAACCGCAGCGCCAATTTGACGGACGATTCAGGCAATGACGCAGATATCAAACAATCTGGATGACCCAAAGCGTCAGGCACGTGGTATCGTTCATTCTTTGACGGTTTTGCTTTTTCTGGCCGCGACCACCGCACAGGCGGAAACGGCGGATGCGGAATATGGTCAGTTTCTCAGCGGTGAATGCACAACCTGTCATCAGGAAAATGGTGGCGACGCGGGCATCCCATCCATCGTCAATTGGCCCGAACAAGATTTTATCGCGGCGATGCACGAGTATAAAAACAAACATCGGGACCACCCGATCATGCAAGTGATTGCCGGACGCTTGAACGATCAAGAGATCGCGGCCTTGGCCGCCTATTTCGCCAACATACAGAACTGAATGCCTGGGGGAGGACACACCATGACGATAGACAGAAGGACATTTTTGGGTGGCACAGCAGCCACTGCATTGTCTGCACCTCTGGTTAACGCGCAGGGTACGCCTCGGGTGGTGGTTGTAGGCGGTGGGGCCGGTGGGGCCACGGCGGCCAGATACATTGCCAAGGACAGCAAAGGCGCAATCAATGTGACGCTGATTGAACCGACGCGCACCTATTACACGTGTTTCTTTTCCAACCTGTATATCGGTGGCTTTAAAGAAATTGACGATATCGGTCACAGTTATGGCAATTTGGCTGCGGGTGGTGTGAATGTTGTACATGACTGGGCCATCGGCGTGGACCGGGACGCTAAAACTGTGACCTTGGCCGGCGGCGGTACGTTGCCCTATGACAAACTTATCTTGTCTCCGGGGATCGATTTCGTGGATGGCGCTGTCGACGGGTGGGACCTCAGTGCGCAGAACGCAATGCCGCATGCCTTTAAGGCCGGTTCGCAATCCGAGTTACTGCGCGCGCAGTTGCATGCAATGCCACAAGGCGGCATCTACGCAATGGTCGCCCCCCCGAACCCATTCCGCTGCCCTCCTGGGCCATACGAGCGCGTATCTATGGTTGCGCATTACCTGAAAATCAACAATCCAACGGCCAAGATTATCGTGGCTGATCCAAAGCCTAGCTTTTCCAAAATGGCATTGTTCCAAGACGGATGGACGACATATTACGACGGAATGATCGATTGGGTCGGCGAAGACTTTGGCGGTGACGCGGTTTCAGTCGATCCCAATGCAATGACCCTGGCGATCGACGGCGAAGTCATCAATGTTGATGTGTGTAACGTCATCCCCGCAATGAAAGCTGGTCGGATTGCGGAAATAGCAGGTGTCACGGATGGCAATTGGGCCCCGGTAAATGCAGCGGATATGTCGACAAAGACCGATCCTGATATTTACGTCTTAGGCGATGCCGCCAGCCAAGGTGACATGCCAAAATCTGGATTTTCGGCTAATTCCCAAGCCAAAGTTTGCGCCAATGCGGTTCGCGGCGCGTTAACCGGGTCCACAATATTCCCAGCCAAATTTTCAAACACCTGCTGGTCACTGATTGAAACCGATGACGGCGTAAAGGTCGGCGCAACCTATGAAGCGACACCCGAAAAAATCTCCAGAGTAGATGGGTTTATTTCGCAAGTTGGTGAAAGCGCGGAGATACGCAAAGCAACTTATGTGGAATCCGAAGGTTGGTATGCCGGGATCACAGCGGATATGTTTGGATAAATTGGCAAGCGTTGGTCATGAGATGCCTGGCAATACGCACAAGTATGTTATTCATCCGTGCTCAAAAATATCGAATGCCAAAACCGAAGCTCCAAATAATAAACTTGGAAGCTTCGGCTTATTAAATCGGAAACGAAACGTGTTTCGCGTGTGGAATTAGAAAACGAAAGGATCGCTTCCTGTCAGAAGAAAATCACTGGCGTCAAAATCGCTAATGTCGAGATTCTCAATCACCAATGCGCGGGTTTCGCCGCCCGAACCATCGGTGAAATCAAGCCGCGTATGTTGGTCTGCGCCACCAGCCGCGGATGCAATGGCAAAAACGTCTGCGTCCGACGCAAAACCCCAATCGGACAGGTTGACCCGATCCAACCCGTCTTCGAAATCCTTGATCCGGTCCACGCCAGTGGCGTCTGTATCAAAGAACCAGAACGTATCCGCATTTGTACCACCGACCAAAAGGTCGTCGCCATCGCCGCCATTGATTTGGTCCACACTTGCATCTCCGCGGACACGATCATCATCGGCACCACCGTCCAGAACATCCGCGCTGAAACCGCCGTTTATGACGTCCTCACCCGCGCCACCAAAGACCGTGTCATTCTGCGACCCCATAAAGAATGTGTCGTCCCCGTTATCACCAAATGCAGTGTCAGCGCCGCCATTCCCAGCGATCGTGTCATCGCCCAGACCGCCTTCGATCAGATCATTGCCGCCCCGCGTGCGCGCGACATCGTCCCCATCGCCAAGATCGACTTGTTCTCCGTCCGACGATCCAAGAACGAAATCCTCACCGGTTCCATCAACTGTGATGATGTCAGACTGATCGAACAGCGCCACAAGCGTTGAAAAATCGCTGTTAAAATCAATTTCAAACAGTGCGATAAAGAAATCCAAAAAATTCCAAGAAACGCCTGAGACACGCATTTGGTCTTGGCCTTGGGATGTAAACACAATTTCCATAAAGGTTGCGTTTTCGATTCCTTCCAATGATGGGTCTGGAGTATTGGGGAAATTTGTTCCAATTAAAGAAACGGAAACACCCGTCGATGGATTGAATACGTCCAAGCTTGTCGGTGTTGTGGCTGTGCCTTCCGCTTCGAAGAAACCGTCTTCGCTGAAAAAACCAGTTCCGAAATCAAAGGAACCATCATCCAAATACTCTGCCAACATCGCCAATAACCAAAATTATTTTTATGTTTACTTAACAGTAGTGACTGCGGTTTTTCGTTTTAATGGTAATGACCATTTTCTGGCAATGAATCTTCCCCAAAACACAGTTAGGAAATTGGATCGTTGGACTAAGACTATGTGCCACGAAAGTGTTGACATGGACGTCAACGCCGACCGAGCAGGGCTTGCAATATCAGCGTCATTGCTGTCGTTTGATGGGCAAGGACGGCCATCAAGATGTCCCTCGACATTTTCCGGCGGACGGTGTTTTCAGATTTAGGGGTAAAATTGTGGAGCCATGGCAATGACATCGACATTGAAAGACCTGATCGCGCAGCATGATGATGGGTTGCCTGCCATTGGCGGGCCGGGGCGAAGCTGGCTCAGCTATGCTGGATTGAAACGTTTGTCGCAGGATGTGGAAACGCAGCTGCGCGCCTTTGGTATCGGCGTTCAGGATCGTGTCGCGATTGTTTTGCCGAACGGGCCGGATATGGCCACCGCCTTTGTGACAATCTCGCAAGCTGCAACAACCGCCCCTTTGAACCCGAATTACACCGAAGACGAGTTCCACTTTTATCTTGAGGATCTGAACGCCAAAGCCTTGGTCATTGAAGTCGGGTATGAAGGGCCTGCATTGACCGCTGCGCAGCGTTTGGGGTTGCAGATATTGTTGCTGCACCCAAAAGACGACGCGGGCGCGTTCCATTTGGTTTGTGAAACCCCTGTGACGACCATCGACGCAGGGTCCGCTGGCGCGGATGATGTTTCATTGATCCTGCATACGTCTGGCACAACGTCGCGTCCCAAGATCGTACCGCTTTTGCAATCAAACCTTGCCGCATCAGCCCAGCATATAGCGGCGTCGTTAAAGTTGTCGCCGGACGATCGGTGTTTGAACGTCATGCCGTTGTTTCACATTCACGGCCTTCTTGCGGCGGTTTCGGCCACTCTTGTTGCGGGCGGGTCGATCTGGTGCGCGCCCGGATTTGACGCCCTGCGGTTCTTTGGCTGGATGAAAGAAGCCCGCCCGAATTGGTACACCGCTGTCCCGACCATGCATCAGGCAATCTTGGGCCGTGCACCGCGCAATGCTGAGACGATAGAACAGGTTCCACTGCGTTTTCTCAGGTCATCCTCTGCCAGCCTTCCAGCACAGGTTATGGACCGTTTGGCCACCACGTTTAAGGCCCCCGTGATCGAAGCCTATGGAATGACGGAAGCCGCCCACCAGATGTGCTGTAACCCACTTGATCGTCAAAAACCGGGATCAGTTGGTCAACAAGCCGGACCAGAGGTCGCGATTGCGCACGAGGCTGACAATCGCCTGATCACCGGGACAGGTGAAATTGTGATTTCCGGACCAAACGTCACTTTGGGGTATGAAAACAATCCGGATGCCAACGCCAAGAACTTTTTCGATGCAGATGGCAAACGGTGGTTCCGCACAGGGGATCAGGGCGCGTTTGACGATGATCGTTTCTTGCATCTTACAGGGCGTTTGAAGGAAATCATCAATCGAGGTGGCGAGAAAATCAGCCCATTGGAAGTGGACGGGGTGTTGATGGATCACCCCGCCATCCAGCAAGTTGTCACCTTTGCCTTGCCACATCCAAAACTGGGCGAAGACGTTGCAGCCGCCGTTGTGTTGCGCGATGGGCAAAACGCTGACGAAAGGTCGATCCGCGATTTTGCGAGCGAACGTATGGCAGATTTCAAAGTGCCGCGCCGTGTTGTCATCATGGACGAAATTCCGAAAGGGGCGACGGGCAAGATGCAACGGATCGGTATGGCGGAGAAACTAGGGCTGGTCGAAAAATCTTAACAGCCGGGCTGCGGTGATGTTTTTCGATGCCAAAAGCTAGGAGCGTTCTATGAAGATTTGTGTGTTCGGGGCGGGCGCAATTGGCGGCCTTATGGGCGTGAAACTGGCGCAAGCCGGGGCCGATGTCAGCCTTGTGACCCGTGGTCCGCATTTGGCAGCCATGCAGCAAAACGGGTTGCGGTTGATCCACGATGAAACAGAGACCGTTGCGCAAGTAACCGCAACAGACAACCCAGAGGATTTGGGTCCGCAGGATTATGTGATCATTACGCTAAAGGCGCATTCTGTTGCTGGAGTCGTGCAAAAGATGACGCCTTTGATTGGACCCGACACAACGATTGTCAGCGGTGTGAACGGCGTGCCGTGGTGGTATTTTCATCAAATCGGGGGGGCGTTTGAGGGCACCCGCCTGAAAAGCGTGGATCCCGACGACGCGCAATGGAACGGGTTTGGTCCGGACCGTGTCTTGGGCTGCGTTGTCTATCCCGCCGCCGAAGTGATCGAACCGGGTGTGATCAAACATGTCGAAGGCAATCGGTTTTCATTGGGTGAACCGGATGGGTCGAAATCGGACCGTGCGGTGGCCTTGTCACAAGCCTTGACGGCCGCCGGGCTTAAAGCGCCAGTCAGACCCCGGATCAGGGACGAGATTTGGGTCAAGCTGTGGGGCAACCTGTCGTTCAATCCAATCTCTGTTCTGACAGATTCGACGCTTGATGTGTTGTGCACAGATCCCGGCACACATGCTGTTGCGCGCGCCATGATGGTCGAAGCGCAAGAAATCGCTGAAAAACTTGGCGTGAAATTCCCGATAGATGTAGATCGCCGCATTGCCGGTGGGGCAGCCGTGGGAAAACATCGAACCTCGATGCTGCAAGATTTGGATCAAGGGCGCCCGATGGAAATTGACGCGCTTGTCACGGCTATTCAGGAACTTGGGCTAATTACCCAAACCCCGACACCCATGATCGATACGGTCCTGTCACTGGTGCAATTGCGCGCCCGAACGGCGGGATGCTACGGCTAAGGCGCGTTGGACCGGCGCTGCGGTGACAGGGTGCTGGCACAGCTTGCACGTCGATTGTATAGTTCTGCAGGCGACGCAGGTTTGAACGACCGGTCCGCAAAAGACGCGTCTCAGCTATGGAGTTCACTCGTGTCATATAGTTTTGATGAGATTGAAGAAACTACGTACATTCGGTCCATTGATGAAATGCAAAAGGCATTGATTAAGGTCATTTGGGCTAGGGTTGAGTTGTGTGAGCTGCAAGCGGGTTTCAAATATTTATTGAACCCAGAAAGAATGAAGCTCGACACGAGAGATATTGAAAATCGGCTTTCGATCTTGAAGAACAAACCTGAAGAAAAGGAATCTTTCTGGCTACTCATTGCATTCCAAACAGTCTTTATGATGAATTATCAAAATAGAGATAACGCTTCCGAACAAGTTTTCTTCGTGTTCGAATGTTTGGAGAGGATAGGAGCAATCGACAGCCAACTCTATGGATCTTTTATGAATTTTCTGGAGGATGGCTAGTGCCAAAAGTACTTTTAATGTCAGTCTCTTCGTAGGCGTTACCCAATTTTCTTGCATTAATTCTTGCGTCAACCAAGTGGGCAGTAGGCGTAGATTGAGCAGCCACTAGCGTTTTCACACCGCATGTTTTTCGAGCACATCGCGGCTGGGCTGTAGGCAATCAAAGGTCCATTGGCCTTGGCGTCATCAATCACCTTGTCGTTTGGTCCCTTTATGTTTTACCGTTTGGTCAAGGTTTTCCAGAGGGTGGACCAAAGCAACAACAGGGGGTTCAAAGACATGTCACAAAACCTATTCAACAGTGGAATGACACGCCGCAGGCTTTTGGGTACGGGTGCAGCCGTTGGCACACTTGCATCACTTGGGCCGATCCGTGCGATGGCTCAATCGCCTTTGAAAGTCGCGGGTATCTATACCGTTCCAGTGGAACAACAATGGGTCAGTCGCATCCATTTGGCCGCGTTGGCGGCTCAAGATCGCGGCGACATCACCTACACCTTTTCAGAAAACACAGCGAACACAGATTACCCACGGGTGATGCGCGAATATGCCGAACAGGGCGTGGATCTGATTGTGGGTGAGATTTTTGGCGCCGAAGCCGAAGCCCGCGAAGTGGCCGCAGAATATCCCAATGTTGCGTTCCTGATGGGGTCGTCTTTCAAAGAAGACGCGGCATTGCCGAACCTGTCTGTCTTTGACAACTACATCCAAGACGCGTCTTACTTGACGGGTATTATCGCAGGTGCGATGTCCCAAAGCGGCAATATCGGCATGGTCGGCGGATTTCCCATCCCCGAAGTGAACCGATTGATGCACGCCTTCATGGCAGGCGCGCGCGAAATGAACCCGGATGTGGCCTTCCAAGTGTCGTTCATAGGTTCGTGGTTCGATCCACCCAAGGCCAAAGAAACCGCATTTGCGATGATCGAGAATGGATCAGACATGCTCTATGCGGAACGCTTTGGTGTGTCTGACGCTGCCAAGGAAAAGGGCGTTTTGGCCATTGGCAACGTGATCGACACGCAACCGGATTATCCCGACACAGTGGTTGCGTCCGCCATTTGGCATTTCGAAGCGACCTTGGACAACGCGATTGCAGCCGTCAAAGCGGGCAGTTTTACCGCCGCGGATTACGGCGCATATTCCTTCATGAAAGAAGGCGGATGTTCTTTGGCCCCTTATGGAACGTTTGAAGGCAAAATTCCGCAAAACGCACTGGATCTAGTGGCAGAACGAACAGCGGCGATCAAAGATGGATCATTTACAGTGACGATCAACGACGACGAACCAAAATCGTCCTGACATGATTGGCGCAGAGCAGGCGCAGCCAGTTCTGCGCCTTTCCAACATCACCAAAACATTTGGCGCGGTCACGGCCAATGACGACATTAGTTTTGTCTTGGGGCAGGGCGAAGTGATTGCGTTGCTCGGTGAAAACGGTGCGGGCAAAACGACACTGATGAATGTTCTGTTTGGTCAGTACACGGCCGACAAAGGATCGGTTGAAGTGTTTGGCGAAACGCTTCCGGCCGGAAATCCGCGCGCTGCTTTGGATGCGGGTGTTGGCATGGTGCATCAACATTTCACGCTGGCCGAAAACCTGACGGTTTGGGAAAACATCGCACTGGGAACGCAAGGCCTTGGTGCGATATCGCTGAATGCACGCGCCACGCGGGCCCGCATTTCCGAATTGTCCGAACGGTTTCATCTGGCGGTTGATCCAAATGCGCGGGTCGGTCGTTTGACAGTTGGCGAACGTCAGCGTGTGGAAATCCTCAAAGCGCTCTATCGAAACGCCCGCATTCTCATTCTGGATGAACCAACTGCCGTTCTAACACCACAAGAAACCGACGCGCTGTTTGCCACCCTGCGCGAGGCCGTGGGGACCGGGCTTTCCATCGTTTTCATCTCTCACAAGCTGCACGAAGTGATGGCCATTTCCAATCGTGTTTTGGTGCTGCGGCATGGGAAACTGGTGGCCTTACGCGCCACTGATGAAACGTCACGCGAAGAATTGGCCGCATTGATGGTAGGCAGCGATGTCACCGCGCCCACAGTCGAGGCGCGTCCCGCAGGACCGGAAATCGTCAAGCTGCGAGATGTCTCCACCGCTGGGAACGGCGCGATTCCGGGATTGCAGACCTTATCGCTGTCTTTATGCGCCGGGCAAATCACCGGATTGGCGGGCGTCTCGGGAAATGGTCAAGCCGCGCTGTCGGATGTGCTGTCGGGATTGACGCTACCGCACAGCGGCACGCTGTCGATTGACGGGCAGGTGATCCGCAATTGGTCGCCAAGAACGGCCATTGCCCAAGGGATCGCCCGCATTCCAGAAGACCGCCATAAAACCGGAACCATTGCGGATTTCGACTTGACCGAAAACGCGATGCTGGAACGCTATGCCACAGATTTTGCGCGCAAGGGCTGGATCAACTGGAAAGCCGCGCGCAAACACACCGAAAACTTGATCGACATATATGATGTGCGCTGCCCCGGCCCAGATACGCGTATTCGGCTGTTGTCAGGCGGCAACATGCAAAAGCTCATTCTGGGGCGTGTGCTTGATGGCGAACCCAAAGTCATATTGGCCAACCAACCGGTGCGTGGCTTGGATATCGGGGCCGTCAATTACGTCCACGGGCGGTTGGCCCAAGCCCGCGATGCGGGTGCCGCCGTTTTGCTGATCTCCGAAGATTTGGATGAGATTATGGCCCTGTCGGATGTGATCCACGTCATCTCAGAAGGGCGGCTTAGCCCTGCATTCCCACGCGGGACAATGCAGCCGGACGCCTTGGGGGTCTGGATGGCCGGAGACGGGTTTGAAACCGAGGTCGCGCATGCGTCTTGAACCGATCACAAACCCAACTTTGTCGCGCCGTTTGGTGCCGCCTATCTTGGCCATCGCGGCAAGCTTTGGCATCGCTGCGCTGCTGGCTTTGATCGCGGGCGGCAATCCATGGTCGGTGTTTGGGCTGATCTTTGAAGGGGCCTTTGGATCCCAATTCGCAGCACTCGAAACACTGAACCGGGCGACGCCATTGATCTTCACCGGGCTCGCCGTCGCCGTGGCCTTTCGCGCCAAGCTTTGGAACATCGGGGCCGAAGCCCAGCTTTATGTCGGGGCGGTCGTTACTGTCGTGTTGGGGACAGGCGCATTGGCCTTGCCCGCGCCGGTTTTACTGCCTCTGCTGGCCGTCACAGCGATGACCGCTGGCGCACTGCTGCTGCTTATTCCAGCGCTCTTGAAAACCCGATTGGGCGTGGACGAAGTGGTGACCACGCTGTTGTTGAATTTCATTTTCCTCTTGTTCGTGTCCTATCTTTTGGAAGGCCCCTTAAAAGACCCGCTTGGTATGGGGTGGCCCAAATCGGCCCGATTGATCCCAGAAGCCCGTTTGCCGCGGATCGTCGAAACCCTCAGGCTACATTGGGGGTTTGCCTTGGCTTTGATCGCGGCCGTTGCGGTTTGGGTCATTGACGCCAAAACGACCCTTGGGTTTGAAATGCGTGCCGTTGGTCAAAACCCTGAGGCGGCACGTTTCGCAGGTATTCCTGTTGGTCGGGTCATTTTAAAAACCGCGTTGCTGTCTGGCGGGCTTGCTGCGCTGGCGGGTTTTTCCGAAGTCTCGGGGCTAAAAGGGTCGCTGACGCTCGATCTGTCGCCGGGCTTTGGCTACACAGGGATTGTCGTCGCCATGCTGGCGTTGTTGCATCCGTTGGGCGTCGTTGTTGCGGCCTTGTTTGTGGCGGCCATCTTTGTCGGGGCCGACAGCATGAGCCGCGCCGCCGGTGTTCCCACCTATCTAGCGGATATCATGCTGGCCTCGGCCTTGTTGCTGACTGTGCTTGCCATATTGATCACCAAATTCCGCGTGCGAAGGGATTAAGATGGAACTGTTCGACATCCTGATTTCAGCGTCGTTCTGGGCCGCCGCCATTCGTATCGCGTCTCCTTTAATCTTTGCCACGATGGGGGAATTGATCTGCGAACGGGCCGGTGTTCTGAACCTTGGCATTGAAGGGATCATGGTCGCCGGAGCTTTTGCCGGATGGATCAGCGTCTGGGCTGGGCTGCCGTTGTGGGGGGGTGTCGGCGTCGCTTTGGTCACAGGAATGGCCATCGGATTGGTGCATGCCACCTTGTCGGTGCCCTTTGGATTGTCACAACACGTGGTTGGCATTGGGGTCACGCTGCTGGCAACATCGCTGACATTCTACACCTATCGCGTCGTCTTACCCGAAGTCTCATCACCGCCAAAAATCGAAGCCTTCCAACCATATCCGGTGCCCTTTTTGTCTGACTTGCCGATCATTGGCCCGGCTCTGTTCAATCAAACGCCGCTGACCTATGCCGCGTTCCTCTTGGTGGCTTTGACCGCGTTCGTTTTATACCGCACTCCGCTTGGTTTGGCGGTACGGGCTGCGGGTGAAAATCCGTCAGCCGTGGCCGCACAAGGGCTGTCCGTGACGGCCATCCGTATGGGTGCCGTCATGGTGGGCAGCGGGTTCATGGCAGTTGGCGGCGCGTTCCTGACCATGTCCGCATTCGACAGTTTCTTTTTTGAAATGGTCAACGGTCGCGGTTGGATTTGCATTGCATTGGTGGTGTTCGGCGCGTGGCGACCGGGCAAAGCCTTGCTGGGCGCCATTCTGTTCGCCGCGTTTGATGCGTTGCAAATCCGTCTGCAACAGACCGAAATCGGAGTGGTCATACCGTATCAGGTGTTCCTAATGATGCCCTATGTCTTGTCCATACTCGCGTTGGTATTGATGTCCCGCAGGGCCGAAGTGCCCGCAGCATTGATGGTGCCATTCAACAAGGGAGAAAGATGATGTTCGACCTGATCGTAAAGGGCGGCACCTTGCCAGATGGCGCTGTCGCAGACATCGCGATCACCGGTGACCGCATCGTTGAAATCGCTCCAAACATCCAAGCCGACGCCCAACAGGTGGTGGACGCAACCGGTGATCTGGTCGCGCCGCCTTTTGTTGATCCGCATTTCCACATGGATGCCACGCTGTCCTATGGGACGCCCCGCGTGAATGCCTCCGGAACATTGCTGGAAGGTATTTCGCTCTGGGGTGAATTGCGGGATTTGGCGAGGGTCGATGAGATGGTCGAACGCGCTCTGCGCTATTGCGATTGGGCTGTTTCGATGGGGCTTTTGGCCATTCGCAGCCACGTGGACACGACGCCGGATCACCTGAACACGGTGACTGCAATGTTGCAGGTGCGTGAGACCGTCAAAGACTATATCGATCTGCAACTTGTCGCCTTTCCCCAAGACGGGCTGTATCGCTCCGAGACAGGGCGTGACAACGTGCTGCGCGCGTTGGACATGGGTGTGGATGTCGTCGGGGGCATCCCGCATTTTGAACGGACCATGGAAGACGGTGCGGCCTCAATGAAAGACCTGTGCCAGATCGCTGCTGATCGCGGGTTGATGGTCGACATCCATTGCGATGAAACGGACGATCCAATGTCGCGCCATATCGAAGCATTGGCGTTTCAAACCCAAAGGCTCGGATTGCAAAACCGCGTCGCTGCAAGCCATCTGACCTCGATGCATTCTATGGACAATTATTACGTGTCCAAACTGTTGCCACTGATCGCTGAGGCTGAAATTTCAGCCATCCCAAATCCATTGATCAATATCGTCCTTCAAGGGCGTCATGACACCTTTCCCAAACGGCGTGGACTGACCCGTGTCAAAGAAATGCAAGCGATGGGTATTCAGGTCGGGTGGGGGCAGGACTGTGTTCTTGATCCTTGGTACAGCCTTGGCACGGCGGATATGCTGGACGTCGCGTTCATGGGGATGCACGTGGCGCAGATGACGCATCCTGACGAAATGGCGCGCTGCTTTACGATGGTTACCGAAACAAACGCTGCGATTATGGGCCTGACTGACTATGGCCTGCGCAAGGGCGCACTTGCCTCCTTGGTTGTTTTGGATGCGCAGAACCCGGTCGATGCGTTGCGCCTGCGTGCGACCCGACTGGCCGTGATCGCTAAGGGGAAAGTGGTCGCAACGACCGCACGTGGTGATGCTAGCGTCAATTTACCGGGCAGACCAACCACAACCAACCGACGCGCGACGTGGCTTTGACACTTGCCCTGTCATTTGTCATGTGAGTGTCGAGCAGACCCTCCAAAAGGCCGCTATGTTTTCTAGATACGCCGTCTATTACACACCCGCTCCGTCCAGTGCCTTGGCCCAATTTGGCGCGCGGTGGCTTGGCTGGGACAGCAGTACGGGGCAGGCGCTACCAGCTCTGAAAGCGCCAGCAGTGGATGTACCAAGCATTACGCAAACGCCGCGAAAATACGGGTTTCATGGTACGATCAAACCGCCGTTCCGTCTGGCGCCGGGAACAAATGCAAAAGAACTGGAAAACCGGCTAAACAAGGTTTGTTCCACGCAGGCTGCAGTGACCCTTTCGGGATTAAAGCTGCAGCGTTTGGGGGGATTCCTTGCCTTGGTTCCTGATGGGGCTGCTGATGATTTGGCGCAGCTGGCCGCACACATAGTACAAAGCCTAGATGATTTCAGAGCGCCACCCAGTGACGCAGAGCTCGCCAAACGGCGCGCGCGATCGCTAACCCCAAAGCAAGACGAATACCTTCGACGCTGGGGGTATCCCTATGTAATGGAAGAATTTCGCTTCCACATGACCTTGTCAGGCCAGTTGACCCAAGACGATCTTGAAGCTGCAGAAATGGCTTTGACAGAGCTTCTGCAAAACGTGCCATTGTCCCCATTTGAAGTCGATGCGTTGACATTGTTGGGCGAAGCCGAGGATGGCCGGTTCCATCAATTACACCGTTTTGCGCTGACGGGATAACGCGTCACGAATACCGCGTTAGGACGCAATAGCGCCCTCGTGCGACAAACTGATTTGGCACGACGCTCAAAGCTTGTTTCTTACCGGTGGTTGGGTCGTTTGAATTGGCAACAATGTCGGGTGATTGCGCCATTTCAGGCGGTTTTCCGCAACAAGTGAAATTTAGAAAAATTACTTATTTTCAATAGAGTGCAGTTCTTTTTCCTGTGAGATTCCTGAAGGCAGCTCCCATGGACGATTTTCACTTGCACGTTATTGCTAGTTCCCACTGGAAGTGTTATTTTATCACTATAATTCCGTAGGATATTTCTATGCACGTTACTGACCAACCAACTCAGGTGGATTTTGTGAGATCCCGCCAGACACGCGTGAACCAACGATCATTATTCTTTTTCGTCCTTGGTTTTTTATGCGCTTGCGCTGGGATGCTCGTTCTCAGCTGAGGTTATTTTGAGATTATTATTTTAGGGCTATTTTTAGCACCGACTACATTGACTTGCTGACACTGAAAAGTCTGGCACCAGTCTTCAACCCACTTAACACAACGCTTTGCGATAGGCTAAGGCGTGTGAACGGCTGTGTCGTTGGACCGGCGCGCGACGCGTGCGCTTGAGGTTCTGGGCGGCACATCCTTTTCCTGGATCTAAGGCGACTCTAAAGACATAAATTGTGACACTTAGGCGATCGACCCAGATGCGACACGATGGGCAGGTTCTTGGGTCCAAGTGTGTGTTTGGCTGTGTGTATCTGGCTGCGAAACGCTTTCAACCGTCAACGTTTATGGGCCAAAGTCAACGCAGAACGGTAACTTTGAACAATCGCAAAAAGCCAAAAAACAACCTAATCCATTGAAATCAAACGCGATGATCAAAGCCTGACGCGGCGACGCCGCGACTCGGCTCGCGGTATTTATGCTTAAAAATTGGACTTTCGCAAAAAAAACGTGCAAATCCGAGTCTGCCATACAATAATGCGGATCGACTGCTCAAGGTTGGCTCAACTTTGGTCAGGGGAATTTACAATGCCAGCGACAATTTAGCTGAAAATTTAAAAAAGAAACGACGAGAGTATGCAGTGTATTTTCCACGAGCCTTTGCAGGCATTTCGCAACCTTGCTTGTTGTTGGTTACGGGTGGTTTTGGTCCTACTTTTGGCTTCGGTTTTGCCGCCGGCCATGGCATCAGCGCAAACCGTCGAAATCGAACTGGACTCAGCATTTTTCCAACGCGGGACAGATTTGTACCTGCAGAATTGCTTTTCTTGCCATGGTCCAAGTGGCGACGGTCAGGGCCCTATTGCAGAGTTCTTTGTACCGCGCCCACCAGACTTTAAAGTGGGCAACTTCAAATTCGTAACCTCCGATCTGGGTGAATACCCGACCCGCGACGATGTCATTCAGGCGATCGATCACGGCGGGCTAAGCGGGACGGAAATCGGAATTCCGTCCTTCAAACACATCGAAACGTTGGACCGGATCGCGCTATCTGAAGCGGTTCGGGTATTTGCCGAAATACCAGAATATGCTGACCCGTTTTTGGTGCCACCGCAGCCGGTGTCAGCCAATTTTGAAACGGGCAAAGCACTGTACTCGGAACATGGGTGCATCGACTGTCACGGTCCCAAAGGGGATGGCAACGGAATTTTGTCCCCAGATCTGGTTGATTCCCGTGGTTACAAGGTGATGCCGGCCAATCTAACCCTAGGTAGATTTAAAGGTGGAAACGCATCGAACGACGTATGGATGCGTATCTATGCGGGAATTTCCGGTACACCAATGCCGTCTTTTGGGCGCAGTCTGTCGGTACAAGACATCTGGTCATTAGTGAGTTTCGTAGAGTCCTTTCGGGCAGAATAAGGATAGTGTTTTTTAGTCAGAATAGGGAAAAATAAATGAATTTTGAGCGCCGCAATTTACTTTTAGGCGGTGTATCGAGCGCGATGCTTTTTACGGCAGCAAGGCAAATATCGGCACAAGTGCCCGAGAATTACCAAGCAATTGATATACCCCGTACATCAGGAAGCTTACGCGGCAGCGTTAAGTACTCTGGACCACCTGTAGACCCTCGCGAAGTTCGCGTAACAAAGGATCAATCGATTTGTGGCGAAGGGTTTCGTTCCACCAATCCGATCCGAACGTCAGCAGATGGTCTGCTTGCAGATGCTGTCATTCAGATCAAAGGGATCACCGCAGGAAAAGCGTGGGATCCGGAATTTAACGAAGCAAAAATCTATCAAATCGATTGTAGCTTCCAACCGCATGTCCAGATCGTTTGGGAAAAGGCGGATGTTTACGTCGTCAATCTGGACCCGATTTTGCACAACATTAACGCCTACGAAGTCCATCAAGGGACGCGGCGGTCGCTGTTCAGTTTTTCCCAACCTCGTTTGGGACAAGAAGACCGAATTCCTCTTAAGCTTCGTCGCAGCAATCTGATTAACTTGGATTGTAACGCACATGGCTGGATGGAAGGTTGGGTTTACACATCGCCATCGCCTTACTTTTTCGTCACCGGTTCTGACGGAAGATTTGAAATCGACGGCATCCCGCCGGGCCAATACGAATTGTCTATTTGGCACCCAGTAATCGGGGAACGCACTGGCGCGCTTGTCGTCGACGACGGTGCCGATCTTAAATTTGATTTGGTGTTGTCATGAAGGGGATCGGGAAAATGAAACTGAATTACTTTGCAGCGATTCTTGCAATGACTTTGCCAGCCACCATGGCGTCGGCACAAAGCTCACGTACACTTTCCGCGTTACCGCCTCTGGAGGTTGATCACCCAAAAGCCGATGAAATGATCGAGCTTGGTCGACAGCTCTTTTTTGACCCACGCCTTTCGGGTGACAGTTCAACCTCGTGTGCTGAATGCCATGATCCAAGATACGGATTTGGTGACGCTGCAGAGCTGTCGCGCGGATATCCCGGCACCAAACATTGGCGAAATTCGCAAACCATCATCAACAGTGCCTATTTGACCGGTGGCTTGCACTGGGATGCATCAGTGCCATCCTTGCTGCATCAGGTGCCTGGTGCGATGGGAACGTCGGTTGTCGGAAACATTGATGTGGCCATGGCAGAAGAACGGTTGCGTCAGATTCCGGCATATGTCGAAAGCTTTGAGAGGATTTGGAACAAAGAACCCGGCATGGACGAGATCGCAGAAGCGATCGCGGCTTATGAAAGCACCCTGATTTCGACCGACAGCGCGTTCGACCAGTTTGCGCGTGGCGTTGCCCCTTTGGAAAACGAAGCAGGGCGCGGGTATTTGGTCTTTATCGGCAAAGGCAATTGTGTTGCCTGCCATAACGGAGTGCTGGCGACTGACGAAAGTTTCCACAACACAAGCGTTCCGCCAAACCCTTCATTCACAGAAGACCCGCTTTTGCAGGTCACATTCCGTGTCATGATGCGTGGGTTCGGTATCAACGAAGAGGTCTATTCCACATTTGATCGCGACCCTGGCCGGTTCATCGGGACCAAGAACCCGGACCATTTGGGCGAACTTCGGACAGCGCCTTTGCGGTATCTGAAATACTCTGCGCCATATATGCACAACGGAGTGTTCTATACGTTGGAAGAAGTTGTAGACTTTTACAACGAAGGTGGCACACCGGATGTGTTTGGAACGAAATCGCCGCTGATCAAGCCGCTTGGATTAAGCGACAGAGAAAAATCTGATCTGGTGGCGTTTCTGGAAAGCATGTCCGGCACTGAGGTCACCACTGAATACCCCGAACTGCCAAGTTACGAAACGCTCGCTTTCCCGAAACGTGCGTTTTCCTCTGGTGCGGAAATAAGTGCTCAGTTGAAGACTTATGAAGAAAACCAAGAAAAGACATCGCCCATCAAAACAGGCGTATCGGGCTTGGAAAGCAAATCAGACGGATTGACTATCCTGCCATCGGACGGCTGATAAGATCGAAAAACTGGGAAAAGCCGCGCATTTAGCGTGGCTTTTTTTAGGGCATGAGCACCAACAAATCGACCCCCTTGCGTTGATGCTGACGATTATCGGATGCGTTGCTTTTACAAGTGTGGATGTCGAACGATCCAACGAAGTCTTTGCTGCGGTTTTGACAACCGAACCACTCCAGCTGACGCGAAAACGCTGTTGGTCACGGCTGCCCTGCGCTGCGAAATGCCCGCATTGTATAGATTGAAACAGCAGTCGAGATCGCGTTTCTCAAGGGAACTTATGCACAGGTCAGGCGACGATTTTTCCGGTCCAGACGCCTCACGCGACGCTTATTGCAACCGAATCGTGTATTTCTGTCGGAACCGCTCAATCGAAAATTCGACCTTAGGTAAACAATGAGGCACCAAGGGAATTTGCCTTGATCTCGACGTTTTCGGTTTGCAAATAGGTTGATTGGACTGGCGAAATTGGCAGTCAAGTTGGCACACGAAAATGTGTAGCAATTTGAAAATAAAGCGAAAAAGAGCCGATTCCCCCTTTCTCTCTTGTTTTTTACGAACCCAACCCAGTCACAGTATAAATCCGCTGTTTACTACTTATAAGTCAACGATTGATCTAAAATTGGACACAATATTGAACATTTTGCAGTCGATGTTGAGGAAAACATAACAGAGGACTGGATCAGATCCATGATACCAAAAAGAATGAGAAGGCTCCTTTTGGCGAGTTCCGTCTCTTGGTTGGCTACGACTGCTGCGCAAGCGCAGGAGATCGTGACAATTCAAACCGTAGACGGCAACGTTTCAATCCAGGGCTCGATCGTTTCCTTTGATGGAACCGATTATGAACTGGACTCGCTTATTGGGGTTATGAAAATTCCGGCGAATTCGGTTATCTGTTTGGGCGACGCCTGTCCAGAGATCGATGATGGCCGGGGGCTTTCCGCCGCAGTAAGCGTTGTCGATGCGCCGTCGCTCGTGTTGATCAACAATCTGGTGAAAACGTTTGCGTCGACCAAAACTTGGGAATACGAGCGTTCGAACGCAGAAGAGTTGGAACCGGGTGAATTCTCGTTCACGGATGACGAATCCGAAGACGCGGGTGTTCTGACAGTTTCCATGACGCCGTCCGAAGAGGCATACATGGCGCTTGCCAAAGGGGAGCAGCAATTCCTCTTTTCAACAGCTCCAATTGACGACGAACTGGCGCAATCACTGGTAGATGAAGGATACTCAGATCTTCGCGCACCAGGCCGCGAGGTTATCGTCGCGCTGGATTCAATCCTTCCAATCGTGCATCCCGATAATCCGGTTCGTGACATTTCGTTGCCGGACATCGCACGCATCGCGGCAGGACGGATTTCAAACTGGAGCGAACTTGGTGGGCCAGATCTGCCGATCAGAATGCTGCTTGCGGACGACGGATCGTCTGTTGCAGAAGTGTTCGACGAACGCGTGATGCGTCCAAACCGTCTGCGTCTTGACCGTCGTCTGGAACGCGTCACCAACGAGGCCGAAGGCGCCAAATTGGTTTATGACGATCCAGCGGCTATTTCATTGGCAAGTAAGGCCTTGATCGGTGACACCAAACCCCTGCCAATTCGTCAGGTGTGCGGTCCATTGTCCTTCGCGTCAGACTTCTCAGTGAAAGCTGAAGAATACCCACTGGCCCGTCGGGTTATCTTGTACACATCCGGCGAAGAGCTTCCTCAGTTGGTGAAAGAATTCATCTCCTACTCGGGTTCTCAAGTGGCGCAGACTGGATTGCGTGACATTGGTTTCGTCGGCCAGAACGTCGAAGAACTGCCTTTGTCGTTGCATGGATCACGTCTGGCTTCGGCTATTCTGTATGCAGATACTCCGGAAGACTTTTCCAAAACACGCAGCCTGACAGAATTGTTGGCCCCAGCCGAACGTCTTTCTACAACGTTCCGGTTTGCTACAGGGTCCCGCAATCTTGACAACAAGTCGCTTCGGGATGCTGTGCGGATTGCAGAATTCCTTCAGCAACCACAAAACCAAAACCGAAACGTTCTTCTCTTTGGTTTCACGGACAACCTCGGTCGGAGCGACCTTAACCAACTTCTCTCACTTCAACAGGCCAATAGCGTCAAAGAAGCGATCGTAAGTGCGTCTAACGGTGCAGTATCCAGCGACCGGATTACCGTAACTTCATACGGCTCAGTTGCGCCAGTTGGCTGTAACGACACCGTCGAGGGACGAAACAGTAATCGCCGCGTGGAAGTATGGCTTCGCTAAGCCAATGCACGGTCAGTCAAGAGATCTGAAGGACATACGATGAAACGTAGAAATTTTCTAAAAGCTGGTGTCGGAGGCGCAGTGCTGTCGCCCGTCGTCGCCCCAGCAATTGCCCAAGGGGCTAGGTCCGCGCGTCTTCTAACCGCGCATCCCGAAGCCGCTGCGACTCTTTCCACCCGGCTAAGTTCTCTGGGTGTTGCCAGCCTGAATATCGAAATCGAAACCATCGCCGCAACTGATGAAGCTGGCCTCCTGGACCGCGTGTCCTCGGGTGAAGCGGATTTGTGTTTGGCTTCGCTGGACCAATTTTGGAACACGTCACCGGCATTCAGCCTGTTCGCATCCATTCCGTTTGGAATGAACTCAAGTGAATTGGAAAGCTGGGTGTCCGTTTCCGAAGGCCGCGACATGCTGGACCAATTGGGAAGCCGGACCGGTGTTCGGTTTTGGTTCGCCAATGACTATGGTGGTCGCCCGATCTGGATGCGTAACGCGATTGCAAGCCTGCAAGATTTGGCGTCTGCCTCAGTTGGTTCAACCGGCGTTGGCATCAAGCTGTTCCAAGCTGTGGGTGTTGCCAGTGTTGTTGATATCGCAGATCAGAACACGAATTGGTCGGATCTTGATATCATCGAAGGTGCAAGCCTTGCTCAGATGGAAAACGCAAATCTGCTGTCAGATTTCAAATTTGTGTCTGGTTCAAACCCTGTTCGCCCAAGCGCGATGCTGTCTTTGGGTGCGAATGAAGCCTTTGCATCTGGCCTGTCAGAAGCTGAATTGCTGATCTTGCAACGCGCATGTTCTGCTGAATTGGCTCTCAGTCGGTCCACATCGTTCTACCAAAACGCTTTGTCGATGTCTGATGGAGATGAAAGCACTGAGGTTGTCGAAATACCGGCGGATGTTTGGAACGGGATCAATTCCGAAGCTCAAACAATCCTGACCGAAATTTTCGACAGCGGAAGAGACGAAGCGTCCATCGTGGATGCCTACATCTATTTCCTGACAGATGCAGTTCGTTGGAGCGATATCGGTGAGGCGGCTTATTACGCTGGACGCAAACGCTTGTTTGCAAATCTGGCAGGACGTTGAGGGGAAATCATGAGACAACGTACCAAACATAATACGACCCGTCGTGCGGTCTTGACCGGTGCGCCTTTGGCACTGGCCACCACACTTGCCGCGCCTGCCATCGCGCAATCAACACGCACCATTCGAATGGCGACATCTTGGCCTCCCAGTTTGGGTGGTTTGGGGACCGCTGCACAACGGATCGCGGATTCGATCAATCAAGCCTTTGACGGCAGACTGACAGTCGAATTGTACAGTGCCGGCAAACTGGTTGCTCCGCTTGGCGTGCATGACGCAGCGCAAGCTGGCGAGATCGAAATGTACCACAGTGCTGAATATTACTGGCAGAAAAAGCACCGTGCGTTCAATTTCTTCACAACCGTTCCGTTGGGGATGACAACCGTCGAAACCATTTCCTGGATTCGCAATAGCAATGGCCAAGAGCTTTGGGATGAATTGAACGCTCAGTTCAATGTCAAAGCGCTTCCCGTTGGCACCACTGGTGTCCAGATGGGTGGTTGGTTCGACAAAACCATCGAAAGCGTGGAAGACTTTGACGGTCTCACCATGCGGATGCCCGGCCTTGGTGGGCAGGTGTTGAAAGATATCGGCGCAAACGCGGTGGTTTTGCCAGGTGGCGGAATCGTTGAAGCTTTGTTCGACAAAACAATCGACGCTACAGAATGGGTTGGCCCGTATAACGACTCGCAATTCGGGTTCCAAAAGCTGCTGACAACCTACATGTATCCGGGTTTCCACGAGCCAAGCACGATGGCTTCGCTGGGGATGAACCTCGAGTTTTGGAACAGCTTGTCGCCAGAAGACCAGGCGTTGATCCAACTGATTTCGGATGCAGAACTCAGCCTGATGACCAGCGACTTCCTGGGCAACAACGCGCTGTCTCTGACACAGTTGATCGACGAATTTGGTGTTCAACCAACGCCATTGCCGGATGATCTGTGGGATGCATTGTCCGAAACATCCTTGCGCGTTGTCGCAAGCGTTGCAGACGACGATGAATTGGCAAAACGCATCTTTGAAAGCTATGACGCGCACCGTTCCATGTGCATCGGCGCAACTGCGTTTTCGCAATCAGAATATCTGGCACGTCGCAAATCAGACGACCTGTTCCAGTTCATTTGATTTGAGCTGAAAACCCTTCCTTTGGGCGTCACTCCTGATGCCCAAAGGAAAACAATCGACCGCAATCCGCATCAGGTTTGCCATGGTGACAGGCCTTTAAGACTGTCCACACATCCCCAGAACCATACGAAACCGTTTTACCGTTCTTGCCTGACGTTCCTGAAAACACTGGTGCCAAGGAATGTGATCGCGGCGATGCAAACAATCGTTGGTCCGCCCGGTGTATCAAACACAAAAGCCGCGCGCAGACCGATGATGACCGACAGCATCCCAATAAGCCCGGCTGTGGCGGCCATGCCTTCAGGTGTGCGGGCCAAAGGCCGCGCTGCGGCTGACGGGATGATCAGCATCGCAGCAATAAGCAGAACCCCGACAACTTTGATCGCGACCGCAACAGTGACGGCCAAAGCCAGCGTAAGCGCCAGTTGTTCGCGTTTGGGATCGATCCCGCTGGCATGGGCCAGATCCTCGTTCAGGGTCGACGTCAACAACGCGGACCAGCGCCACGCGATCAAAGCCACGACAAGCGCCGCGCCCCCCCAAATGACAGCAAGATCGCCGCGCGAGACGGCCAAGATATCACCGAACAGGTACGCCATCAGATCAATCCGCACGCCAGAAATAAACGACACCGCAACAAGCCCAAAGGCGAGCGCCGAATGCGCGAGAACGCCCAGCAATGTATCCATCGCGTAACCGCGACCGGACAAGACGCTCACAGTCAAAGCCATCAACATCGCTACGGTCATTGCCCCGACAAAGATCGACATTGAAAACGCCAGCGACAAGGCAACCCCAAGGATCGCGGCGTGGGCTGTGGCGTCTCCGAAATAGGCCATGCGCCGCCAGACCACAAAACACCCCAACGGGGCCGCTGCAAAGGCCACGCCAATACCAGCCAATGCGGCTCGCATCATAAAATCGTCAAGCATTATTCAGCGGCCTCAATTTTATCGTGGTCGTGGTCGTGGTCGTGGTCGTGACTATGGTCGTGGTCGCCGTGATCATGACCGTGATCATGCTCATGTCGATAGAGCGCCAGCGCCCCACCAGTCCCTGTTCCAAACAACGCCCGGTATTCCGGCGCAGAGGCAACAACCGCTGGCGTACCTTCACAGCAGACATGACCGTTCAGGCACACCACGCGGTCGGATGCGCTCATCACGACGTGCAATTCATGGCTGATCATGAGAACGGCACAGCCTGTGTTTTGCCGCACAGATTCAATCTGTTGGTAAAACGAGGCCGACCCGCGTTGATCCAAACCTTGCGTGGCTTCATCCAAAAGCAAAAGATCAGGTTCCCCGATCAATGCGCGGGCCAACAGCACCCGTTGAAATTGACCGCCCGACAATTGCGAAAGCTGCGCTTTGGCCAAATCGGGCACACCGGCTTGGGTCAGCGCCTGATTGATCTGCGCAACAGCGACACCCCCCGGCAGCTTCAAAAACCGCGAGACAGTCATTGGCAACGTTTCGTCAATATGCAGCTTTTGCGGGACGTATCCGATCTTTACGCCGCTGCCTTGTGTGACGATGCCTTGAACCGGCTTTACCGCCCCGATGATTGCGCGCAGCAGGCTGGTCTTGCCTGATCCGTTTGGGCCAACAATTGTGACGATCTCTCCGGCGTCAACACGCAAGGACACGTTGGATAACACTGTCTTGGCGCCGTATTGGACACTCAGATTGTCAACTTCAACAAGGCTCATGCGTCAGCCTTTTCAACGCAAGCCGGACAAACGCCCTCAGCCTCAACCACAGTGCGCTCGATCCGAAATCCGGTGGCACGGGCTGCGTCGCCCAATGCGCCCCGCGCCGGCGAAGATTGTGTTTCGGCCACCGCATCGCACAGGCGGCAAATCATAAACGCTGGCGTATGGGATTGGCTTGGATGAACACAGGCAATGAACGCATTCAAACGTTCAATTTTGTGGGCGAACCCATTGGCGACAAGAAAATCCAAAGCGCGATAAGCGACAGGGGGTTGGGATCCAAACCCACCTTCACGCAACAGATCCAAAATCGAATACGCGCCAAGCGCGCGGTGTTCTTGCAGCAAGATTTCAAGCACTTTGCGCCGCACTGGCGTGAACCGAAGCCCCTGAGACGCACACCGCTCTTCTGCTACGGCAATCGCGTCGCTCACACATGTATCATGATCATGGTGCGCGAATCCCAACGGGTGGTCGCCTGAACCATTCTTCTTAGAGCTACTTGTCATATTATAACGTTTCGACTATCCAGCATGAAATGTTATAAAATCACACGGAGACGTCGATGTCCAGAAAGCTTCTGACCCTGTCACTCACTGCCACTTTGATGGGAGGAACAGCTTTTGCCGAGACACCGCAAGTCGCTGTAGATATTGCCCCCGTACACTCCCTTGTCGCACGCGTCATGGACGGCGTGGGAACGCCCGATTTGATTGTTCAGCCTGGTGCAAGCCCACATGAATACAGCCTGCGCCCCTCCGAAGCGGCCGCGTTGCAAAACGCTGATCTTGTGTTCTGGATCGGGTCCGACCTGACGCCATGGTTGACCGATGCGATTGGCACCTTGGCCCCGGATGCCGCCACAACGTCGCTTCTTGAGGCCGATGGTACGATCGAATTAGAATTCCGCGAAGGTGCGTTGTTCGAAGCGCATGATCACGATGACCATGGCGACGATGATGATCACGATGATCACGCCAAAGAGGATGGTCACGATGAACACGACGATCATGCCAAAGACGACGATCATGCCAAAGACGATGATCATGCCGAAGACGATGATCATGCCGAAGACGATCACGACGATCATGATGACCATGCCGATCATGATGACCATGACGATCACGATGACCATGCCGAAGATGCGCATGATGACCACGACGATCATGATGATCACGCGGGACATGAAGGGCATGACCACGGCGCGCATGATCCACATGCGTGGCTGTCACCGCAAAACGCGATGACGTGGCTGAATGTGATCGCGGGCCAACTCTCTGCCGCTGACCCAGAAAACGCAGGCGCTTATTTCGCCAATGCGGCGGCAGGCCGGACAGAAATCCAAGCTCTGATTACCGAGGTGAGCGCGACGCTGGACCCGGTCCGCGGAGGTCAGTTCATCGTGTTTCACGACGCGTATCAGTATTTCGAAATGGACTTCGACTTTCCTGCATCTGGCGCGATTTCAATCGGCGACGCCTCTGACCCAAGCCCGGCACGGATTGCAGAAATCCAAGGCCGTATCGCCGATCAAAGTGTTGATTGCGTTCTGGCCGAACCGCAATTCAATCCCAACCTCGTCGCTACGGTCCTTGATGGCACCGATGCGCAAACAGGTATCCTCGACCCGCTCGGCTCTGATCTGGAACCGGGATCAGCATTGTACCCTCAACTGATCCGCAACCTGTCAACGGCCCTTGCCAGCTGCATGTAACGCGCGCAAAGGGTCAATAACGGGGCCAAACCACAGCGTATGGCGCACCCGATAACGCTTCGTTTAAACATGTGCCTTGGTGGATCGGCCAAGGCACATGAAGCCCGTTACTGACTGCCTTGCGGACTTCCCCAGCATTCGCCGTCGTTGAACCAATGACAGTTTCTCATATTCTAAACGTTGACTAATCGCTGAACCAGAAAGAATATGTCGGCTTAGCAACGTCATATAGCGCCCGAGCGGGCGACCCATCATGAAAAATTTAGAACTACTCGCATTGTTTCAGGCGGAAGAAGAGGCCCTTGAACAGGCCTTCAAAAATCAGGGCTTACTCAAAGATGATCTAAACCAAGAACGACCCCAAGACGTTACTGAGATTCAGCACGATGCTTTTTGGCTCCCAGACGATGTTCTGTGTAAAAAGCTCAAAGCTTACATCGAGGCGGGTGCAGATGCTGATGTTGGGGCAACCGATGACAGACCATCCGCATTTTATCACTGCTTTTGGTACGGCAAGATGGCGTCAATGCGTCTACTGTTGGGGGCAGGGGCGCAAACAGAATGGACACCGGATCAGGTTTCGCTGGCCCTTGGCGACGTTCCTGCGACACCAAGAACGGGCAAAGCTGATCCCTTTTGGTTCGCATGTCGCGTTGGAAACTTTGACGCGGCGCGCGAATATCTCACTAAATTCGATGCTGGTCGCAACAAGAGTTCTGACGCGGTGATGGCGGCCGTACAGGCGCGGGCCACTGATATTGTGAAATGGCTTATGGACTTAGGTTTTGATCCAAATGCGGTGGATGACATCAATTGGGAAGCGCTTGAGCGTGCCGTCGATAGCGAAGATGTTGCAACAGCAGAGGTTTTACTTGCGGCAGGGGCAGCCCCTTTAGGATCGCAGGAAAAACAATACACATCACCCGCCCAAAAAGCGGTTACAAACGAAATGCGGGTGCTTTTTGTAAAACACGGGGTCAATCCCGCACTTTTCGATTACGGACCACCCATGGAAGATCCAAATCTTTCTAGGTTGCCTGAAACCACACTTACAAAATCTGATTTCGAAGCGCATCGAACCAGCCGGGTAGGCACATCTAACCCCGAGCGATTTCTGCCCGCCTTCTGGAGCGAACGGATGCGCGACAGAGGGTATTCAAAGCTCAAACCTTTGGGTTACAGCCCTGATCGAGATAGACCTGTCTGGTCGTTTTCGCGTTTTGGGCGAACCGCTACTGTGTTGCCTGATGGTCGATTGGTGCTTGTCGCGGGCGAACACGAAGATCATTACGATGCTGATTTTTGCATCTACGCTGATGTTACAGTCTTGGGCACTGATGGCAGCGTTGATCATTTCATCTATCCGGCGGATGTCTTTCCACCAACGGACTTTCATTCAGCCACCTTAGTGGGACAGC
Source organism: Paracoccaceae bacterium (assembly GCA_039975755.1). GTDB lineage: Bacteria > Pseudomonadota > Alphaproteobacteria > Rhodobacterales > Rhodobacteraceae > JABSSA01. Next base: position 31,396 of record JBDWGM010000008.1, on the reverse strand, counting down.
ATATTTGGTTGATCGGATGCCTTGGATATCCTGATCAACGTAAGGACAACCAAACTCAAGTTATGCGTCTCAGCATCGAAGATTTTTCGATATCCACAGTGTCGACAAGCGGCGAAATGCCGGGGTGGATACATGGTCATCGGGCGACATTATCTGAACATGGAATTGTTATCACGGGCGGTAAAGTCGAACCTGGATATGTGGACAACGAGACAACATACTTGCTCAACCTTGAAACTTTGGTTTGGAAGAAGATCCACAGAAACGGTCATTCTCTGGACTCACAGGATCAGTGACTGAGGCTACTTTCAAGACATTTTGTGTCGTTAATCTTACAGATTCCACCCCCGCCACCTCCCAATCTTTGCATGCCCAAAAATAAGTGGTTTTTCCTCCGCCGTTTCACCTTTCTATAGATGCGTGGTAATCCGCAACAAAATGACATTCAATTTCGGGTTCAGGTGAATATGGCGCGACCGTCGTTAGAAAAAACCGAAGAACGCATTCTGATCCTGAGCGCAGAATTTTTGGGCCTCGAGCGCACAAAGTTCTCTCTCGACACCAGACCTGTGCAAGATTTGGGAATTGATAGCCTGGACCTCATTGAATGGATGATGGCCATAGAAGAGGCATTTGACGTTTCGCTTCCTGAACCGGCGGAAGTCGGCGATCCGGCGTATAAAGAGGTTTTCACCCGCGCTGACTTCACCTTCAGAGACATGGCCGAGCTGGTTCACCTTAGGTGGGACAGTGGACGCATGGAACACGCATTCGCCGGGAACGGTGACGTCCAATTGAGCGAAAAGGCATCCTTCTCGCAGCTTGGGGGCCGGCTGCAGTCTCAGCCCACCCAACTCTATCGTCCACTTGGAACCTCGGAACTGGGGGTCGAGCAGTTTCGGCGAATGACCGATGGCATGGTCTGTCTTCAGCTGGACGGTGGTCGAGTTGAGATAGGAAGCGCGCAGCCAGACGCGTTGCCCGATGAACAGCCGCTGCATGCCGCTGATATCCCACCCTTTCTGATCGACAGAGAAACCGTCTCTACGACAGCGTATTGTCGATTTTTGAACAGTATAGACGAGACTGACGACGATATCCTGTGCTGCTGGTTTCTGATCAAGCCGGGCCAACGACGCTGTGAACATCAACTCATCGAACTCAAAAACGCGGGCTGGTCGCCAAAGCCCGACACCGAAAACTGGCCGATGATTTTGGTCTCGTGGTACGGCGCAGTTGCATATTCTCTCTGGGCGAACGGTAAAGATTGGCGCGGCGAGGACGGCACCTGTCTGCCCTCAGAGGCGCAATGGGAATACGCGGCACGTGGGGCAACATCGAAACGATGGCCATGGGGCGAGACTGACCCCGAAAGCGGAGCGATCAACGCCGGTCGGCACAAGCGGCACGCAACATATAAAACAGTCACTGACCTTCCTCTTGCCCCCGTGAATGCGGTGGTTGGCGTGTCACCTTTTGGCGGACTGCAGATGGCAGGCAATGTGTGGCAATGGTGCACGGATTGGTTCGACCCATCAGCATACACCAACACCAATGCACCGTCGTGCACCGGAGTGCGCAGCGAACGCGGCGGCAGCTGGGTCAGCCCAACCAACCTGTCCAGATCGTCCTATAGAAGGGGGCGCGTGCCAGATGCGCGGGGGCGCTGCCTGGGCTTCCGATGCGTCGGGACAGCCCCGCAAGCAACTGGCAAAAACTAGGTTCCATGATCGACGTGCGAAATTGCCTGTGACGACTGCCCACGATCTTGTAAGCTCAATATTCAAACGCATCGAAGACGCCAATGGATCCAATCAGTGCTCGACACAGCCTTTATCCATCGCAGAAAAGGAAACAACATTGGCGATCTGGCATGCTCTCCTGCCGGATATTTCGAATTCGGCGATCAGGCATCCTTTGATTTCAAAGATGATATTCCAGAGTGCAATTTGGCTGTGCTGGGTGGGGGCCAAGTCTTTCAAAGCTGTGTGACATCCGCCCTTTATCAAAACCCATTGGCAAAGCGACGCGTTGTTTGGGGCGTCGGCATATCGGATAAAGACAGACGCAGTGTCGATTTTGACCTGTTAAACGCGAGTTGTAACCTGATTTCGACTCGGAATTGGGGCGTCGAGAACTGTGAATTTGTCCCGTGCGTATCTGCTATGTCCGCTCACTTTGATGACCCAGCCGACCCTGTTCATGATGTTGTTTTGTTCTATCATGCCCTGAAATCAGAGGCATTGACCCGCGTCGATGGCATCCCGGAACGAAGTAATCACAATGGTACAATGAAGGATGTCATATCGTTCCTGGCAAGCGGCGAAACTGTTGTCACCAATTCCTATCACGGCACCTATTGGGCTATGTGTCTTGGTCGAAAGGTCCTGTGCCTTCCGTTCAATCAAAAATTCCAGCACTTTCAAGAAAACCCTGTCATGGGCGACGCCACGGATTGGCCAAAACAGATCAATCGAGCGGAGCGGCGCAGCGAAACACTCGGACAAGCGCGTGCACTCAATGAACGCTTCTATGACAAAGTCCGGAACATCTAGCCTCTTCGGCGCACTCTTGTTGCCCTCAAAACCCGACCATACCCATGTAAAAAGACAGGGTTCGGTCAGATAAGCCAATGTTCCATCGTCTGTTTCTAGTCCGTTAGAAAGCTTGGTTGCCTTGGGTCATCCGGCACGAATGTGCAGCCAGGATAATCCAGCAGAAATGCTGCCAGTTCGGGGTTCCTTTGATGGATATGCGGATATAGCCGCTGGACGACAAGCGTGTCGCGCTGATTGTAGTCTACCAAATCCTCTTGGATAAGATCAACGCTTTCGCCATTGGCAAACATGTGCGTGGACCGAGCGACCCTTACGCTGTCGTTCGCCGTGGCAAACCCCTCAATCGCATAGGCAGACATCACTAAGTTGTCGCTGATAAAGTTCAGGCAACGCTCTGCAATCGTTTGGCAATTGTCAGTGAACCACTTTTCGAGCTTGAGAAGCGTGGCAAGGTCATCAGCCTTCAACCATTCACTTTCGCTTAACCATGAAAGCTGATGGTCCGAGATGTCCGTCGAAAGCCCTTTGTATTTCCCTCTCGGCCATCCATTTCCGCCTTCCATGAACGCACAATGGATAACGTGGGACATAAAAAGCGCCGTTTCTTCGGAGGCTTTACCGCTTGAGGGAGAAAGCTCAACCAACCAAGGCAAAGCTGCAAAAGTAGCTGGAAAAATGTCCTCCTGATGATGCAGTTCTTCCCAGTAAAGCTCCTTGGCAACAGCGTCGTCCCATTGTTCGGCAAGTGTTTCCAACATTTCGTTCACGGAACGATTTCCGTAAGGGCCGTACAATCGGTCCCAAAGCGCATCTGCCAAATCTAACTTCATGGAACCTCTGTTATTGTAACCGTATACTATGCCCGTCGCCGGTTTCTGGCGTATTCTAACACGCAAAAGCTGCTATTCAACGGCTCCTCCACATGAATTCAGCGCAGTGTATAATAGATTTTCCGGTGTGTGGATTTGTATCCAAAATGCCTGAGAGATGGTGCTGTGAGGGAGGATTGAACTCCCGACCTCGTCATTACCAATGACGCGCTCTACCACTGAGCTACCACAGCATCTTATGCGCCAGTTATTAACCCCGGCTGTCGGTCCGTGGCAAGAGGGGTCTGGGGCAACCCGTTTAGTCAGCGTGGTCGTCTCGCCAAGCCACCCGTCGTCGGGGAAAAGCTTGAAACCGAAACGATGGTCGCGCCGATGCGGGGGGATTAGACGCTCTGGTTCGTTGGTGCAAGCCAAATTGCTTGGGACCAGACAAGTTCCGCGAAACTTGAGCACATCCCTTCCGGTCATCGCGGCACAGCTTTGGTTTTCAGAGCGCAAATACATGCGGGACAAAACCGCTATCCAGTGAACCTGCTGCAACGTCCGTTTCCGGAAATTTGTGATAATTGAAGCTTGGATTAATGAATGATATTTTGGGAAAAAGACAGAAAGTCCGGAGCAACCTTAGATGTCGAATGAAGACAAGTTCTACAATGCTCTTTTCGACGGCGATGTTGCAGTTTTAGATCAACTGTCTGAGGTGGTAGCGGACTTGCCTTGGCCTGATGGGGAAACTGGACGCGATGTATTGATTACAGCGATTCAATGGTCGAATGAAGATTCAGTGAAATGGGTTTTGAGTAAGAATCCTGAAATCAACTTTGTTGATTGCGGCGTTACTGCGCTCAAGCATGTCCTCCAGATCGAGGGTGATGCAGACATTCTCCGCAATCGAAGCCCAGCAGAATTGACTCGAGTCACAGTATGCTTGATTGACCTCCTGATTGAGGCGGGAGCAGACATAAAGCTATCTGGAACGTTAGGCGAGTCTGTTCTGCATACTGCTGCGATGTGGTCATCGCCGACAGTCATACAGCATCTACTAAATCATGGCGCTGATCCTATGGTTTTTGATGACGAGTACCCGTCACGCCAACCCATATACTACGCGGAGTTTAATAAGAGATGGGAGGCATATGCGATTTTAGAAACAGCCATGAAATCTCAAGTAAAATAGTTCGACAGGCCCTTCTATAACGGATACGAAGCAGACCTTCGCACAACACGCAGCATCGGTTAAAATGGGCTCATAGCTGACATTTTCCGCATTGCAGCACCGACTTGATGTGCCAATGGGCTCTGCGTCAATTGCCGAACTATCTGCGCCCGGCATCCAACATCGCCGCCCTTTTTACAGATCCGCACGCAAGTTGGGTTTTGCCAGTGTATCAGATGCTGGACCACGGGTGTTTGCTGCGGTATTGACGGCCTATGGCAGGAAAAGCGCAAAAACCAAAACAGGCCCAAAATGCTCCGACGCGCGAGGATCGTCTCAAGACGGCTCTCAAGGCAAATCTCGCGCGGCGCAAAGCACAGGCAAAAGCGCGCGATAACAGCAAGGATGAGCAGAATGGATAGCATCGTCGTACGGGGCAACGGGCCTTTGAATGGACAGATCTCAATTGCAGGTGCGAAAAACGCCTGTTTGACTTTGATGCCTGCGACATTGCTCAGTGATGAACCGCTGACTTTGACCAATGCGCCGCGCTTGTCGGACATCCGCACGATGACATTGCTGCTTCAGTCTTTGGGTGCCGAGGTCACAAGCCTGCAAGAAGGCAAAGTCATAGCGATGTCGTCGCATGGGCTCGATAACCACACTGCTGAATACGATATCGTTCGTAAAATGCGCGCCTCGATCCTTGTTCTGGGGCCGATGCTGGCACGCAACGGGCAGGCGGTTGTGTCCTTGCCCGGCGGCTGCGCCATTGGTGCGCGTCCTGTGGATTTGCACCTCAAAGCGCTGGAAGCGATGGAGGCAGAACTGGAATTGCGCGACGGGTATGTCCACGCCAAAGCGCCCAATGGCTTGAAAGGCGGGATCGTTGAATTCCCCTTTGCATCCGTGGGCGCCACAGAAAATGCATTGATGGCGGCGACTTTGGCCAAGGGCACAACACAGATCAAGAATGCCGCCCGTGAACCTGAAATTGTCGACCTCGCCGTATGCCTGCGCGCCATGGGCGCACATATCGATGGCGAAGGCACGTCAACCATCACAATCGAAGGCGTGGATCGCTTGGGCGGTGCCACGCATGCTGTTGTTGCTGACCGGATTGAACTGGGCACCTATATGCTCGCCCCAGCGTTCTGCGGCGGCGAAGTCGAGCTGTTGGGCGGCCGGATGGATCTGTTGACGTCCTTCATTGAAAAGCTGGACGCGGCCGGTATCGACGTGCGCGAAACCAAAGCTGGCCTTGCCGTCAAACGGCGCGGTGACGACATCAAAGCCGTCGACATCACGACCGAGCCCTTCCCAGGGTTCCCAACCGATTTGCAGGCGCAAATGATGGCCCTGCTGTGTACGGCCAACGGGACATCTGTTCTCGAAGAAAAAATCTTCGAAAACCGCTTTATGCATGCGCCGGAATTGCTGCGCATGGGCGCGCAAATCGATGTGCAGGGTGGCACGGCGCGGGTGACGGGCGTTGATCGCCTCAGAGGCGCGCCGGTGATGGCGACAGACCTGCGCGCAAGCATATCGCTGATCCTTGCGGGTCTGGCGGCCGAAGGTGAAACAAAGGTCAGCCGCGTCTATCATTTGGATCGCGGTTATGAGCAGGTTGTGCGCAAGCTTTCGGGCGTTGGTGCAGATATTGAACGGATCAAAGAATGACAGACGACGCACGCTTTGAAGACGGGCGCGAAGGCCCTCTGAACCTTGGCGCACAGGACACGGATGACCTGCAAGTGATTTCATCACTGTGTCAGGATGCCGTGTTCCCGATCACCGAAATGCAATGGCGCGCGAAAGAACGGCGTTTCGCGCTTTTGCTCAATCGGTTCCGTTGGGAAGACGAAGGGAAAACCCGTCGCACGCCTGAACGGGTGCGATCCGTCTTGGCGATCGACAATGTCTTGGGCGTCTCAAGTCACGGCATAGATCGCGCCGACAAAGATGTCATCTTATCGCTGCTGTCTGTCAGCTTTGAAGCAGGCGAAGACGCGGCGGGGCAAATCCATCTGACCTTGGCCGGGGACGGGGCCATCCGCCTGAATGTCGAAGCGTTGGATGCCACATTGAAAGATGTGACCAAACCCTATGCGGCTGTGTCCAAATCCATACCAAAGCACGACTTGGATTAACGCGCCCTTTCCTTAGGAAATCCACAGATCAACTCGAACAGCGTAAGCGGTGCCACACCTGAACGTGGCACCGTTGTCTTTTGGATGGCCCAAACCCGTACCTTTGCCTGTTCGGTTTCCACTTGACGCAGGCCGCAAAGATATTCGTATACTAACGAAACGCGAGGCCTTCCAAGGGGACATGACATGGCAAAATTGGTCATCAAGAACATCGGGCAGATTCTTTCGGGCAAGCTCGAAGATCCGATCTTTGATGGGGATTGCCTTGTGGCCATCGACGGGAAGATTTCCGAATGGGGGTCCGAAAAGGATATCGATTGCGAAAACGCCACAACGTTTGTTGACGCCCATGGTGTCACGCTGGCCCCCGGCCTGATCGACAGCCACATCCACCCTGTTGTTGGGGATTACACCCCGCGCCAACAGCAACTGCATTGGATCGACAGCACGCTGCATGGCGGTGTGACGACCCTCATTTCCGCGGGCGAAGTGCACATGCCGGGACGCCCCAAGGACATCGTTGGCCTCAAGGCGATGGCCATTGCATCCCAGCGTTGGTACGAAAATTTCCGACCCTCAGGGGTTAAGGTCCATGCAGGTGCTCCGGTGATCGAACACGGCATGGTCGAAGAGGATTTCAAAGACCTTGCCGATGCGGGTGTGAAACTGCTGGGCGAGGTGGGCCTTGGCACGGTGAAAGACGGCAAGACCGCGCAACAAATGGTCAGCTGGGCGCGTAAATACGGCATCCAAAGCACGATCCACACAGGCGGTCCGTCCATTCCTGGATCGGGCTTGATCGACGCGGATATGGTGATCGAAACCGGAACCGATGTGATTGGCCACATCAATGGCGGTCATTCCGCGCTGCCTGATGATCAAATCATTTGCCTATGCGAAAGCTGCCAATCCGCGTTTGAAATCGTGCATAACGGCAATGAACGCTCGGCCGTGCTGGCGCTGAACACCGCGCGCGAATTGGACAAGCTGGATCAGGTCATTCTGGGCACCGACGGTCCTGCGGGATCAGGCGTGCAGCCCTTGGGCATCTTGCGCATGGTCGCGATGTTGTCGGCCTTTGGCAATGTATCGGCGGAAAAAGCGTTCTGTTTTGCCAATGGCAACACCGCGCGCCAACGCGAGCTCGACACCGGCCTGATCGAGGTTGGCAAATGCGCCGACTTTGTCCTGATGGATCAAGCACAACATTCCCCCGGCAAAAACATGTTGGAATCTGTCCAACTTGGGAACCTGCCGGGCGTTGGCATGACCATCATCGACGGAGAGGTGCGCACCGAACGCTCGCGCAACACGCCACCAGCCATGCGCCTTCCCGAACGCGTTCTTTAAGGGCGCATTACAAAATCTTGCGCAGCAAACCCAACAGCGTTTTTTGTTCTTTTGCATTCAACGGAGCAAGGGTTTCTGCGCTGATCTGACGACCTGCGCGTTTCAGGTCAGACACCAGCGACTCACCTTGGGGCGACAGCGAAATGACAGACCTACGTTTGTCGACCAGATCAGGTTCGGATTCGATCAAACCCTTGGCTTTCAACCGATCCACCACGCCTTTGATTGTGGCCACATCCATCGCCGTGAGGCGCCCCAGATGGTTTTGCGACACCTTTCCCACTTCAGCCAATCGAATAATCGTGCTGAATTGGGTGGGGGTCAGATTTCCAATGATGTTGGATTGGAAAATATTTGCATGCCGCTGGCTGGCGACACGCAACATAAACCCGACCTGATCTTCGAGGGCATAGTCAAGCGTTTCAGTATTCACAGGATCAGTCACCATATGCCGTGTGTATATATCTTAAAGACACGGCACAACATGATCCAAACCTATCTCAGCCCGTCTTCGCCCACGGCCTCATCATGGGTCAAACCGCCAACACGGGGCAGGGGCCGTCCGCTGTCTGTCACGGCGACGGCCACCATGATTTCATTCGCGCGGGGGGCATCGTTCAGGCGCACTTCGATCCCGTCGAAATGGCTGCGCACATAGGCCGCGTCTTTGTGGCCCAACGGCACGTCCAGCACCTGGCCCGGGCTGCCCATCTTTTTGGACGACGCAACCAAAGCCGCGCCTTTTTCAACCGCAACCCGCAAAGGGGCGCCCAGTTTCGGGTGCAAGATTGCAGCGGCATGTTCCAATTCACCGTTCTCGCCAACCATCGCCGATTTGCCATAGCTTTCGGCCTGTGCCGGCGTGATCCCCAAGGCGGCCACGCATTTGTCGCCCAACAACGCACCAAGCTCTGCGCCGATATCCATCAATGCGCTCAGGTCTTCTTGGTATTGGCCCGCAAATGGGTTTTCGATCACCGCAACAGCAACCGCCTTACGGGTCGCAGGCGAGATATCGCGCCCGATTTCACGATGGGTTTCTTCCACGTTTACCGCAATTTTTCTGATCTTAGCGCTCATCTCAGGCCATCCTTTCCGATGATGTCAGCCGCATCCAATCCACCCGCACGATTATGAATGCGCGCGCCCGTGCTCATCACCAGCGCCAGAACCATCTCATTGGCACGCGGCGTGTCATTGGCCCCGACCTCCATCGAATCAAAATGGCTGCGCACATAAGAAGCGTTGATATGGGTGATCGGAACATCCAATCGCCCCCCGACACCCGCAACCTTTTTGGTGGATGGCACGATCGCGTTGGAATCCGCCAATAACTGGCGCATCGCATATCCGCCCGGCGCATGCCACAGCGCGCCATGCTCTAATTCTCCGCCCTCACCAATCATCGCGCCTTTGCCGTACCCTTCGATCTGATCCGCGCCGCCCAGCATGTCGATCAACCGCGCCGCCATGCTCAAGCCCAGCGGTTTGAGATCTTCCATGAACCCTTGAATGTCGGGCTCATACCGGCCTGCAAACGGGTTTTCGATGATCGCCAACCCGGCCGCACGCCGCACCGATTTTTCAGGCCTCGGGCCGCCCTCGTGAAAGGTCTCTTCGATCGAATAGATCGATTTGCGCAAGATGACGTCAGGCATGGTGCGGGGTCCTTTGTGTAAGTGAAAGCTGCGCAGGGCAGGTGGTTTCAGACTGATCTTGCAGGAAAAGAGCAGCGCCTGAAACAAGGTTTCTTTGAATGTAACTGTCTGAACGGGCGCGACCCACGGACAAAGCGTGGCACACGTCGCGCGTGTTCAATGGGCCGACACCAGTGACGACAGGCAAATCACCAAGTTCACTGGTCTCATCCAGCTTTGAGGCAGCCACCCGCGTGATCGCGCGATGCCCCGGCAGGTCCACAGCGTTTGCAATCAGGGTCGCGGCGACATCCGCGCTTGCCGCGTTGTGCGCCAGAACCGTGACACTGTCAGCAATGCCAAGGCTATGACTGCGTCCGTGCCGCCCGCTTGTTGCAATGCCTCTGATCGGATCATCATACTGGATCGTGATGCGCCCCAACTCGCGACCATCATGGCCCGACATGGCAAGGGTAAACGACTGCCCTTGGGTCAAATGCACGGCGATATCACCGCCATTATTCACATAAGCGCGGCTCAACTCCGCGGCCTTCATTGCCTCCAAGACCGTATCCGCCACGCTGCCTGCAACGGCAGCCATGCGGGTGACAAAAGTATCTTCGCAAAACGGTCGCACGGCATGGTCCATACGCCCCGCGATGTGACCCTGCGGTTTTGGCACATCCGACCGCAACGCCAGCCGCAATTCAGAAAGCTCATCCGCGAGCTCTTGCAAAACGCTTGAAAATCGATCCGTCGCGGCTGTAAACGCGGCCTGTCTGTCACCATCCGCACCGATAATCAGATCGATGGGTCCATGCTGCAAATGCAGACGTTGACCGCAAGGCAATATAACTGCGCTTGGGTCCATCACTTAGCCGCAGCGTCAGCCATCAAGGCCAAATGAGTTGGAATGTGGTGGGTCACCTAAATCGCCATTTTGCATGAACGTTTGCATGCAAATGATATTGACCGGGCGGAACGTTTGTCAACAAAAGATGCGCCCTGCGGTGCCAGGCCACGCCCCAAAACACATCCGGCCCCAAGAGAAACTCAAGGGGCCGGAAACGTCTATACCGATCTGAACGGGGCGTCGCCTCGTGTTCGGATTATTTCTGCAGCTTTAGGAAGTAATCAAAGATTTCCGGCACGTTGCCGTCGCCCATGCCCGCGTCCAATGCCGCTTGCAGGTTCGATGACGTCCCTTCAGCGATCTGCGCACGCGTGTCCAACGATTCTACCATTTTCAGGAAATAGCCCAAATCTTTATTGGCGTTGCTGATCGAAAAGCCCAAATCGCTCACACCGTCTACGGCGTATTTCTTGGCAAATTGCATGAAGGGCGAATTGGACGGGCCGGATGACATGATGTCAAACAGCTGTTGTGGGTCGACACCCGCGCGGCTTGCGACGGCAAACGCTTGGCTCATGGTGCAGACGGTTGTCATACCCATAAAGTTGTTGATCAATTTGGTGACATGCCCAGATCCCAACGCGCCAAGGTAAAAGACGTTCTCGCCTTGGACATCCAGAACCGGCTTCACCTTTTCAAACGTGTCTTTGTCGCCCGCCGCCATGATGTTCAGCAGGCCTTCTTTGGCTTGTGCCGGACCACGACCCAAAGGCGCGTCGATCATGCCCGCACCCTTGGCAGCCAAATCCGCGCCGATTTTCTGTGTCGAGGCCGGAATAGACGTGCCATAATCGATGACAACAGCGCCTTCTTTGATGCCAGCCAAAACGCCGTCATCTCCGTAGATCAAGCTTTCGACCACTTCGGATGTCGTCACACACAACATGACAATATCACTCTTTTCGGCAAGCTCTTTGGGGGTGCTCACCTCAGTCGCGCCGCGCGCAGTCGCAGCCCCAACAGCTTCTTTATTGCGCCCCATAACGTTCAGCTCAAAGCCGTTGGTCTGAAGACACTCAGCCATTTTGCCGCCCATAAGGCCCAGGCCGATGAAGCCGATGACAGGTTTGTTCATTTCTGTTTCCTCAAGTCTTTGTTTTATCGTTTGATTCTGTGAAAGCGCGCAGGCCAGCTTGTGCAACGTCAAGATCTTGCGCTGGCGATCCTGAACTGACTCCAATGGCTCCGACGACTTCGCCATTTGATTCCACCGGAAGGCCACCGGCGACAACCACCATACGTCCGCCCAACCCCGATGACAGCCCATAGGCGGGCTGGCCTGGATGGCTCACCGCGCCCAACACGTCGGTGCCTTTTCTGACACCCGCAGCGGCGTATCCTTTGTCGATTGCATATTCGATGCTGGTGGTTTTCCCGCCGTTCATCCGCTCAAATGCGATCAGATTGCCGCTCTCGTCAGTCACGGCGATGCACATAGGCACCCCGATTTCATTCGCCCTGGCACGAGCTCCAGCTATCAACACATAGGCGTCAGAAATATCCAGGCGTTTTACTGTCAGCATTCTGTCTTTCCAAATCGGTTACGAAACATATCGATGAAAATCATCCTCATTTTTCACGTTGAGATTTTTCACGCTGAGAACGTGGCGCAGCCAGACGGGCGGCGCGTGTCAAAGACCCCAAACCCATACGAATCAACTGCTTGTGTCTCCTGAGTTGAATTTCAAACCGCGGCGAAGATGATTGCGCATCGCTTCACCCGCAGCATCGGGATCGCCGGATTTGATCGCTTCGGCAATGGCCGAATGTTCTTCGCGCAAACTGTCCTGATAGATCGGGCGTTCGTTCTGATCCATCTCACTCATGACATCTGCGGGAATGATGTATGGCCCAAGAAATCGCAAGAAATCTACAATGTACGAATTCTTGGTGGCGGTCGCGACAGCCAAGTGGAATTTGAAATCCTCGATCTGCCCCAGCTCTCCGGCACGGTGCGCGGCGTGTTGTTGGTCAATCGCCTCAAGGATGTTTGCGATGTCGGTTTCGCTATGGCGGGTGGCGGCCAATTCAGCATTTGAAACTTCAACGCACATGCGCAGTTCCATGACTTGTTCTATGTGGTCTTTCTCACCCAGGTTCTTGCTGTACAAGCGGAACGGTTGTTTGCTGATATCTTCACTCACAAACACGCCACGTCCCTGATGTGCCGTCACAAGACCATCGACTCGCAGGGATGAAATGGCCTCGCGGATGACTGTGCGACTCACCCCAAATAGGTCGACAAGCGCGTTCTCTGTCGGAAGTTGAGCACCCGGCGCATAGTCACCTTTTTGAATGCGCTCGCGCAATTGATCCGCAACAAGCTCGCCAAGCTTGGGGCGCCTGCCTAAGGCAAGGCCTTCAGATTCTACCATAATCTAGGCTCTCCCACATTTCCTCACCTCTCTAAACGCTCATACACGATGGCTTGATTGGCAGTAAAATATTTGTCGGTTGCTTTCAGTTCAGTCATCATACAACATACAACATATGATGTCGGGAGGAAACTGCAAATCGACATCGCGTTACAAACATTGGGAGGACCAGATGAGATTTAATCAAAAGCTAACCGGGTCAGTGATCGCAACTATGCTTGCCGCTACAGGAGTATATGCAGCCGATTATGAACTCAGCATTCAGACGCACTTCAGCGCCGAATCGCTGAAAGGTAAAAACGTTCAAAGCATGATGGATGACGTCGAGCGCATGTCCGGTGGACGCGTCGAAGTCGAGATGTTCTATTCAGCGTCTTTGGTAAAAGCGACTGAAACATTTGATGCGGCTGTGAACGGCATCCTTGATGGCGACATGACAGGCGCTGCCTATCAGACCGGTAAAGACCCAGCCTTCCAATTCGTTGGCGATATCCTTGGTGGCTACGACACACCTTGGGAAATGTACTCTTGGTTCTACTACGGTGGCGGCCTAGAAGCGGCTCAGCCTTTGTATCACAAGCACGGCATGCACGTTGTTGGTTGGTGGATTTCTGGCCAGGAATCACTGTCATCAACAAGCCCATTGGCAGATGTCGCAGACTTCAAAGACTGGAAATTCCGCTCCCCTCCCGGAATCCAAACAGAAATCTTCGCGGAATTGGGTGCAAGCCCGATCGTGATGGATTTCGGCGAAGTGTTTACTGCGCTTGAAACCAAAATCATTGACGGTGCGGATGCGTCAAACATCGCGACCAACACTGAAATTGGTCTCTATGACATTGCCAAGCACGCAACATACCCTGGCTTCCACTCGATGCCAGCTGACCACCTTGCGATCAACAAAGACGTTTGGGACGGTCTGCCGGCAGACATCCAAGCAATCTTCGAAGTTGCGATGGAAAAAATGGCGTTCCGCGAAACCCTCAGCCATCAGGTTGAAATGGGTAAAGCTGCTGAAAAAGCGAAAGCCAACGGTGTGACGCTGTACAACTGGAATGCAGAACAGCGTGAAGCATTCCGTACATTCTCTCGCGGTAAGTGGGAAGAATGGGGTGAGAAGACACCAGAAGCTGGTTCTTTGGTAGACAGCCACATTGCTTTCATGAAGCAAATCGGCCTGATCACTAAATAATCGAACGTGGAGCGGCGGCCACCGCCGCTCCATTTCACATCAGAAAGCCGAATTCATGCCAACACTTGACCCATCTGGCTATCTTTGGGTGGCATCCCTCGGGGGGCTAACGCTCTTTTGGATGTTTATCATCGCGCCGAAATTCGTGCCCATGCTGTCGCGTGGGCTTCATGGCGCTGAAAGCCCACCACTGACGATTGTCGATCATGTGACATTGCGGATTTCATCTCTGTTGATGTTTGTCGTCGCAGTCATCATGGGCATTATGCTGTTTGAAGTCATCATGCGCTACGTGTTCGCGCGCCCGACAATCTGGGTCGAAGAACTGTCGCGCTGGCTCGGCGGTGTGATCTTTCTGGTCGCGGGGCTCTATGCGATGCAGCAACGCACGCATATCCGGGTGACCATCGTTTATGACATCATCAACCGCAATGCACAGCGCGTCATGGACGCGTTGGGGACGGCTTGCGTTTGCACCTTTTGCTGGGCGGTGTCCTGGGGATACTGGGAAAACGCCATGCGCAAGTTCAGTTCCTGGGAACTGTATGGCTCAGCTTGGAACCCGCCAATCCCGGCCATCATGAAGCCATTGATTTGTATCGTCTGTGTATGGATGAGCATTCAGGCGATTAACAATCTTATTGTCGATTGGCGCCGCGACGCGCCTTTGGCCCCGCCGGAGGATGTGTAGTTGGGTATCGCAGAACTTTCACTTCTGCTCGTTTTGGGCATTATTATCCTGTTGGCTATTGGTGTTCCGCTTGGGTTTGCCTCGGGCTTTTTGGGCGTGCTTGTCGCCTATTGGAAGCTGGGTGACCGTGGGTTTTTCATCCTCGGACAACGGATGTACGATCTGACCATCGAACACGCCTTGCTGGCGGTTCCGCTGTTCATATTCATGGCTATGTTATTGGAACGAAGTAACATAGCCAAAGACATGTACGACTCGATGAGCGTCTGGATGTCCCGCACAAAAGGCGGCATCGCCATCGTGACATCCGTTATGGCGATGATCATGGCAGCAATGTCAGGTATCATCGGCGGCGAAATCGTGTTGCTTGGCCTTGTTGCTCTGCCGCAAATGCTGCGCCTAAACTATGACAAGCACCTCGCATGCGGAACAATCTGTGCGGCGGGTTCGCTGGGCACAATGATCCCACCATCCATCGTGTTGATCATCTACGGCGTGGTGACAGAAACCTCGATCCATTCCCTGTTCAAGGCGGCGATCATTCCGGGTTTGCTTCTCGGGTTCAGCTATATCGTCTACATCTCGATCCGCGCCCACTTGCGCCCCCAAGACGCGCCCCTTCCTGAACTCGATTTCGAAGTCACCTTGCGCGACAAAATCATCGCCCTCAAAGGGCTGCTTCCACCGATGCTTTTGGTCGGCGCGATCCTTGGGTCGATCTATGGCGGCATTACCGGCATCACCGAAGCTGCGGCAATCGGGTGTATCGGGACATTGTTGTTGATCACGCTGCGCGGCGAAATGTCGATGTCGCTGTTCATGGAAGCGCTGCAACGCACAATGCGCTCAACCGGGACAATCATGTGGGTCACATTCGGTGCAACAGCCCTTGCCGGAGCCTATTCGCTTGCGGGTGGCCCAACCTTTATCGCGGGTCTGATCCTTGGACTGGATGTGCCTCCTATGGGCATCATTCTGGTCATGATGGTGATCTTCTTGTTCCTCGGGGCTTTGCTCGATTGGATCGGGATCGTGTTGCTGGTGATGCCAGTCTTCTTGCCGATTGTGGCGGGTATGGACCCGGCCGATATCGGCCTGCTGGGCAACTTGTCACCTTCCCATGTTTCGGTGTGGTTCGGTATTCTGTTCTGCATCAATATGCAGGTCAGCTTTCTCAGCCCACCGTTTGGACCGGCGGCGTTCTATCTTAAATCCGTGGCACCGCCAGACATCTCTTTGGCGGACATCTTCAAGGGCTTTTTGCCATTCATCGGCATCCAGATCCTGGTGTTGATGGTCATGATGATGTTCCCGGAAATAACCACTTTGCTTCTGCATTAACTGTTCTCCCTGGGACGGGGGTCGGGGTTTCCTGACTCTCGTCCCTCCTTTGAATTTTACTCATCAGGCGAAAGGCATGACTATGATGAATACAAAACCCGAGGCCGGCGGCCTTCTACCGCAACTCTCCTTCAGCAAATTGGGCGGCGGTACGCTTGAAGTCGGCGGCACCAAAGACCGTTACACCTTGTTCATGGTCTACCGTGGCAAGCATTGCGGACGCTGTAAAAAATACCTGAACGCTCTGGAACAGCGCACGGGTGATTGGGAAGACGCCGGATTTGATGTCGTCGTGGTGTCTGCCGATCCAGAAAGCAAAGCCCTGCAAGACGTTGAGGAATACGGTTGGACCTTCGACATCGGCTATGACCTCAGCGAAGAGCAAATGGAAAAGCTGGGCGTCTACATTTCAGATCCGCTGTCCCCAGACGAAACAGATCGCCGCTTCTCAGAACCTGCAATCTTCTGTGTGCGTCCCGATGGCGTCAATCAGGTGGTTTGCTTGTCCAATGGTCCGGCGGCCCGCCCTGATCTGGACGAACTGTTGGATGGGATGAAATTCAACATCGAACACAAACGCCCTGCACGAGGGACCGTTTGATAAAACTGGCCTTTGATCCTATGCCGCAGGGCACATCAAAGGCCAAAGACGTGCGACGGTAAATTTGGGCATAGTCAAACGACAACGGCCCGCTCTGATATTCGCAAGTCTTCACGTCACGACCGCAGCGTACGGGTGCATCTTGCCTCCCAGAATGCACCAAGGACACTGCGCCTGATATTTGCGCCAACAAGCCACCACTCAGACGTAAGTCGAACACAGTTGGCGCAAATATCTCAGCTTTCGATCCGCCGCGCCGATCAAAGCCCTTGCAAATCGTCAATCATTTGCCACCCCAATCTCGCTCACGTTTGGGCCCGGTCTTAAAGAGATTACATCAACAAGAGTGCGGGGTGGTTCACACCAAAAAGCGGACATCAAAAACACGCGCCTCCAAGGTCGGCTTTGCGAGACAAAGTTAGCTTTCGCTGCAGCTGCGCCATTGGCTGCATTGGGTTATCCATGCCGTTCATAGTTCGCTCTATCGCACATAGAATGTTGAAATAGCCTGAAAGCCTGCTAGCCGTTCCGGGCAAAGAAATCGATTGGATTCAGCCAGTCATAGTACATACCTTCGGTTACCGTCTCTGTTTCAAAAAACTCTCGCGGATCAGACTGCCTAAATGCGGCGTCGGTCATGGCAATCAGTGCTTCCGTTCCTTCATCGGCCGAAGTTATAAGAATGCCCGGATCGGGTACATGTATAGCCCATATATCGTTACTTGTCGTCGCTTGAGGCAAGAAAGCTGTAGGTGCCTGTTCTTGAAAACACGACAAAGATAACTCAACGGAATGATCTCTGAATTCGTTGTACGCTACGATCCTTTGATTTTCAAAAGGAGCGAGGAATCTACCAACGGCGGGATGAAGTATCGCCGGAATAAAGTCTTCCTCAGGCAGATAGATATTCTCCGCCTCGCAAAAATCGGCAATTTTCTGTTGAAGTGCAATGTTTGCCCGTTCGGCATAACCGAGGCCGGCTGACAGCCAGACCGCAAGATAAAAGTCATTCTTTGAAATTTCAGGTGCCACAGTTTCGTGCACCTCACTCCATCTGATCGTTTCACCCCTCAATTTCATAATCTCACCAAAGTCGTCAGGTCTTTCATCCCAACGCAATATGCGTTCATACGGTGCATCTTGCGAACGCATCGGGTTTGCCGAGATAATTCTGTAGAAGGGATATAGAGCCAAAAACGCATGCTCGTAGTGACCTTTGTACCAGGTCTTGATCGGAGTCTTTACGTCGGGGTGAGCAATTTGCCTGTCCATGCCATCTAATCTAATGAACGCTCGGGGGTCATTCAACTCGTCCAAGAAAAGCGGACATCTGCGCAGGGTGCAGCATCCGTCACTCCGGACTCACAACCGCCGTTCGCTGCACAATCTGCCAATGTCGGTTTTGTGGAAATAGATTTTTCACCGAGAGGCTGTGGCAACCTTACAGACAAGCGACTGGCCATCCTTTGGGGATGCGCAGCTCTTTCTGCGCCATCCAATTTGAAACGCCACGACGGTCAGTTTGGCCAAAAGTTGACGCGGGTCACACCTGGGTCCGGTTCAGGCCCACAAGCTGCCAGGCATTTGCTTGATCACATGCGCATCCAACGCGGCTTCGATCTGCAGGCCTGCTTCCAAAACCGCGTCATCGTCATGCATCGGTCCCATGATCTGAATACCCAATGGAATGCCGTCCTCAACATGGGTTGGGATCGCCAAGGCGGGCAGGCCCAGAGTGTTGACCACACATAACGGTTTTTGCGCCGCGATGATCTCAGGTGCTTTGCTGGGATCATTGAAATCCAGATCGTTCTCAAACGGCGGGATCAATGATGTCGGCATGATCAAAACGTCGATGTCATCCCAAATCGTGGCCCACAGCCTTTGCAACCGGGCGCGTTCGGCCATCGCCTCGATATACCCGTTCAGATCCAGGCATTCGAAATAATCGGTAAAAGCGCCGATCCAACGCAACAGGTTATCTGACCCGTTGTCGCGTAAGAATGCACCATACATCATCTCGGTCTCTGTAAACAAAAGCTGTCCCCAGATTTCGGCAACACGTTCCGCTTCGGGCAGGGCAAATTGGCTGACGTCCATGCCAGCGGCCTCAGCAGCAGCGGCAGCCTTGTCCACGGATCGTTTGACAGCCTCGTGGGTGGCCGCATCAAAGGGATCGTGCACAATACCAACGCGCAAGGGGCCCTTGGCGCGTGTCCGACCATTGGCAGGTGCGGCTGTCCAATTGGGATCGCCAGGATGGAACCCGCGCATCGCTGCCAGCCCCAGTTTTACATCGGCCACCGACCGCCCCAACGGCCCTTGGACCGAAAACGCCATGGTCATTTCGGGGCGGTCTTTGGGGGCAGATGGGTTAAAGGCCGGGATACGTCCACGCGACGGCTTTAGCCCCGCCAGACCACAGCAATAGGCCGGATAGCGCACTGACCCGCCCAGATCATTGCCATGGGCAACCACTCCGATGCCCGAGGCCAAGGACGACGACGCCCCGCCCGACGATCCACCGGGGGTAATGGCGGCATTCCACGGGTTCAATGTCGTTCCGTGATGCGGATTGGATGTGCACCAGCGCAGGCTCATCTCTGGCGTGTT
This sequence comes from Paracoccaceae bacterium, assembly GCA_039975755.1. Lineage (GTDB taxonomy): Bacteria > Pseudomonadota > Alphaproteobacteria > Rhodobacterales > Rhodobacteraceae > JABSSA01. Next base: position 11,989 of record JBDWGM010000008.1, on the reverse strand, counting down.
GGTCCGCCCCAATATCACCGCGCCCTCACGCCGCAAATTGGCCACGACAGCGGAATCATCCGGGCTGAAATTGTTGGCCAAGGCCGCAAATCCATTGGTGTTGACCAGCCCAACCTGATCCGCGTTGATCTTTGTCGTGATCGGCGCGCCGTGCAGCACGCCAGGCGCGCGCCGCCCCTCGTCAATACCGCGCGCCATGTCCAATGCATCGGGAACACGATCCACAATGGCGTTGATGTCCGGATTGACGGCGTCCAGCCGCGCCAAATGCGTTGTGGTCACCTCAACCGCACTCACATCACGCGCCTTTAGACGCTCAACCGTTTCCACAGCGCTCCAACGCAGGATCTCAGACATTCAACCTCCCTTGAGGCTCCCGAGCCTCCCCGTTATCAGGGCGCATGAAAGGATCTGCGAATGCCCTGTTTCCTAGACTATGATCAAATCGACTTTGAGTCGCAATTTTCCAAGCTGCTCTCAGCAAAACGTGAAGACAGCCCAGATGTCGATGAAACCGTGGCGGCGATCATTCATGACGTGCGCACGCGCGGGGACACAGCCGTTATTGAGCTGACCGAACGCTTTGATCGGATCGCTCTGACACCGGATACGATGATGATCAGCCCCGCCGAAGCCAATGCCGCCATCGCCAAAGTGTCACCCGAAGAACGCGCCGCCTTGGAATTGGCCGCAGATCGCATCCGGGCCTATCACGCACGCCAAATGCCACAGGACGAAAGCTGGGTTGACGCAGCAGGCGCAACATTGGGTTGGCGCTGGACGCCCGTGTCCGCGGCAGGCCTTTATGTGCCCGGTGGGCTGGCGACCTATCCATCCTCTCTGCTGATGAACGCGATACCGGCAAAGGTTGCGGGCGTGGGCCGCTTGGCCGTGACCGTCCCAACCCCAGACGGAGAGATCAATCCACTGGTCTTGCTGGCGGCGCAGCTGTCTGGCGTTGACGAAATTTACCGCATCGGCGGCGCACAAGCGATTGCCGCTTTGGCCTATGGCACACAAACCATCGCGCCTGTTGATAAAATCACCGGCCCCGGCAACGCCTTTGTCGCGGCCGCCAAACGCCGCGTGTTTGGGCGCGTCGGGATCGATATGATCGCAGGCCCGTCCGAGATCCTCGTGATTGCAGATGCCGATAACGATCCCGATTGGATCGCGCTGGATATGCTCAGCCAAGCGGAACATGACGAAAGCGCGCAATCCCTGCTGATCACAACCGATGCAGCCTTTGGTCAAGCCGTTGCCGACGCAATTTCGGCCCGTCTGGAAACACTCGAACGCCGCGCCATCGCCCGGGCCAGCTGGCGCGACTATGGCGCGGTCATTACCGTTCCATCACTGGACATCGCCGCCCAGCTGTCTGACCGCATCGCCCCCGAACACCTTGAATTATGCGTGGCCGACCCCGACGCCCTCAGCGAACAGATCATCCATGCAGGGGCGATCTTTCTTGGGCAATGGACCCCCGAAGCCATCGGCGACTATATCGGCGGACCCAACCACGTGTTGCCCACGGCGCGATCTGCCCGGTTTTCGTCCGGCTTGTCTGTGATGGATTTCGTCAAACGCACGACGCTTGCGAAAATGTCCCCCGAAGCGTTGCACGCCATCGGCCCAAGCGCGGAAACGCTCGCCCAATCCGAAAGCTTGCAAGCACATGGCCTGTCTGTTCGGGCACGTTTGAATAAATTGAACAGTTAAACCGTTTCGGCTTGCGAATCTCGCCGATTACTTGCCGTATTCACCGACACGCTCTAAGGCATAAGTCTTGAAATATAGAAACCTATGACGCTCATGACCCGCATCTCTCATATCGCGTTGGACGACGCCAATTTGCCGCCGCCAACCCCAGAAATCGAACAAGAGCGCCAAGTCGCTATTTTTGATTTGCTCGAAGACAACAGCTTTGTTTTGCCCAATCGCGACGACCGCCCGGTGCCCGCAGGTCCCTATCACCTGCAGCTGTCCATTCGTGACAAACGGCTGGTCTTTGATGTGAATACCGAAGCCAAAGAAAGCGCTGCGGAATTTCATCTGTCGCTTGGTCCGTTTCGCCAGGTCGTTAAGGATTACTTTCAGATTTGCGAAAGCTATTTTGAAGCTGTGAAAAAGCTGCCGCCCAGCCAGATTGAAACAATCGACATGGCCCGCCGTGGCATTCACAACGAAGGCAGCCGGGTTTTGCAAGAACGTCTTGATGGCAAGGTTGAGATCGACAAAGACACAGCCCGCCGCCTGTTTACGCTCATTTGCGTGCTGCATTTCGGGGGATAGATGTCTCAGGCGCTTCCGCAATCTGTACTTTTTTGCTGCGACCACAACGCGGTGCGTTCACCGATGGCAGAAGGTATCATGAAAAAATACTATGGCACCGGCACGTATGTGCAATCTGTCGGTGTCAAAAACGATATGGAAATCGATGGGTTTTCAATCGCGGTCTGCCAGGAAATGGGCGTTGAACTGTCGCGCCACAAATCCCGCAGCTTTGACGAAATGGAAAATTGGGGGGATGATCTCAGTTCATTTGACCTGATCGTCGCTCTTAGCCCGGCATCCCAGCGGCGCGCATTGGAACTGACCCGGTTTTACCATCTCGAAGTCGAATATTGGCCGATCCTTGATCCAACAGGTCTGGGTGAAACGCGCGAGGCAAAGCTGGAACAATACCGTGCGGCGCGCGATCAAGTGATTGCGCACCTGACCCGACGGTGGGGTGCGCCCGACAACTGTTGAATAAACACAAGATTGCAGACCGATTTGCACCTTTTGTAGGCATCGGTGTGATGCAAGCTGTGGCAAAAATACCTACCTAGAAATTTGTACGCTCTTAAAGGCCGTCACAGGGCCAGCTTTACGTTTTGGTAATCTTCGTAAATGAAAACGCTCTGTGGAATGGCTTTGTTTTGTCGTTCAAGAGGCTCATTTTCTGTGGAACACAATTGCCCTGTTTACAAAGGTAAAACCAACTCTTTGGTTGCAAAAAGCGATTGAATTTGGCGGTGGATAATTTTGAAATGTTACTCCCATTTAAATATGCGCCAGTGGTCTGCGCAGAGTGAAGCATAATGCTAGTCGAACTTCTTACAGGTGACGTACTCGACGACGCGGTGGACGATATTGCCCGGTTGCGTCTCGGGGCATATCACGATTGGCCGTATCTCCATGCGACAAGCTTAGAATACGAAAAACAGTACTTTGAAGCCTACAGAGGCAATCAAAATGCAATCGTGCTCGGTGCGTTTGATGGCAGTTGGCTTGTCGGTGCCAGCACAGGTGTGCCACTTTTAGAAGTGGAAAGCGGTCTTATCGACGCGTTTCACAACAGCACGCTGTCGCTGTCTGACGTGTTCTATTGCGGGGAAAGCATCCTTTTGCGTCGATACAGGAAAAAAGGTATCGGCAAACAGTTCTTCTTTTTGCGGGAATTACATGCACGCGAATTGGGGTTTAAGCACATCTGCTTTTGCTCTGTGGTCCGCAACCCTGGCCACCCTTTGATGCCACGGAGTTACACTCCCATGGACCAATTCTGGCGTGCGCGGGGATATGAACCCCTTGACGGGGTCGTTGCACGGTTTTCTTGGAAAGACATTGGGCAGGTCAACGAAACACAAAAACCACTACAGTTTTGGATCAAAGACCTTTGAGCCCGTTGCGTCTAATGCCGCCACTTTGCGGCGACATTAAAATCGTATTGGATCGGAGTTACTGGGCGACAATCCGATAATTGGCAAGATCGGTGCCAACGGTGATGCCACCCTGAAATCCGCCATCGCGCACAGCGCTTTCGTAATCTTCTTTGGTCAGTCCACCGCCGTCAATTGGAAACGGACCCTGACGGGGCGCGCCCAGCGACGGTATCAAATGCGTGAGCATCAAATGCCCAACACCTGCACGGTCCGACAAACTTCCCAAATCCGTTGCCGTGCTTTGGCGAAAGAAAATAGGCGGTGGAAAACCAGTGTTGCCATCCGGCCCCATGACCGGGTGGATCACGGAATGCACCAGAATATCTGCACCCTGCGCGATGTCCTCGACCTGAGCGGATGTGGAATTGGCACGCGGCGGTTTGTTCGTATCATTGCCCGCATCCCCTCCGATCACGACACTGCCCGCAGGCGTGTCCACACGGAACGATGCGTGGCCCGGAACATGGGTGGATCGGATTGCCGAAACAACAACATCACCAGACTTCCAAACCTCGACGGCCTCATTCGTGGGCTCAAACGTCACCACATTCAGCAAATCCGCTGGACCGCCCGGCAACCGCTTGGGGTTCTCGGCCAGCCTTTGCGCCATCTCACCCGACGCAATCAATGCATCCCCAACGGCGGCCGCGTAATTCGTACAGCTCATCGAATGCCCCGCAGGTGACGCAATATCCGCACTGCACACCATATCCAGCTTTGGACCCGCAGAATTGAAATGCCACCGTAACTGCGCCATGTCGATCAGCCCTTCGGAATGATCAGAATGCACATGGGTGTAGAAAACGGCATTCAGCTTACCCACCGGAACGCCCAGTTTGCTCAGCTGTTGCGTCGTGCCACGCCCCGTGTCGAACTGCAGCATAACGTCGTTACAGCCGGCCTCACTGTCCCCATACCGCACCAGCGTTCCAGATCCAGCCAGACCGTTGAAAACAGGCGGCCCGCCCTGCGTTCCCGTCAGCGTAACATCAAGACACGGCGCGGTCTGCGCCATCGACCCGATGCAAGTAAAGGCCGCCGCTATGGCAAACCTGAATGACATTTTCATATTTTATCCCCCCAAATTATCGATTTGAAGGAAAGGCTACGCGAATTATCGATTCTTTCAAAGCCTATTGCGGAATATCACGAAATTGCAATCGGACGCTGACCCCATGCGCAGCATCATTGGCCCCATGCGGAGCACCATTGGTCCCGTGCACGCACTGTGCGCAGCACAAAGTGAACCGCTCAGGCGCATTCCGGCGCGCAGCTTTGGCAATGTTTTAACTGTTGATGTCGTCCGTAAAAGTCTTCACCTCGTCGCGACGGGTTCCAAGCATGAACCGCAACAGCAACGTTGACACCAGCGAAACCGCGGCAAATGTCACAATCAGAATAGACGTGGACTCGTCCAGTCCCACTTCTAAAAACAACAAGCCGCCAACGACCGCAGCGCCAGCCCCTAAACCCAAAAATACAAAGACCGGAGCCAGTGTTTCAAGAATGGCAAACGCCAAAGCGCCTGCCACCCAAATCCACCATGTCGCAAGCCAACTCATTTCGAGCCTCGCAGCATCTTGAAGGCCTCACCAAACGCATCAACTGCGCTGGATGGCAATACAATCGTCTGCTGGCCCTCACCACCGGCCACTTGCGACAACGCTTCGACCTGTTTCAACGCCACCTGATACTGTGCCGCTTCGAGGCCATTGTCACGAATGGCCGCTGCAACAACACCAGTCGCATAAGCTTCTGCATCCGATTCAATCCGGCGAGCTTTGGCAGCCTGTTCCGCAGCATAAAGCTCCGCATCCGCATTCAACTCGACCGCGCGACGTTCACCTTCGGCCTTAGTCACCGCAGCACGCCGTTCACGTTCCGCATTCAACTGCTGCAACATCGCATCCCGTGTCGCCTGATCCAGATTCACATCCAAAATCTCGGCGCGTGTCACTTCGATCCCCCAAGCATCCACGGCACCCTCAACACTCGACTGGATCGTCGAAATCAAAGTCGACCGGTTCGATTGCACTTCGTCCAGCTCCATCTTACCGATTTGCGCCCGAACGATCCCCGCAACCGTTGTCGAGATCGCGCCGTCCACATCCCGGATACGATACACCGTCTTTTCCGGATTCAAGATGCGGTAAAACACGCTTGTTTCGACCTTCACCAGCACGTTGTCCGATGTGATTGCGTCCTGTGATGCCGTCGGCAGCTGCCGCTCAAGGATCGAAACCCGATGCCGCACACGATCCAGGAACGGTACAATAAAGTTGATCCCAGGCCCCAACACAGACCGCAAACGCCCGAACCGTTCGACGACATGCTGTTCGGATTGCGGGACAATGCGGACCCCAAGAAGAAGACAAAGCAGAAGGAATACGGCCACAAGGACCAGAACAACTGAAGCGCCCTCAAGATTAAAAAGATAGGCTAGAAAATCATCAATACTCATTGCGGCTCCACTATACGACGCGACCAAAACAGGAATGTTCCCGCATATATAGGTACGACCCAAGGCGAAGTCACCCCTTTGTGATCAGGTGCAAAGCTGCCCCGCACTGGCGCCGAACTCTTTCCAACGCAACCAAAACCGCTCGCTGGAGGGGTTGTCCGACTGGCGCGTGTCTTGGGCTGATTGCGGGTCATTGAAAAACGCAGCCCCGCGCCGTTGATCAGCTGCCGACAGATGCCGGTTGGCCACCGCCTGCACACACCCACACCGCGCCCGGCTTGCCTGATCCCGGCCACCGCGCAGACACGCTTGGGAAATCGGTCCGCTGGCAAACAAAGACGGGTTGTATACAGGGGAACGCGCAGACGTCACGCCGCCTGACCGCCCGCTGCCGCAAGCGGCAAGACTTACTATAACAAGACCAAGTGCAAGTACCCGTACCATGGGAGACGCCCTTCTATTTCTGCACGATGCAGTGCTTTGACTGCTCATTATTTTTACGGGCACTATGCCCATTCCGCAGCAGCAGGGCAATTCACGATCCAGTCGCACACATTACAAAAGAAAGAGGGGTGGCAAAGATCGGCATAGAGATTGAAGGAATGCGGCAATCAATCGCGTGGAATTTTCAGGGTGGTCCAAGCCATGATCCGTCGCACAAGGTGGGTTTAAACCCAATCTACGGCAACACGCCTTAAGCTCTGGCGGCTTCAATGACATCCGCTAAGTGTGTCCCATCCGCAATCGCCAACCCTCGGATCAGCGCTGTCCCGATTACTTCGAATTCCATGGCATTTTGATTTATTTCCCCCTGATCCAAAGGTCCGTAGGGCGGGGTTCACCCCGCCACACCTCACGGCAAAAACGACACCCAAGCCTTTGCGGCCTCGACCACATCCGCAACAAGCTTCGGATTGGCCAAAACCGCTGCCCCACCAATCGGAATGCCCCATTTGATCAGCGTATCAACGCTGAGGTCACCCTTTTGCGCACACCACGCCAAAATCGCTTTCAGCGCCCGCCCGAGCGTTTCAATGATCCGCAAAACGGTCGGCTTGTCCGGAGCCTCTTGCTCTGTCTCCGCCTTCAATTCATCCACAGTTGCCCAAATGATCGTCGTCTCCTGAACGATCTGTGGCTCGATCTGCATGTCCTCTGGCGGGTTGTTACCTCCTATTGTATGGCGCTCCTGCGCAATTACATGCGAAATATTTCCGTTTTCAAAACGCGCTATTGCACTCGAAACGCCAATTTTTGCCCGGATTTGTTGAATTTTCGCGGAAACATGTGACACCCCAGTGTCCCAATCTTCAGCAGAAATGTCACTTGGAAAAGTCTGAAAAATGGCCCAGTCTTCGAACTGTCCCCGTGCGACCGCTTCATACCAGTTCAGCCAAAAATTCCAGACATCGTCGTTTTCCTGTAGGCGCGAACGAATAAGGTGCCAGCCTTCTTGGCATTGATCTGGCACTTTGAAACCTCCCCAAAGCGGCAAACTTTTTAAGTCACCGTCCTTATAACCTGGGACATCAATGTAACCGGCGCCAAAAACCGCAGTCTCTGCCAACTCGAGCGTTTCCCCCATACGTGGTGTTGCAGTCATTATTGCCCCCGATACACCCATTGTCGAAAACGCGGCGAGGCAGGGTTGGCAATTCGCAGGTAGATCCATTTCAAAACTTTGTTCGAACTTTATTTTTCCTTTTAGCTTTTTACCGCGTTCCGGGAGTTGTACCGCGGCGAACCCCCACGAAAGTGCTCTACAGCAAAAGAACAACTTTTCTTCAAGAGCGCGTGTGTCTTGCTCAAAGCCAAGTATTGGCAAGATGCGAAGAGTTGCACGAGACGCCGCCATTACTGTTACTTCATACAGATTTGGATGGTAATAGAGGCTTGCTTCCGCGCGCCTTTGCATTTCGGTAGTGCGTCGGTCGTCAACCATTGCCAAACCTCAAAAATCCCTACATATCCACATCATGACATCGCTTTCGCATATCCGCAATTTCTCCATCGTGGCGCATATTGACCACGGGAAATCCACGCTGGCTGATCGCCTGATCCAATCCACCCAAACCGTGGCGGATCGGGACATGAAGGAACAGCTGCTTGACAGTATGGACATCGAACGCGAACGGGGCATCACGATCAAGGCCAACACCGTCCGCATCGACTATACTGCGGATAACGGTGAACACTATGTCCTGAACCTGATCGACACCCCCGGCCACGTGGATTTCGCCTATGAGGTGTCCCGCTCGATGCGCGCCGTCGAAGGGTCGTTGCTGGTGGTCGATTCCACCCAAGGCGTCGAAGCGCAGACCCTCGCCAATGTCTATCAGGCGATTGATGCCGACCACGATATTGTCCCTGTGTTCAACAAGATAGATCTGCCCGCATCCGACATCGACCGCGTCGCCGAACAGGTCGAAGACGTCATCGGTATCGATGCCTCGGGCGCCATCGCCGTGTCCGCAAAAACCGGCGTGGGCATCCACGAAACCCTCGAAGCGATCGTCACGCATTTGCCCGCACCCAAAGGCGACCCCGACGCGCCGCTAAAAGCGATGCTCGTGGACAGCTGGTATGACGCCTATCTCGGTGTCATCGTCCTTGTTCGCATCATGGATGGCCGCCTGAAAAAGGGCGAAAAGATCAAGTTCCTGTCCAACAACACCATCCACCACGTGGACCGCATCGGCGTCTTCCGCCCACAAATGGAAGCCATCGACGTCCTTGGCCCCGGTGAAATCGGATTCCTCACCGCGTCGATCAAACAGGTCCGCGACACCCGCGTCGGCGACACCATCACCCATCAACGCCTCGAGGTCGAACCCCTTCCCGGATTTAAACCCGCACAGCCGGTCGTGTTCTGTGGCCTGTTCCCGGTCGATTCCTCACAATTCGAAGACATGCGTGACGCCATCGAAAAGCTGGCCCTGAACGACGCGTCGTTCTCCTCGGAAATGGAAACCTCCGCCGCGCTGGGCTTTGGCTTTCGCTGCGGCTTTCTGGGCCTCTTGCACCTCGAAGTCATCCGCGACCGGATCGAGCGTGAATTTGACATCGAGCTGATCACCACAGCGCCCTCCGTGGTCTATCACCTGTTCATGCGCGACGGCGAAGAACGCGAATTGCACAACCCCGCCGACATGCCCGACATGACCCTGGTCGATCACCTCGAAGAACCCCGCATCAAAGCGACCATCCTCGTGCCCGACGAATATCTGGGTGACGTGCTGAAACTCTGCCAAGACCGCCGCGGCATCCAACTGGACCTGACCTATGCCGGCTCACGCGCCATGGCCGTCTATGACCTGCCCCTGAACGAAGTGGTCTTTGACTTTTACGACCGCCTGAAATCGGTGACCAAAGGATACGCCTCGTTTGATTACCAACTCGAAGGCTACCGCGAAGACAACCTTGTTAAGATGTCGATCCTTGTGAATGACGAACCGGTCGATGCCCTGTCGATGATGGTCCACCGCGACCGCGCCGAAGCCCGAGGCCGCGCCATGTGCGAAAAGCTCAAAGACCTGATCCCGCGCCACATGTTCAAAATCCCGATCCAAGCGGCCATCGGCGGCAAAGTCATCGCCCGCGAAACTCTGTCCGCCCTGCGCAAAGACGTGACCGCCAAATGTTATGGCGGCGACGCGACGCGAAAACGCAAACTGCTGGACAAGCAGAAAGCCGGTAAGAAAAAGATGCGCCAGTTCGGGAAAGTCGACATTCCGCAAGAAGCGTTTATTTCTGCGTTGAAGATGGACAGTTGAGTTGTTTATTTTAAGGACGAATGCGCGAAAGCTATACTCGCAGATGTTCATATGAATAGAGTACGAAAATTTCAAATTTGAAAATGAACAGGATCAGTTTTTAGTGTCTACTTGACAGCATTCAACCGTAGGGTACTCTCCCTTCAGGAGGTGTCATTTTGAAAATTTTTAAAACAAAGAAACCAGAAGAAGTTTTTACTCCGCGATCAGATGAAGTAAATTCTGTAATGTATATCAACCGTCCGGAGCATGAGTATTCATTAAGGACCGCTGTTCGCACTGGTTATAATGTCGTGATATTTGGCGATTCAGGTTGTGGAAAATCATGGCTCTACAAGAAGATCTTTCGTGACGACAATATTTATTTCTCAGTGATTGATTTCAGGGATTGTAAGTCTGAGGATGATGTTGATTTGCAAATACTGGAATTAATTTCAAGTTTTGAAGCTTGGGAAGAAACTGAAAAAATTGAAAAAAAATCGGCCGAATTCAAACCTAGCAGAATTGGCGTGGGTGACGAAACAGAAACTAAGTATAAGAAAGTAGAAAACTCACCATATCTAAAACTTCTTTCATATATTAGAAAGACTGCTGGCAAACGAACCTCATTTTTGGTTTTTGAGAACCTTGAGTATGCATTGGACAGAGCAGATGTCGTTGACCGTATTCGTTCAATGTTGATCGGTTTGGACGATGTCCGTGCAGGCTCGTACAAGGTCAGGATATGCTTGGTTGGAGTACCCTCAGATGTAAAAGAAATTCTATCTGATGGAAATCGTCACCAAACTATTTCGAATCGCGTTTATGAAATTCCTGAGGTGGGCATATTAGATCGAAAGAGCGTTGATTTATTGGCAACTCGTGGTTTGGAACAGGAGTTGGATTTTTCCTTCGAAAGCAAAACACTGTGTTTGGGGAAAATAGCTTTTGTTACGTACCGAGTCCCGCAGTTTTTACATGATGTGTGCTTGCATGTAGCATTAAGAGCAGAGGACAACCTAAATACTATCAACCCTGATGTTGTGGATGTTGCTGTCAATGATTGGATAAAGTCCAAAGCTGTTCAAAGTGTGGAATTCATACGGTCGCAAGTTATGTACGACAAAACCGCTAGGCAGGCGAAATCAAAGATATTGTTCTCGGTTTCCCGACTAGAACGGTCGTTCTTTTCTTCTGATGATGTGAGTGAATTTTTGAACAAGAATTTTCCAAAAACTATGAAACATGGAAAAATTCAAACTTTGCGCCATCTGCGTTCATTATGTGACGGGAACGAAAAAATTTTAAAATGCGACAACGAACGCCGTTTGTTTCGCGTGTCGACCCCATACCTGAGATCTTCTATGCGCATTAGTTTGGCGCTAGATGCTTTAGACGAGCACATCAAGCTAATTGAATGAGGATCCTAGGGTGCGGGCTTGCACGTACCGCACTCCCTTCACCCCCACACATGATGCGTGAAATCACGCATCCTACATTGCCCAATCCATCATTGGGTTGAAACGCGTGTCGTGGTGAACGCTTGAAAATGGCCAATCTTCGGCGCGTGGGGCAAATCCATGCTTGACGGGATTCATCCAACAATATCGCACATGGGCCCAATAATCGGCTTCGTTGCGAATATGGTGCTCCCAAAACCGTCTCTGCCAAATACCACGTTCATGCCGGGCTGTGTGGCTCGGGCGTGTGGGGCCTTTGGGTAACTCTTTCGAAAATCGCGTTTTGATCAACCGCCACCGTGTCGCAAAATCGCGATCTCCGGCGGGCAATGTCCATACACAATGCAAATGGTCGGGCAACACCACCCATGCGTCAATCTCGAACGGGCGTTCGCGTATGGTCTTGCGCACGGCATCGCGCAATATGTCGATCTCGTCCACCAACGTGGTTGCGCCGCGCTGTGCCAATGTGACGGTGAAAAATACAACGGCTCCGGTGATTTTTGGTCTGCGGTAATTGGGCATGGTGTGACCATGGCGTGACGTGGTTAAGGGCGCGTGAAATCACGCACCCTACGGGATCATCGCGCGGACCCGTCTTTGTCGAAC
>JBDWGM010000007.1:0-30752 GCA_039975755.1 Paracoccaceae bacterium | reverse complement strand
TGTGTGGGTGGCTCCTGCATTGCAAGCGATTTTTGTAATTGCGACGGTCTGTCAGTACAGTCGTGTGTCCGGCCTGTTTACGTGGCGGTTGCCACTGGCCATGATGAGTTCCGCGAGTAAGGTTCCTATCGGCTAAACGACCTCTGAGGGCCGTGACATTGGTCGGAGTGTCCTTACTCTTGGTTGACTTCGTTTCGCATCATCACATCAAGCGTCTTGCATCTCTGGGCAGGATCAAACGATCGGCTGCCGGTATTCTTCTCCTTTCGTCAGGATCGCCCAGATGATCCGGGCGGATTTATTGGCCATGGCGACGGTCGCCAGCCTGAAGGGTTTCTGGTCGAGTAATTTCGCGGTCCAGATGTCAGCCTTTTCGGGCTTGTTCCTCGCCATGATCGCCCTTGATGTCATACCGACAATCAAAAGCTTGCGGATGTACCTGTCGCCTTTCTTAGTAATGCGCCCGAGACGTTCCTTGCCACCGCTGGATTTGTTCAGCGGTGTGAGGCCCAGCCAAGCTGCCAGATCGCGTCCAGTTTCGAACTGTTTTGCATCTCCGATGGTCGCAACAACGGCCGAGGCTGTGATCGGCCCGACCCCCGGCATGCGCATCAACCGACGCGCATCGGCATCCAGCCATGCGTGCTGTTCAATCAACTTGGTCAGTCCGTCGATCCGCGCATTGAGGCCATTCAGCTGATGACACATTACCCCGAGAATGCCGTCTGCGATCTCGGGCATTCCTAACTGCTCTTCGGTTCCGTGTTCTCGGGCAAACTTCGATACAGCTTCTATACCCGTTGGTAATATGTGCCCGAACTCGCGAAGGATACTGCGGATCATATTCATAACCTGAGTGCGCTGGCGGACGACGAGGTCGCGTGCGCGATGGATAGCAAGCACAGCTTGTTGGTCTTCAGACTTGATTTCGACGAAACGCATGGTTGGGCGGCGCACTGCTTCGCAGATCGCTTCGGCATCAGCCGCATCGGTCTTGCCGCGCTTCACATAGGGTTTGACATAGGCTGCTGGCATGAGCCGAACGTCATGGCCGAGCTTCTTCAACTCGCGCCCCCAATGATGGGATGAACCGCAAGCCTCCATGCCCACGACACAGCGTGGCTGTGTCTCGAAGAACGCCAACAGCTTTGCGCGTTTGATCTTCTTGTTTATGATTTTGCGTCCTGTGGCCGAAACGCAGTGCACTTGAAAAACGTCCTTGGCCAAATCCAGGCCTACGGTCTTTACTGTCATTGGGTGGCTCCTTTCCCAGCAGTCGATGACAACTGCACTTTGGCACTTTGGCACATTGGATGCCGGTGGAGCAGGAGCCACCCACCTCATCCGCTAAGGGCCGCTCTTGGCAAGCACAAGGCCTTCGAGACGGTTGGTGCCGCGCCGCAGAATTGGGGCATAGAGCGGTGTCACAGTAAAACAGCATTCCCGCAAATGGTCTTATTGGCGAAAGCCGCGATGCGGTGAACGTCCGCTTCGAGCCCATGTCGATCAATGCTGCTCAGCAAATGAACGTCTGCAATCAGAAGAAGTAACGCAAGTTTGGACTTCAGTCCGATCAAAGATCGAAGTGCGCGCGGATTCTCTCTGCCGTTTCCATCGGAAATACAGTGTCGTTACTCAGCTCCAAACAATTCTCCCGTGGTATTGGCGTACATACCGTTTCGCTGACAAAGCGCTCCAAATCTAGCTCGGTAGAGATCTTTCGACGTTCTTTCCGATCCGGGTTTGTGACTCTGTTTCGCATTTCTTCAAACGAGCATTGTAGAAATACCGGTAGGATTGTCGCATCGAAACGGTTCAAGGTTTCTTCGTAAGCTTCGAGCGTTTCTCTATCTTCTTCGTCCGAATAGCAGGAGGCCATAACGACCAAAGGTATGTTCTGCTGCGCCGCTGCCTCAAGCACTAAAAGCCGGGTACGCGTAACAAGCTCCCAGAAGCCATCCTCTTCAAAATTCAGAACGGATCGCGCGAGGTCGATCGCAACATGATTGTCGAACAAGCGCGCGCCGGTGATCTCAACCAAATGCTTAGCAACAGTCAATTTTCCGACTGCTGGAGGCCCATGAAGATAGATTAGTTGCATTCGACATTTACCTGTAACGGAAGCTTTAAGTTAATGCGCTAAACGCCTGAGATTACAATCCCACCCCGCGAAAGCAGCCATTGGCGTAGGTGCAGCGAATTCACACTTAAGTCCGCAGAGCAGCCCTCCATGCTACGAGAACGCGCTGCAATGCAGAGAACCGCAAGTTAAAGCCCAACTTTACTTGTTCTCGGCATTGTGGCGAACGGCAGCTATAGATGCTTGTCCAATTTTGCTTTCGCGCTCCTCCAAAATAGAGCGTTATCTCTGCGCCCGGCCGCCAACGTAGGAAATTTGGCCCAAACTCTTGAAGAATGAGGCACCACGCTTACGATGGTTTTCTCACTCAAGTAGGAGAGCCTTGGTGAAATCCATTGATGAGCGCCACCCTGTATCTGTTACAGGCTATGTTGTTGCTACAGTCCTAGTCTTCGTCAATTTTATTGCATTGCCGATGTTGCTGACTGAGAGGGCAGTTATTGTCCCGCTACTCGTTTTAATCCTGTCCGGGATTTCCCTGACTGGCTTTTATTTGATCCAACCCAATACGGCGAAAGTCCTGACATTTCTGGGGAACTACGTTGGCACTGATAAGTCTTGGGGTCTGCGCTGGACTATACCCATCTTTGTAGGACGCCAAAGCGTCAGCCTGCGCCTACGCAACTTTGAAAGTACTCAAAGCAAGGTGAACGACGCTACTGGTAACCCCATTGAAATCGCCGGCGTCATTGTCTGGCGGGTAACCCGCCCTGCTTCCTCAGTCTTTGGTGTTGACAATGCCGTCGAATTTGTCGCGATGCAGGGCGAAGCTGCAATTCGTGGTTTGGCCAGTTCTTACCCATACGGCGGAGCACGCGACAAGGAACTCGGCGGCTTAACCCTTCTGGGTCATCCTACTGAGATCGCCGAAGCGCTCAAACAAACCCTTCAGGCTCGCGTCGAAGAGGCCGGTGTCGAAATAGTCGAAGCCCGCCTCACCCATCTGGCCTATGCGCCGGAAGTTGCTTCTGCCATGTTGCAGCGCCAACAGGCTGATGCTCTTCTGGATGCGCGCGAAGCCATTGTGGAAGGTGCAGTTGGCCTTGTCGAAACTGCCTTGCGCCAGCTCGAAACTCGCGAAATCGACCAACTCAATGACGACCAACGCGCCGCATTGGCTTCAAACCTCATGGTTGTTCTCTCAGGTGATCAAAAGGCTCAAATCGTTATCCCTGCCGGCACCTGATGCATAGCACTCCCAGAATGGAAGAGCCAAAGTTGCTGTGCATCTTTGGCTTCGCGGATTTTGCAGGCCATCGGTTCGCGACCCATAAGCAACACCGCTGGTCTTAGGCTCTTAAAGCCGGACATTAGCCCAACCGCAGCGAAGTGGCGCTTTGTCCCGCAAAGCAGTCATCGCGGCTGGCCACGGTCGATGTCCGGTCTGGGTCAGGAATGTTTGATGTTTGGGTCTGTATTGCGGGGCGCGTTGATAGGAGTCACAAACCCCAACACATCGGGTCAAAGGTCCTCAACTTTCCACACCTGTCAGCCGCCTAAGGGACGGCGGGCGGGGCGTCTTTTCGCGCAGCGAAAACAGCGTCCGTCCCCTGTCCCATCCCTCACTCCTATCCCCCATGGGCAGCGCAAATACGACGTCACAACTCGAATTGATGAAATTTTCGCAAGAAAATGCACTCTATTGCCCTACAACCTGCGTGGACAGCTTGCACTTTGCCCAGTTCACCCCCTACTTCATCAGACAAAGCATCAAGGATACGCGCAATGATCAAACGACCAACTTTCGACGCACACACCGACACGGGGTCCGACAATCTGGGCAATCTACCGGAATGGAACCTCGACGATCTCTACACAGGGGAAGACGCGCCGGAATTGACTCGTGATTTGGAATGGCTCGAAACAGCCTGCGCCGATTTTGCAGCCGATTACGAAAACAACCTGCACACGCTCGACGCGCCCGGACTAATGAACTGCATCTTGCGCAACGAAAAAATCAACCAAGTCGCCGGGCGCATCATGTCCTTTGCCGGTCTGCGCTATTATCAGCAAACCACCGATGCGGATCGCGCCAAATTCATGTCCGACCTGCAGGAAAAAATCACCAACTTCACCACGCCGCTGGTGTTCTTCACGCTGGAAATCAACCGCCTCGAAGACGATCACTTAGACGGCCTGCTGACCCAACAAGCGGACTTGGCCCGCTACAAACCGATCTTTGATCGCATCCGCGCCATGAAACCCCACCAACTGTCTGACGAAATCGAAAAACTCATGCACGATCTCGGCGTCGTTGGCGATGCGTGGGAACGCCTGTTTGACGAAACCATCGCAGGCCTGTCCTTTGACATCGACGGCCAGCCGCTCAACATCGAAGCCACGCTGAATTTCCTGACCGACCCCGATCGCAGCAAACGCGAAACCGCCGCGCGCGAAGTCGCAACCGTCCTTGGCGAAAACATCAAAACCTTTGCCCGTGTGCACAACACGCAAGCCAAGGAAAAAGAAATCATGGACCGCTGGCGCAATATGCCAACCGCCCAAACCGGCCGTCACCTGTCCAATCAGGTCGAACCCGAAGTGGTCGAAGCCCTGCGCGACGCAGTTGTCAAAGCCTATCCCAAACTCAGCCACCGCTATTACGAACTGAAACGCAAATGGCTGGGGCTCGACGTGATGCAAGTCTGGGACCGCAACGCCCCCCTCCCCATGGAGGACCCAACACAAGTGCCGTGGGACCAAGCCCAAGAAACAGTGATGAGCGCCTACGCCGCCTTTGATCCGCGCATGGCCGACATCGCCGAGCCGTTCTTCACCAAAGGCTGGATCGACGCCCCGGTGAAACCCGGCAAAGCCCCGGGCGCCTTTGCCCACCCCACCGTGACCAACGTCCACCCCTACGTGATGCTGAACTATCTGGGCAAACCCCGCGATGTGATGACATTGGCCCACGAACTGGGCCACGGCGTGCATCAGGTGCTGGCCGCCGAACAAGGCGAAATGCTGTCCTCGACCCCGCTGACACTGGCCGAAACCGCATCCGTCTTTGGCGAAATGCTCACCTTCCGCCGCATGCTCGACGGCGCCAAAGACGACGCACAACGCAAAGTCATGCTGGCCGGCAAAGTCGAAGACATGATCAACACCGTTGTCCGCCAAATCGCCTTCTATGACTTTGAATGCAAACTACACGAGGCCCGTCGCGGCGGCGAACTCACCCCCGAAGACATCGGCGCACTCTGGATGTCCGTCCAAGGCGAAAGCCTCGGCCCCGCATTCGAATTTATGGACGGCTACGAAAACTTCTGGGCCTACATCCCGCATTTCGTGCACTCGCCCTTCTATGTCTATGCCTACGCCTTTGGCGACGGCCTCGTGAACGCGCTTTATGCGGTCTACGAAGAAAACCCAGAGGGCTTCCAAGACAAATATTTCGACATGCTCAAGGCAGGTGGCTCCAAACACCACAAAGAACTGCTCGCCCCCTTCGGCCTAGACGCCTCTGACCCGGCGTTCTGGGACAAGGGCCTGTCGATGATCTCAGGCTTCATCGACGAATTAGAGGCGATGGAGGGATGACCATTGGCGCTAAGGGATTTAGTGATCTTATGTAAAACCAACCGCAGTTACGGCTCCTCCTCAAGCGGCTTGGAGGCGTTGATATTACAAGACTGTCCCGATTTCGGCCCCGGTGTTGAAAAGATCACACTTAAGCTCCTTTGCCCTGGCAGTGTGACTGATGAAAGTTTGTTAGCTCTACTTCCGGGCGACCGGGACACTCCACTTGGGGGCGGTTGGTTCGCTCAACTTGAGGCAAAACACGCCGTCCGCTTCGAGCGGAAAAAGAAACACATATCGATCACGTTTCCACTGCTGGAGGTTGATCCAAATGACTTTGTTTTGACCATCAGAAGCGACCTGACGACTGAGTTCTTCGAAGCGGAATTCGACACCACAATTGAAGCTTTGGATTGGGGTCTGCGACAACGGATCAAACCCACAGACTCGTTTGACATCGACGGTTTCTTGGATTGGGTCAAATCCGTCCGCGCCCGCCAATATCCCTCGCAAGACGTTTTGCGGGCGACCTTGATACAGGCGCGCACCGATTATGAGGAACGACAAAAATTACGCGACCCTTGGGACCTGCTCGAGATCGATTGGACCAAAACCCCTCAAGCCGCACGCGACATTCTTGATGACCCTCGGGACTGGTCAACAGGCGATGACTTTTCACCGCACGGGAACGATACCGGGGCCGATATTCTGGGAGATTGGCGCACATTTAAATCGTACACACCAGACGAAGTTTTCGCGTTTTGGGAATTGCGCATTCCAAGCAGCCCAAAAGACGAAACCTTTTGGAAGGTCTATGTCGAAACCCATATGGCGCTTGCCTTCGGCCATATCCGAAAATCTGGCCAATGCTCCAGCGATCTCGCCCAAGCGACATGCGACATTCTCAAAAAAGACATCGCCGCGTCCTAAACCCAAGAAGGTTGGACACACCGTGACGAATGGATCAAACGTGCCACGCGCTACATCGATCTTTTGTCACCCTTCCACGAACGAAACTAAACCCGTTCTATTCGCCCGGTTGCGGCAGCGGGTCTTTCTGCTCGTTCTTGTTCCCAAACGGATCGCGGAAATAAAACGAATGGCCTAGACCGCGCGCACCGCCTTGCTTTCGCTGGCCACCACTCTAAAGCGGAACAGTCAGCCCAGAATTCGGCTCGCGTGTAAAACCTACATCTTAGAGAAATCAATCCCCAGCATTTTCAACCTAATCCGCTATGCGTTAGCAAGAATAACAACGCACCACCCGCAATCATAATAAGCGTCAAAACCACCACAGCGATGTTCCAAGCCGTGCGATTGTGAACGCGCGACATAACATTGCGATACAACAAAATGCCAGACACCATTGCGCCAATCAGCGTAATGAAATCCGAACGGCCTGAAATAGTTGGAATTAGAAACACGGCTAAATTGGCTATGATCGCAGCCGGAATGACCCCGAAGGCAACAGCGCGAAGTACTGGGGCAAGGGCTTTGAATGCTATTTGGGGTCGAAAAATAAGTCCGTATTCCCGAAAGAGCAAAACGAAGAAACAAACAAGAGCCGCATTGAAAAACGATGCCGGGATTAGCTTAATTATTACGAGCAGCACAGTAATTCCTTTGGACGCAAAACAGTTCAAAGTCAGATATTAGACCTGCACACTCAAAAAATGCAATCACTGGCTATCTCAACGCGCATCACCGAATTCACGTCGGTGAAACACCCCGTTTGCCAACACGCGAAAGCAGCAAAAGCAAGCCGTGGAACAATTTCACGCCAATCAATATCGCCAACCAATACATCACCCGTCCGGTGAATTCGTCAAACAAATACCAATGCAAGAAGGTCAACACGGCGGCGGGATAGACCCAAAGATGCAGCGACTTCCATGCGCGCCCCAAATATCGGACAGACCAGTTATTTGACGTCATGGCCAGAACCGCAAAGATCGCAAATCCCAACCACCCGACAGCAAATTCAAGCGCCAGAATGTCTGTCAGGATGAACCGCAGGTTGTTTGTTTCCAGCACATAATGGATCAAATGGGCGACCCCGAAAATAAAGCTCGCCAATCCGAAATGTCGGCGTCGTTGCAACAACCAACGGCCAAACGCCTTGCCCCGGCCCAACCGGTTTATCAGCTTCAATGTGGGTGTCACCGCAATGGTCAAGATCAACAATCTGATCGACCAGATCCCACTGTCATACATCATCCACGGATAATACCAATCCGCTTCAATCAAGCCCCAAAGGCTGTACCGACCGGGCCAAAGCATGAGGATGTAAAGCAAAGGAATAGAGTTTACGATCCGCGACATTCAAACTGTGCTTTCTATAGACGCCCAGCGCATCTTGGCCGAGGCACAGGGCGAAGACCAGACAGGACGACCCATCCCAAGGAAACGTGAAGCAGCGCCCTTGTGGCCGCACACACAGCGCCGTCCAAGCCCCCGGCGCGGCGCGGCGGCGCGGCGGCGCGGAAGGTTCAGCGTTTAAGTCCTAACACTTTCCAAACGCGCGCCCCAAATCGTTAACGAAATAAATCTACGCAACGGGGGCGTGCGGGATCCGCTCGATTCGGGTTTGGATGAAAGCCAGCTTTCACGCCTAAAAGCCAGCCTTCGCCCGAATCACCCCGAAAAGACGCGTTTGGCCCGAATTTGAAAGCCAGCTTTCGCACGTCAAAGCTGGCTTTGACAGGGTCTGCGCACCGCACGCTGCCTTAACACAATCCGCCGTGCGGCGGGATTGACCTCGTGGGCTCCGCCCTGAAAACTGGCCGTCCCCTCAAAAATCCGCGCCGCACTCGATCAGCTGTTTGGTGGGATGGCTCACGTTCATCCGCATTAAGAAAATGCGATGACGGTCATCATTTGATCCGTCCGTTAGGGCCACGTCGCAGACATAAAAAAGGCCGCGGAACATCCCGCGGCCTTTTTATTTTATTGGTCTGGCTTACGCTTAATGCGCAGGCCCTTTGTCCCAGTCTTCCTGCTTTGGAAGAATCTCGAACGTATGCTCCGGCGGAGGTGACGGCAGCGTCCACTCCAGCGTATCTGCATATTCGTTCCATGGGTTCGGCTCTTCGCATTTGGCACCACGGGTCACCGACCAGTAGATCACACCAAAGAAGAAGATAAACGACGCAAAGGACAAGAACGCACCCCATGATGACATCGCGTTGTAGAACGCAAATGCTTCAGGGTAATCGATGTAACGACGTGGCATGCCCTGACGACCCAAAAAGTGCTGCGGGAAGAAGGTCAGGTTTGCACCGATAAACATGCTCCAGAAGTGCAGTTTACCTGCCCATTCAGGGTACATGCGGCCCGTCATCTTGGGGAAGTAAAAGTAGATACCCGCAAAGATACAGAACACCGCGCCCAGCGACATCACATAGTGGAAATGCGCCACAACATAGTAGGTGTCGTGGTAATACCGGTCCACGGCTGCTTGGCTTAGAACGATGCCTGTTACGCCACCAACGGTGAACAGGAACAAGAAGCCAAAAGCCCACAACATCGGTGTTTTGAACTCAATCGAGCCGCCCCACATAGTGGCGATCCAGCTGAAGACTTTGACGCCCGTGGGCACCGCAATAACCATCGTGGCCAGCATGAAATAAGCCTGTTGGTTCAAGCTCATTCCCACCGTGTACATGTGGTGCGCCCACACGACAAAGCCCAGCACACCAATCGCAATGATCGCCCAAACCATCGGCAGATACCCAAAGACAGGTTTACGCGCAAAGGTCGCTATGACGTGACTGATGATACCAAAACCCGGAAGGATGATGATGTACACTTCGGGATGCCCAAAGAACCACAGGATATGCTGATACAGCACCGGGTCGCCCCCGCCCGCTGGATCAAAGAACGCAAATCCAAAGTTGCGATCCATGAGCAACATAGTGATCGCGCCCGCCAGAACCGGCAGAGACAACAGAATCAGCCACGACGTGACAAAGATCGACCACGAGAACAACGGCACTTTGAACAGGGTCATGCCCGGAGCGCGCATGTTCAGGAACGTGGTGATCATGTTAATCGCGCCCAAAATCGAGGACGCACCCGACACGTGGACAGCAAAGATGGCAAAGTCCATCGACATGCCCGCTTCGTTGACGGAGAGCGGCGGATACAGAACCCAACCGACCCCAGAACCGGGTTGACCGTTGCCACCAGGCATGATGACCGAACAGACGGCCAATGTCGTACCAGCGACATACATCCAATAGCTTAGGTTGTTCATGCGCGGGAACGCCATATCCGGCGCGCCAATCTGTAAAGGCATGAAATAGTTGCCAAATCCACCGAACAGCGCCGGGATGACGACGAAGAACATCATCAAAATACCATGGCCTGTGATCAACACATTCCAAAGGTGCCCGTTTGGCGTACAGGGGTCCGATGCGAACCCTTCCAAGCACATGTATTGTACGCCAGGCTCCATCAATTCCAGACGCATATAAACTGTAAATGCGACCGAAATGAAACCGACGATGGCTGAAGTGATCAGGTAGAGAATCCCGATATCTTTGTGGTTCGTGGACATGAACCAACGGACAAAAAAGCTTCTGTTGTCCTCGTGTTCGTGTCCGTGAATGGCTGCGTCTGCCACTGTGGATGCCTCCTGTTAAAATCGCGCACGTCTTCGCGTCAAAAGACGCACGTGTTCTCGAGCGTTCTAAAGGTGCAAGACTTAAGGCTCAATGATCGTATTTGCCGCAGGCCGGGAAAAAGTGTCGCGGGTGTGAGGCCTATTTTGCAGGGTTAAGCGGGTTTCTTTACCGCCATGGCGCGGGAATTACCCGTCCTCAAAGACTTTACCAAAGGTCTGGCGTAACGCGACATCCACATCTTGGAAGGTCACAGGCAGGCCCAAATCCACCAAGCTGGTCACACCGTGCTCAGCAATCCCACAGGGTACAATGCCCTGAAAATGATCAAGCTCCGGTTCAACGTTGATCGAAATCCCATGAAAACTGATCCACTTGCGCAACCTGATCCCGATGGCAGCGATTTTGTCT
The DNA here is from genome assembly GCA_039975755.1 of Paracoccaceae bacterium. Classification (GTDB taxonomy): domain Bacteria; phylum Pseudomonadota; class Alphaproteobacteria; order Rhodobacterales; family Rhodobacteraceae; genus JABSSA01. Next base: position 20,060 of record JBDWGM010000007.1, on the reverse strand, counting down.
TCGGCAATGGATCCGTCCGTGTAGAGCGGTTTGTCAGGGCGTTCGACCCACACCCCTACCCGTCCATCGCGAACCAAACCGGTCAGATTGAATTCGGCCAGTGTTGCGATCACCCACGCCTCAAGATCGTGTACGAATTTACGCACATCATGGCCTCGTTCGGCGACGTTGAGCATCACGTAAACCACACGCTGCCCGGGCCCATGATAGGTGTATTGCCCGCCTCGTTTGGTATCAAACACTGGGAAACGGTCAGGATCCGTCAAATCCTGAATGTTGGCAGATGTCCCGGCCGTATAGAGTGGTGGATGTTCCACCAGCCAAATACACTCCGACGCGGTTCCCGCTGCGATCTGTGCCACGCGGTCTTCCATAAAGGTTTCGGCATCCCGGTATTCGGTCAATCCGTCACTGACGCGCCATTCGATCATGTGCGTACCGGCAGTAACCCTGCCTCTTTTAGCTTTGACATATTTGCGCGGCTGACCGGGATACGCGCGCCTGTGGTCATCGCGAGAAATACGCGCGCACCATCGCGTTCGACGGCGTCCACATGTTCGAACCCGGCCCAATGCGATCTGTGCACCTGATCACCAACGGATGACCCAATTTCTTTGATGGCATCAGATAACCGCATCAACACCAATTCTTCTCCGTTTTTCGTCTGTACCCGGACGTAGTGATCTTCGACGGACAATGCCACAAGATCCCCCCGTTTTTCGAGAGGAAGGCGTTCAAGGATGGGTGGCAGAACGTCTTTGTGCTGGTGAATTTCAGCGGGCGGCTGGGTCATAGATTGGCCAATAAAGTTCAGGGCCAGCGTAACGATCATTGAAATGGCCATGACCGTCAGCACGAATTCAGGCAATTCGGACAAGCTGGGAACATACCCAAAAGTCAGCGCATTCAATGCCATCACAAATACAGTGACGCCGATCCCCGTGAGAAACCCTGACAAGACAACCAACATCAACGGCAGGCGAAGACCAAACCGCTGGCGCATCATCGCATCGACAAAGCCCCCCCAGGAATAACACCCAAACACCATCACGCACCAAAACACGCAGCGCGGGACCAATCGCATAACATGGCTGGTTTCAAACGGGGCAGCCACGCCAAGAACACAGCCAATCGAAACAAGCGACACGAGCGTCGGCACTTTGCGAAGATGCGCATGCCATTCGCGAAGCGCGAGCTGTATCGACCTGTTATTCACGCAGATTTCCCTGTGTTTTCCGCATCAACTCTATCGGGCATCCCCGCCTCGGTGTGTAACGGCCTCAACACCAACTTCAAGAGGTTCAGATGAACACCGCGCCTTTTCTCGAACTACCGCTATATATCCAAATTCATGCAGCCAGCGCCACATTGGCGATCCTGATTGGCCCTATTGCCATCTATCGTAAGCGCCGTGACAGACTGCACAAGACCGCAGGCTATGCTTGGGTGTTGTCCATGCTGACGGTTGCGATTTCTGGGCTGTTCATTCCCAGTTTCGAATTGGCCGTCATCGGCCATCTCGGTCCCATTCACCTGTTCATTGTCTTGACGGTTGTTTCGCTTTGGCAGGGTATGCGCGCCATCTTTCGAGGCGACATCGCAGCCCACCGTGCAGCTTTGTGTGGCCTTTATTGGCAAGGCCTCCTTCTGGCTGGATTGTTCAATTTCATTCCCGGTCGCATGACGAATCGCAGTCTGTTTCCCGAAAATCCGGAATGGGGATACGGCGTCATGGTCTTGGGCGGCGCGCTAATTGTGTGGATTCGCCTTATAAAGCCACGCCTACAGCGCTCGCGGCAACTGACACGGGTCTCATCGCGGACTTAATCATGCAGCTTCGTCAACAATCCGTTTCAAAACGTCCGCATAATTCTGCGCACCTTGTGCGCCGGTCACCAGAAATTTACCGCCGAACACCATAGACGGAACCCCACTAATACCGCGCGACGTCCAGAACGATTGTTTCTCGCGCACCTGATCAACCAACGCACCGCTGTCCAAGGCCTGCTGACAGGCATCCCTGTCCAAGCCGGTTTCGGTTGCGATCGTTATCAAAACCTCCTGATCAGACACATCTAGGCCATCTTCAAAATGCGCTTTGAAAAACGCCATCTTCAGGGGGTGTTGGATGCCCTGAGACAACGCAAGATCCAACAATTGATGGGCTTTGAACGAATTCACGATGCGACTGTCATCTTTAAATTTAAACGCGATCCCAAGTGTTTCGCCCAGACTCTTCATCTGCGCTCGTGCCGCTGTGCTTTGTTCTTCGGTCGATCCGTATTTGCACATGATGTGATCGCGAAGGTTCTCGCCCTCCGCAGGCATGTCCGGGTTCAACTCGAACGGATGCCACCTGACACGCGCGCCCATTTTGGTCATCCCAAGCGCCTGCTCCAGTTGCCGATATCCGATAATACACCACGGGCACATGACATCCGATATGATATCGACCTGAACGACTTGATCTGATTGGTCTGACATGGGTTTGCTCCTGGCTCGTGTATTTTCCGGCATTTCCTGAAGGTTTCACTACAAAGGTCAGGATGTCCACCATTGCCGCGCATCACGAGTCAGTGTTATGTTACGCTAGATTTCAGGAGGATTGGAAATGATTGCCAAGTTTAAGTTATTGTCAGCGACGGCCCTGTCAGCCTCGTTGGTTTTGGTTCCAGTAGAACCCGCGCAAGCGGATGCTGGTGACTTTATTGCCGGCGCCATCATTGGCGGCGTTGTCGGACACGCGGCCACGAAAAACGCGCAACGGAAACAAGTCCAGCGGAGCCAAACCACACGGACCAAAGTTGTCCGCAAGAAGGTGTATCGCCCGACCATTCCTGCCACTCAAACCGGAAGAGAAATTCAGGCCTCGCTGAATTACTTTGGGTTTAACGCGGGTCGTGTTGACGGACAATTGGGTCGCCGGTCGCGCGAAGCTGTTTCGCAGTACCAAGCTTATTTGGGATATCCGATCACAGGTCAGCTGACACCGTTCGAACAGAACCTCTTGATCACCTCATACACACGCGCTCAGGCTGGCGGGCACACTGTTTCACAGCAAATTGCCGGACACCCTGATGGCACACGTGGTTTGCTGAAAACCTACCGTGCCGAGCTTGCTGGACAGCCCGCAATACCAGGTGTGGCGCCCGCCGCCGCAACCACTGTCGTCGTGGCCCCTCAAGCTACCGTGCCTCAGCAACCAGTTGGAACAACCACCACAACCACAGTTACAGCAGCCGCGCCAGTTGCGCCTTTGCCAGTGGTTCCAGTTCCAGACGCGGGCACAACAACCGCCGCGCTTCCGAACTTTCTAGGTGGTGACAATAGCAACCAAAAGTCGCTCGCATCTCACTGCAACACGGTATCGCTGCTGACGAACACCAATGGCGGTTTCACAACTTTGGCGTCCATGAATGAACCGATGCAAGTTCTGAATGAACAGTTTTGTCTGGCGCGTACTTACGCGATCTCCAATTCAGAAGACATGATCTCCAAAGTACAAGGGTTCACACCTGCGCAGATCTCCGCACAATGCGAACAGTTCGGCCCCGCGATGCAAGATCACGTGGCAGCTTTGTCATTGCAGCCATTGGCAGATGTGCGCCAAGGCGTCTCCAGCTTTGTCCTCAGCACAGGAATGTCCCCCGCTCAATTGACAGCGACGGCGCAAATCTGTTTGGGCGTTGGATACCGCACCGATGACATGGATGTGGCATTGGCTTCGGGTCTGTTGCTGCACGCATTGGGCCAAAACGTTTATGCTGAATTGATGGGACACCATCTGGCACAAGGGTTTGGTACGGCTCAACGGGTCGACATGGCGCGTGCATGGTACGAAGACAGCCTGAACGCTGTTGACGGTGGCGCGACATTGGTCTTCTCGCCTGGTCAGCCAGAACGCACAGAGCTGCTGCGCAAAGCGTCTTATCTGTTGGGCAACCAAGCCTCGAACACGGCCACACCAAAGGTTCAGCCGGTTTCGACACTTCCGACGTTCAGCGTCAGCAACAACTAAACAACATATAATTCCATCACACCGCCCGTGCAGTTTTCGCGCGGGCGGTTTTTCTTTGCCAAGTTACGTGAAAACCCTCTTGGCAAGATCGACAGGGAACGTTAAACGGCCTGTGCCTAGACAGTGCGGTCGTGGCGGAATTGGTAGACGCGCAGCGTTGAGGTCGCTGTTCCTTAACCGGAGTGGAAGTTCGAGTCTTCTCGACCGCACCATAAAATCAACACAAGACGTTGTATTTTAACGGGTATTTTGAAATTACCGCATTTCAATCCACCCAAATATCCACCCTTAGAGCGGCGCTGGTTCACTGTTCTGCAGATTTCTAAGCACGTGAGCTTACTTTCGGTAAAAGTTGGTAAGGCGCGCTATACGGTCATTGAGATCTTTTTCCCATGAGTTACAATTTTTCAAAGCAACTCGAATTCACGGTAAACGCTATCAAACGGCTTTAAGGCCGGGGTGATTTTCACGCTGATTTCACCCCATTCCATGTTGCCTCTTGTCCCGGAGCCCTTCCCGGCCTACCTAGGTCGGTGGCGGGTTCTGCCCTTTTTGTGGAAGGTTGCATTCCGGTGGCCTTAAGCAAATCCGAGGGAGCTGGCTCTGTCCGGGCCCTGGTTCGGTTACCTGGCACCCACCTGTACATACAGGTCCTCGGGAATGAGAGAACCTCACGTTTGCGGTGGTTCCCGCCACTTTCGCACATATCCGGTGCGCGATTGCAGATTGCCGGATAATTTCAGGACCCCTATCTGTAGTTCAGCTAGAACAGAAAGAGGTTGTTATGTCCCTCAGACCAACACTTGAAACACGCCAAGCGCAGCCGACGATCGAAGGTGCAGGTGTGATATTGCACCGCGCGTTTGGGTTTCAAGATCCAAGCGAGCTGGATCCCTTTCTGTTGTTTGATGATTTCCGCAACGAACATCCCGAAGATTATCAAAAGGGGTTTCCATGGCATCCGCATCGCGGCATCGAAACAATCACCTATGTTCTTGCCGGGTCAGTGGAACATGGCGACAGCCTTGGCAATGACGGCACGCTTGGCGCAGGAGACGTGCAATGGATGACGGCCGGATCAGGGATTTTGCACCAAGAGATGCCAAGCGGAAACGCAGAAGGCCAAATGCATGGCTTTCAGCTTTGGGGCAATCTGCCCTCAAGCCAGAAGATGACTGCGCCGCGCTATCAAGATGTTACGGCGACAGATATTCCGACAGTAACGGATGATGATGGCACACATGTCAAAGTTATCACGGGCGAATTCTGGGGCAAACGTGGTCCTGTTGATGGGATTGCCGCTGACCCTCAATACCTGGATATCTATGTGCCCGCAGGTGTTAGGAAAACGTTCAAGATAGACACCTATCGCCGTGCATTTGCCTATGTGTTTGAAGGTGCTGGAGCGTTCGCAGACGCAAGCGATCCCTCTGGCGTGCTGCTGGAAAAAGAAGTGGCGGGACAAGAGGTCAATATCCGTGATCTGTCAGGGGACCGCACCCTTGTGCGATTTGGGACAGGCGACGAAGTAACCGTTCAGGCAGGGCCAGAGGGTATGAGGTTTTTGCTGATATCTGGCGCACCGATTGACGAACCAGTGGCATGGCACGGCCCCATCGTCATGAACACGCAAGACGAATTGATGGAAGCCATGCGTCAGTTGCGAAATGGGACCTTTATTCAACCAAAACACTGATTGCAGGTTTCAGCCAATGCACTCGCTTAAGACGTTTAATTGTGAAGGTCGATCCTTCAATCAAGCCGATACAGACTTGCGCACCATGTCCCAATAAACGGCCAGCACATCATCCAATGTTAACGCCCCACCTGTGCGGAACCACGTGTTGACCCCGTTGAGCATTGCGATCAACGCACGCGTCATTATTCGGGTGTCTTGAACGCTAAATGCGCCGAATTGCACTCCTGCGTTCAAGATCATTTCCAATCGTGCCTCATAGGAACGCCGTAGTGTTTCGATCTGTGCAAAATTTGCATCGTTTAGATTACGCAATTCCATGTACGCTATGAACACTTCATCTGGTCGTTCCCGGTGAAACGCGATGTGGAATCGCACAAAACCTTCCAAATCTGCAAAGGGTGCATTTGTGCCTGCGGGGCATGCCTCTAGCAACTCAACAAGATGACTGCGCATTGCCTCAAACAGCAACGTCTGTTTGTCCGGCGTGTAATTGTACAAAGCTCCGGCCTGAACGCCGACTTCCTTTGCAATTTGACGCATCGAAACCGCTGCATATCCATGTTGTGCAAAAAGCGTGACGGCAGCCTCTTTGATCCGAGGACCGGTGATATCAGAATGTGATCCTGCCGTGCGCGCCATGGCTCGGTTTTAACTGAACACTTGTTCAAAACCAAGCCGCGCTTGCAACGCGCCGATGACTGGTGCATCCCTGTGACATGCTTCGTTTGGTTTGTTCTTTAACGCTGATTTGTGGTCTTGCTTCATGCGCGACCTTCCCCGAGCTGGACTCGTCCTTTAGCCCTGCGGCGCGGACTGCGGATTTTCCGGCACTGGTTCCCCTTGAGCCATTACTGGCACAAAATGCCGGTACAGGCACAAATCCACAAGAAACCGTCAAAACACTTGAGGGACGATTGGCATCTCTGCGCGCACGTGCTGCGCGTTTACGCGGGCCCGTTATTGATCGGGCATCGCGTGCAAGGTTAGCTGAATCACCGATCTAGGCCACTGGCCGATTGCAGACCAATCGCGAACCCGCTATTCGACCGCCAAACAGACCCGCAAACAAAGGATCACCACATGGCAAAGCCCCTTCGACTTGGCATTGCAGGCCTTGGCACGGTTGGTGTGGGCGTCGTCCGCATCCTTCGCAAACATGCCGCCCTGCTCGAAGCACGCACTGGACGACCGTTGGTTATCTCGGCGGTCTCAGCGCGCAGTCACAACAAAGACCGAGGTGTGTCTTTGTCCGACTACGCTTGGGAAACCGATCCTACGGTTTTGGCGACACGCGATGATGTGGATGTTTTCATCGAATTGATGGGCGGTGAAGATGGCCCCGCAAAGAATGCAACCGAAGCCGCATTGGCGGCCGGCAAGCATGTTGTGACGGCCAATAAGGCAATGCTTGCCATGCATGGTCAATCGCTCGCCGAGCAAGCAGAAGACGCCGGTTTGGCTTTGCGTTACGAAGCCGCGGTGGCCGGGGGTATCCCGATTATCAAGGCCCTTTGTGAAGGACTTGCAGGAAACGAAATCACCCGCGTTATGGGGGTGATGAATGGGTCCTGCAATTACATCCTGACACGCATGGAAAGTGCTGGGCTGACCTATGAAGAGGTTTTTGCCGAAGCGGATGGTCTTGGATATCTCGAAGCTGATCCAAAGTTGGATGTTGGTGGGATAGATGCAGCGCACAAGTTGGCTTTGCTGTCCGCATTGGCGTTTGGCACTCAGCCCGACTTTGATGGGATTGAACTGGAAGGCATCGAACGCGTTAGCATTGAGGACATACGCGCCGCCTCGGATATGGGATACCGTATCAAATTGCTGGGCGTGACCCAAAAATCGGGTCGCGGACTTGAACAACGCATGATGCCGTGTCTTGTCCCCGCCACTTCGCCTCTCGGTCAACTCGAAGGAGGAACCAATATGGTGGTCGTCGAAGGTGACGCCGTTGAACAAATCACGTTGCGCGGACCCGGCGCCGGCGAAGGCCCAACTGCAAGTGCTGTCTTAGGCGACGTTTGCGATATTGCTCGCCGCCTCATCCTACCGGTCTTTGGTCAACCCGCGAAAAGCTTACAAAAAGCGCAGCGCGCGGTCTCGGACCTACCCGCGCCTTATTACTTGCGAATGGCTCTTCAGGACAAACCCGGAGCGCTGGCCAAAGTCGCAACCGTATTAGGGGACTCGGGCATCAGCATTGATCGTATGCGCCAATATGCACATGATTCTGAACCTGACACCGCGCCCGTTCTAATCGTCACACATAAATGCACACGAACGGCCTTGGATATCGCACTTGGCGCGTTGCCAGAGACCGGAGTCATGGCCAGCAAGCCAGTTGCATTGCGTATCGAAGCAGTGTGAGCGCTATCAATTGATTTCCGGGTGCAATCCGCTTGCCACTCAGTAAGTGCGCCGATAACAGGCCTGTGAATTTAGCACTTGGAGATTAGTTCATGGACCGCTCAGCTCAGTTTCAAGACCGAATGCTATCGCTCGGCCTCGCGCGTGTTTCGGAAGCTGCCGCTCTTGCTTCGGCCCGTCTTGTTGGACGCGGTGATGAGAAAGAAGCGGACCAAGCGGCCGTCAACGCGATGCGTGAGCAGCTCAATCTTTTGGATATTGCTGGCGTCGTCGTGATTGGTGAAGGCGAACGCGATGAAGCGCCTATGTTGTTCATCGGTGAAGAAGTCGGAACTGGCAACGGCCCCGGCGTCGATATTGCATTGGACCCGTTAGAGGGCACGACACTGACGGCAAAAGATATGCCAAATGCGTTGACGGTCATTGCGATGGGACCGCGTGGTTCAATGCTGCATGCGCCAGATGTCTATATGGATAAATTGGCAATTGGCCCGGGTTTTGACGAGGGTGTTGTCACTTTGGACATGTCGCCTGCTGAGCGTGTGCAAGCTTTGGCCAAGGCAAAGGTATGTTCGACCCAAGATATCACAGTTTGTGTTCTTGAACGCCCGCGCCATGACGCAATCATCGATGACATCAGATCCACAGGCGCCTCAATTCGCCTGATTACGGATGGTGACGTCGCCGGCGTTATGCATTGCGCGGACCCATCAACAGGAATCGATATGTATATGGGCGCAGGCGGAGCACCAGAAGGTGTTTTGGCCGCAGCCGCTCTTAAGTGCATGGGAGGTCAGATCTTTGGCCGCCTTTTGTTCCGAAACGGTGATGAAAAAGCCCGCGCAACAAAAGCCGGAATCACTGATTTCGATCGCGTCTATTCACGCGATGAAATGGTTACTGAAGATGTTATCTTTGCGGCGACAGGCGTCACCAGCGGGTCACTTTTGACGTCTGTCAAGCGCGAGCCAGGCTGGCTCACCTGCGAAACACTACTTATGCGTTCAAAAACTGGATCTGTACGCCGAATGACGTACAAAACCCCCGTGGATAGTTGACATTTTCGTTACCCCAAAACACCCGTAGGTTGTTAATTTCATTGATACTTTGCCGCAAATATTCCCCATTGTAACCACAATTCGATTGAGCTAAAAAAAGCTTAGGTGTTTGTAGTCATTGGTGGTCGCCGGCCACCTGATTTTTTGTAAAAGGTAGGCAAAATGAAGCGACTTTCCCTATATTTGGCGGCGGCAACGCTGGCTGCGACTCAGTCGTTCGCAGCCACTGTGTCGTACGACTTTAACGACACACCGGCGGACGCTCGGTTCGACGGTGTAACACTCATCGCGAGTGAAATGTTTTCTGCAACGGTTACTGACACGGCTTCCGGGCAGGTTAGTATCGTGTTTAGGAATCTTGATACTGCAAACAAAGTAAAAGCGGTTTACTTTGAAGGACTCAAAGCAAAAGTTTTTGAGACAGATGGCGCATTCATGACGTATAGAAAAAAGCGGTTTTCAAAAGCGCTTGGTGTCAGAAAAGGCACGCAGTTCAGAAAGAGATTTCGCAACGGTAAATCGTTCGAAGTTCTGACAACGGCTGATAGCGGGTTGACCGCAGCAGACTTCCAAGATGTTAAAATCGGCTTCCTTGCACGCGAAGTTGGTGCAAAAGGCTCTTCGGTATTCACCGCATCAGCTGCCGACCCAGCCTCCAACCAAACAGCACCTGCACCAGTACCGCTTCCTGCGGGCGCAGTTCTGCTTGGGACAGGTCTTGCATTGTTGGGGATGCGCGGACGTAAATCACGCAAAGCGTCCTAAGGGCTCTTTCGCACGTCTTCGCACTTCTATAGTCTCCTACCCCGTAACAACTTCGCGTTGGGGGTAGGATGACGCATTTTCCGGGTGAACCGGGTTTTCTTGGTGTCGAATCTTCATTGACCCAGCGCCGTTGGATCGGCCCGTCAGTTGAAGTTGTTAGATCCGCCGAAACTCTCTTCCAACAAAATGACCTTCCGCTGGCCCTATGCCATGTTTTGGCGCGATTGGCCGTATCTTCGGAACAGGTCGACAGCTTTTTGGCCCCCACACTGCGCGAGTTGATGCCTGCCCCCCGTAACCTTCGCGATATGGAAACCGCGGCAGGCAGGTTGATTTCAGCTGCGACCGGAAACGAAAAAATCGCAGTTTTTGCAGATTACGATGTCGATGGCGGCGCGTCGGCGGCCCAATTGATTATTTGGTTGCGCCATTTTGGTCTGAAGCCAACACTTTATGTCCCTGACCGGATTGATGAAGGGTACGGACCAAATGACGAAGCTATGGCACGCTTGGCCAGTGCCCACGATCTGATTGTATGCGTCGATTGCGGTACGCTCTCCCACGGACCTATTGCGGCCGCACAAGGAGCCGACGTTATTGTCTTGGATCACCACCTCGCCGGCGAAACACTTCCCCCTGCACTGGCGGTCGTAAATCCGAACCGACAAGACGAAACTGGCGACCTTGGGCATCTGTGCGCCGCAGGCGTTGTGTTCCTTTTGCTGGTCGAATGTGGTCGGCAACTCAGAGAGGCCGGTAAGACAACTCCAGATTTGATGTCACTGCTGGACCTTGTCGCTTTGGCCACCGTCGCAGACGTTGCCCCGCTGCATGGCCTGAACCGTGCGTTTGTGCGGCAGGGATTGAAAGTCATGGCACGTCGTGAACATCCCGGTCTTGTTGCATTGTCGGATGTTGCCCGCCTAGATACTGCCCCGACCTCTTATCACTTGGGCTACGTTCTTGGCCCGCGCATCAACGCAGGTGGCCGGATTGGTCAGGCAGACCTGGGTGCGCGCCTCCTGTCGACGTCAGATTCCAACGAGGCCGACGCGCTGGCCGAACGACTGGAACAATTGAACGCAGATCGACGCGCCATAGAAGAAGAAGTGCGCGCAGCAGCCTTGGCCCAAGCGGAAGAACGCGGCTTTGACGCCCCTCTTGTGTGGGCTGCCGGTGAAGGCTGGCATCCCGGTGTTGTCGGGATTGTTGCGTCTCGTTTGAAAGAGGCCGCGAATAGACCCGCTATCGTAATTGGCACCGAAAATGGGGTTGGTAAAGGGTCAGGACGCAGCGTATCTGGCATTGATCTGGGTGCCCCTATTCAGCGGCTCGCCCTTGAAGGCGCCCTGACCAAAGGGGGCGGTCACCGAATGGCTGCAGGCCTAACTGTCGATGAAAACAAGATCGAAGCTGCGATGGAACGCCTAAGCGCCTTGCTCGCCAAACAGGGCGCAGATTCATTGGGCGCTGCGGATTTGCGGTTGGACGGTATGCTCATGCCGTCCGCTGCCACGCTTGAACTCATTGAAAAACTGGAAACTGCGGGGCCGTACGGTGCTGGAGCGGCTGCGCCAAAATTTGCCTTGGCCTCTGCCCAAATTCTTAATGCGAGAAAAGTAGGTGAACGTCATCTCAAGCTGACAATTGGCGAACGTGGCGGCGCTCGTATTGATGCGATTGCGTTTAACGCATTTGACAGCGCGCTTGGACCGACATTGATGGATGCGGGCAGCCAACCCTTCAATCTTGCCGGTCGACTCGAGGTGAATTCGTGGCGCGGAAAACAAACTGTTCAACTGCGTTTGGAGGACGCCGCACTGGCAGACTAAGCGTGTCAAAAAAAATCGCAAAGAAAGCGTAAAATTTCGCAAAAAGCCTCTTGCGTCCCGCGCCACTTTTGCCTAGCTAACGGCTCACGCTTCGGCATGGCCCGTTCGTCTATCGGTTAGGACGCCAGGTTTTCAACCTGGAAAGAGGGGTTCGATTCCCCTACGGGCTACCACTATACCAAAACAATCCATTAAATTTGAATGGGTTGCGTTGGTTTAGACCTTAGCCGCCATTCGCCAACCGCAGAGATGATCTTTCTGCTGAACGGTCGCTGACGTCAAACTATTTGAACCCAATCCCCCTGCATCGCACTTGGCTCCTTTTCGGTTCAGTTGGCTGTCGCGAGCGCGATTTGATTTGCCCTGTCCCGAACAGGCACCGACACAACCCTTGTCATCCCTAAAATCCCCACTTGAACGAATATTCCCTCAAACACCCAACCCTTTTTCATGCGCAATCTAGATTTTCTCTGGCGCTTTTTTGGTCTCGACCTCACTGCCTTTGATAGATTGATAAGGTGACGGCGTTTTAAATCCCGTTGCCAACAACTTTGAAATACCATCCGCACAAATAATGTCGGGATTTCCAAACCTTGCAAATAAATTCGGGGTCCTTACCTTGTCTTGAAATCAAATAGGAAATTTCATGCCTCGTATTGCCCATTCCGTTCTTGTTGCTGCTCTAGTCGCCACGCCACTTGTTGCTGAACCTGACCCTCAACCGAATTTGCTGGAATTCGTTTCACCCAATCGCATCGGGACCTTTGTTGCCAATACGGCCATTGCCGCTCTGCGTACACAGATGGAGCTGGAATACGAGTACCTTTCAACTGATTTGACACGCGGGTCAGTCGCGATTTCCGGCATAATAGCGCGGCCTCAATTGCCTTATGATCAAGCCCGCCAATGTGTGGTTACCATTAACCGGGCCGTTTTAAATACTGATGTAGCCAAGACTTTTGAGATCGCTTCAGAAATGAACGTAAACCTGATCGGAGCTAAGGCCAGCGCTGCCTGCCTTCCCCGAGAAGTCGCCTTAGGATTGCGTTCGGCGGGCATCCGCGAGATTGACTTAGATCAATTCAAGATTCGCGCGGCCTACGTTTATACAACGGGGGAAACCTCAATGGACGTGGCACTGGCTATTAACGACTTTGCGTCGCTCGATATTTCGACCAGCGGAATGATCATACCTAGATCGGTTAACGAACCCGCCATCCGCGTGATGCGCAGTGTCGCAAGCCTGAAAGACACGGGTGGCTGGTCAAAAATCAGCGCGGTTTTGCCGCCTGCATTCCGCAATCCGGCAACTATTAGCGAAATTGGCACAGAAGTCGTCACGCAAGCCCTTTCCAATGATGGCTTGAGGCAGGTCACTGCCGTGGAAAGGAATTTTGTCGACGCATTAATGGCACGAGTCGAAGATTTTGTTTCAGACCCGGGCGAGATCACCATAGAGGCGAAGCTGCCCGAAAATGGTATTTTGGTCGAACCAGAAACTTATAGCACCGAACCCCAAGCCCTGATCGCTGCATTGGCACTTGAAGCACGTGTTTCACCCCTTGCAAGAGCTCTTATTCTTAACAACGAAGATCTCGTCGCGCTGTCCAACCCCACCAACTTAACCCCAGCGAGTCGGTTGGAGTTAGGACGTGCATTGTTGGATGGCGCAGGTGTGCCTCAGACGCCAGCTTTGGTGCCTGACATGTTGGAACCTCTGGTGGGCGATCCGAATGTTGGTGCTGAAGCCGCTGAATTGATTGCTGCAGCCTTGCAAAACAGCGATCCAACAGCGTCCTACCGGTACGCGTTAATTGCCGCCGCAGGCGGTGTTCGTGGCGCTGTATCTTTGATGGACCGCTTGGAAAACCAAATGCCAACCACGGATGTCCTGAAAGCGCAGGCCGAAAATATCACCGCACTTGGTAACTCGGTAGACGTTCTAGATGCCATTGGTGATGGCAATGATCCACGACACTTGCGGGCCTTGGCTCTTGCACATTTTACCGGGTCTAATGCCACCCGCTCGTATGCACAGGCCTATTACTTTTCTTTACTTGCCGAAGCTGCGGGTGACATTGGTGCATCCTCCCTTAAGCGTGAAATCGAAGGTAGATTTGAAGCACGAGGCCAAGACGTCGCCGCCGCTTGGACAGACCTGAGTGCGGAATTGCAAGCGCGTGCACTAGACGACTGGATTGGCGGTAATTTGGCAGGACGTTACCAAACCCAATAGCAAATTGTTGCGCTAAGTAGTGCCAGTCGTTTGAAACGGATTGCAGCCAGGTCATTTGTCGGCCTCAGGCTGCAATTTTTTGACTGACGTAGTTCTGCGACAAAATAAGCTTTGAAAAGTGCCGCTCTATTTGGAACTTTTCCATTCGGGCAGAATGTTCGAACAGATTTTCGGCTAATCCTTTGATAGTACTTTCTGCACTAAGGTGGATTGAACGTGACAAAAACAACCACTTATTGCCAACCTCCCACTCGTAGCTTACTATTGGGGTTCAACTGAGGTGCGTCCATGTATTGGATGATTTTAAATTTCGCTTCTTTGATATTTCAAAAAGTGAAGCTTGGATATCAATGGTTCACTGGAGGTCTTTTCAGGTTAGCTTTTTTTGTTTCTTTTCTGGCATTTGGAACGGCAATCACCACAATAACTGCGCGAAATTTAGGCGCAAGCTTTTTCTGGGAACTTGGCGTTTTCATGTTGGGGTGTTTGTTGACGGTGCGTGTCGCAACGAAGGCAAGAACCATTATCGAATCGGAAGAGTAAGTCGCTTTGCAGTGGTAAGTTGAAAGGGGAAAATACAACCTTAACTGGAAAAGAAATTGTAATCAGTGAGTAATATGCATGCCAATATCTTGGCAAGTACCTTCAAAAATAGACTATACGATTCTTGCGCTGCTATTTATCACCGAAAATCTCACACCGAGAGAGTTGCCCGCCGAGAGAGTGGTCGAAAATGGAGTGTTCGCTCAAGAAACAGTTCGATTTGTGCGAGAATCGATTGTTTATTGTAAAAGACCATCACCAACCTCGGATTTCTCCATAGTCGTTACAGGCAAAAATTATACCCAACATTTGGGAAATTCAAAACCCATGGCACATAATAAATGTTGGAGCAATCGCACTTTCATTAATTACATTTAATTTATAAAGCTGTCAAAAAATATGAATAGCCAATACGGAAATATAGATTTGGTAATTGTAGCAATTTTTGTTCCAACGAATGCCACCATAAATAATATTTAAAAAATTGGCGAAACACTCACTTTTCAACAAATGTTAGCTCTCACCTTTTTTCAAGACCGAACTTTCATTTTGCATTTTGACCTTCTCCTTCAAGACCCTGTTATGTGAGGATCGATCTGTTCAAGTTTTTTTGATCTCTCTTTGAGAAACTACCATATTACTCAATTGTTAGATCAGAAAACCTTGTCCAAAGGTCACGGCAGTTGAAACTGATGCGCCATTGCTAAATGCGATATGGAAAGCGTGTTACTTTCGTTGTTATTGAGGCCCACCTTTGAACAGAAGGCAAAAAATCAGAAGTAATGGCATTCGCGTGCCAGCGATCCATTCCAATAACCCCTCTGCCTGACGGTCCTAATCGGGCGCTGTCACAGATAGATTGATACCATCATACCAATCTGCGACGGATCGAATTTCGGCGTCGCTCATATTGGCTGCAATTTCGCTCATTATGTCGTGCGTGCGTTTTCCAGACCGAAACGCCTTGAGTTGCGTGTTAATGTAGATGTTGGTTTCACCAGCCAAATTGGGTGCATCCTCCATGGTTGCGATCCCATCCGTGCCGTGGCACGCCGTACAGGCTTCTGGAGCGTTTGCGATGTCTTCTGTTACTTCGGCCGTTGCCTCGTGACTGGCATACCATGCAGACACATCATCAATTTGAAGGTCCGTCAGGGAACGCGCCACGATGCTCATCATTTCGTGCTCACGGGTGCCGTCGCGAAAGGCCGTCAGTTGCCGAGACAGGTATTGTGCGGATTCTCCACCAATATGTGGCGCGATTGGAATGCGTGCCACGCCATCAAGCCCATGGCATGTTCTACACATTCCCGCCACCTTGCGCCCCGCTTCTGCGTCTTGCGCTTGGCTTGCCCCGGCGAGAATGATCCCGCCGAGACACAGAATGAAGGTGAGGTGGTTCATCCTTCGTACCAGATGCGATAAATCGCTCCGGCCAAATCGTCTGAGACAAGGATCGACCCATCGCGCAACTGTGCTACATCGACCGGCCGCCCCAAGTATTCGCCATTCTCGTCAATCCAGCCTTCCGCAAAGGGCTCTATCGAGGCATTGCCTTCATCATCGATGAAAGTCACCATGACCCGCGCACCAACAGGAGTCGTCCGGTTCCAAGACCCATGTTGCGCTGAAAAGATTGCGTTCTTGTATTTGGCCGGGAACATATTTCCAGAATAGAACGACATACCCAGATCGGCAGCATGTGCCACGGTTTCGACGGCAGGCATAACGACATCCGCAGGGACTTCTTCCTTGTCGTAATCGAAATCTTTCACCCGAACATCACCGCCGCCAAACCAAGGCGCACCAAAGTTCTGACCAGCAGCCGTCTGACGATTGATCTCACCCGGAGGAATATCATCACCCATGCCGTCGACCTGGTTGTCAGTCCACCACAGCTCGCCCGTTTCGGGGTGGAAATCATGCCCAACAGAATTTCGAACGCCGCGCGTATAAACTTCGCGCCCGGTACCATCCAGATTCAACCGAATGATGCCGCCAATCCCAACTTCGTTGTACAACGGCAGTTTTTCTGGCGGTGCGACGTTGAAAGGCTGACCAAGCGAGATATAGATTTTTTTGTCCGGACCAATTTTGCAAACCCGTGCAGTATGATTAAAACTCTCCTCTTCGACCGGGATCAGATCCCCCTGCGCGACAAGGTTGAAGGCCGCAACATCCGGACTTTCATAGAAAAACTCGGCTGCAGGGAACAACAGAACGCGGTTTTGCTCCGCGATGTAGAGGAAACCATCGTTTGAAAAACATGGCCCGTTCGGAATAGCAAAGGTCAAGGACGGCGCAAAATCTTTCACTTCATCCGCGACACGGTCTTTGTTGCGGTCTGTGACTGACCATACCTTGTCTTTTCGTGTCCCGACAAATGTCACGATGCCTTGTGGTCCCACGGCCATGTGACGTGCATCCGGAACCACGGCATAGAGGCCAATTTTGAACCCTGCGGGCAAAGTGATCTTTTCCAGTGTTGCTTTGATCCCTGCCGCGTAATCCCCGCCTTGTTCGACAAAGGTAAAATCAGTCACACCAGTTGTTTGAAACGAAGACAGTTTGTCCAGATTATCTGGTACATTTGCGTTTTGCCCCACTGCAAAGCCAGCAGAAATAGCAAGGCTCGCGGTAGCTGAAAGAAGTCTTTTCATTTTAGTCCTCCAAGTTGATTGCTTATTTTCAGACCTGCTTTTTGCTATTATCCGCCTGAAATGACTCTTTATGCGTCCCGAATGAGTTGAGACTGGAGGCCCCACGATTTTGCGGTCAGGGCCACCAATGTGTCGTCACAAGCTCAAGGCTTGCTTTGCAAAATTAGGCCCGTAGATCGCGCCAGGCATCGTTGGTGATCTTCTTGCGAACGGCGGCAATCGCCTCGGCCACTTTCTGTACAATGACGCTGGACTCGGTATTTTACCGTGCCAAACGATCTGCGAGACCAGAGCGCTTTCGGAAAGTCTATCGAATGTGGGGCTTAATCGTTGCGATAGGATGGTTTCGGGCGCGGGCAATTGACCCCAGTTTGACATAACGGTTGAGAGTCCGTGGGCTCTGGTTCGCAACTCCGAAGCCACAGTGAATTCTCCCGCAGCTCCCACGCCTTTTGCGAGAACAGACAGGAGCACCTTCCCGACGTGGCCGAGGTAGTCACAGATATTTCGCTTCATGAATTATCCTCCCGAAAACATCAAAGCGACTGGAAAGGTACCGTCGAACTGTACTCTTAACTCATTGTCTCGCAGTTTTTCTGTGGCCTTGGGCCAGCAGCTTTTGTCCCTCGCTCAACCAATTGACACCACCTCACTTGAACGCGTCAATTGCGCCGAAAGTCTAGGATGAACCCGTGAGCAATGAACGCAAAGTTGATTTGCCGCTCAGGAACCGGTTGGGGCGATGACATTCAGGTTTCCCTGTGTGCAGGGTCAAAGCACCCCCGCTCGTCAGCAAAAAGAAACTCGCCGTCAGTTTGGCATCGCCCGTCCAACGGGAGGTTCTAAAAATTCTTCGGTTTTTCGCAAAGAAGGATCGTAGAATGTCGTTTGTGCGCGCCCGGAATGTTTCGACGCATACAGCGCGATATCAGCATTTCCTAAAACGGCTTCGATTGTGTCATTTAATTCGGGGTCAAATAAAGCGATTCCGACACTGGCCGAGATTCGACAGGTTTCGCCTTGAAAAGGGATAGGCGTCGACAGTCGGTTGATTATTCGCTCCGAAATACGGGTTAAGATTTTGATATCATGCGTTTCCGGCAAAATGATCGAAAACTCGTCTCCGCCGGTGCGAACAACAGTGTCATTTTCACGCGTTTCTTCGACCATAATTCGCGCAACCGTTTGCAAAACGTGATCGCCCGCAGCATGTCCCAATGTGTCATTGACCGCTTTGAACCAATCCAGATCAACCTGCATAACCGAAAAGCTTGTATCCCATTGGGAGTGCCTATTCAGGATATGGTCCATTGCACGTCTATTTTTCAGCCCGGTCAACGTGTCGGTAAACGCCTGCTCTTCGGCTGCAATCTTTGCGCCTTGCAACCGCAAATTCAACTTGCGAGACGCTTCCATCGCTGCGGATTTGGCCTCTATCAGATAAAGCATCTCAACTGTTAGATCGGTGGCGGCGAAATCAGCGCTGGTCAATGCATAATCCCGCACTCCATCCACGATCGAAATGCCGAACGACAAATTGATAAACAGTTCTCCATCCCGCAATCCTTGCATCGGGACGCCCTTCAGTTCCGTTTTCGGATTGTCATGGAACTGAAGTTTCAATTTAGCGCCGCGGTTATTCATCAGTTCTTGAACAGACGATACTCCACGGGGGCTTTTTAGCGAGAACACCTCTAAAAACCGCAATCCAATCAGAGGCTTGTCGCGTAGCTTTGCCAAGGTGGGACCACAGTGGATAATGTGACCTGATTTACTTAGAACCAAGTACATCGGGCAAAAAACATCCAACACCTCCGTTAACTTTTGGCCCTTGGTCATGACTGAGGAACTCCGAGTTCGAAACTTCTACCTGCCGCAAACTCAGTTTCTACAAGCGTAATATCAATCGTTTCTCGCCCCAAACCTCCGCCACGGTGTTCTAACAATGCCAAGGCCCCGTAATCATCGGCCATCGTTCTCAACACACCCATCAAAACATATCCATAACCTTCGATTGGACTTTCGCAATCCAAAGTGAAATGGCTGCAATTTTGTTCTCGCACTTCCAATCTAGGAAGATTCAAATCAGAAACAGCAAGACGTGCGCGGTCCGGCAATTCGTCCAGTGAGTGCAAGAATTCAGTGAAATTGACGCCCCCAAACCTCAGTAAACGTCGCAGAGATTCAACCTTTGGATTACTAACAAGATACGTTCCAATATCTTCCATCACGTCAATCCGAGGGCGTTCCAAGAGCTTTGCAGATGCGTCCAGTATGGTATCGGTCAATTGGTCATCATACATAAGCATGGCTTCAAATTCGACAAAATCGAGGTCAGCTTCGCGCGTGACTTCCAACCATTTTTGCGCACCGTACGTATCGCTAACGAAACTTTGGATCGCGCAGTTAATTAATCCGTGCATGCGTTTCCTTGCGCCCCTTCACACACACATTGCCCAAATTAATGTTAAGGAAGCACAAACGCCGACCAAATTCCTGTTCAGAAATCGGTCGGGGCACCGCCTTCTGCTTTGCGCCTTTCGACAAAATCTCTCAATTCCTCGTGGATAGCCTCATCCATTGGAGGGGCTTCAAAATTGGCAATGATTTCCTTGAATATCAAATGTGCGCGTTCCGGTGTCCAAATACTGCCAGCGATTTCCCACGCCTCAAAATTCTTCCAGTCGCTCAAGAATGGTTGATAAAACGCAGTCGTATATCGGTCCTGCGTGTGCTGAGTGCCAAAGAAATGCCCTCCGCTTCCGACTTCTTTTATGGCGTCCAGCGCAATTTCTTCGGGTCCGGTGGCGCAAATGGATGGATCCATATAACGCTGGATTTGTTGAAGTAATTCGCAATCCATGATGAATTTTTCC
>JBDWGM010000006.1:0-6321 GCA_039975755.1 Paracoccaceae bacterium | reverse complement strand
CGCGATTATTGGACACCGGACGAAGAAACACTCGCCGCGCTGCAAAACGCAGCCGACGCAATTGAAGACAGACTAGAGGGCATTGCAGCCGAATGACCGTCATTTCCTTTGGAAAGGGACCAAAATGAGCCCACTTGATAGAAACATTCCCAACCTCGGTGGGGACGGTGAGGGATCTGTGCAGGTCCATCAGGACGACAATGCCAAGATCGAAGGCGCGAAAGTCTTCAGCGTTTACGGCAAAGGCGGGATCGGCAAGTCAACAACTTCGTCGAACCTGTCAGCTGCGTTCTCTAAGCTGGGCAAACGGGTGCTGCAAATCGGGTGTGACCCCAAACATGACAGCACATTTACGCTGACCGGCACCTTGCAACCCACTGTGATCGATATCCTGAAAGAGGTCGATTTCCACGCCGAGGAACTGCGCCCTGAAGACTATGTCTTTGACGGCTTTAACGGCGTGAAATGCGTTGAGGCTGGCGGTCCGCCTGCGGGCACCGGCTGCGGCGGCTATGTCGTTGGTCAAACCGTGAAACTGCTGAAACAGCACCACATGTTAGAAGACACCGACGTAGTGATCTTTGACGTGCTGGGCGATGTGGTCTGCGGTGGGTTTGCAGCCCCTTTGCAGCATGCAGACCGCGCCTTGATTGTGACAGCCAACGACTTTGACAGCATCTATGCAATGAACCGCATCATTGCCGCCGTACAAGCCAAGTCGGCGAACTACAAAGTGCGGCTGGCGGGCTGTGTCGCAAATCGGTCGCGTGAAACAGACGAGGTTGATCGCTATTGCAAGACGGTGGGGTTCAACCGCATCGCGCACATGCCTGATCTGGATGCCATTCGGCGCTCGCGCTTGAAGAAAAAGACCCTTTTCGAAATGCCTGATGACGAAGAAATCGTGCAGGTGCGCAAAGAATACATTCGCCTTGCTGAAACGCTGTGGAACGGGACAGAGCCTTTGGCACCCGCGCCCCTGCCGGACCGTGATATCTTTGAACTGCTTGGGTTTGATTGATGAGTTATGAAGCTACCCGCAACCGCGTCGAAACATATTTCGACCACACCGCCACCCGCACATGGGAGCGTTTGACCTCTGACGCGCCTGTGTCGGGCATTCGCGCGACGGTGCGCGCTGGGCGGGATCGGATGCGCGATGTGCTGACCGCGCAATTGCCCCAAGACTTGCGCGGCGCGCGCATACTGGACGCGGGCTGTGGTACGGGCGCCTTGTCGTTTGAACTGGCAGAACGCGGCGCGGATGTTGTGGGCGTGGATATATCTCCACAACTGATTGAGATCGCACAGAAACGCCGTCCCATACATGTGGCCGGGTCGCTGACTTTGGCGGCGGGGGACATGCTGGACCCTAAACTGGGGCGCTTTGATCATATCGTGGCGATGGACAGCCTGATCTATTACACCGCGCAGGATATTGGCCGCATTTTGGATGACCTCGCACCGCGTCTGAGTGGCAACATGACCTTTACCGTGGCCCCCCGCACACCGTTGCTGATGATGATGTGGCGTGCCGGGAAACTATTCCCCCGTGCGGACCGCTCGCCCACCATGATCCCGCATCGCGCCGCGCAAATCGCCGCCGCGACCGCCGGTCATTTGCGCGAAGTCGAGCAGGTGTCATCCGGGTTTTATATCTCGCAGGCGCTGGAGTTCCGTCCATGATCCCCAAGCGCGCAGTCAAAAACATGACGCTTCGGATGTTACCCTTTGCGGATGCGGCCAGTGATGGCTTGCCCTTGGCGCAATTGCTGCGGTTGTCGTTGTTCCAGATTTCGGTCGGAATGGCTGCAGTGATGCTGCTTGGCACCTTGAACCGCGTCATGATCGTCGAACTTTCATTGCCCGCCATGATCGTTGCGCTGATGATCGCGATCCCGGTACTGATCGCGCCGTTTCGCGCTTTACTGGGGTTCAAATCGGACAATTACCGCTCGGCTATCGGGTGGAAACGGGTGCCTTATCTGTGGTTCGGCACACTCTGGCAGTTTGGTGGGCTGGCGATCATGCCCATGGCGCTGCTGGCACTGGCCGGGGACACTGCGCTGGATGCCGGTCTGTTTGGCGAAATCGCGGCAGCATTGGCCTTCCTGCTGACGGGCCTTGGCATGCACATGACGCAAACAGCGGGCCTTGCGCTGGCGGCAGATCGCGCCAGTGAAGAGACCCGCGCAAAGGTCGTGTCGCTTTTGTATGTGATGTACCTGCTGGGTATGGGGGTGTCCGCGGTAATCGTCGGCACGCTGCTCAAAGACTACGCCGCACTTCGGTTGGTGCAGGTCGTGCAAGGCGCGGCTATGATGACGCTGGTGTTGAACATCATCGCCCTGTGGAAGCAGGAAAAGATGTCCCCTATGACGAAAGAAGAACGCGCCGCACCACAACCCAGCTTTGGCACCGCATGGGCCGATCTGAACCGCAACAGCGATATGGGCCGGCTGGTTGTGACGATCTTTCTGGGCACCATCGCGTTTAACATGCAGGATGTTTTGTTGGAACCTTACGGCGGCGAAGTCCTTGGGCTGTCCGTTTCCGCGACCACGTTGTTGACCGCGATGTGGGCAGCGGGCGCTTTATTGGGCTTTGGCCTTGCTGCGCGCTGGTTGTCGTTGGGCATTGACCCCTACCGCATGGGCGCGCGCGGTGTGATCGTGGGCTTGTTTGCCTTCAGCGCCGTGTTGTTGTCCGCGCCACTTGCGTCACCTGCGTTGTTTTACGCGGGGGCCGCTTTGATTGGTTTGGGCGGTGGCTTATTCGCGGTGGCAACCCTGACAGCCGCGATGACCATTGATGTGCCGGGCGCTGCAGGGCGTGGCCTCGCCTTGGGCGTTTGGGGTGCTGCGCAAGCAACGGGGGCTGGTTTGTCGATCTTTGTCGGCGGCGCGACCCGTGATCTGGTCAATTCGGCTGCCAATAGCGGCCTTTTGGGTGGTGTGCTGCAGGCGCCCTCCATCGGCTATTCGGTGGTCTATCAGGCTGAAATTATTGTGCTTTTCGCTACACTCATTGCTTTGGGGCCACTTGTGCGCACCAAAGGCCTTACCGCTCGGACACCGCGCAGCTTTGAACTGACGGATTTCCCCACATGATACGCATAGGAGATAAAAATGCTTGGCACTGAGTTCTTTGGGAACTTCGATCTGGCGAGTGCTGCGATCTGGATGTTTTGGATTTTTTTCGCGCTGCTTGTCTATTACCTGCAAACTGAAAATATGCGCGAAGGGTATCCGCTGGAAAATGACAGTGGCGGCGACTCCGCGAACCAAGGGCCGTTTCCGGTGCCAAACGACAAGACGTTCCACCTGCCCCATGATCGCGGCGCGCTGACTGTGCCTTCGGGCCAGCGTGGTGATCGAGACAATCTGGCGCTTGAGGCGACAGGTCTCGCGGCGGGATCCCCCTTTGTGCCGACGGGCAATCCGATGTTGGACGGCGTTGGTCCGGCTGCATGGGCACCTCGCCAAGACTGGCCAGAACTGGACGCCCATGGGCATGCCAAGATCAAACCGTTGTCGATGCTGGAAGAGTTTCACGTGTCTGCAGGAATTGATCCACGCGGTAAAGCGGTGGTCGGCGGCGACGGCGAAGTGATTGGGCGTGTTATCGATATGTGGGTCGATGTGCCTGAACAATTGGTGCGTTACCTGACCGTAGATCTGAACCCGGAAGGCAGCGGGCAAACCCGTCTGATCCCGATGAACTTCTGCAAGATCCACAAAAACCGCGTGGCTGTGCGCTCGATCTACAGCACGCAATTTTCGGATGTGCCGGGAATTGCGCAGCCGGGACAAATCACGCTGCTCGAAGAGGAAAAGATCATGGCCTATTACGGTGGCGGCACACTGTATGCCGATCCCGCCCGGACAGAACCCAAGATCTAAACACATGACACCGGGTCTCAGCCAAGGCCCGGTGACGACAAAAGGGATGACAACAATGTACCATGATGACTTCAAGTTTGAACCGGTCCGCGGATTGCCCGAAGCCTTGCCGGCAGATGAGCATATTCTGTGGCAAGGCGCACCCAATCCGTTACGTTTGGCCAAAGACGCATGGGCGCTGAACTGGATTCTTGGGTATTTCGCCCTGCTGGCAATGGTACGCGTCGTTGTTGCCTCGGGCGAGGTCTCCCTGACAGCCGCCATGGCACAAGGCTTGCCGTTTCTGGTGGCCGGAGCACTGGTCGCAATGATCGTGATTGGCGTGGCCACTGTCCAAGCGCGCAGCACGGTTTACACCCTCACCAACAAGCGCGCCTGTATGCGCATTGGTGCCGCACTAACGATGACGTTGAACCTGCCTTTTGTGTGCATTGCCAATGCTCAGGCGGCTGTGCGCCCATCAGGTTTGGGCACCATCACGTTTGAGCTGATGGGCGACACGCGTTTGTCTTACCTGATGACGTGGCCGCATGTGCGCCCGTGGGCCATGCGCCGCACACAGCCTTCCTTTCGTGCAATCCCGGAAGCCGCCCGTGTGGCAGCTATCTTTGCGGATGCAGCGGAAACCCGGGTGTCCACGCCGCAAATCGCGCCGGTTTCCATGCCCAATGCTGTTCCAGCGGAGTGATGGAGATGCAGACAACAAATTCTCTCGCCACTCAGATGAAGCACCGTGATCGGGATATGGTGCCGACCGTGTTGGTCAAAGCCATGTTCGCGCTGATGTTGGGTGCCGTCACACTTGTGAGCTATGCCCGCCTGACCGACCGCCCCGTGATCGCCATTGTGCCCCATAGTGACATCGTTTCGGAGGTTGCCATAACGCTGATCGGCAACCGCAGCGACGGTGTGCAAGTTCTGGACGCAGACGGTGCCAAGCTGGCGCATTCCAATGACAACAAAGCCGGGTTCATCGACGTGATCTGGCTGTCAGTGACCCGCGAACGACTGGTGCAAGACGTGCCTTCGGACGCGCCCGTGCGCCTTGTGAAACGCGCCAACGGCCACGTGGCCGTGATTGACGATACCACCGGCTGGAAGATCGAACTGATCGGATATGGCCAAGACAACGTCGCAGCTTTCGCCAAGCTGATCGACTGAACCACTAAAGCCAAAGGGACTTAACCAATGGGACTTCTGACACGATCAAAAGAAACCGCCCCCTGCACGGTGACTATATCGCACCGCTTCGAGGAGCTGTCCGCGCATGTGAAATTCAACAACGGGGCCGTCGTGCATCCCGGTGACAGCGTGCAAGTACACGGGGCCGAGATCATGGCCCCTTACGGTGAAGTGGTTGTTAAGGACCGCACCGCCACGATCACCCGCGCCTCCAAGCTGGAACAGCTTTGGACCCGTGCCACGGGCGACTTTGAGTTTATGGAACTGTGCGAATTTTCGTTCTCTGAAGAGGTGCTGACATGAACGCCCCCACACATTCCGCATTTGCCGAAACGGCCGAGGATGCGATTGCCGCACAAGACGCGCTTGATGGGCCGATGACGTCCGAAAAGGCCACCGAAGTTGCGATGCAAAACACGTTACTGACACCGCGCTTTTACACCACGGATTTTGACGAGATGGACGCGATTGATGTCACCCCCGTCCGAGCCGAGTGGGACAAGCTGATCGCGCAAATGAAAGCCGACCCCAACAAGGGCCATTTCAAGAAGAATGCCGATTGGGATGAGGTCGATTGGGACGGGATGGAACCCGCACTGAAGGCTGAGTTCATCGATTTCCTGATTTCGTCCTGCACGGCTGAATTTTCAGGCTGTGTGCTGTACAAAGAGATGAAGCGGCGCGGGTCCAACGAGGATATAACAACGCTGTTCCAACTGATGGCGCGCGATGAGGCACGCCATGCAGGCTTTATCAATGACGCCCTGCGCGAAGCTGGAATTCGGGTGAATCTTGGATTTCTGACCCAGCAGAAGAAGTACACCTATTTCCGGCCTAAGTTTATCTATTATGCGACCTATCTCAGCGAAAAGATCGGCTATGCGCGCTATATCACGATCTATCGTCACCTAGAGCAGAACCCTGAGCTGCGGTTCCACCCGATCTTCAAATGGTTTCGGGAGTGGTGCAATGACGAGTTCGCGCACGGTGAGGCGTTCGCGCTGTTGATGAAGACCGACCCCAAGCTGACCGAAAGTTTCACCAACAAGCTGTGGATCAAGTTCTTTTTGACGGCCGTGTATTCGACCATGTGGGTGCGCGATCATCAGCGGCCTGTCTTCCATGACGCGCTCGGGGTTGATGTGACGTGGTACGGGCAGGAAGTGTTCCGCAAAACGTCCGAGATTTCCAAGCAGGTCTTTCCGATCACGCTGGACATCGATCATCCGCGCTGGCG
>JBDWGM010000005.1:0-61896 GCA_039975755.1 Paracoccaceae bacterium | reverse complement strand
AGCGGTCGAGGTCCTGTTTGAAATGCCTCATGGCATCGTCAATCAATTCATCTGGAATTCGCGCTATGTCTAAAGGTTCACATCGACGCGCACCGGGGCGTCCAGCGATCAGAACGTCAATCGCACGATCCAATCCGGGATGAATAAAGCGTTTGTTTGCGACGCAAGCTGCGTTCGTGCGATCCCATTCCTCGAGCTGTTCACCCAAGGCGACCCAGTCCTGCGCGTGAGCAAGATCCGACATGCGCTCCCTTGCGGCTTCGAGCTGTTCAAGGCTTGGGTCCGAGTCGACGGTATTGAATTGAATTCGATGACGGTGCTTTGATGATGTCAGCAGGATACCTCTGCTTTGACCAAATGACTCGCGTAAGAACCTTCCAAATTCCATTATCATTTCAGGGCGACGTAAAACCAAAAATGGCAAAATCAGCAGGCCCAAAAAGATGTGGAAGGCGTACCTTAATTTGCTCGTGCTAGGTTCAATGTCTGGTGTCGAATTCATGGCGCTCTCCGATGTTCGCGGCAAACGTGAACTGGAAATTTGTTGATAGTTCGACTGAAGCTTGTTTGCTTCTTGGTTTGGCAACCCAAGCGCTGATTACAAGCTGAACAAACTCAGCTGACTGTGGCCCAAGGGTAAATGGATGCAAGATCAGGACTTGCGTCTACAAGAATTGCGTTTTAATGCGGCGTTAATTGCACGGCAGGCTTGCATTGGATGCCAATTCTGAACCAGCCAATTGGGCCGCGATAGTTGTTGGAGCGGCGCGTGAATACTCCTTCCTTGAATTCGAAAAAGAACACCGGGAATTCCGCAAGCGATAGCCGGTCTGAAAAACTGTTTGCAGATCTCTATGGACTTGATCGCTGGGGCGATGATCTTTTGTCAGTCGCGGGGGATGGTGCGCTAGCGCTTTGCAACCCGGCGGGGGGCACGCCGCCCGTGTCGCTGCCGTCCATCATGGATGCGCTGACACAGCGGGGTATTTCTGCACCGATCATGCTGCGCGTTCAGCCGTTTTTGGACCGTTCATTGGCGCGGTTGCATGATGCCTTTGCAGCTGCATTCAAAGACAGACAATACAAAGGCGATTACCGCGGCGTTTTCCCTATCAAGGTCAATCAGCAGTCAGAAGTGATTGAACGTTTGTCTGAGGCCGGCAAACCTTATCATTTTGGATTGGAAGTTGGTTCAAAACCCGAGCTATTGATCGCCCTTGCACAATCGATGTCGCCTGAGGCTTTGTTGATTTGTAACGGCGCGAAAGATGCGGCCTTTGTTCATCTTGCGATCCTATCCCAAAAGTTGGGATTCAATACGATCATTGTGCTAGAAAGCTTGGCCGAATTCGAAATCGTCCATCGCATTTCACAAGAATTGAATGTGCGGCCCAGCCTTGGTGTACGGATCAAATTGACG
Organism: Paracoccaceae bacterium; assembly: GCA_039975755.1. Classification (GTDB taxonomy): domain Bacteria; phylum Pseudomonadota; class Alphaproteobacteria; order Rhodobacterales; family Rhodobacteraceae; genus JABSSA01. The sequence continues at coordinate 60,476 of JBDWGM010000005.1, read as the reverse complement.
GAAACCGTGACCGGCAAATGGCAGGCGTCCTCCGGGGATCGTTCTGTGTTTGGATTGGGTGCGCTGGATCTTGTGCAGCTGCAATCGCGTTTGCATGACACGGGCATGATGGATTGCCTTGTGTTACAACATACGCATTTAGGATCGCAAGTGCCCAACATCATGGACGTTCGGCGCGCAACGACCGAAGCGTGCCGGTTCTATACCGAGCTGCGGCGCCTTGGGGCGCCTTTGCGATATCTGGATTTGGGCGGTGGCCTTGGTGTGGATTACACGGGTGAACGGCGTACGGACGACAATTCAGTTAATTACACGGTGAACGAGTACTGCGCCAATCTGGTCGAAACCGTCGGCTATGCCATGGATGATGCGGGGATCGATCACCCGACTATTGTGACGGAAAGTGGCCGCTTTATCGTCGCGCAATCCGCGATCTTTGTGTTCAATATTCTGGACGCAACGCTGTATGACAAATCCGATAAACCGCAAATCCACCCGGATGATCATCATCTGTTGACCGACCTTTTGGCGGTTGAAAGCTATATTGTTGGTAATCGCCTGCAAGAGGCGTTTAACGATGCGATTTATTACCGCGACGAAATCCGCGCTTTGTTCCGGCGTGGCCAGATTGACCTGCCCTTGCTGGCGCGGGCTGAACAGGGGTTTCTGTACCTTTTGTCCCGGTTCAAAACCGAAGCGGGCAAGCCTGAGCATGAGGGCCAGATCGACGAACAATTGGCCGGGTTTGTTGATTACTATCATGGGAATTTCTCGTTGTTTCAGTCGTTGCCAGATGTTTGGGCAATTGATCAGTTGCACCCAATCATGCCCTTGCAACGCTTGGATGAACGCCCGGCACGACAGGCGGTGTTGTCGGACATAACCTGCGACAGCGACGGTAAGATCGACAAGTTTGTTGTGTCTGATGGCGTGGCCGATGCGCTGCCTGTCCATTCCCTACGCGAGGGCGAAGATTACTTTATCGGGGTCTTTTTTGTCGGGGCCTATCAGGAAACCTTGGGCGATTTGCACAACCTGTTTGGCGATCCGAATGTGGTGACCATATCGCTGGATGATGCGGGTGGGTTCGACATCGAAAATGAAACCGAAGGCGACACAATCGCGCAAGTGTTGTCCTATGTTGAATATGACCCCAACGATTGCCTAAGCACATTCCGCAAAACCGTAGAACGTGCGGTGAAGGCCGGGCGGGTGAACGCGAACGAGCGGCGTTCGATGATTGCTGCATACAAAAACAGCTTGGCTGGATCGACTTATTTTGACACTGGGCCATTAAGCATTTCAGAAGGATCACGCAATGGATAACGTTTTGGTTGTGGGTGCAGGCGGCGTCGGCGCTGTCGCAGTTGTCAAAATGGCAATGCACCCTGAGATTTTCAAACACATCACGCTTGCCAGCCGCACATTATCCAAATGTGAAGAGATCGCAGCCAATGTCAAAACCCGCACCGGTGTTGAGATCGCAACCCGTCAGATCGATGCGATGGATGTGGCGGCCACGGCTGCCCTCATGAAAGAGACTGGCGCGGAATTGGTTGTGAATCTGGCGTTACCCTATCAGGATTTGGCCTTGATGGATGCCTGTCTTGAGGCGGGCGTACATTATCTGGACACCGCCAATTATGAACCGGAAGACACGGCCAAATTCGAATATCACTGGCAATGGGCCTATCAGGACCGGTTTGAGAAAGCAGGCCTAACGGCTGTATTGGGATCTGGCTTTGATCCGGGTGTGACGTCGATCTTTGCGACGTGGGTCCGCAAGCACAAGCTGAACGGTATTCGTTTGATTGACGTGTTGGATTGTAATGGTGGCGATAATGGCAAGCCGTTTGCGACGAACTTCAATCCCGAGATCAACATTCGCGAAGTCACTGCTGTGGCGCGTCATTGGGAGCAAGGGGCGTGGGTCGAAACGCCTGCGATGACTCGCAAGGTTGCGTTCGATTTTCCAGCTGTTGGCGAAAAGAACATGTACTTGATGTATCACGAAGAGCTGGAAAGCCTCAAAACTCATTTCACCGAGATTGAGCGCGCACGGTTTTGGATGACCTTTGGCGATGCCTATATCAACCATGTCACAGTGTTGCAGAATATCGGCATGACCCGCATTGATCCCGTGATCTATGAAGGGCAGGAAATCATCCCGTTGCAATTCCTCAAGGCTGTGCTGCCTGACCCAAGCGAATTGGGCGCGTTGACCAAGGGTAAGACGTGTATCGGCGACATCATCACGGGCCCCACGGATGACGGTGAAAAGACCTATTACATCTATAACATCTGCGATCACGAGGAGTGTTTTGCTGAGGTGGGTAGTCAAGCGGTTGCGTATACCACGGGTGTGCCGGCGATGATCGGGGCGGCGATGATGATGAAAGGTGAATGGTTGGACCCCGGCGTTTGGAACACCGAACAGCTGAACCCCGATGCGTTTATGGATATGCTCAACACTGATGGTTTGCCTTGGCAGGTTGTCGAACTTGACGGACATCCTGAATTCTAATGACCGATATCGACCGCCTTTCCCGCGACAGCTTTGCGCGACTTGACCTCAACCGGGTTCCATCGCCTTGCTTTGTCGTGGATGAGGTGGCGATTGAACGCAATTTGCAGATCTTGAGCGCTGTAGCCGATCAATCTGGTGCGCAGATATTGCTGGCGCTCAAGGCCTTTTCGATGTTTTCGCTGGCCCCTTTGGTGGACAAGTACCTGTCCGGCACCTGCGCCTCGGGCCTGTACGAAGCAAAGCTGGGCCGTGAGAAATTTACCGGCGAAGTCAGCACGTTCTGCGCAGGGTTCAAGGCCGAAGAATTGGACGAGATCATCGACCTGTCCGATCATCTGATCTTTAACACGCCCTCACAAGCGGTTCGGTTTGCGGATCACGTGCAACACGCGCGAGATCGCGGCGCGCAGGTGAGTGTTGGTTTGCGGATCAACCCCGAGCATTCCGAAGGGTGGACCCCGAAATACGATCCAGCCGCCCCATGTTCCCGTTTGGGCACGCCGATCAGCCACCTTAAGGGTGTCGATCTAGATGGGGTCGATGGCTTGCATATGCACACCCTGTGCGAACAAGGGTTTGCGCCCCTACTGCGTACTTGGGAAGCCATCGAAGATCGTATGGCCATGTGGTTGCCCAAGATGAAGTGGTTGAACCTTGGGGGTGGTCATCACATCACCAAATCGGATTATGACCGCGCCGGATTAATCGCGTTTATTCGCCAAATCAAAGACCGGTATGATATCGATGTCTATCTGGAACCGGGCGAGGCGTGTGCATTATTTGCGGGCATTTTGGTCGGCGAAGTCCTGGATGTCACGCATAACGATATGCCACTTGCCATCACCGACATTTCCGCGACGTGTCACATGCCAGATGTACTTGAAGCGCCTTATCGCCCCGACCTTTTGGGCGAGGTAGACAGCGGTGTCACCACCCGTATTGGCGGCCCCTCTTGTTTGGCGGGTGACGTGGTTGGCGACTATACCACTGATGCGCCGCTTCAGGTGGGTCAACGCATCGCCTTTCTTGATCAGGCGCATTATTCGATGGTGAAAACGAACACGTTCAATGGTGTGCCGCTGCCGTCGATTGCACTGTGGAATTCCGATACGGATGATCTGCGCATGATCCGGGAATTCACCTATGATGATTTTCTGGACCGGCTGTCATGACGTATTTTCTTGAAGGCGAATTAAGCGCGTCCGAGCGAGATCCCAAAACTGCGAAATTCCGTGTCATCCCGGTGCCGCTGGAACGCACGGTGTCTTATAGCGCCGGAACGGCAGGCGGGCCCGCCGCAATATTAGAGGCCAGCGTTGAATTGGAACGTCTGTTTCGCGGCAATGAGCCCTGTGCCAAAGGGATCGTCACTGAAGGCGCTATTGACTGCACCGGTCCATTGCCCGACGTGATGCAGGCCATTGCCGGGCACACGGAAGCTGCCGTTGCATCCGGCGCAATCCCGGTCACTTTGGGCGGCGAACATGCGCTAAGCTATGGCGCAGTCGTGGGGGTCGCGCGTGCTTTGGGACGTCCCATCGGGATTGTGCAAATCGACGCTCATGCAGATTTACGCCGTGCCTATCAAGGTGAACGACATTCCCATGCATCGGTGATGCAATTGCTGGCCGAAGAAGAAGGGATCGCAATCGCACAATTCGGCGTCCGTGCCCTTTGTGCAGAAGAGGTTCAACGCAGAGATGACCGCGCTGTCTTTTACCGCGATGCAGAGCAGCTTGTGACCGAAGCCATCCAAGCTGTTGACCTTCCCGCAGATTTTCCAAAAGACATTTATGTCAGCTTTGACGTTGATGGGCTTGATCCGTCGATCCTACCTGCAACGGGCACCCCAGTGCCGGGAGGTTTGGGATATTACCAAGCCTTAAATTTGGTTCGCCACGCTTTGAATGGCCGCAGGCTTGTTGGGTGCGATATCGTAGAACTCGCGCCGAATGAAAACAGCACTGTCTCTGACTTTACGACGGCACAGATCACCTATGCCCTCATGTCTCTGGCGGATTAACATCATCGTTTGGACCGTGACGTGTCGTTCCTGCGTTTCAAATGAATTCTGAGGAAACTGAAACAGCCGCCTTATACGCTGTATGGTTCGATCGCATCCGCGGACAACGCATAGCCCACTTGCGCGAGATGTGTTGAGATGGATGAGACGCCGAATGGGCCCATAACACTGACGGCTTCAAACAGTTTAGCAGTCTCGTAGGGCGTTGGTGTCGTCACGAAAACCAATTGATTGGCAGGCGGGGGCGGTACATGCACACAAGCGCCGACATAGGGCACTAAGATAAAGGCTGTAACGCCTTTGCCGCTGTAATCGATGGGTATAATGAATCCCGGCAGGCGAACATTCTGCCCGTTCCAATCTGGTCTAACGCCAGATGATGCGGGCTGTTGGCCATATTGCGCGGTACTTTCATCATGTCCGAGAAATTCGCGCACAACGTCCGGGACGAACGTTTGGTTCTTGGGCAGCAGGTCATTCCACGCAAGGTCGATATAGGTATCAGCCAGTGCCAAACGTGGCGCGAACGCCGCCGTTGCCATTCCAGCCAGAACGGCCCGGCGAGGCACATGACGGCTCACCAAACGTAAACTTCCATTTCTTCAGCCGTTATGGAATAGCCGGTTTGACCCAGTTTCGTGGACTGTAGCTGCGTGCGTAGTGTTCCCGTAACCCAGACCGGATCCCAAAGTTGATCGCCTGGCCATGGCTTTGACGTGTTCACCATCACAAGCTGGTTTGCAGGTGGCGGTGGCGTATGGATACACGCGCCAACATAAGGCACGAGCATGAAATTGGTCACACCCTCTGCGCTCACGTCGAAAGGAATAATGAACCCCGGCATCTTGATATAAGCGCCGTTCAAGGCTTCGTTCATTTTGGTCGCGTTGGCGTCATAAACCGGGTTCCACGTGTCGTTGATCGGATCAATATCGCCTTCTGCAATGATTTCCGAATACGGTAGGCCCGGTGGGATAAGGTCATCCCATTTGATTTCACGCGCTGTTGCGGCAAAGGCAGTATTTGGTGCAACTGCCACACCGGACATCAGCATTAAGGTTGTTCTGCGATCTAGCATTGGAATCCCCTAGCCTTTGACGTCACGTTTTAACGATCATACCATCAGCCACAGACATTCGGTAAGCCCTTATTGCGGGTACAATGCTCACAATTGCGCCAGCACAGACAACACCAATAAGAACCCAGACCTCGCGCAGCGTCGGTGCATCAATCGGCAGCCATAGGCCAAACGCACTGTCCAGGATCGGCTGGGCAACGACCAAGCCAATGTACAAGAACACCAAACCAAGCAACGCACCGACCGTTGCCATGACCGTGGCCTCAAGGACGAGCATGCTCAGGATTGTGAATGGACGCGCACCCATAGCCCGAAAAATAGCCATCTCACGCCGGCGTTCGTTGAGGCTGGAAAAAATGGTGGCCATCATTCCAATTAACGCGGTGACAACAACCATGGCAGAGACCGCGAGGAGCGCTGTTTCAGCGATACCTACGATACCCCAGAGCTCTTGTAGGGCCACGCCAGGCAAGATCGCAAGCAAGGGTTCCTCGGTGTATTCATTGATGGCGCGCTGCAAGGTAAAGACCTGCAATGGGCTTTCAACACCGATCAAAGCGGCCGTGACGGCCTTGGGCACAAGGTTCATCTGGCGAATGACATCCGGCGGTGTTGATTGACCGGGAATCTGCGCGCCGCTTTTCCAATCGACATGAATGGCTTCGATTGCTTCCATGCTGACGATGACAGTGCGGTCAACGGGTGTGCCGGTCTTTTCCAGAATACCTGACACGCGAAACGGTTGGTCCTTGTGTTCGGTAAAGGATGCCAGCCCATGTGCGACGACGATGGGATCATCCACGCTATAGCCCAGCGTCGTGGCGACATCCGCACCAATCACGGTGTCAAAAAGATCGTCCATGACAAGACCGTCCGCGATTTCCAGCGATCTGCCTTGCCGATATTTGTAGTGTTCAAAGAAGGCCTGCGTTGTGCCCATGACCCTGAATTGGCGATGACTGTCGCCCAACGAAATCGGAACAATCCAATCCACATCGGATCGATTTTCAATGTCCTGATAGCTTTCCCAGGTGACGTTGTTCGTCGCGTTTCCAATGCGGAACACCGAATATAACAACAATTGAACAGACCCAGACCGCGCACCTACGATCAAATCTGTTCCTGATATTGTATCGGCAAAACTGGCCTTTGCCCCGGTCCGCACCTTTTCGACACCAAGAAACAGAGCCACCGATAAAGCAATGGCAAGGATGGTCATGCCCACCGTCAATGCACGTGCAAACAGTGAAGCAATCGCAAGTCGCAAGATCATGCGGCGGCTCTTTCGATCTGCGCGATGTCTTCCATACGGATCACCCTGTCAAAGCGGTCGCCAAGCCGTGGGTCATGGCTGACCATCAAAAGCGACGTATCGTACATGGCCGTCTGCGAAAACAGCAAATCAAGAAATGCTGCTTGGCTGTTGGCATCAAGGGCCGATGTGGGTTCATCTGCGATAATCAGGGGCGGCTGCCCGATCAAGGCACGCGCGACTGCAACGCGTTGTTGCTGACCAACACTTAAGGCCGTGGCCTTTGCACCAATAACGTCGTCGGGCAAACCAAGTGCTGTGCACAGCGCGGCGGCTTCGGCAGGGGCGTCACCAACACGATCACGCCGCGCAGGCGCAAATCGAATCGGCAGCAGAATATTATCTAATACCGAACCAAAGGGCAGCAGATTGAACTGTTGAAAGATCACGCCAATCTGTTCAGCGCGAAACTTGTCCCGCGCACCGCCCGTCAGGGTCGTAATGTGGGTTCCGGCGATGGCGACCTTGCCTTGGTTTGGCAAGATCGTCCCACATATCAGCGACAAAAGCGTCGATTTTCCCGACCCGCTTTCGCCAAGCAGCAAGACTGATTCACCCTTTGAAATCCTAAGGTCGGGGACAGTCAGAGAGAACGCAGAACGCCCCGACCAGCTAAACCCAACCTCAGAGATTTCAAGAATTGCGTCAGTCACCGATGGTCAGCTTCCTAATTTCAAAACGGGTTGGTCGCGTTCTACTTCGTAGGCCTGCGCACCAGAGTCCGTGATGACTTGGACTTCAACTTCCAGCGCGTTTGGGAAGGTCTCAAAATAGGAAAAAGTGATCTGGGTCAAGGCATCGGGGTTGTCACAAGCCAGCGTGTATTCTGCGTGGAACTCGGTATGCCCGGCTTCGTCAGCATGCTCTTCATGGCCGTGATCATCATGGTCATCGTGTTTTTCATCCGCATGATCTTCGTGGCCATGGTCGTCATGTTTGTCATCTGCGTGTTCTTCGTGGCCGTGGTCATCATGCTTTTCGTCTGCGTGTTCTTCGTGGTCATGATCGTCATGCTTTTCGTCCGCGTGTTCTTCATGGTCATGATCGTCATGCTTTTCATCTGCATGATCGTCATGATGCTCTTCGCCATGGTCGTCATGATCATCTTCAGTTTCCAATTCGGCTTTCGCATCGGTCACTCTGCACGCTGCGGCTTCGGGCAATACGAACAGGTCAAGCGGCGCGCCAAGTGTGGTTATGGCAGCATCGATCGCGGCAAGATCAGCGTCACTTTCCGCAGCATATTCAAATCCGACAATATCGGCACCTGGTGCTTCAAAGGCCATTGCGACTGTTGTGCCTTCAATCGCGATGTTCAGTGTTCCGACGCCATGTTCATGCGCATCCAGCTGACGAGAGTCCTGAGCGATTGCCGGCATAGCCGCAACGAGAGCAATAAGAGAGAGCGAATGTTTCATGATGTATCCAGTGTGTTTTGATTGAGAATATTCAGGCTGCGCAGGTGCCGCATTGCCCGTGAATTTCAACGATGTGCCGGTCGGCGCGAAAGTTGTTTTGATCCGTCAAATTTGTGAGTGTCGGCAAAAGACCGCTTCCGTCATGTTCTTCGACCGATCCACAACCGTCGCAGATTGCGAGAACAGGAACGCTTTCGACGTGTTTACAGCGACAAGGTACAAACGCTTTTATCGATTCCAACCGATGCGCGTGCCCTAAATCCATCAATGCCGATAACGTGCGATAGACGGTTGTTGGCGCGATATCAGGTTCATTTTCTTGAAGTTGTTCAAGGATTTGATACGCAGTCATCGGCCTGTCAGATGTGTTCAACACGTTCAAGACATCCGATTGCCGGGCTGCTGCACGTTTTCTCATCACTCGACCTCCATCCCACGGCGCATTTTTATTTTATAAAGTAACAAACGGCAAGGGAGGCTGGGGGAATTCACCAAACTGTCATGATGAGCTGAGCTATTTATGGGAATGCCGTATTGTGAAGGCATGCCCGCAATGTGGTCCCGTAGTGCAGTCAAAGATGAACCTAGTTCCGTTTGAACTGCTGGCCAGCAATCAGGACCCCTGCAGCCAAAAGGGCCACGCCAGAGGCGACACGTACAACGGCTTGAAAATCGTAAGCCTGCGCAATGAACCCGACTGCTGGTCCGGCCAAAAGCCCGCTGACCATAAGGGTATTCCAATAAATGGCCGTCGCACGAGCTGGGCGATCCTTGGCAAAAGACTGCACATAGGTGATCCCCATGCTGGCATAAAATCCGTAATACAAACCTTCCAAGGCTGCCCCAGCGAGCATCTGTGAAAAGGATTGGACTGACGCCAGTAATTGGATTGCAACGACGGCCAGCAGTGTGGTCGCAAAAAGCGCGCGCCATATACCAAATCGAGCGATTATCATCGGTGTGGCAAATATCGCGACAACCTCGACACATGTTTTCATGCTGAATGCGACGCCGGGTGCAAAACCTGGCAAACCAACTTCTTGCACAAAAAAGAGCGGCAAGGACGAGAACGTCAACGAATGGGCCAACGACAGGCAGAATACAAATGCCGCTGCTATCCATAACCCGTTATGCGTCTCAAGGGTTTCGTGTTGCTTATTTGGGGATGGTTTCGCACTGCCGGTAATGTCGCGAGGTAAGGTCCACCACCACATGCTTAACCAAACCAGCGAAAGAACCAATGACGCTGGAAACACTGCGGGCACGTTAATCTGGTCGGCGATCAAAAATGAAAGGGCCGGGCCGATCATCCACGCAGTTGATGTTGTCGCACGCATATGCGCGTTAAAGCGACTGCGTTCGATTTGGTGACGTTCGGCCAAACTGCCACCAAGGCTGAACATTGTCGAAACAGCACTTGAGCTGATGCCGAATCCGACAACGCCCAAGGTTAAAGCTGTCCAAAGCGTCGGCGAAAGTGAGAGGGCGGCTGTCGCAATAAAATATCCCGAAGCCGCAATGCCAACCAACGGAAAGACCCGTTCGCCACCATCGATGCGTTGCGCAAATTGACGGTTTGCCAACAGTGTCAAGCAGACCGCCAATACGGAATAGACACTGATTATCCAAGGTCTGTAGCCGAGACCTTCGACCAGAAAATATCCCATGAAAGGAATGATCATGGCGCTGCAGATCGTGCTGCAAAACAATAAGAACAGGAACGACAGGCGTGCAATCTTATTGCTAGTCGCCATTGACGAAGGCCTGTGACAATCGGTGCTCGTCCGTTCTGATGACTTGTTTCAACACGTCATATGTTGCTTTCAGAACTTGGCGTACGGCGGAGATAAAGCGGTCTTGTTCATGGCTGACAAGCCATTGTTCGTGATTAAGTTCCGGTATCACGCCGTGAACCTTTGAGAGGCCTTGCACTCTGTCCCCAATAAAGCAAGGCAGCACGACACGCCCGACACCTTTTAATGCCAGTTGCTTTGCAAGTTGCGAGGAATTCACTTCCATCACTGTGTTCGCGTCCGATAGTGACGCAAGCCATTTTGCAGAGGGGGTATTCGAAGTGACGCGTATCCACCCCTCAACCGAAGAGTCGGTGGCGTATCCAGCGAATGACACCGTCCCGACTTTTCGACAGGCCAATCCCAATTGTTCAGGGCGCTGGTTTCTGATCCCTATCACCGTTTCGCGATGGTTGATATTTAGGTATTCGTCTGTCGAAATGAACCGCAACAATGCGTCAGGGGCAGATTCCGTAATTTGGTGAATGTTCTGGCTCAAGGCATGCGACGTCCATTGCCCTGCAGATATCTTTACAAGCGTTTTCCCTGCTTTGTCCTTTGTAGACAGCAAGGGAATTACGTTGGCCTCAAGTTCCATGGCCTTGGAAAAGAAGGCCTCGCCCTGTTCGGTCAGGTCATATCCCCGCGCATGTCTGTGAAAAATCTCTTTGCCTGTGGCTTTTTCCAATGCGTGCATGCGACGCCCTAATGTCGGCGCACTTGATCCGGTTTCTCGTGCTGCACCCGATAGGCCTTTGTTTCGGGCCACGGCTAGGAAAAATCTGAGATCATTCCAATCAAAATTCTTTTCGTTCATGAAAGACAGCTTGGATTTCTTTTTACAAAAAAGCCAGTTGCTTTGGTTTTTAGCGGAGGCGTTTTAATTATCTTGCGGCATTCAACGCGGCGCGCAACACGTCGCGATCACCGATGTGATTGGCAAGAATAAGGATCAGTCGCGCGTTTAACGCGTCGCTTTGATCTTTGCTGAGGCCGTCATGCACGCCGAGAAGTTCGTCATAAAACCCATCGGGATCGGTGATATTTGGATTAAGGTTGAGATCCATAATTAACCCCTTTGGCCTGTCGCAATGCGAACTGCTGTTTCGATATCTGCGGTGTTTGCAGTCGCCCAGCGAGCAACGATATGTTGGTCAGGACGGATGAGGTAAATACCACAGTCTGTGTCCCCCAAATACCGTGTGGTTACATCGCCATGTGGATCATCTTTGGATGTGTCTAGCGTAATTGTCTGGACCGTGATGCCGCCCACTTCTGTAATCTTCGGAGGCGCGGCGTTGATCGCAAGAACTGTAAAATCACCTTGTAATGCGTTCAGCAAAAACCCATCAGCAAGCCTTGCGTCAACACAGGCCGATCCGACGCGACTGCGCATGGGTCCGTCCAGTGCGTCGGGGCCATTCAATGAAAGATTATCGTAGACGCAAGGCACCGAAAGACGACCGGAATTCACCAAAGGTCGCGCAAAGGCGTGCTTTTGCGCGAGTTCCAAAACGGCATTGCGGAACGTTTTACTTGTCTCGCTTTTGGGGGTCAGAAAGTCAGTTGCGCGTGTGGAATTCAGGATGTTTTCATCGGCCCCATGCACACGCTCTTCGGAATAGCTGTCCAACAGGCTGTCAGGGGCAAGACCCTTGATCACCAGATCAAGCTTCCATGCAAGATTGTCGGCGTCTTGAATACCCGAATTGGCACCGCGCGCGCCAAAGGGTGACACTTGGTGTGCGCTGTCGCCAGCGAACAAGACGCGGCCATGTCGGAATCTTTCCATGCGGCGACATTGGAAAGTATAGATCGACGTCCATTCCAATTCGTATTCAGCACCTTCGCCCAACATTGCATCGACGCGGGCACGGATGTTTTCGTCTTTCAGCTCTTTTTCGCGATCAATGTCCCAACCAAGCTGGAAATCAATGCGCCAAATGTCATCGGGCTGTTTGTGTAGCAACGCCGACGCGCCGCTGTCCTTGAACGGTGGTTCAAACCAAAACCAACGTTCCGTTGGGAAATCAGCGGTCATTTTCACGTCGGCGATCAGAAAGTTATCTTCGAACACGCGGCCATCGAAGCTGAGGCCAAGCATGTCCCGCGTTGGGGAACGGGCACCGTCGCAGGCAATCAGCCAATCTGCCTCAAGCTGATAGGGGCCATCGGGGGTGTCGACCTCGATTGCGACGTGATCGTCGTGCGGGGTTAGGCCGATGACGGAGTTGCGGCCCCTAATCTCAATCGGACACCCTTCGTCTTGGGCTTTGCGGATTTCATCGACGAGGAACTTTTCAAAATACGGTTGTTGCAGGTTGATAAAGGCGGGTTGCTTGTGCCCGTCTTCGGGTTGTAGATTGAATTCGAACACTCGATCGTCGCCGTGGAACACCTTGCCGACATTCCAAACCACACCCTTGTCGACCATGGTTTGACCGGCTCCAAGACGGTCACATATTTCGAGGGTGCGTTTGGCAAAACAGATGGCGCGGCTGCCTTGTCCGACCCCTTCGTGGTCATCCAGAACCAAGACCGGCGTTCCCTTGCGACCCAGATCCAAAGCCGCGGCCATACCGATTGGCCCGCCACCAACGATTACAACGGGATGACGTACGGGCGCTGTAGCGACTACCTTTTCGTAAGGGTACAGCTTGAACGCGAGGTCGTATCTGACATCCACCATTTGTTTAGATCCTATCCTTGCAGCTGCGCCCACATGTCGAGATCGCGTTTGTCGGTCCAGATTCGTGGATGCCAAATGCCGCGTGCCTCGTCATAGGCGCGGCTGACGTTGAAGGGCAGGCAGTGTTCGTAGATGGCGTAATCCTTGAACTTTGGATCACATTCTTCGCGCACAGCGTCCCATGCGTCTTTCAGGCTGCCACCTTTCATCGCGACCTTTTGTGCAGGGCGATAGGTGCTGTCGACAAAGTCACGAGTGCTTTCGATGGCGCGTTCAACAGCGTCCTTGCCGATCAATGCAGCCCCACGACCCGGCGCAATCGCGTCCACATCATAGGCCTTGATGTTGTCGAGCGTTTGGCTCCAGTCGCCAAAATAGCCGTCACCGCAATAGCATGCGGAATGGTCTTCGACGATGTCGCCGGTGAACATGACATTCTGATCCGGCACGTGGATCACTGCATCACCGGCCGTGTGCGCCCGCCCAATATGTTTGATGTCAATGCGGCGGTTGCCAAGATAAACCGTCATGCTGTCGCTGAAAGTAGCCGTTGGATACGTCAGGCCGGGGATGCTCTCATGGCCCTCAAACAGACGCGGAAAACGTTGGAATTCGCTGTCCCAATCTTCTTGGCCACGTTCCACAACCATCGCACGGGCCGCATCAGACATAATGATCTGTTCCGCACCGTAAGCTGAGGCCCCCAAGACGCGCACAGCGTGATAGTGGGTCAGCACAACATGGCTTATGGGTTTGTCGGTCACTTCGCGCACTTTTTCGATGACTTTGTTTGCCAAACGCGGGGTCGCTTGCGCTTCGACGATCATGACGCTGTCGTCGCCTATGATCACGCCAGAGTTTGGATCGCCTTCAGCCGTGAACGCCCACAGGCCATCGCCGACTTCGTCAAAGGTGATTTTCTTCTCGGTCATATCCCCTTGGGATGCGAATGCTTTTGCCATTGATCTGGTCCTTTATGCAGGGAATTTGATTGCGGGAAGGATCGTGCCTTCGCACGCCCCGAACCCAATTTGATAACCGTCACCTTTGGCGGCACCGCGCAGTGTCAGCGTGTCACCATCTTCGATGAAGGTACGTGTTTCGCCGGTATCCAATGTGAAGGGTTCGCGCCCTGCCCAGCTGAGTTCCATCAGTGATCCATATTCGGATCGTTCAGGGCCAGAGATCGTGCCTGATCCCAACAGATCGCCCGCGTTCATCCCGCAGCCACCGCTTGCGTGATGGCACAGTTGTTCAGCGGCGGAATAATACATCCGGCTGTAGTTGGTCTTGGACAGTGATGTGGCTTTGTCGGCACCCGCGGGTTGCATCAACACCTCAAGCTCGATGTCGAACAAGCCGTCGGTCGTGCTGTTGAGATATGGCAGCAGTTCTTTTTCACGCGGCGGTGTGGGTGCGCGAAAGGGTTCCAAGGCCGCCGTGGTGACGATCCATGGCGAGATCGACGTGCCAAAGGCCTTGCCTTGAAAGGGGCCAAGCGGCTGATATTCCCAGCCTTGGATGTCACGCGCCGACCAGTCGTTCAGCAACACATACCCAAAGATCATCGCATCAGCCTGATCGACAGTAACGGCGGTACCGTGATCACAAGGCGTGCCAACGATCGCGCCCATTTCCAGTTCGATATCCAACCGCTTGGACGGACCAAACGATGGTATATCGGCATCGGGTGCTTTGGATTGACCATTGGGGCGGTGAATGTCGGTACCTGACACCACAACCGACGATGCGCGCCCATTGTATCCAATCGGTATGTGCAGCCAATTTGCTGGTAAATCAGGGGACCCACGCAGGATCGCCCCCATGTTTTGAGCGTGCTGCTTGCCTGCATAAAAGTCAGTGTATTCCGCAACCAACAAGGGCAGGTGCATATCAGCGGATGATTGTGGAACCAGATACGGTTCAACAGCAGCCTGATCAGGTGACCCGTCAGCCAAGAGTTCTTGCAGGCGTGTGCGCAGCTTGGCCCAAACCTGCGGACCCAATTCCATCACATCATTCCAGAATGGCAAATCAAAGGCGCGGTCGTCGTCAAGCTCGATCACGCCTGCGTCTTCTAGGGCCGCCATATCCAAGATCTGGTCGCCAATCGCGACCCCACAACGCGGGTCTTCTGTACCAACAGAAAACACACCATAGGGCAGGTTGTTCAGGGGAAACGGCGTATCGGGGCTGTTTGCGCTGGCAACCCAGCTTTTCATCAATGTCATTGTTGTACTTTCGCGTCGGGCTGGTTGTCAGGGTGCGCATCGGCAAAGGCCGACTGGTTCAGGCAAAGATGTTCAATGCGTGCGATGTTCGGGAAATCGATCAAATCAACACCCCATCGGCGGGCGTTATAGACTTGGGCAGTGATACAAATATCGGCAATGTTGGGCGCATCGCCAAAAGCAAAGGCATCCCGATCAGGCAGCATTGCCTCGAGCGCACCAAAACCTTCGGCCATCCAATGGCACATCCAATCTTTCGCTTGCTCAGGCCTTGCTCCAAATCGTGACTTCAACTCCCCGATCAGGCGCAGATTGTTCACGGGATGGATATCCATCGCAACCGTTTGCGCCACGGCCATAACCTGCGCCCGCATCAATGGGTCACTTGGGATCAAATGCGGATCCGGCCATGTTGCGTCAATATACTCTAGGATCGCCATGGATTGCGTCAGCACGGTGCCATCATCCAATATCAGCGTTGGCACACCTTTGCCCGCATTCAGCGCGACATACTCTGACCCACGTTGATCGCCCGCGACGAGATCGACCGACACGGTTTCATACGCGATACCTTTAAGGTTCAGCGCGGCCCGGACACGATAAGATGTGGTTGATCGCCAATAGGAATACAGTTTCATTTTTTGCCCGGCGTTCCGTCGAATTTCTTTTCCATATCCGCCCAGCAATCGATGTAGTCGTCTTGCAAGGGTGCCGTCGTGCCCGCGAATTGGGTCAGTTGCTGAGGGAACCGAGTTTCGAACATGAAAGACATCGTATTGTCGAGCTTAACGGCCTTGAGATCGGCATTGGATGCGCCCTCAAATGCGTTGCGGTCCGGTCCATGTGGCAGCATCATGTTGTGCAGGCTTATGCCACCGGGAATGAACCCTTTGGGCTTGGCATCGTACTGGCCATAAATGTTGCCCATCAATTCGGACATGATGTTCTTGTGATACCACGGTGGGCGGAACGTATCTTCGGCCACCATCCAACGTTCGCGGAACAGAACAAAGTCGATGTTTGCGGTGCCTTCTTGACCAGAAGGCGCAGTCAGAACCGTAAAGATCGACGGATCAGGGTGGTCAAACAGGATCGCGCCAACGGGGCAATAGCTACGTAGATCGTATTTAACAGGTGCGTAATTCCCGTGCCACGCCACCACGTCCAACGGGGATTGCCCAATCTTGGTTTCGTGGAATTGGCCACACCATTTCACGGTCACAATGGATGGCACTTCGCGGTCTTCATAGGCTGCGACGGGCGCTTTGAAGTCGCGCGGATTTGCCATGCAGTTGGCGCCAATCGGGCCTCTGCTTGGCAACTCAAATTTCTGTCCATAGTTTTCGCACACAAACCCACGGCATGGTCCTTCCAAGACCTCAACACGATATACAAGACCGCGCGGAATGATCGCAATTTCTTGGGGTGCAATATCGATGATGCCCAGCTCGGTTGAGAACCGCAAACGACCCTCTTGCGGGACCACCAGCATCTCGCTGTCGGCTGAATAGAAATAGTCGTCGACCATGCTTTCGGTGACCAGATACACATGCGATGCCATGCCGACCTGTGTATGAACGTCGCCTGCTGTCGTCATCGTGTGCATGCCCGTTAGCCACGTCAAAGGTTGATCGCTGTGGGGCAGCGGGTCCCAACGGTATTGGCCAAGGCTCACCAGGTCCTCAACAACGTTGGGAGCGGACTTCCAATGAGGCAGGTCGATCTTTTTGAAACGGTGCGTGTGCTTGACCGACGGGCGGATGCGATAACACCATGTACGTTCATTTTGCCCCTGCGGCGCGGTGAACGCCGTTCCAGACAGTTGTTCACCATAAAGACCATAGTTGCACTTTTGCGGGCTATTCATCCCTTGTGGCAACGCATCGGGCAGGGCTTCGGTTTCAAAGTCATTCCCAAACCCGGGCATGTAACCAACATGAGGCCCGGGCAAGGACGGTGCCTGAGTCATGCGAGTGGGGTGCGTCTGGTCGAACATCAATGCCTCCTTGCAATGAGTCCTTAATTGCATAAAGGTTACGTTTGTAACTAACAACGGATAACTTTAACAAATGACGCCTGCCCAACCTGACACTACGCCGTCTAACATTGCGGCGTCTGACACTGCCCTGTCTGACTTTTTGCCCTTTTTGCTGTTCCAAGCTGCCGAATTGACCAGTCGACAATTTCAAAGCCATTATCAATCGCGCTATGGGATGCTGCGTACGGAATGGCGGGTCATGTTTCATTTGGGCAGTGGTGGTGATCAGACCGCCAAACAAGTTTGCGACCGCGCATCTTTGCACAAAACCAAAGTCAGCCGGGCCGTCAAAGCCTTAGAGGAAAAGCGGTTCTTGTCTCGAAAAACAGTGACCCACGATCGTCGAAGCGAGTTGTTGTGTCTGACCAAACAAGGCCAAGCGGCCTTCGCCAGATTAACTGTCGTGGCCACAGATTTTGACAAGACGTTTGAACATTCCCTTGGGGCACAAGATCACGCGGCCCTTGTGTCGACGCTGCAGAAATTGATCGTGATGCATCAAGGAAAAGGATAATTTTCTAATCCTCGCTACTGCACTCACCGTAATCCTAATACTCGACCATAGTCTAGTGGATCAGGCGGCCTCCCCGATTCATGCTGTTGCGCTATAATCGATGCGTCTTGATGCCATGCGGCCGATTTCGGAACGATCTCGTCTAAAGCGATAATCTTGATTACGAAGCTTCAAAAGCGTCCCGTAAATCCGCCAAGGTTTCTTCCTTTTAAATCAAGAGTTGCAAATGTCAGATGGTTGACGCAACAGTCGCGCAAAATTGCAATTATTTGAGGTCTGTTGATCATGCCGAAGGGCCGAGCTATCAGTGGACTGGCACCGCCTGGGGGCGACTAAGAGGCTGATTTCACTATGCTTGCAAATAGTACCATTCTGTTAACTGGCGGCACGGGATCATTCGGCAATTCCTTCGTCCCAATGACCTTGGACAAATATAACCCAAAAAAGATCATCATCTTTTCGCGCGATGAGATGAAGCAATGGGAAATGGCCAAAAAGTATCAAAACGACCCAAGAGTACGTTTTTTCATTGGTGACGTACGCGACCGCGATCGTCTTTATCGCGCACTTAATGGTGTGGATTACGTCGTGCATGCAGCGGCGACTAAAATTGTACCGACCGCTGAATATAACCCATTTGAGTGCATCAAAACCAACGTCATGGGTGCGATGAATTTGATCGATGCCTGCATCGATTGCGGTGTAAAGAAGGTTGTCGCCCTTTCAACGGACAAGGCTTCAAATCCGATCAACCTGTACGGCGCGTCAAAGCTGTGTTCGGACAAATTGTTTGTTTCTGGCAACGCGTATGTGGGTGAACACGATACGACCTTTTCCGTTGTGCGCTATGGCAATGTTATGGGTTCGCGTGGTTCGGTCATCCCGTTCTTTTTGACGCTCAAAGATAAACCAACCTTGCCAATCACCGACAGCCGTATGACGCGATTTATGATCACGCTTGAACAAGGTATCGACCTGGTTTGGCATGCCTTTGATGATATGATCGGTGGCGAAATTTACGTCAAAAAGATCAAATCGATGGGTATTACTGACATCGCAAAAGCGGTTTCACCGACGGCGAAGCATGAAATCGTTGGCATCCGCGCAGGTGAAAAAGTGCACGAGCAAATGATTGGCTTGGAAGACGGTCCTTATACCTTCGAATATCCCGATCACTTCAAGATTTTGCCAGTGATCAACGAATGGTCCAAAAGCTCAGAGCGGATCAAAGACGGCAAGCAGGTACCAGAGGGTTTCGTGTATTCCAGTGATAACAACGACCAATGGATGAGTGTGGAAGAGCTGCAATCATGGATCACGTCCAACGCTGAAAAAATCGGAAAATATTAGATGATTCCTTATGGTCGCCAGTCTATCGAACAGGCAGATATTGATGCCGTCGTCGATGTGCTGCGATCAGATTTTTTAACCCAAGGCCCGCGCGTTCCTGATTTTGAAACATCTGTTGCGCAGGCGGCTCATGCGCATCATGCGGTTGCTATGAACAGTGCGACCTCGGCATTGCACGTTGCCTGTATGGCGCTTGGGTTAGGGCCCGGCGATGTTTTATGGACGAGCCCGATCACATTTGTCGCTTCTGCCAATTGCGCACGTTATTGCGGAGCGCTTGTAGACTTTGTCGATATTGATCCGGTTAGCTACAATATGTGCCCACGGGCCTTAGCATCCAAGCTGGAACAGGCCGCACAAAACGGCACCCTGCCCAAGATCATTGTGCCTGTGCACTTGGCTGGTCAAAGTTGCGACATGAAAGCGATCAGTGCATTGGCGAAACGCTATGGTGTCCACGTCATTGAGGATGCATCACACGCGATTGGGGCCAGCTATTGTGGACAACCTGTTGGCAATTGCGCATATAGTGACATTGCAGTTTTCAGCTTTCACCCCGTCAAGATCGTCACAACAGCCGAGGGTGGGGTCGCCACGACAAATGACGCTGAACTCGCGCAAAAGATGGGGTATTTACGCAGCCATGGTGTGACACGCAACTCTGCTTTGATGTCTCAAAATGACGGTCCGTGGTACTATCAACAGCTTGATTTGGGTTACAATTACCGCATGACCGAGCTTCAGGCCGCATTGGGTCTGTCACAAATGGCGCGGCTTGGCGCGTTTGTGGATCGACGTCAGGAATTGGCAAAGCGTTATGACGAAAAGCTAGTGGATTTTCCGCTGAAACGCCCGTTCCAACATGCTGACACACGGTCTTCTTTCCATCTTTACATCATCCGAGTGAAGGCAACACAGCACCGTGCTGTTTTCGAAGATTTGCGGGCCAATGGGATCGGTGTGAACCTGCACTACATCCCTGTTCACCTGCAGCCCTATTATGAAAATCTCGGTTTTCGTAAGGGTGATTTTCCGAATTCCGAGGTCTATTATTCCGAAGCCATCTCGATACCTGTTTACGCCACAATGAGCGATGCACAGCAAGACGAGGTGATTGCGCAACTTGCCAAGGCCATTGGTTGATGCGATTGGCTGTCATCCCTGCACGCGGTGGCAGCAAACGTATCCCCCGCAAGAATATACGCCCCTTCTGTGGAAAACCCATGATTGCGTGGTCTATTGAAGCGGCAAAAGAGAGTGGGTGTTTTGACCACATAGTAGTCTCAACCGAAGACGTGGAGATCGCGGAGATCGCGCGTGCATACGGAGCCGAATTACCCTTTTCGCGACCAGTCAATTTGGCCGATGACCATACTGCAACGGTGCCAGTTATTGCCCATGCCGCTTCGGAATGTGCTGCAATTTACGGCTTGGCTGAAACTGTGTGCTGTCTTTACGCAACCGCGCCGTTCGTACAGGCCGAAGATTTACAAAATGGCTTAACCACATTGGAACGCACCGGCGCAGATTATGTCTTTTCAGCTGCGCATTTTACGTCTCCAATTCAGCGTGCTATGCGCGAAAGCAACGGGGGGTTTGCACGCATGATCACCCCAGAATTTGATCAAACAAGATCGCAAGATTTGGAAGCAGCCTATCATGATGCCGGCCAATTTTATTGGGGTTCAACACAGGCTTGGCAAGAGGGACGCCCCATTTTGGGAGGTCCGCGTACTGCAATGTATGTCCTTCCCTCAGTTCGCGTCCAAGACATTGATACGCCGGACGACTGGGCAAGGGCCGAGGCGATGTTTCGTGCGCTTGGAATGCACGGCGATTAAATTCAGGTAAACGTTGGTTTTGTGCGTCCTAGCATCAAGTAAGCAAAAAATCACCCCATCGTGGGCACGTGACATCAATTTGGAGGCGAAAGCTCTAGTGCACTCATGTGTTGGAACACTGGCAATCACGCCCTCAATGTCAGTTGTAGCATTGTAGAAGTTTATGCACTGAATTAGCCCCCTACATACATGGACGTTTCGTCAAAAACATCCGGATCATTTTGGAGTTAAGTTTGTATGCCAAGGCTGTTAAACCGCCGATAGAAGAGAGGTTTACTATGACGTTAACGTCGACGAGAAACTTGTTTTAGCGGCATTTGTTTTTGAGGACACGGATAAAATATGGCACGTCCCGATCATCCCACGAGTGAAACGAGTTATGGCGGAACGATGCTATATTATCAGATTCTTGACTTCGCAATGGCGCAGGGCGGGTCGGCAGTGGATTTTGACGGCGCAAATTCACCCAACCGCGGGTATTTCAAACATTCGCTTGGGGCAATGCCCGAGCTGTATTTCGAAGTGAGCTATGATGGCCAGCAACTTGTTTGATTTTAGCAGTGACGCGGAATTGGGTCAGCAGGCTCACGACTTAGCACGCAGACTGTGGCCGCTGGACCGTTCTTTGACGGGTGCCGGAGTGATCGAGACACTGGGTATTTTAAGCGAAGCTCTGCCTGACTTAAAACTGCACGGTGTTCCTAGTGGCACGCAGGCGTTCGACTGGATTGTTCCCAAGGAATGGCGCGTTAACACAGCATACCTTGTGACGCCGGATGGTTCGAAGATTTGCGACTTTGCAGCGAACAATTTGCACTTGATCGGTTATTCGCAGCCCATGCAGGCCACGATGCCATTGGAACAGTTGCAAGCCAATTTACATTCATTGCCTGATCAGCCTGATGCGATCCCGTATGTCACGAGCTATTACGGAGAAAATTGGGGGTTTTGCCTAACACAAAATCAGCGCGACGCATTGCCTAAAGGTGATTACCAGGTGGTCATCGATACCGAACATTTTGATGGCGAGCTTACATATGCCGATCTTGTAATCCCCGGCGACACACCCGACGAGATATTGTTTTCGACCTATATTTGTCATCCGTCCATGGCAAATAATGAGCTTTCTGGCCCAGTGCTGGCCCATGCATTGGCGCAAATTGTGTTAGCGCAGAAATCGCGGAAATATACGTACCGCTTTGTCTTTATCCCAGAAACCATTGGTGCGTTGACCTACCTTAGTCGCAATCTCGAACAGCTTCGGACCCACGTTAAGGCGGGATTTGTTTTGACTTGTGTGGGGGATGAACGTGCACGGTCTTACATGCCCTCACGCTTTGGAAGCACGCTCGCCGACCGAGCAGCGCTGACAGCCTTGGGCGATACACCTTTCGATCGCTATAGTTTTTTGCAACGTGGCAGTGATGAACGACAATACTGTGCCCCCGGTATCGATCTGCCGGTATGTTCCGTCATGAACAGCAAATACGGCACCTTTCCTGAATATCACACATCCCTTGATGATCTGGAGTTTGTGACTGCCAAGGGTCTTTCAGCATCAATAAAAACCCACCGCCAAATCCTGCGCATTCTTGAGCGCAATGTGACACCCAAAACCCGCATCTTAGGGGAACCTCAATTGGGGCGGCGCGGTCTCTATTCGAACCTCTCGAAAGTTGGTTCTGCAGTTGGGTCGATGGATATGCGAAATCTGATTGCCTACGCGGATGGCACGCAAGATCTCATTTCTTTGAGCCAAACGATTGGTGTGGATTTTGACGTACTTGCCGATCTTTCCGAAATGTTAGCCGAACAAGAGATACTTAGCCTTCAAAATAGTCCCAGCTAACCGGAGTATTCGCCTTGGCGTCGCGTACAATTCGTTTTCCCAAAAGGCCATCTATGTGTTTCGGTGCTAACCCATAGCCGGGTCGAACAGAACGTATTGCGTCTTGCGTCACGATATCTCCGACTGACAAATCTTGTACGAAATACAATGAACGGCGAAATTGAATATTGCCTTGTTCACTGGATTTGAGGCCATAGTTTACAGTGCCCAGAGCATCCCAAGCACAGCGGGCATCCTCACACAGTGCACCAAATTCATGGGGTTCCAAGGAAAAACTATCGTCTGGGCCACCGCCTTGTCTGTCCATCGTAAAGTGCTTTTCGATGATTGCAGCACCTAATGCTACCGAAGCTATGGCCGTTGCAGCGCTTATGGTATGATCTGACAAGCCCGTCACCAATCCGAACGTCTCACGCATGTCGGCAAGTGTTGAGAGATTATAGTCGCTCGCAGCGGCGGGGTATCCACTGACGCAATGTAATAACGCCAATTCGCGGCATCCCCCTTCACGTGCAGCATTTACAGCTTCGGAAATTTCGTCCTTATCCGCCATACCTGTCGAGATGATCATCGGTTTGCCAGTGGACGCCGCATAACGGATCAATGATAGATCGATGGCTTCAAAAGACGCAATTTTGTAAGCGGGCGCGCCCAAGTCTTCTAGCAAATCAACAGCGGTTGAATCGAAGGGAGACGAAAACAATGCGATGCCTTGCTTTGCCGCGTGTTCGAAAATTGGTTTATGCCATTCCCACGGCGTATGAGCCTCTTCGTAAAGTTCATATAGGGTCCGCCCAGCCCATAACCCGCCTTCGATACAAAAGTCCGGGGTATCGGCGTCCAATGTAATTGTGTCTGGCCGATAAGTTTGGATTTTCACGGCATCAGCGCCAACCCGGACAGCCTGATCAATGAGCTCCAACACACGCTCCAGCTTTCCACCGTGGTTGGCCGAAATCTCTGCGATGCAATAGGGTGCATGACCAGGGCCGATTTTGCGGCCAGCGATGGCGATTTCTGGGTGCATGCGGATGTCCTAAATGTCAGTCGTGGCGGTCTTAGCAAAAAGTATGACGTCATGGAACGTCCCATCAACCTGATGACCATTCCGCTGAATGTCAGTGCGCGCGAAACCAAGTGTGTGATGCAAGTGCAAAGATGCGGCATTGTAATCAAGCACGGCGGCGCAGACAGTGTGCAAACCCAATGTGGAAAACGCGTATTCTAATGCAAGCGTCAACATGGCCCGGCCAGTGCCCTTTGGCGCATCTGGGACCGTATAAAACCCCCAGTTTGCGCTCCGGTTCCGAGGGTCGATGTCAGTAAAGCTAACGACACCGCCCGGTTTCCTATCGCGTTCATAGACCAAGTACGCGCAATTCGAATTGTTCAGGATTCCTTTGAACCAAGCTTCATGATCGGCAGAGGGTATTGGTTGCTGATGAAACACAAATTTGCGCACATGCTCTGCGTTTCTCCAGCACAATAAATCGTCACTGTCCTCGGGAACAACGGGGCGTAAACGTTCATTCATGAATTGCGTCCAAATTGATCATTGCGTCAACCACGCGCTCGACACCTTTGCCATCAATCAACCGTGCAGCGTTTTCCGACATCTCATTAAGAAAGCCTATATCCGTCTGGCAACGCGTCAAAAATTCCTCGACCTGAGAAAGATCATCAGATTGGGTGAGATCGGCAAGGACGGCCCCTGCTCCTGCGTCCTCAATCGCGTGAGCCAGCATGCGTTGGTTGTCCGCAAGAATGACCATGCCAGTTGGCAAACCCAGACAACACCGTTCCCATGCGGTTGAGCCAGCCGCGCCAATTGCTACGTCTGCTTGCCTCATGAGCTCTGCCATATTCGAGGTGTTTGTGATGACTTCAGCTTGGACCATTTGGGCCAGGCTTTGGATGTGTTCATGATTGCGAACCGCACCACCCAAGATAATTTTGAAGTTAAAATCATCCAATGTTTCAAGTTGAGACAGGGTTTTGGATGCTATGCTATGGGGGTCGGCGCCGCCGAAGTTTATTAACACATTTTTCGATTTGGGCTGTGCCCGAAACTTCAAGGCATCATCTCGGGCGTCAAGGAATTCTGCCCTGAGCATCGCAAATTCCGGTCCCAACAACTGAACTGTGTTTTGCGAAACCAGTGCTTCGTAGTCGCCCTTCGCGCGGCCCAAGTTTTGATCCAATAAAAGTGCGCAATCATGCTTGCGATCAGCAAGGTCATCAATCACAGCGACTTTTGTGTTCGCGGGGCGCGCTACCCGTTCCCACGTGGCATCCAACCGGTAATTATCAACGACAAGCCAATCTGCGTTGAGCTGTGCTGTCAGCGACCTGACCGGTTCGGGGCCATCGGTACTCAGAACATGTAATCCGAAACCTCGTTCAACGATGATCTCGCTTGCGCTGCCCTCTAAATCTCGGGTCAAAAAATGGCTATTGACACCCCGCTTGTACAATGCATCTGCCAAAGTCAGGCAACGCATAAGATGGCCAGTCCCAATCACAAGAGAACTGTCTGCCCTAAAGACTACGGTTTTCATTGGGATGTTCGGACCTATTGCAGGAAGCTGATTCTGTTGACATTTTGGCCATGTTACCCTCAAAGATGAAGCGCGCCCAGAGACGCCTATTCGGGACGAAAACATGGAATGCTTATGGTCATGCCTTTTTGGGATGTGACCCTCGTGAGGCTGAAACCTTGCTTTTTGGCACTGATAGCCTGCTGCAACAAACTCATGTGCTGCCCGAAATTTTCCATTGTATTAAAGTCCCGGCGGATGGCTTGGATGAGGCCTATAACTTGGTCGATTATGAGCCAGAGCATCTGTCGCCACGGATGACCAATTTCTCGAACTACATGACAGCCTGTGATGCGGACGGAAACGGCGTTTTTTGTGTTGAGGAGCCGATTAATCGTGACTGCCTCGACCCGCAAAGAAACCTTCGACGACCTACGCGAACTTGAATTGCTTGCCCAACACCAAACCTGAGCTCAAGGATTGTTATTGTTGGGCAAGAGATATTTGTGTTTTCCGATTCAACAAATCAGTCGTACAAAACCAAAAAAGCGCCGGATCTCTCCGGCGCTTTGTTGATTCTAGGACATTGGAACTAATGCCCTAAATGGTTAGCTTTACGCTGACTGCTTTTTCTTGCGCTTCATGACTGACATTCCAGCCAAACCAGACAACAACAGTAGACCACCAGCGGGCAACGGAACCGGCGCAGGAGCATCGGAAAAATCATACGTTACAGTGACAGTACCACCGGCAAACGTTTGGAATATCGTCGCCAAGTTGCCCGGACCGGATGCGCTTGAAACACCCGTTCCTTCAAGGGAAAAGTCGACAAATCCGTTCCCGATGAATTCGGCCAACGATGCTCCGGTCAGCACAACGCTATCGGACAGATCAGCAGTAAGATTTGTAATGCTGCCACCAGAGGTCCCCGCAAAATCGACGGATCCGTCAAAGACAGTGGCAGAGCGAGTTTCCTCCTGCGTCGGCAGCACGACGATCAAAGACCCAAGGGCGGAAGTCGAAAGACCGATCTCAGCAGAAATGTTCGTAGTGACGTCTGATGGTGCAGCATCCAAGCTTTCGTAAGAAACACTACCTGAAACGGTGCCCAACAACGTGATTGTCGCACTGTTGAGCGTACCCAAAGAGGCGTCAAATTGCGCAATCGAGCCGACTGAGCGGTCCGAAAAGTTCGTTGTTTGGTCGCCCAATGTTTGCGTGAAAGTGACTGTTGCGGCAGATGCAGCAGCACCCATACCAGCGATGAAAGCTGTTGATAGAAGGAGTTTACTAAGCACTTTTGTTCCTCGTTAAATTTGTCCTGAACAGACTAAGGTCTTTTGGCCTTTAGTTCCCGGTCTATCTAGAAGCGGACAGGGGCGAGATTGAGACCGCTTTAGGACCATTCGAGGCCGCGAAAAAAGTGTATTTGGGTGAATTGTTTTGCTTCTAAGGCCAATGATTTCCAGATTGCACGATTGTTGCTACCACTTGGAGAGTAGAGTGTGTGATCGGTGAAGGTTGGATTGACGCTTATGAAACTGTATCAAAAAACCGTTTATATTTGTGCCTCACCAAAGGAGGCAGAGCACGGGGCGGACGAGGTTCTGACATAGACGTGCAGCGGTGCTGCAATGAGTGCCTTGTTCACTGTCGCTTTAGAGTGGCGGTTATCAAGTCGGCATAGATTGATATGGATTCTTGTTGCGCCATCATGAATTCCGATCCCGCGCGTGCCATTTTGTCGGCATCGCCATCTTGCATAAGGCCAACGAGACTTTCACCAAGTTGCGCCTGTTCTGTGACTTGCAGCGCAGCACCAGCATCTTTCAGTGCATCGTAAGCGTCATCAAAATTTTTGACGAACGGGCCATAGATTACGGTCGTTTTGGCACTTGCAGGCTCGTATGGGTTATGCCCGCCTTCTGAACCAAAGGACCCACCGAGAAATGAGATGGGAGACAGTTCATACAATGCCCCAAGCTCACCCAATGTATCGGCGATATAGACTTGCGTGGCCTCGTGGACGACGTCGTGAGTGCTGCGTTGTGCGGTTTTCAGCTGCCGGTCGTTGGCCAGTTTCGCCAGCGCCTCTGCGCGTACTGGGTGGCGTGGCGCGATAATGCACAGAGTTTCGGGGAACGACTTTAGAACAGTTAGATGGGCATCTAACACGGCATCTTCATCTGCTGGATGGGTTGATGCTGCGAGCCATATTGGGCGATCACCAATCGTTTCAGAGAGTGACGTTTTCAATTCAGGGAGCGCCGCCAACGCAGGCATAGTCAGCCTTAAATCCGGCATGACCTTCAGGCGATCGGATGGAAAGCCAAGCGTCCGAAAGTTGTCAGCGATATCTTTTGAGCGACATGTGACAAGTGCAAACGGACGAAACAAGGATGCGAATACGGCTGGAAGGCGGTCTCGGGTGCGTGAGTGGCGCGCATTTAGTAAGATCTGTGGAATCTCGCGCTTTTGCGTTTCCTGGGCCAGTCGTGGCCAAAGATCGCCTTCGACGTAAATGGCCGCCTTTATCGACCAACTCGATAAAAATCGTCTAACAGCAGAAGGCGTGTCGATGGGTGCAAACCGATGAAACGCATAAGGCATTTCCTTTGCAACCCACTCCGCACCAGTTGCAGTCGTCGTCGTGATCAATATCTGCACCTGTTCTGTTTGATGCAGATATTCCGCCAAAGACCCGATTTGTTTGACCTCACCAAGGCTGGCTGCATGAAACCAAATGACCTCTTGCCGTGTATCAGGTCCATTCTGCCCCAAGCGTTCGGGAAAACGCTTTGGATCCGCGCCCATACGACGGTGAAGATATCGGCAAAACATCGAGATGGGGTAAGACAGACAAAAAGTCCCAAGCATCCAAGCATGCAATATGAAAGGAGTTCGGTCGGGCTTCATCTGGCCGTTGGTAAGCCATTTCGACCCTAGAAGTGAATAGACAAGTTCGATTAACGACGTGTCCGCGAAAATGGGTTCGCTCGGTCCAATGTCGCGTGGACAAGCAAGCCGATCAACATTGTTTTTGCTAGTGGTTAACACTACTGAATGTTGCATTTACAATTGAATGGCTTGAAGCCGGAGAATTTGAGATGCCGACGACCGCAGAAACGCGCGTGAACGGAACGGTCATCCGTTACGAAACGGAGATTCTAAAGACGATAGAACCCAACTTGTTTGATGTGGATTGGCTCCGGTCTAATGGATATTGGCAGGGCAGTACTCGGGGGAGAAGCCAGGCACATTTTTTGCGCTATGCGGACCACGATATGGTGCTAAGGCATTTCAACCGTGGCGGTTTGATCGGTCGCGTGAATCGAGATCTTTATCTGGGTGTAAACGCGGCAAAAAGCCGAGCCTTGAGCGAGTTTGACCTATTGGCGACGCTGCGCGCGCAAGGGTTGGCAGTGCCTCGACCTGTGGCGGCGCGTTATGTGCCTGTCGGGCCATTCTATCGTGCCGACATTATAACGCAGCGCATCCCATCGGCCCAGACTTTAGCGGAAATTTTACGCGATACAGGCCTGTCTTCAAATCTTTGGACGGCTATTGGCACCGCAGTTGGAACTTTGCACAACCATCAGGTTTTTCACTCGGATCTTAATTGTCGCAACATCATGATCGATTCCGATGACATGGTTTGGCTGATTGATTTCGACAAATGTTGGAAGCGTGAGGCCGGCAGTTGGATGCAAGACAACCTTGATCGGCTGGAACGATCGCTGAAAAAGGCGGCAACAGAATTTGCCGAGTTGAATTGGTGTCGGAAAGATTGGGATGATCTGCTTTCTGGGTATGCGTCTCAAACGAATTCGCGTGCGTAATCCAAGGTATCTGAATTCGTTTGTCGCCCTCAAACCGATATAGGTTGTGACGTCCAAGATGCCGGTGATCGCGCCCCCGCTGAAAAGGTGGAACAGAGTATTCCCATGGTAACCGCACTGGTCTTCGGTTATGAGCGCGGCAAAATCGTGTACTCAATTTCTGACCAGGACACATCCATGCATATTGACCCCGATAAGGTCGACGTCATTGTCCCAAACTTGAAACGCCGCTATTCCGGTGTGACATCGACGGTTGTTCGCCTTGTCCCCGTCCAAGCCAAAGAGATCGAGATCGCGGCGACTGGTCCTGTTCTGCCGCATGATTTGCCGCAATTCCCGCCTTCGAAACTACTATTTTTATCACGGTCAGGGCCCTCTGGTTACCGTGTTTGGCATGCCCGTCGAAATATCGAAATGTTGGCGGGTCTGATCCTGAAATATGTGTTTCGCAAACGTCTCAAGCTTGTGTTCACCTCGGCAGCGCAACGGTCGCGGGGGAAATACTCGCGCTGGCTTATCCGACAAATGGATGCTGTCATAGCGGCGTCTAGCAAGGCAAATTCTTATCTGGAGTCACCGACAAAGGTGGTTTTGCATGGGATCGATGTCGATGAATTTTCGCCAACCAAAGACCGCAAAGCATTGCGAGCAAAACTTGGGTTGGATCAAGACGCTTTGATTGTCGGGTGCTTTGGGCGGATCAGAGCGCAAAAAGGCACCGATCTTTTCGTCCAAGCGATGATTGAACTTTTGCCTCAGCATCCACAGGCACATGGGGTCATTATGGGCGGCGTGACACGAGAACAGCAGGCGTTTGTCAGCGATCTAAAAACCAAGATCGCCGCTGCGGGTCTAAGCGATAGGTTATACATCCTACCAGAAGACAAAGGCTTTACGATTGCGCCTTGGTTCCAAGCATCCGATATCTATGTCGCGCCTCAACGCTGGGAAGGGTTTGGTTTGACCCCACTTGAAGCGATGTCCTGTGGCGTACCAGTCGTTGCCACGCGCGTCGGCGCTTTTGAAGATTTGATTGTGGATGGTGAGACGGGCTATTTGGTTCAACCCGAAGACGTCAGTCAGCTTATTGATGCCACCAACAAAATGATGACTGACGCAAATGTGCGTAAATCCATGGGCGAAGCGTCGCGGCTCAAGGTCGAGAAATTCCACAAGATTGAGCACGAAGCCAATGACATCACCGCAGTATATCGACGCTTGATTGAAGAGGGCCTCGATCAGACAGGTTAGTCTTATGTCTGGTCGAATTCGGTAAAAAGCTCAAAACTCTGAAGAGGAGCCGCATGTGTCAAACAACAGAGTTACGATCGTTACCGTTACTTTTAACAGCCTAGCGGTCGTGCCAGACATGCTGAAAAGCGTTCCATCGGAGACTCCTGTCGTTTTGGTCGACAATAATTCATCGGATACCGATACGCTGAAAGTGTTGACCGATGACCACGGTGCCACTTTGCAGCTTAACGCACAAAACGTTGGGTTCGGGCCAGCTTGCAATCAAGGCGCAGCCATGGCCGCAACTGAGTTTCTTTTGTTTCTCAACCCAGACACCGAGCTTCAAGGCGGGGCATTGGAAAACCTGGTACAGGCCGCCGAAACGTATCCTGATGCGAGCGGCTTTAATCCGCAAATATTGGACGGAAGAGGCAAGCAGAGCTTTCGCCGAGGTTCCAAGATTAGACCAAAGGAACGGTGGCAGGGTGCCTTGCCCAGGCATGATGTCGAAGTGCCGGTTCTTGCGGGCTCTGCTATTTTCTGCAGGAAGGCTTTGTTCGATGAAATCGGAGGCTTTGATCCCGAGATATTTATGTATCACGAAGACGACGATCTTTCGCTGCGACTGCGCGTGCATGGGCCAATTATGTACTGCCACGCCTCACAGGTTGTTCATCTAAGCGGGCACGGATCGCCGCGCTTGCCTTCGACGGCTGCGTTCAAGGCTTACTATTCAGCGCGCTCGCGGGCCTATGCATTGGAAAAGCACGGGCACCAACGCCCCAAATTAAACACTTTGGTCGCGGCCCTTTTGCGGGTCATCGGTCCCGACACATTGTTAAACAAAAGAAGACGGGCGAAAAATGTTGGGTACCTAAAAGGTGCGCTAAGTGCTTTGAAAGACGGTGGTCGGAATTCAGCTATCCGTCTTACACCCAATAAAGATTGATATACGGTCGCTTGATCTGTTCAGCACGTGCTTGAAGAGCATCAAACATGGGTACGTATTTTCTTGGGTCTTGGCGCTCATGCGTCTCGACGAAAATACAATCAATGCGCGACAAAACCGGGTGATCAATGAGGCGGTTCAAGATTTCCCATTCTGCCCCCTCAATATCCATCTTTAGAATTCGAATATCGCGATCGAGCTCTTCTAGGAACGCAATCAAATCCACGACTTCTACATCAAGCGCATTCTTGTCGTCGGTTCCTTTGTCCCGATGCACAATTGACGACGATTGCGTATGACCAGACGGATCATCGGCTGACCATTTCGTGGATCGCCATAACTGCAAGGTGTCATTCTTGTGCCCCGCTGCCTTATGAATCAAGGTAACGTTAGGAAGGTTCTTGGTGGCTTCCGTTAGGGTCGCGAAAGCGCCGGGATCAGGTTCGAAACTGATGACGTCCGCGCCTGTGGCCGCCATGCGTGTCGTGATTTCCCCCAGATTGGCCCCAAGGTCGATACAAAGATCACCGGTGCCAGTATCTGTCAAAACTTCTGTAAAAGTGTCCTGCATCCGCATGCAATGACGACGCTTAAGTTTGCGTCGAGCAATATATCCCAATGAACCTGGAATCATCGTGCCAAACGCCATGACCTTTTCAAACGCACCTTCAGCCTCTGGTCGCGTCACAACGGGTATTTTTCGAGTTGTCATGTATACATGTCCAGTCAACTTAGAGAGCGCATCATAGTATAACGTAGCATCACCATGCTAATAGTATATCCCACAGCGCTGAGCCACACGGATTCTGTCGGCGTCAGACAAGCCAGTTGCGAAGCTCTGTCTTACAAGAATATCCATGTGGAGGTGTTACGCCCAAGCGGCGACCGCCATGCTGGTTTTGAAGCGCAATTCGAAAGTAGCATTTCAAAACAATTGCTGTCGCCGCTCAGCCGAATCTAAGCCAGCTTTGTCAGGCAACCAGTGGCAATTACTTATGTCATGGCAAGACTGTCTTTTTCATGTCCCAGTATTGACGACCTGTTCGTTGTAGCTTTCCGGAGCCTCTCGGAATGTAGCGACCAGAAAATCGACGAAGACCCGAATTTTTGGGGCAAGATTGCGCCGCTCTGCGAACAATACGACGATGTCAGTGCTGGGAGGGGAATAAGTCGGCAAGACATGGATAAGTTCACCAGAACGAAATTTCTGATTGACCATATAGCTCGGCAATCGCGCGATCCCTACTCCGGCAAGTGCTGCATGAAAAATGACGTCCGTGCTATTGCCTTCAAAGTTGCCTTGCGCTTCGACGCTTTGCTCCTGGCAGTCTCCGCCGCTGCTCCAATAGTTTCGCTTACGGTTTCCTGCGATGCTGAGGCAATTGTAGTTGGCTAATGCAGCAAAGTTCGCCGGCGTTCCATTGCGCTCGAGATATGAGGGGGCCGCACACAGAACGCGTTTGCTTTGCATAATGCGGCGCACGACGGCGTCGGGGTTCTTATCCTGCGCATCAAAGCAGATGGCGACATCAAATCCCTCGGACTGCAGGTCAATGCTCCGATCTGTCAAATCTAAAGAGACTTCAATCTCTGGGAATTCCTTCATGAACATTGGCAACGCAGGGATAAGTTGGGATTTCCCAAAGGCGACTGTGCAAGCGATCTTGAGCTTACCGCGCGGTGTCCCATCTAGGTTCAGAATAAGCGCTTCTGCTTCTTTGAACTTGTCGGCCATCGCCCTGCATTTTTCGTAAAAATCCTGACCTTCTTGTGTTGGCGAAACACCGATCCGAGTTCGGTTGAGCAATCGGTAGTGAACTTGATCCTCAAGCAATCCAATTTGTTTGCTTACAGCCGATGGCGTCTGCCCCATTGAACGGGCTGCTGCTGAAATGCTGCCGTGCTCGACAACATTTGCGAAGATCAGCATTTGTGCTGAAAAATCCATATTAAATTAACACCTGTTCCATTTTGGCATGGACTCTATGCCAAATTGCGAAGTTGTGAGCGGCCCCAAGCTCGTCTATCTCTGCAGTGCAGCACAAATACTGCATCGCAGCAATATGACGAGGCACTATTATGGCAACTACACGCTCAAGAATTGGATCAGAGATCATTCCTGATGCTCTGCGCACATTCTTTCATCAAAAACGCGAACAAATGCGTCGCTCTCTCGCACATCGTAAGGTTTTCAGAAAAACCTATTATGAACTATCGGTACTCTCCGATAGAGATCTGGCCGACTTGGGAATACCGCGCAGCAACATCCGAAGACTGGCGCAGGAGGCAGCAGATGTCGAATAATGCACAAACACCTGCTATCTCAACCATCCTACCTTTCAAAGTATCAGGATGGCTGACACAGCATTTGTCGCCATTGGCCAACGGTGCAAGGTCCGCTTTAGCGTCTTTGCAGGCCGCACGGATGTTGTCGTTGCTTGAAAACATGAGCGACCACGAACTTACCCAAGTGGGCATCTCACGATCCGACATACCAAGTTACGTTAAAAAACTGATGGTGCGCGAATAAGGCCAGAGCCAAAGAAACCATCGAAACCGATCAAGATTGAAGTATCGTATTTGAAAACAACAAGAATACTGGTTCTCGCTCCTCCCAGGGTAAGCCAGTTTAAGCGGCGGCGGAAAAACTACAGGTGACGCCAACGCAACAGGCCAGCATCTTCACTCCTTCCTTTCGAAGATGCTGGCCCAAAATTTGTCCATGAATCCAGAATGCTAAGCCGGTTGCCGAAAACACACAGAGAAAGGATAGAGCAGAGAAACGTTAATGCTCTGATCTTGAACGATATAACGCCGTAAAACGCTGCATCACTTTCATCGGCATTCCGGTTTCGCGCAGCCAGCAATGCAAGGTCAGCAAATCGACGTCCTCAGACGAAAGACGCCGCTACCCGTCAGATCCACGCGCCACATTGGGAACGAATCCTTCCGCCTCGTAGTAGCGGATCGTATCTATCTTTAGTCCCTATGACCAAAGCCGCTCACCAATCCTATCGACGTTAGTAAGTACACCTCTTTCGATATTTTGAACAAAGATGTTACGCCATCCCAGTTTGTGTTAGACGCAGAAAAGTCGTTGAGGTAGCGATATGGGATGTCTAACGCTTCTTCGACGTAGCAGTACAACGTCATGGAATTGTGGTCTGGCAAGTCGACCAACAAAATCAGAATGAGATATTCTCAGTCAAATGGACTTAAGTGATAGCGAAATTAGCGGGCTCAAAGAGTTTGCGACCAATAATTTTTCGGTCCTCACAGGAGCACCGCTCAACGTATCGGAAAACGTATATGTTCTTGACGCGGAAACCATTGATGATGCGTTTCAGCAGGTTTTCAAAGAGGGAGTCGGGGCGTTTCGCTTCCAAAACGTTCAAGATAAATTCAGGAAAATCGCTGCTAAATTTGCAAAGCGCGCGGCAAGAAGGGGCGGAGAACATTTGGGCCTTCCTGAGGAAATATTGCGAAACGCATGGTTTCATAAAATTTTCTCTGAACTGACGACGATTGTTCCGATGCGTCATCTAGCTAGGAAATTAAGTAAGCAACACCAAGGGAAGTTACTAGCTGTTGAGATGAAAGGCGACGCGTTTCAAGCCCTCAATTCCTGGAGACAGAACGATCTCGAACCCCTGTTTTTGGCATATGAGCTTTATCGACTAAAGGCTCCGGTCTTCTTGTATAGTGATCGAATTCGCGCAGAGTCTATTTCCATCTCCATTTCCGAAAGATGGCTCAAACACAAGCACCCTCACTTCTACCGCAGTCGTGATTTTTCATCGATCTTGGTTGCAAACGCCATGCGGAGTTCAGACTATGCGGCGGAGCGTCATGGTATTGTGAAGTTTCATGGCCCCAAGCTTACGACATCACTGGGCCGATCGATACGGAACCCCTATGCCAACACCGTTTCTCTCGATTTTAGTTCAGGCCCCAAGTTTGGCGCCTTGCAGTCGTATACGATAGATGATCAGCAACTCTCGCTTGAAGCGGGATTTGTTAAACTGGTCGGTCCTGTTACCAAGAATGTCGCGAGTTGGTATCAATCCGCTTTGAAGGATCGGCCTGTTGAGAACGCGCATGTTGCAGACCATACCTCTCTGGAAGGGAGCCTCCTTGCCGGCGAAATAGTCAAAAAAGGTGGAAAAATTAATCTGTGGCCACATTCTGCCAATGTAGTTCAAATCGACCTACACAATCCAGATAACCTGAGAAGCGTAACGGTGGCGGTTAATAGCACAGCGGCGCATTGGAGGAGAAAAGTCGGCGACGAAAAAGTCATTCTGGACCCGAAATCGATCCTGGCTTCGAGCTCTCCAGCCCCCGGTTTTGATGAAACTAAGCCCCTACATATTATCTTGTTCGCTGGCGCCCACGCTTTAAGGCGTACGCCAATCGTTAATTATGAAACGCATTGCAGGACGTGGAGTACAGTGCTGACTGCATTGCAAAGGTCGGACCATTTGTTATCTATTAAGCATAAGTCAATCTGGGAAAATCGAGACTGGATTGCAATGAGATCGAGCGGTGCCAAGCCGCTCAAATTTTCTAGGAAAAAGGCAATGGAAATCAACTATTCGAATATGATTTTTGTATCGATTTCGGCCACGTCAACTGCAATACTTGAGGGAATTTCCCGCGGAATACCTGGCATGGTTGTGCGCGATCAGCCAATTAATGAGACACCGAATTACGACCCAGATTATATTCCACGTCTAAAATCTTCAGAGTTTTCCGAATTTCTGTCTAAACTGAACTCCAGAATAGCCTGGGAAGAACTTCGCGATCAACAACTGACATGGTTTGAGAACGAAACAAGCACTAAGCAGGCTTAAAAACTCACTATCGAGGCGACGTCAACTCTATTGCATTCCTTGCGTTCTATGTGCAGACCGTGACCAATAGCGATGCAAGAGAGAGCGACAATGCAAAGTGGAGCTGGTATGAAACTTCCTGACCCGGTTCTTCTGGACGGCATTGCGGCCAGGTTCAAAGGGGGCCGGACCTATGTCCATGGCAGTGACATCATTGAATACTTGGACCGTTGTGCAGCGAATGATCTGAACGCTTATCTTGCGAAGATAGAGTTTCGGCATCCACTTGAGCGACACGGTGTACTTCAGTTTGCAGCTGAGCAAAGCGAATTGGAGCTGGAAACAGCATCGGCTCACGGAAGCCTACAGCAAGGTGTCGATCTTTTGCACTTTGTCATCCTGCCCACTGATCAGCCTATTTCAGCATTCGGAGCATTCGATGAAAATGCCCTTATCAATGAAACGCGCTTTGACCTACCAGGAAGCGCTTTGCTTCGCCACATTGATGGTGCCAGCGCTACCGAACACGCATCATCGGCGATGAAGGCGTTGTCGCGAATGCTTCTGCCACAACATGAGAAATGGTGGTTTGCGCGCTGTCAACTGGATAGGAGTCTTCCAAACTCGTTCGAGGTCTTGGAACTTGTGCTTAAACGCGTGATGGCCAAGGCGCTTGTGAAGGCGGAGCTTCGGTTCGATAACGTGAATTGCGGTGAGCTTGCCTTCGTCGGAGCAGCGAAGTGACAAAGGAAATCCGGATCAGATCAATCGGCACGACGGTTGGGAGCGAGACCGTGGATAACCACGAGCAAGCCGCAATTTACGAAAAAGAGGCCGAATTTGTACGTACGCGTCTCGGCGCACTCGAGTTACCAAAAGCCAGCTCAGACGAAACTGCAATCAGTCTCGCTAAAACCGCGTGCATGGATTGCATTCAAAAGGGAAATGTCGACCCGAGTGACATCGGACTGCTAATTTTTGTATCACAGAATCCAGATTTTGGTGGCCTTCCTCACAACTCCGCAGTTTTGCAAGGAGAGCTCGGCCTCCCAACAAGCGCTGTGTGTTTTGATGTTGGGTTAGGATGTTCGGGGTATGTGTATGGCCTTAGTATCGTTGATGCAATGCGACGCAGCTTGGACACCGACCACGCGCTTTTGGTCACTTCAGATCAGTATCGCAGGCATCTGACGCCTCGGGACGGCAACACGCAACTCCTCTTCGGAGACGGTGCCGCCGCAACCCTGATAAGCTCGGAGCCCGGTGATGGCTTTTGCTACCGCGGGGCAAGGCTCGGGACTGATGGTAAGAAGTTCAAAGGCTTAATGAGAGCTAGCGATGGCATCTCAATGAGCGGCAGAGCCATATACGGCTTTTCCCGCAAGGTTGTTCCGGCTGAGATCTGTGAATTCCTCGACCAGTCAGGACTGACGAAAGACGACATTGATTGCTTTTTGTTGCATCAAGGCAGCCGTGCAATCGTTGAAGAGATCGCGAATGAACTCCAGTTACCGTCGGACAAAGTTCCTATCATGCTAGAAAAAACCGGCAACACCGTCTCTTCGTCGATTCCGTTTATGCTAGAAACGTTGCTTCATCGTCCTGATGCAAAACGCGTACTGCTGGCCGGATTTGGAGTTGGCTTGTCATGGGGCATTGCGTTATTGGAACGTTAAAGGAGCGGTATCACCATGTTTGAAAAATTTCTCGAAGCTTCAAAAGACCTGACCTCACACGATCTCAGTGGCATTACTGCTGCCACGAGGTTAGGTGATCTGCCGATTGACAGCCTAGATTTGTATACCGTTATCGAAAACCTTGAGGAAGACACAGGGAAAACACTTGATGACGACGCGTTTGAGACAATGAACACCGTAGAAGACCTTTTAACTCATTTCTTCAGCCAAGAACCTTGACTGCGCGCTCTTACAATCGAGACGATTTGTACCAGTGCTACGAAGATTTGAATGTGAAGCCCGGCGGTATCGTTTATCTAACGGGTAACCTTGGGCGACTGGGCGCGTTAATCCAGAACGATGGCCACAGAGTTGCAGCGAAGGAAGGCATCGTCGGTACACACCTCGAAGTTTTGGAAGACTTGCTTGGACCTGAAGGAACGATCGTATTTCCAACGCACTCTTGGAGTCTTGTACAATCCGGAGCCTTATTCGACCCGCTCACGACACCGAGCGACTACACATTCGGTGAGGTCGCGCGACGAATCAGAGAGAGCAGACGGCAAATGCATCCATTTGCTTCGGTCACAGCAATTGGAGCGTTGCAGGATCGCATAATCTATCCGGGATTGCAAAGACACGCATACGGATACAACTCACCGTTCTGGCACATGTCCGCTGTTGACACGCTACACATCTCTTTGGGTCTCCCGCCTGGCTCCACAATATCGGCAGTTCATCACTGTGAGTTCATGGCCTTGGTCCCTTATCGATACGTCAAGTCTTTCAGTCAAAACTGCCTGATTGACGGGGTCATTAGAAACGAAGAATTCTTCCTCTTTGTCACTTATCGAGACGGATGCGTCTTGGAGCGGGATCGCAACCGCAAGATTATGGGCCTGCCACCGATTGCTGACACCCTCCGAACGCGGCCGCTCGGACGAAGCCACGCTTATTCTGTGCCCTTGAACGTCTTCATCAACGAGACAACACGCGCCATGCAAGACGATCCGTACATCTGGCTAAAGAACCTACCAGAGCATCGTCCTTGGGAGCTGTGATTGATAGGGCCCTGCAGTTTTTGCCCTTAGTCGCGGCGATTTTTCCCTCAGTTACATCCATGTCCCAGACCGCAATCTGCCGTCTCATGAATGACTTGATCCCGTATGATTTTGAGACTTTGGTGGCGACTTTTCGAAGTCGTTACTATAATCGGCGAGGTTGAGCGCAACTACATCGAAAACCTGACGTTCGTTGCGTTCGATCGGGCCATTAACATTCCCTTCGTATGGGTATATTTTATCGGCTTTCCACTGATCAATTTTTGAACGAGAACGTTCCACCTCTCTTTCACGAAAGTGCTCACGCATTTCATCTTTTGCGGCTTCGATTAGCTTCTTGGCTATTCCGTCCAGTTCGACCAGCCCCTCAACATTTTCTTCAACGAGTTCTTGGAAATAATTGCTGGTCAAGTAGGCAGTAAACTCAAACCCGCGGGCTTGAATGCCCGCCGACAAATCGTGAAAACTGAATCTTCCAGGTAGGCACAAAAGTAGCTTTCTCTCAACTTTCTTCCGCCACTCGACGATTTCAAGAGTGGCTTCAATGAGCTGACCATTTTCCAAAGTGATTGATGTTGCTATTTCTTTTACCGCGCTGATGGCCTCGCTTGCATCAATATCCTGTCCGTCATAGGTGATCTTGAAGCTCGGATCTTGGTACAGCTGAAGAGCAAAAATATCTCTTACTTTCTCACCTGCGCCATGTTCAATTCGAAGTTCGAAGTCCTTCTGAACGTCCGTAATCTCTACGATGCAGCCTTTGCGACCACCCAAGATCACATCGGACATGGGGAAATTTTTAGGGTCGGATATATTGCCAGTTATGCTGAAACGCTTACCTTGAAAACCTGAAATCCACGTGACGGTTTGGCCCAATGAGAAGGCCTTGAAACGCCCCTGTCCTTTTTCGCCATGAATGTGACGTCCGCTTGCGGTGCGCTTCTTTTTCTTTTTCCATGAATCTCCGAGGCCACCAAACATGGAGGGTGCTAGCTCAGGGTCAATCCCGTGACCGTCATCTGATATATGGATGGCTTCCAACTTTGTCAGGACGCCGTCGGAAAACGATACCTCTAC
Organism: Paracoccaceae bacterium; assembly: GCA_039975755.1. GTDB lineage: Bacteria > Pseudomonadota > Alphaproteobacteria > Rhodobacterales > Rhodobacteraceae > JABSSA01. The sequence continues at coordinate 20,609 of JBDWGM010000005.1, read as the reverse complement.
CGTTTGAGCGTCAGCGTCATAGGCATTCCAAATCAATTCCACGATTGCGCGGATCGGACTCGTTTTGGCAATTCTCTCAAGATGATCAGGTTTAACCTGAACTTCAATTTCCTGCATTTTTCACCTTAACAAATATCTGATAAAATTGACTGCTCATCAAGGATGGCACATTTTTTTTGTTCTTGCATCCGTCGATACAGACTCGGTGCAAGTCGGCGCTCCTAGAAGTATGTGCCCACGTATTCAATTTTAGGCTATGAGTAGGTATGTCTTGAACAAAGTAGAATTGGCCGTACAGGCAGATGCTTGAAATTTCACGCGATCTCCTCGTGTCCGAACCTCAACACAAGATTACCGATAGCGTCAGAGGAACCAAACCTGATGAGCAGTAGGTGGATATTTCGCGGCATTTCCTGGAAAGGTGCCAAGAGGCGTTCCAGATCGCTCTCGTGCCTAAATTATTGCGAAACCATAAAAAATCGCACTTTTATCCGACATAAGTTGCGTTTCTCGCCGGACAAGTTGCGATTCACGCCGGACGGCATAACAGTTGTTTTGCAGTTAGGACGGTAGGAGTCGAACCTACGGTGCCTCGAACCAAAAACAGTTGCCTTATCAATCTAACAATCCACCGTGATTGTCCGGACCAGGCCAAAGCGAGGGATCAGTTCGATTTCAGTCTCAAGAAGATATCGGAAGTTGACCTCTAGGGCAGATCTGCAAGCTTATGATCTGCTGACATTTTGGCAGGGCGACTTAGAAGAAAGCCTATGCCGAGAGCCAACTACTAGCAACTTATGACTTTTCCGGAAAAAGCGACAAACCTGTGTCAAAAGATACAAACCAACTGTCATCTTATTGTGAAATGTCATGAGACCTTTCCTTTTTGGAAAATCTATCACTTTGTTTTTAAACAATAGTTGTTCTAATGTCCGACACAAGTTTTTCCTTTTTCGACACAAAAATTTTCCTTTGATCAACGAACCCATAAATTCGCAAAAACAGCTCTCTAGTCCTCATTGAGTCCGTAAATCGCGTCTAGGCTCTTCAGAGCCGCCCTGAGCTGTTGCCTGACAAGTTTAACGCGCTCTGTTGTCAGCGCTTCATCACGTCCGGCCAGCTCCAGAACTACGGCAAGCACAGTGTCTGAATGCCTCATCAGCTCAATCAGATGCTCTCCTGATGGGCCGCAGTATCCCAAAATCCAGTTCTTCGCAGTTCGCTCATTCACACCAGTCCACTTAGTCGTGGTTTTGGCAGCACGCCCTGCGCCACCCAATTCATGCACAAGTGCGGCACTGATCGCCTCTCGGTATTCTGCCTGACAAATCGCGCCTTGGCGCGTCCTATGAAAGATGTTGCCCTTTTTATGAAACATGTTTCCGACCCTCACCCGTTAAGAATGAGAAAGGAATCGCAGACGATCTGCTCAGGTTTGTAAATTTGACATACAAGGGGTCACAGCATTGAGTTGGCCAAAAGACAATGACAATGGAGGCGATGAAGCCCGCAGAGCTGCACAGTATGTCCGCATGTCGACCGAGCATCAGCGCTATTCGACTGAAAATCAGGCGGACGCGATCAAGCGATACGCCGATGAGCGCGGCTACCAGATCATTCGAACCTATTCCGACGCTGGAAAGAGCGGTCTACGTATTCAAGGCCGGGCCGGTCTCACCCAATTGATCGAAGACATCGAAGCCGGGCAAACTGCGTTTAAAACAGTTCTGGTCTACGACGTAAGCCGCTGGGGCCGTTTCCAGGACGCCGACGAAAGCGCCTACTACGAGTACGCCTGTAAGCGCGCGGGCATTTCAGTCGAGTACTGCGCCGAGCAATTCGAAAACGATGGCAGTACAATGTCCACCGTCGTCAAGGGCCTAAAGCGGGCAATGGCTGGAGAATACAGTCGAGAGCTGTCGCAAAAGGTATTCGCTGGTCAGTCCCGTCTGATTGAACTGGGTTACCGCCAAGGTGGTGCGCCGGGTTTTGGTCTGAGACGGATGCTGATTGACGAAGCCGGAAATATGAAAGGCATTCTATCACGGGGCGAACACAAAAGCATTCAGACGGATCGTGTGACGCTTGTGCCCGGACCTGACGATGAGACCGCTGTTGTGAACCAGATTTTCCGTTGTTTCATTCGTGATGGTCAATCCGAGGCCGAGATCGCTGCTGACCTCAACGCGCGCGGAATCAAGACCGATTTGGGTCGTAAATGGTCACCTACTGTGGTGCGGCAAATTCTGACAAACGAAAAATACATCGGCAACAACATCTGGAACCGCTATTCCTTCAAACTAAAGAAACGCCATGTCCGCAACGACCCGAACAATTGGGTGCGTGCGGTTGGCGCTTTTGAAGCCATTGTCAGCACTGATCTCTTCGAGGCGGCTCATGCTATTATAAGCTCAAGGTCTCAACGGATGTCTGACGAAGCAATGCTTGAAGGCCTCAAAGTGACGCTGGAACAACATGGTTTTCTCTCCGGCTTTGTCATCAATGAAGCGGCGACTTTGCCGTCGAGCGGTGCATATCAAAGTCGGTTTGGTAGCCTGCTGCGGGCCTACAGCCTTGTCGGTTTCAAACCGGACAGAGATTATCGATACATCGAAATCAATAGACGGCTGCGCGGTATACACACCGACATCGTCCGCGACACACTTTCCGGCGTCGAAGCCGTTGGTGGACAGGTCAATCGTGACTCTCAATCAGACATTCTGACCATCAACGACGAATTCACTGTTTCCATTGTCATTGCCCGTTGCATGCAAACCGGCGCAGGTGCGTTTCGATGGAACATTCGTCTCGATAATGGGCGTCTGCCCGACATTACCATCGTCGTCCGGATGGGACTGATGAATGAGCTACCGCTGGACTACTATTTGCTGCCGACCTTTGACATGACCCGATCCAAGCTGCGCCTGGCGGAAAACAACGGCCTGTCGCTCGATGCATACCGCTTCGACGATCTTTCACACTTTTTCGAAATGGTGGCTCGAGCGCCACTTCTGGAGGTCGCGTGATGAACGGCGTCTCTCTCGAATACACGGTGTTGGTTCCGATCGATGCGATCACAGTGGTCAATCCAAGAGTCCGCAACCAGAAGGTTTTCGATGAGATTACCGCCAATATCGCGGAACTGGGCCTGAAACGGCCCATCACCTTTGCGGCCCGCGCGACGGAGAGTGATGGTGAACTGACTTATGAGCTGGTGTGTGGTCAAGGACGTCTGGAAGCCTTCAAGGCCCTTGGTCAGTCGGAAATTCCCGCGATTGTCGTCGATGCCAGCAGTGAAGACTGCCTTGTGATGAGCCTCGTCGAAAATCTGGCGCGGCGTCAGCACCGCTCGCTGGAATTGCTGAGGGACATCTCAAGGCTGAAGGACAACGGCTATTCGGAGCGAGAGATTGCAGCCAAAACGCAGCTGTCCGCCAAATATGTGCATGGCGTCATCAGGCTGCTGGAAAGTCACGAACATCGCCTATTGCGTGCGGTGGAAAGCGGGAAGATTCCAGTGAGCGTCGCCGTTGATATCGCTGACGCCGATGATGTTGGCGTACAGACGGTTCTCAGGCAAGCCTATGAGAAGAAGCTCCTGCGTGGCGGGAGACTCTTGCGGGCGAAACGGCTTGTCGAAGCCCGACAAAAACACGGCAAGGGACGCGCATCATCAGACAACCGGTCCCGCAAAAGCCTATCGGTTGAAAACCTGCTCAAAACCTATGAGAGCGATGTCGAAAAGAAGAAGAATCTCCTGCGCAAGGCGCATGCGACGCGCAGCGAGATGCTCTTTCTTACACAATCGTTCAAGACGCTGATGGCCGACGAGCATTTTGTCACGCTCTTGCGGGCAGAAGGGTTGGCAACTCTGCCCAAGACGATTGCTGATCGATTGACACGCACGGAGGACGCCTGAAGATGACAACGACAGATGAAGAAAAAATCGTTGCAGCAGCCTTTGAACAGGGACTACTGACCGTACCGTTTGACCAAATCGCACCCCTCTATGTTGTGACATCGCAAAAGAAGGCCAGCATCAAGTTCAAGCAGATCGCTGCATCAATCCATGACATCGGTCTTGTCGAGCCGATGGTTGTTGCGCGCGATCCGAACAGTCCGGACCAATTCACTTTGCTGGATGGCCATCTGCGCCTTGAGGTTCTGAAGGATGAGGGCAGAACAGATGCACGGTGTCTGGTCTCAACCGACGATGAGGCCTTCACCTACAACAAGCGGATCAATCGTCTCGTAACCATTCAGGAACACAAGATGATCCTGCGTGCATTGTCGCTAGGTGTTCCAGAAGAACGTCTGGCGAGTGCGCTTAACATCAACATCCGGACGCTGAAACAGAAACGTCAGCTTCTCAACGGTATATGTGATGAGGCCGCCGAATTGCTCAAAGACAAGCAGGTTGCCCTGACCGGGTTTCAGATCCTCAAGAAAATGAAACCCCTACGTCAGATTGAAGCGGCACAGTTGATGGTCGCAATGAACAAATACACGATCAACTACGCACGGTCTCTTCTGGCTGCGACACCAGAAAGCCTTCTGCTATCAGTTGCGACACCCAAAAAGATCAAAGGCATTTCCCGCGAACAACTCGACTTGATGGAACGTGATTCCGCCAACTTGGAACGCGAGGTACGTCTCGTTGAAGACAGCTATGGGGCAGACCATCTCGATCTGGTGTTGGCACGCGGATACATCTCGAAATTGATGAGTAACGACCGCGTTACGCGGTATCTGTCCTTGCACCACGACGCGTTCTTGCTTCCGTTTGAGAATATCACTGAGACGGCAGCTTTCGCATCCTGATTGCTTGAAGTCGATCAAAGCTATTTTGGGGACCCGGACCCATTGAGCGCGGGGACCGCAGGAGACGCCGCACTGTGGGGCGGATCAAGTGCGGTGATGGGGAGACGGCGAACACGTCTGGGCCCATCATGCCGGGCCACATGCCCGGCAACCCTGCTGCTATTCCTCTCAGATCTCCTTCGCGTTGTGCTCAACGTCCTGCCAATGCTTGCCCGAAGGGGCGGTTTGAGATTGAGAAAACTGGTTAAAGATGGCGGAAACCGGACTTTCGCTGCAAGGGCGAGGGCGCGCGTTAGCTGAACGGAAAGCTGACGTTGCTCAAATTCGGCTTAGCTGGAAAAATAAAGACACGCGACGAATGCTTTAAGGTCCGCTACGGTCAAACCCCTACCAAGAGTCTTTTAAGAGTTTGAAAACCTCAGAAAGCACTGGGCTTTCTTTTCGATGACCGAGAGCCACAAAACAAAGGCAAGCAGGCACGGACACTGCATTGCAAACGGCGAGGCCGAAGGATTGCTTTTGGTGAAGTGCTATGGAGTCGCGGCAAAGGCTCAGGCCAATGCCGGATCGCACCATCTCAAGCATTGAGGCCTCTTGATCGACACGCGCAACGACCGCCGGACGATCAGACGGGTTTGTGTAGATTTTGGACAGCAGGCGATAGTGTACGGATCTGTCCGGCGTGCCAATCCACGGCAATTTTGCCAGTTCAGGCCAATCTGCGTTTTCTATTTTTTGCTGCCAACCGACCGGACCGATCACGCGATAGCTGAAATCAGCAAGCTTGATCACATGTAGCGGGTCTTCACTGTCCACCCCCATTGGCACCAAGTCGTCTGGCCCGCACAAGTAGAACCCTGCATCAATCTGGCCTCGTTTCAGCCATGCCGGGATATCGCCACTGACGCCGTGGGTCAGTTCGGTTTCGATGTCAGGATGTTCTGCCCGCAGGCGCGCCAATATCCGTCCAAGCCGGATAAATTCCGGATCTACGATCGTCCCGATCCTGAGCTTGCCACTGATCCGTCCTGACCTTTGACGGGCACTGCGTCGAAACTCACTCATCGCCTCAAGAACATGCTCGGCCTTTGACAGCAATGCAGCGCCGTCGTGGCTGATCTGTAGTCCTATGGGGGTTCGGTGAAACAGGACGATCCCTGTCTCCTCGTTCAGCCGCTTTAACTGTTGACTGACGGCGGGCTGGGTCAGGTTCAGCACATCCGCAGCGCGCGACACACTGCCTTCGCGGGCCACCGTCACAAATGCCAAGATGCTGTTAATGTTTGAAAAACGGTCCATATAAAAATGTCTAATATTGCTCTTTGGCATTTGTCATTAGGTTTTTTCAACGTTGTCGCCCAAAGGTCGGTAAAATGCACGCTCTGGGAGGGAGTGTATGTCGGTAATCCCGTCTTTGCCTGCAAAGCCTAAACGTGGCGGATCGATCACTAACCCTTCCAAGGTTGCCGAGAACAAAACGAAAGATGGATAGGTTGTGACATGTCCGATGCTTTGAACAAATTTGACTATATCGTCATCGGCGGCGGTTCCGCTGGGTGCTTGCTGGCCAATCGTTTGAGCGCTGATCCAGCCAACACCGTTCTGCTTCTTGAGGCGGGCAAGTCGGACACCTATCCTTGGATTCATATCCCTGTTGGTTACCTATATTGCATTGGCAATCCGCGGACTGACTGGATGTATAAGACCGAAGCGGATAAAGGCCTGAATGGGCGAAGCCTGCTTTATCCACGTGGCAAGGCGCTTGGTGGATGTTCGTCAATCAACGGCATGATCTACATGCGCGGGCAAGCGCGTGACTATGACAATTGGGCAAAGTTAACGGGTGAAGATGCGTGGAATTGGGACAACTCCCTTTCCGATTTTAAGGGACACGAAGACCATTACAAGCTTGATGATGGTGCTGATCCCGTCACCGGCAGCAACAGCCGGTTTTCAGATATGCACGGGCACGGTGGCGAATGGCGGATTGAAAAACAGCGGTTGCGCTGGGACGTGTTGGACAGTTTTTCCGATGCAGCCGTAGAAACCGGCATCCAAAAGACCGATGATTTCAACAGCGGCGACAATGCGGGGGTTGGGTATTTCGATGTAAACCAACGTTCGGGCTGGCGATGGAATACGTCCAAAGCTTTCCTGCGACCTGCTAAAAACCGGGGTAACCTTTCGATCTGGACAGAAGCGCAGGTTGAAAAGCTGTTATTCGAAACAGGCGCTGATGGCGTACCCCGTTGTATCGGGGCAAAGGTCAACCGAGAGGGCAAGCCAATGGATGTGACGGCCCGCAAAGAAGTTGTCCTTTCTGCCGGTGCTATAAACTCTCCGCAGATCTTACAGTTGTCTGGCATCGGTCCTGCCTCTTTGCTGAAAGAGCACGGCATTAAGGTTGTGATGAATCAGCCGTTTGTTGGTGAAAATTTGCAAGATCATTTGCAAATCCGCGCAGTGTTTAAGGTAAAGAGGACAAGCACCATGAATACGCTGGCTAATTCTTTGCTGGGCAAAGCCAAGATTGGCCTCGAATATCTATTCAAACGTTCTGGCCCAATGAGCATGTCCCCCAGCCAATTGGGTGCATTTACGCGATCAGACCCCAGCCGTACCCATGCCAACCTTGAATATCACGTACAGCCCTTAAGCCTTGAGGCGTTTGGAGAGGATTTGCACGATTTTCCAGCAATGACGGTCAGCGTTTGCAACCTGAACCCAACCAGCCGCGGACATGTGCGGGTTGCATCCAATGACTTCCGTGACGCACCTAAGATCACGCCAAATTATTTGGACACTGAAGACGACCGCAAAGTCGCGGCAGATAGCCTGCGTCAAGTGCGCGAAATCATGTCGCAATCTGCGATGCAGCCTTACGAGCCTGAAGAATTCAAACCCGGTGTTCAATATCAAAGCGACGATGAGTTGACTCGGCTTGCAGGCGACATCGCGAGCACAATTTTTCATCCCGTCGGGACCGTCAAAATGGGCCGTGTGGATGACAAAACCGCAGTTCTGGACCCGCATCTTCGCGTGAAGGGCGTCGCAGGGTTGCGGGTTGTGGATGCATCGGTGATGCCCGAAATCACGAGCGGAAACACCAATTCGCCCACCATCATGATTGCTGAAAAAGCTGCTGCTTGGATATTGGCTGGCCAATAGCACTGAATATCACACAACTCTAGCCGTCTTACAGGAAGTCACATGCGTCATTCATTTTCCAACTTGCCACTTACCGGCGTGAAAATTGTCGACTTTGGTCAGTATATCGCTGGGCCAGCTGTTGCGATGTTGCTTGGTGATCTGGGCGCAACTGTCGTGCATATTGACCCACCTGAAGGCCCGATGTGGGACAGTCCAGCCAACGCAACGCTGAACCGAAATAAGGTGATTGTGAACCTTGATCTAAAGTCTGCCGACGGGTTGGAAAAGGCTCAGAAATTGTGCCTCGAGGCGGATATCATCGTGGAAAATTTCCGCCCCGGAAAATTAAAAAAGCTGGGGATTGATTTCGCCGCAATGCGTGAAGATCGACCTGAATTAATTACGATTTCCGTACCGGGCTTTGCCTCCAATGATGCTGAACGCCGCGAGCTACGCGCCTATGAAAGTATCGTTTCGGCCAGTTCGGGAGTGTTCACCGACATGGGGCTGAACCGTGTTCTCATGGGGTTGAACCCGTCGTTTTCACCTTTGCCGCTGGCCTCGGCCTATGCCTCACAGATCGCGGCATCTGCTACGGTTCTTGCGTTACAATCGCGTCAGCTCACCGGGCTGGGTGACGAAATCGAAGTCCCGTTGGCCGCTGCCGTGATGGAGGGGCTGTGCTACAATTCCATTTATGTTGACGGTATGCCTGAGCGGTATTTGACCCAACGCGAGATAGAAATCGAACGCCGTCGCGTCGAAGGCTTGCCGATGAACATCAGTTATGAAGACCTTCAGGAATTGTTGGACCCGTTCTTTCGTAGCTACATGTGCAAAGATGGGCGTGGGTTCTATGTTGTCTGCCCAAGCCACAAAAACCATGCGCGCCGCTGTCTTGAGGTTCTAGGGATCTACGACGAGTTGGTCGAAGAGGGGCTCACATCAGAGGCAGACACCTACAAACCGTGGTCCGAATGGGAGAGCAAGACGTCGCTTGGCGTTTACCCGATGCCCAAAGACTGGGCAGACAAGATATCGGCGCGGATGAAAGAGGTCTTTATGACCCGCACCTCGCATGAGTGGAAAAAGATGTTTGGGCGTGGACATGTTCCGGGTGCGCCGCAGCGATGGCTGCAAGAATGGGTGCATGACGAATACGCGGAAACCACTGGTCTCATGATTGACGTCCACGATCCAGTGTACGGTGACATGACTCAGCCCGGACCAGTCGTGTGGATGGAAGAAAGCGGTGAGGAAGCCCTTACGCCACCGCCGCGCCGCTGGGTCGATTTTGACGAAGCGATGAAAATACTGAAAAAGCACAGGACCGAGCTGCCAGACGAAACTGAAGCAGTGGACAAAGAGGCGTGGTTGACAGGTGTGAAGGTTCTGGACTTGTGCAACGTGATTGCGGGTCCACATTCGGCCAGCTATCTGGCGCGGTTCGGGGCTGAGGTGATCAAACTTGAGCCGGCAGATCCGATGTATGACAGTTGGAACACGGTCATTTACGGCATGTCGCAGATGCGTGGTAAACGGTCAATCCTAGCAGACATCACATCCCGGCACGGGCGACAGGTGTTTGAGGATCTGGTGAAATCCGTCGATGTGATTGTCTGGAATGCCCCCGACAACCAGATCACAAAGATGGGTTTGGATAAGGACAACCTGCGGAAACTCAATCCTGACGCGCTGTTCTGCAAGTTGGATTGCTTCAGTGGTGTGCGGCGTGGCACGCGGACGGATTACATCGGCTATGACGACCTCGTGCAGGCAACAACGGGCATTATGTTGCGCTTTGGCGGCGGCATGGACCGTCCCGAGGAGCATGCGCATGTTGGAACGATTGATGTCATGTGCGGATTTGGTGGCGCTTTGGGTGTTGCGGCGGCCCTTTATCAGAAGCACCGTCATGGGCGTATCGGTCGCGGACGCACGTCGCTGTCGTCAAACAGCGGTTTACTGCAGATTCCTTTCGCCTACGACTACAAAGGGCGCGGGTTGTTCAACGAACCATCAGGGCCGGAGGCCAGCGGCTATGACGCGCTTACTCGGTTTTACAGCACAGCGTCGCAGCATATCCTGCTGAGCGCTTATGAACATGATCTACCTCTGTTCCGCAACGTAGAAGGGCTGGAGGATCTTCCTGATCTCGAAGAGGAGGATCGCGCAGCTTTCTTGGCCAATGCGTTTCACAGTCAGCCTGCTGAAGAATGGATAGCGCGCCTCCAGGCCGCCGATATCGGAGCTGCAATCTGCGAAAACCTTGATTCACTGCGGGCGATGAACCTGCGGGATGCTGACGGCCAAGCAGGGACGGCCAACGGCAGCTATTCGTTTTCCAATTACCCAGATCATCCAAGTGGGTATCAAGTCATCCAACTAGACCCCTACGCTGTGCGCTCGGTGCGAGGCAAAGTCACCGCAGTGGCGCCTGCTGAGAAATTCGGCGCTTCAACCCGTACAATCCTGAGTGAATTAGGTTACGTCGACACCGCTATTGAAGCCATGATCAAATCAGGAAATCTAAGCGATTCTTGGAGCGAGGAGTACTTACCAAGTTAAGGGCCCTAGCCTCTTTCTGTCCCTTTTTTCGTGTGGACTAGCCGTCCGCGAATACATTACAGGGATAATTCAAATTCACTTCATCATTTGCTTCGCTTGTTGGTCGTCTCGGACCTAGAAATTATACAGGATTGAACAACGTCCGCTTTCGGGACGCTACCCCACATTCTAGACATTCGCTGCATTCGCAAAGAACAAGGGCTTTCGGGAATCCAAACCACAGCGGTATTAAGCGTTTTCAAGAGAGCGAAAAACACCTTAGAATAAGCGAGCTTCGATTGAGAGGCCGTTCAATAGAACAAGAATTCAAAGACGCGCAAGGCGAACTCCGTAGTCTGAAGCGTGCGCTAGTACGCCCCTCATCCAGTGTAAGCAGAGCGACGATCGAAAGATCGGTTCGGTTGCAGATGCTCGACAACTTTTGGATGGATCGGGCGAGACCTACGGGGTTCTAACGAGCGAATTTGAAACTATATGGGAGAATTTCCCGTTCCGTGAACACACTCCTGCAAATACAGTTCTTTGGAACGAATTTTCAGGAAGCTCTCATGCACGGGACTTTGGCGAAATTGCAAATGCGATTGTAGCGACTGACAAAGGCGTTGTTTTCCAAGAAACAGCCCAAAGACTAATCTGTGCAACTGAATGGTCTGAGATCAATGAAGATGGAAATGGTCGGTTTTCCGATAATTTTTCAGTGGCAATATCTGGTGTTCCAAAAGATCAGCTTTGCCAGATAATGCGTTATAGGCCATACAACTACTACTTCACAGCACTTACAATTGAGAACAACTCAGATAGTATCGTCACTGATATTTGGATTGACTTCCAAGAGTTTGATCTGGGTTTCACTCAAGACATGTATTACGATTCAATTGCCTCTGATGGGGACCAAAACTTAGCGGAGAGATTGTCTGGCTACACGTATTCACCCAGCAATCCTGAGGAACGGTCGCTGAGCGTATCGAACTTGCCACCCGGACGCAAAATCCTTCTGCTACTTAATGCCTACAAGCCAGACGACCAGGGATTACCTAGCTCCTATTTTTTATCACGCATGAACATCGATCAGATTTCCTACCATGCGGATGGTGTGGAATTCACAATTAACGACATACACCCTCTCGCTGAGCAGCGATTGGGTTTAATTACCACGGCCGACGGTGGTGTCGGTGGACAGTAACTATCGTATCATTTTGGTTGAGAATAGGCAGAATTTATGAACGATAGAATTCCTTCGCCAGTGATTGGTGTGCTTGGTGAAATTTTCGACAAGCAATACACCCATTCAGATATTGAACGTCTTTTCAACTATGCGGATGCTCCCGGTGATCCTCCCGACGAAAACAAAGTAAAGAAGACCGTGGAATGGTTGCGACGAACAAATAAGCGTTTGGAGAGGCCCCTTGCGGTGCTAGGGACGCTCTTGGAGGATATTCTAGAAAGGCCCGCATGGGATTCAAAAGATTCTTGGGACAACAACGAACCTGAGTGGTCTACTATGCTTCGGGAGCACAAGCGTCAGATTCACGCTGTGTTAGCCAAGTCCGGTCTGGCGTATTCCAATGGAGGTCATATTGGAAGTGCGACTGCAATCGCGACCGTTTCGCTCCGAGAAATGATCGAACAAGGTGGACTTGCCGCTGTTGAAGTCGAAATGACACGCGCTCTAAAGCAGGTAGATAGCGACCCTAACGCAGCGGCTCACTATGCAGGGAATGTCTTGGAAGCAGCTTTGAAGGCGTATCTCACGAAAAAGAACGTACCTTTCAATGATCAAACGGACACCCTTAGTACTCTCTGGCCGTTGACACGAACAAACCTTGGGATTGACCCAAAAGATCTCGAGGCAAAGGACCTTAAGAAAATCGCATCAGGGCTTAATAGCATCGTCGACGGGACCATGCACATGCGCAATAAGAAGAGTGCAGCCCATGGGCGCACTGAGGACCAACTCCGCGCGAACTTACTTCGTCCACGACATGCAAAATTGGTGATACATTCTGCACAAACATTAGCGGCTTACATTTTGGAGTGTTTGACAGACAATTAGGCCACTAACGTTTCCGCCGCGCTGCACATCGTTCGGCTTCCCGCTTACACTACATGTGCAAAGTCACTAACATTTTGCCCCAACAACAAAATCAAGTCTAGCTTTTCTCTTAAGACATCCGACTAAGGTGAACTCATCCTTGCTAGTAAAAAGGACAAAAACCTGTCGTAAAGGAACGATCATGTGTCATTCCTCACTTATACGAATTCAGTGGTGAGCCGTGCAGGGTTCGAACCTGCGACCTACTGATTAAAAGTCAGTTGCTCTACCAACTGAGCTAACGGCCCACGAAGCGCCTATCTAGAAAGGTCATTGGTCGCGGTCAAGCCCAATAAATCTCTTTTTCTGTAAGATACTGGATTAGTTCTTCGGGCACAGCTATATGCCCCGAATGGCGGAAATGGGTCGCATAAGTTTGCCCTTCATGAAGATGCATGGGTTGGGGAACGATTTTGTCGTTTTGGATGCGCGTGCGGGCGCTATTGAGGTGACGCCTGCTTTGGCCATGGCTTTGGGTAATCGCCATACCGGCGTCGGGTTTGATCAGCTTGCAGTGCTGACCGATGGTTCTGCGGATGTTCACCTGACGTTTTGGAACGCGGATGGAACGACGTCGGCTGCCTGCGGGAATGCAACACGTTGTATTGCGCGATGGTTGATGGACGAGTCCGGTGCGACAGCCCTGACGATGACAACGGACCGGGGCACTTTGCTGGCGCAAGATGTTGGAGACGGCCTGACCGCCGTCAATATGGGGCATCCTCAGACCGAATGGTCGGACATTCCGTTGGCCAAAGACATGGACACGCTGGAATTGCCGATTGACGGCGCACCGACTGCGACTGGGATGGGCAATCCGCATTGCACGTTTTTTGTCGAAAATGTCGATGACGTCGACTTAGAACGGTTTGGCTCAGATATCGAGCATCATCCGCTTTATCCGGAACGCACCAATGTTCAGGTGGCACAAATTGTAGGCATGGATCATATCCGTATGCGTGTTTGGGAACGTGGTGTTGGAATCACTTTGGCTTCGGGGTCTTCGTCCTGTGCGGTTGCGGTTGCGGCGGCGCGACGTGGCCTGACCGGGCGATCCGTGCGCATCGATCTAGACGGTGGCACTTTGCACGTAGATTGGCGCGATGATGGCGTGTGGATGACAGGCCAGACGATGCATGTCTTTACAGGCGAAATCACAGCGGATTTTTTGGAAGCTTTAAAATGAGCGCGCCTCGGTTCACAACACTTGGGTGCCGTCTGAACGCGTATGAAAGCGAGGCCATGAAAGATTTGGCCGAACAAGCCGGGCTTGAGAACGCGTTGATTGTGAACACTTGTGCCGTGACCAGCGAAGCCGTGCGCAAAGCTCGGCAGGAAATTCGCAAGCTGCGACGTGACAATCCAAATGCTCAGGTGATTGTGACCGGATGTGCTGCGCAGATTGAGCCGGAAACATTTTCATCTATGGATGAGGTCGATTTTGTCATCGGCAATACCGAAAAGATGCAGGCCGAAACGTGGCGCAGTCTTGCCGGTGACTTTGGGACTGAACCGGTGCAGGTCGACGACATCATGTCCGTTACAGAAACCGCCGGGCATTTGATCGACGGTTTTGGAACCCGCAGCCGGGCTTATGTGCAGGTTCAAAACGGCTGCGATCACCGTTGTACGTTCTGCATTATTCCATATGGCCGTGGTAATTCCAGATCTGTTCCAGCCGGTGTGGTCGTTGATCAGATCAAGCGCCTTGTGGACAAAGGGTTCAACGAAGTCGTTCTAACGGGCGTCGATCTTACCTCTTGGGGCGCTGATCTTCCGGCCAATCCAAGTTTGGGCGACTTGGTTGTACGCATATTGAAACTGGTGCCGGATTTGCCTCGACTTCGCATCAGTTCGATTGATTCAATCGAGGTGGATCCGGCCTTGATGGAAGCGATCGCCACGCAGTCGCGGTTGATGCCGCATCTTCACCTGTCGTTACAACATGGTGATGACTTGATTTTAAAGCGTATGAAACGGCGTCATTTGCGGGATGATGCCATTCGCTTTGCGGAAGACGCGCGTAAGGTGCGGCCGGATATGACCTTTGGGGCGGATATTATTGCGGGGTTCCCGACTGAAACCGATGCGCATTTCGAAAACTCTATGAAGCTGGTCAAAGACTGCGACCTGACGTGGCTGCATGTCTTTCCGTATTCACCACGTCCCGGAACCCCTGCGGCGCGGATGCCCCAAGTCACCGGCCCGTTGATCAAAGCACGAGCCGCCGCATTGCGCGCGGCGGGCGAAGCGGCAGTTGAAAGACATCTGGATGCTCAGATTGGTCGCAAGCATTCAATTTTGATGGAAAGTGTGACGATGGGCCGGACGGAACAGTTTGCAGAAGTACATTTTGATCTGCCCCAAACCGAAGGCGACATTGTTCACGCGACAATTGCGTCTGTTCAAAACGCTAGATTGACCGCTTAAACCGAAATCGGAAACGCCGTATAGCCGCGAAACCGCGCCAGTGGCAGGTGCGCGCGTGGCCCAGCTTGGGCAAGGTTTGGGAAGCGTTGAACAAAGCGACCCAATGCGATCCGTCCTTCAATTCTGGCAAGGGTTGCGCCTAGGCACACGTGAATTCCCGAAATGAACGCAATATGCCGGTTTGGGGTTCGGCGGATGTTGAACGTGTCGGGGTTTGCAAATTGCGCAGGATCACGATTGGCCGCCGCAATTGAGGTATGAATATAGCTTCCCTTTTTGATCACATGATCCCCAAGGTCGATGTCTTCACTGGCCAATCGGTTGCCAATCTGTAAGGGGCTTTCAAGGCGTAAACTCTCTTCGACCATGGGTGTGATCAATTCGGGTTCGGTTTGTAAAAGCTGATGCTGATCGGGGTTGTCCAACAGCAAACCAATCGAGTTTCCAACCAAGCTGGTTGTGGTCTCGTGCCCGGCATTCAAAAGGAAAATACAGTTTTGGATCAGCTCTTTTTGCGTCAATTGTCGACCGTCATGTTCACTGAAAATGAGCGAATCCAAGACTTCGCCTTTTGATGCACCGTCTGGATTTTCGCGGCGGTGGTTGATCAGATCGTTCAAGATTTCCGAAAACTCGTGAACAGCTTGATTGCCTGCCTGCATGCGGTCTGGTGATACAACGGGATCCAACGCACCGAGGATTGCGATTGAATACCCTCTCAACCGCGCCTGATAGCTTTCTGGGATACCCAACATTATCGAAATAATTTCGGTCGGCAGAACCTTGGCGAAATCGTTGATCAGATCAAGCTGCCTCATGTCTTCGACCCGATCCAACAAGCGGTCAACGATCTGGACAATCAAAGGTTCGAATTCGGCAAGCTTGCGCGGTGTAAACGCGGCAGAGATGAGCTTGCGCACTACTGTGTGATAAGGCGGGTCATTAAAAACAAGACTGGTTGTGTGGTGTTCGAACAAAGGGCATTTCCCGAACTTTTCACTAAATGCCTCTGCCTTGTCGGATAACATCTCGCGGGATTGGTACACTTTCTGGCAATCGGTATAGCGCGTTAGATAAACCGACCCGTCCGGGTTTTGATGCACAGGATCATGTGTTCGCAACGCATGCAGCGTGGGATGCGGGTCAGCAATGAACTCTGCATCAATCGCGTTTAGATCGAACCCTTTGATGTCCCGTGGCATATCTGTCTCCCTATGGGTGACCTTAGACGATGCCCTGACAAAGAAAAAACCCCTGCAGTGAGGACCGCAGGGGTTTCTGTTGTTCAATTCCGAAGAAGGGTTAGTGCTCTTTGCCTTTGATCGGAGCCCAGAGACGTTTGTTCGTCAAATACAGAAGTACCGACAGGATCGTCAGGAAAATAACACCAACAAACCCGGCCTGTTTGCGGGCCATCATCTTGGGTTCTGCTGTCCACATCAGGAAGGCAGCCACGTCTTCTGCGAGGTGCTCAATATCCGTGGAATGACCGTCGGCAAATTCCACGTCGTCACCCCAAAGTGGCTGACCCATCGCGATCCAAGATCCCGGATACAGGTGATTGCCATCATCGTCCTTACATTCGTCAGGATACGCCCCAGACGCAAAGGCGGCGTTGTAGCTGCCGTCCAAGTCATCTGGCGCACATTCCGGCGGATCCTCGTAGCTGGTCAAAAGCGTGGCGATATATTCAGGTCCGCCCATTCCTTTGATGAATTGGTTGATACCCAATCCGTAAGGTCCATGAAATCCGGCGCGGCCTTTTGCCATCAGGCTCAGGTCAGGAGCGTTTTCCAGCTGGCTTTCAGGAAAGTGATCCGTCGGCTTGGCCGGGCGGAAATCGTCCAGATCAGCATCAAAGACTTCGTAGAATTCAGCGTAAGCAAAAACCTGATCTTCGGGTAGATGCGGGCCACCTTCGTCGCCCAATGACCGAATAGGTACAAATTTCAGACCATGGCACGCAGAGCAGATTTCCGTGTAAATCTGCAATCCACGTTGCAATTGGTTCTGATCATATGCCCCAAACGGACCTTGGAACGAAAAGTCAAAGTCTTCGACGTGAACTTCTGCTCCGGCTGCATAGGCTCCACCAGTAAGACCGATGGCAAGTGCTGCGCCAAGTGCGATGCGTTTCAACATTGTACTGCGCCTCCTTATTCTGCCGGTTGCGCTGCGGACGATGGTTTGTCCGATGCGTCGCCGTAATGCGCTTTGAAATCTTCTTCGATGGTCGCTGGTGGCGCATCTGGTTTTTCGATCACGCCAAGTAGTGGCAGGATGACCAAGAAGTAGATGAACCAGTATGCCGAAGCGATCAGTGAGATGGTTGAAAAAGGTTCTTCCGCCGGCATCGCACCTGCCCACATCAGGACAAAGAAATCGATCACCAACAGGGCAAACCACCATTTGAACATCGGACGGAATCGACCCGAACGCACGCTGGATGTGTCCAACCAAGGCGCCAAAGCCATAACCGCAATCGCACCAAACATCGCAAGAACACCAAAGAACTTGGCCGTTACGATGCCGCCAGTTATCCACGTTGCGAACATCACAACCCAAACGTCAGGGGTGAACGCACGCAAGATCGCGTAGAACGGCAAGAAGTACCATTCCGGCACAATATGCGCTGGTGTGGAAAGCGGGTTCGCTTCCAGATAGTTGTCTGGGTGGCCCAAATAGTTCGGCATGAAGCCGACAATCGCGAAGAAGACCACCAAAATCACGGCCAGCGCAAAGATGTCTTTGATCACAAAATACGGCCAAAACGGCAGCGTGTCTTTTTCTGCGTCTTCTTTGGATGTGCGGCGCACTTCGACACCAGTCGGGTTGTTGTTGCCCGTCGTGTGGAAGGCCCAGATGTGCACAACAACAAGACCTGCGATCACAAATGGCAGCAAATAGTGCAAAGAGAAGAAGCGGTTCAGTGTGGCATTGTCCACAGCAGGTCCGCCCAACAGCCACGTTTGGATGCTTTCCCCAATAAACGGGATCGCGCCAAACAGGCCTGTAATCACTGTTGCACCCCAGAATGACATCTGACCCCAAGGCAAAACATAACCCATAAAGGCTGTACCCATCATCATCAGATAGATGAGCATCCCAATGATCCACGTGATTTCACGCGGCGCCTTGTAGGATCCGTAATAAAGACCACGAAAGATGTGGGCATAAACGGCGACAAAGAACAGTGATGCACCATTCATGTGAAGATACCGAATCATATGTCCGCCATTCACATTGCGCATGATGTGTTCAATCGACGCGAACGCCAAATCCACATGCGGCGTGTAGTGCATGACAAGAACGATGCCTGTCACGATTTGCAGCGCCAGACAGAACGTCAGAACGATGCCCCAAATCCACATCCAATTGAGGTTTTTGGGTGTGGGAATCATTAAGGTATCATACAGAAGACCAAGGATCGGCAGGCGTTTGGCCAGACCTTGTTCCCAGTCAGTCTTCGGTTCGTAGTGGTCGTGTGGAATTCCAGCCATGTGACCCTCCCTTACCCGAGTTGAATTGTTGTTTCGTCAAGGAACACGGCGACCGGAACCGGAAGGTTCTCTGGTGCAGGTCCCTTACGAATGCGGCCTGATGTATCATAGTGCGACCCGTGACATGGGCAGAACCAACCGCCAAATTCCCCAGATCCGTCACCCAATGGCACGCACCCAAGGTGGGTGCAAACACCCATCATCACCAGCCATTCGCCAGCTTCATCCAACGATCTGTTTTCGTCCGCCGCTTCGACCGATCCAAGGTTATCGTTGCGTGCGTCACCATCTTGCAAATCGTTCAAATCAACTGAACGCGCATCGGCGATCTCGTCTTCCGTGCGACGACGGATAAACACGGGTTTACCCAACCATTTGACCGTAAGTTGCGTGCCGGGCTCAATATCTCCAACGTCCACTCGGATCGAGCTTAACGCCCGAACATCTGCGGACGGGTTCATCTGATTAACCAGAGGCCAAATTGCGGCACCTGCGGTGACAGCACCCGCTCCGGCGGTCACGTAGTAAAGAAAGTCTCGCCGCTCTTCGTTATGTTCATCTGCGTGGGACACTTGTTGTCCTCCGTCATTGGGCCGGGCGCGGCCATTGCGATGCGGGCCACGCGCTGCGCAGCCAAACTCGGTCGGGTAAATAACGGTCTACGCATCCCCCGTCCAGCGATCCGGGTGGATCATACGGTCGCACTTGCCCGTTCGTGCAGCAATGCCACGCGTCTTCTTAATAACCGCCTTACGATACAAAATACGCGATCAAACCCATCACGATCCATAAACTCGCCTATGACGCGAATACATGCAAGGCAAGGACCGATAGCATGCGTGGCTTGAACGCAAAAGAATCATATACGCCGTAGGCGTTCCATCAGGTCACTGCGGTTTGGTTGACGCCGTAACGTAATTTACGCTCAGATCACGCCCGCTTAGACGCCAAGACCATGTCACCGGGTTAAACACAAACCCGGTTCGGTCTTCTGGTTCAAGACCAGCTTTGCTGATCAAATCGCACAATTCATCGGGCGTTATGAATTTAGACCAATCATGCGTCCCCTTGGGCAGCCAACGCATCACATATTCGGCACCAACGATTGCCATCGCGAAACTCTTTGGATTTCGGTTGATGGTTGAACAAATAAGCAAGCCTCCGGGTCGCAACAATTCCTGACATGCGGTTAGGAATGCCAGCGGGTCAGCGACATGCTCAACAACTTCCATGTTTAGAACAACATCGAATTTTTCTCCCGCAGCGGCGACATCTTCGGCGGTGGTGTGCCTATAATCGATGTCCAATCTGGATTGTTGCGCGTGTAATTCGGCCACGGGGATGTTGCGCTCTGCCGCATCCGCACCGACAACTTCGGCGCCCAAGCGTGCCATCGGTTCGCATAGCAACCCGCCGCCACACCCAATGTCGAAAATGCGCAGGCCTTCAAAGGGTTTTTCGGTTTTAAGATCTCGACCAAATTCTGCGGCGATCTGTGTTGTAATATAGTCAAGGCGGCAGGGATTCAGCATATGCAGGGGCTTGAACATTCCGTTGGGATCCCACCATTCTGCGGCCATAGCCGTAAACTTGGCGATCTCATGTTCATCAACCGTGTTTGGATGCTCTTGCATTTCAGTTTCCATGTGCTCTTGATGGGTCAAACACTATGTAAGCGATGTGATGGATAAACACAGCGACCAAAAGCGCGCAGTCCAATATCTATACCCGCCGATCGAACCCTTCGATCAGCGTGTGTTGGATGTTGGGGATGGCCACAAGATCTATGTTGAACAATGCGGCAACCCAAATGGTCAGCCGGTTGTCGTACTGCACGGTGGACCGGGGGGCGGGTGCAGCCCGTCCATGCGTCGTTACTTCGACCCAGGCTATTACCGTGTAATTTTGTTCGATCAGCGTGGATGTGGTCGATCCAGGCCGCATGCGAACATCACAGCCAATACGACGTGGCATCTTGTGTCTGATATCGAACGAATTCGCGATGATCTGAAGATCGATGCGTGGATATGTTTTGGGGGATCGTGGGG
>JBDWGM010000004.1:0-100903 GCA_039975755.1 Paracoccaceae bacterium | reverse complement strand
TTGCCGCGCAATTCGAAGCCCACAGCGTGGAACGCATGTACGAAGCGCTTGTGTATGGTGTGCCTGACGGAGCCGATCCGCGTTTGCGTGGTGTGAAAGGCGCAAGTTTTGAATCGGGCAACATTTTGAAAGTCACAACGCAATTGGCGCGCCATAAAACCGACCGACAACGGCAGGCGGTTCTGTTTTCCGGCGGTCGACATGCGATCACACGGGCTCGAGTTGTCGAAAGCTATGGCTCACCCACTGTTCTGACCCGCGTGCAATGTTGGTTGGAAACTGGTCGCACACACCAAATTCGAGTTCATATGGCACATGTAGGCCATGGTTTGATCGGGGATCCGGTGTACGGCGGCCGCCGACGGCTGGCGCAAAAAGCGCTGTCAGAAACGGCAATGACAGCTGTTCAAGGCTTTCCTCGGCAAGCTTTGCACGCGGCCAAATTGGGTTTTGTGCATCCTGTGACACAAGAAAACTTAGAATTTTCAGCGGATTTCCCGAGTGACTTCCGTGAATTGATGGCTGCCTTAAAGGCGACTTAAGCACGGCGTCGGTTCGACCTTGAATACCCAAGTTGCGCCAAAGCACGGAGTTTTGCCTTTCCTGCTTTGCTTCGAAACAGCATAATCGATCTTAAGTTGTTGGATCAGGTCTTGAACCTTTAACGGGTCGTTACCATATCCAATGTTAACACCTTAAACATAAGGAGGGGACAGATATGGCTAATTACAAGAATTTACCTGCACCCACACCGGAGGGCGGACTAAACCGCTATATGCAAGAAATTCGCAAATTCCCGCTTCTTGAGCCGGAACAGGAATACATGCTGGCAAAAGCTTGGGTGGAACAGGAAGACACAGTCGCGGCACACCAGATGGTGACATCGCACCTGCGTCTGGCCGCCAAAATCGCGATGGGTTATCGCGGGTATGGATTGCCACAAGCCGAAGTCATTTCCGAGGCAAATGTTGGCTTGATGCAAGCTGTTAAACGGTTTGACCCGGAAAAAGGGTTCCGCTTGGCAACTTATGCGATGTGGTGGATTCGGGCGTCGATTCAGGAATATATCCTGCGCTCGTGGAGCCTTGTGAAACTGGGAACAACCAGTGCGCAAAAGAAGCTGTTCTTTAATCTACGCAAAGCCAAAGCCAAGATCGGTGCGTTGGAAGAGGGCGACTTGCGCCCCGAAAACGTCAAACAAATCGCCACCGATTTGGGCGTTACCGAAGCCGAAGTGGTGTCGATGAACCGCCGTATGTCCGGGGGCGATGCCTCGTTGAATGCGACGGTTGGCTCTGAGGGCGAAGGGACCATGCAATGGCAGGATTGGCTGGAAGATGAAGACGCAGATCAGGCCGCCGACTACGAGGCGCGAGACGAACTGGAAGTGCGCCGCGAAATGCTGGCCGAGGCTCTTGATGTCTTGAACGAACGCGAAAAAGACATCTTAACGCAGCGCCGTTTGTCGGACAAAACCGTGACGTTGGAAGACCTTAGCGAAACCTACAATGTCAGCCGTGAACGTATTCGCCAGATCGAAGTCCGTGCGTTTGAAAAACTGCAGAAGAAGATGCGCGAGATCGCCAAATCCAAAGGCTTGATGGCCCCGGCATAAACGTCTCGATCTCAACGTTGAAGATGACTGCGATGGCCCGGCAATTTGTCGGGCCTTTTTCATTTCCGTCGGCCTGGGAAACGCGAATGTCAGGGTCGGGAATTCCCGGATTTTGAGAATTTTCAAGCTTGGGTTATGCTGTTGTCATTGTTTGATTGATTTTTCAAAACATCAGGAGTCGCGGTTATGATTTTTAGAAACTGGGCGGTTATCATTTTTCTGGCGTTAGTTGGGCTTGCACTTGGTTGGTATTGGCTTTCGATCCCGGCGGCGCCCAAAGGGGTCGTTGCCCAAAGCGGTGACGATGACACTGTCACTTTGGTTGCCACGCTGGCGGGTGCAATTACGACCATTGGGGCGTCGGTCTTTGGGCTTCTTGGAAAGTACAATGATTACCGAAAGGTCAAATTGGAACTGGCCGAAAAAGAACTTGAACTGGAACAAAAACGCCGCGCACTTGAGGCGGGCTAATGCAACGCTTGTGGCGATGGTGTCTGGCATTTTACCTATTGGGCTCTGGTGCGTTTGCGTCTGGTCTGGACGAAGCAAAAATTCGTCCAGATACAACAACCGCAGCAGAACGTTTGTTGGCCCGTGCCGGTTTTCTGGACCTCAAGAAAAGCTATGCCTTGGTTATTGGGATCAGTGAATTCGACGAATTCAACGATTTGCCGACATCACAGGATCCAATACGCATACGAGATTACTTGTACGACGAAGCGGGCTTTGATCACGTTCACATTCTGACGGATGAAAAGGTGTCCAAAGAGCGTCTCGAAGAGCTGATGGTCGACGACTTTCGCCAGCTGGTCGGTGAAAATGACCGGTTTTTGTTTTACTGGTCAGGTCACGGTGAAACATTGGGTGATGGCCCGGGATCGCGTGGGTTTTTGCCGATAAAAGACAGTCGCAAGGGGCGGTATTCGTCGATGGTATCGATGGACGATATCAGCGACTGGGACAGTTATATCGACGCACATCAGGTGCTGTATCTGATGGACAGTTGTTTTTCTGGGCTTGTAGGCGCTGCGCCACAATCAGATTTGGCAGACATCACACGCGCCCAACTGTCTGGGCCGTCACGTCATGTCATTACGGCAGGGCGCGGCGATGAACAGACCATTGCAGTGGATCAACTGGGCGGATCTGTCTTTACCCATGCTCTTCTTAAAGGGTTACGTGGGGCCGCTGATGCGGAAAATGCGCTTGGCAAAGATGGGCTGGTGTCTGTTGGCGAATTAAAAGGTTATTTGGGCCAAGAAGTAACGCGCCTGCGCACTCGATTTGGCTGGCAAAATGCCATTACGCCGCAAATTCGAGACATGGCGGGGTCGGACGGTGCGTTCTTTTTTCCGATTCCGGCTGCGTTTCCAATTCAATCGGATGATGATCGAGACCCGCCCCCTGAACCCATAGCCGAAGTGCAGCAAGCGCTCAACGATCTGGGCTATGATTCCGGACCCGTAACAGGCGACATGTCATTCAAAACGCGCGCCTCCCTCATTGCGTTTCAGCGTGACACTGGTTTGGCGACCACCGGACAGATCGATGAGGCCACGCTTGAGGCGATTCCGTTTGCACTGGCGGCCTTGGTGCAACCGCAAGGCGGCGATGGCCTAGTTGTGCCTGAACCCGAACTGCCGAATGAAGACCCACCCCCGATCGAAGAAGACGCTCCAGAAATACAGGATGTGCGTGTCAAACCCTGCGAAACGTGCCCGGAACTGGTGCGCGTCGACGGGGGGAAGATGGCATATGGCCCTCGGCCCGTCGATGATCCTGTTCCATCCATCACAGTGGATGTTGCGCCCTTTTATATCTCGACCACCGAAGTCACGATTGGCCAATTCAAAACCTATGCAGAAGAAACAGGAGTGGCTTTTGTCGATTCCAAAACCTCCGATGGTCCGACCTGTTTTGCGTGGCAGGACGGCGACAAGCTGCGGAAATCCATGATGGCGTTTAATGAGAACAGCGGGCTTCCTGATAAATTCCCGCTGTCCTGCGTGAGCCGTGAGGATGCACAAGGATATATTGATTGGATCAACGAAGATGTTCAGGGGCCAAAATACCGTTTGCCAAGTGAAGCGGAATTTGAATTGCTGCTTGAGGCCAATTTGGTGCATCGGATCAAAGACGCCGGGTTGAACGCGCAAATCCATTCTGACGCAGATTTGGTATGCTCCCTTGGTAATTTTGGCGATGCGTCATCCCCGTTTTCCTGGCGCAACACCGCATGTAATGATCGCCACAGTGATGTGGCCCCGGCGGGATCATTTCCACCTGACGCGAACGGTGTGCATGATTTGGCCGGAAACTTATGGGAATGGGTCGGGGATTGCTGGCGATCAAACTTGTCGTTGCCGCTGCAAACAGACGGGTGCAAAACAGGCACTTTGAAGGGCGGATCATTTGATGATCCGATCAAAAACGCGACCCCTGAAACACGCCAGCCCGTGCCGGTTGATCGTCGTCAATCGAACATTGGCTTCAGGATTGCGCGCGACGTTGAATAGGCCCTCTTGCTCTTGGCAGTGCATGCGCTAGCCTGCGCGCAAGAAAGGGAGTTCACATCATGACTAAACCGGTACGTTGGGGCGTTCTAGGTGCTTCGAATTTTGCGCTTCAGCATATGGCGCGGGCCATTCATGCGGCTGAAGGCGCAGAGTTAGCCGCATTGGCAACGTCAAGCGCGCAAAAGGCCAAACCCTTTCAGGCCTTTGCTCCCGGCGTGCAGGTGTTTGATACGTATGATGCCCTGTTGGCGGATACATCGATTGAAGCGGTCTATATTCCATTGCCCAACCACTTGCATGTTGAATGGACGAAAAAAGCCTTGGCCGCTGGCAAACACGTGCTGTGTGAAAAACCAATTGCGATGCAGGCAAGTGATATCGATGGTTTGATTGAAGCGCGCGATCAATCAGGATGCTTTGCGACCGAAGCCTATATGATCGTGCACCACCCCCAATGGCAGCGCGCAAAGGCATTGTATGATCAGGGTGCGATTGGCACGCTTATACATGTTGATGGGTTGTTTGGATACGACAACGCTAGTGACACAGGGAATGTACGCAACCGGCCAGAAACGGGTGGCGGGGCGATTCCAGATATTGGCGTTTACACCTATGGATCAACGCGGTGGTTGACCGGCGAAGAGCCGAGCGAGATCACGCATGCAGATATCGAATTCGAAAATGATGTGGACGTCACATCGCGCGTGTCGGCTCGGTTCCCGAACTTTTCGGCGCATTGGGTCAATTCCATGCGCATTCACCCCGTTCAGACCATGACGTTTGTCGGATCAAAAGGTGTAATGCGCCTGACGACCCCGTTTAATGCCAACGTGTTTTCACAAGCTGAACTGGAAATTCAGACGAACATTCCAACGGGTGGCGCAATGCCAACAACCACGATCGAAAGGTTCCCCGGTGTGAACCAATATGTGCTGCAGGTCCAAGCCTTTGGGCGGCACATCAGGGACGGAACTCCCTATCCGTGGACGTTGGAAGATGCACGTGGAACGCAGGCGATGATTGACGCGGTGTTCGCTAAGGCGCGCGGGTAAGCGTCAGCTTTGCAGTTGAATCGTTATGGCCTCTACCATCTGCGTCAACTCACTGTCCAAGGCGTCAGGGTGCAGGGCTACAAATCGGTCCTCTAGCGACAATTTCACAATGCCATGGACGGCGGAAAAAATTGTGCGTGCACGTAAGGCGCAGGTTTGATCGTCCAACGCTGGGGACAGCTGAGCAATCGGTACCATCAGCCGTGAAAACAGGATCTCGTGTTCTTCAAGGTGCCAATCCGGAATGGTTTGGTCCGCTGGCATCCGATGATCAAACAACGCAGCCCAAAGTTGGCGGTTGTCTACGGCGAAGGACAAGTAAGCCCGCGCAAGGTTTTGCATGGCGTCTGCGGGGGAAGGGGCCTCGGACAACGCTGTGGCCAATGCACTGTCCAAGCGCTTTAACGTCCGCGAATTCACCGCCAAGATTAAAAGGTCCAAATCTTCAAAGGCGTTATAAAGACTGCCCAAAGCACACCCGGCGTCTTTAGTTACATCTCGCGCGCGCAACGCTGCAAGCCCACGCAAACGAATATGCGTTTGCGCCACATCAACCAGCGTGCGTCTCAAAGCGTCTCTTTTGGTTTCTGCCATCTCGATCACCTAGAATATGAACGACGTTCATAGCGGGTAAGTGCGACGAATTCAATCGGTTCCGTCGGGTGTGGTGTTTGCAATCGCAGCCGCTGTTTTTTGCAAGGCACGCAAAGCTTCGTCAGATAAAATGGATGTGGCCGACACTTTCAGGATCGCGATGCGAAGCGGATCAGCGGTTAAGCTTAATGCATGTGTGGCGTCAAATCGCGCGAATAACCAATCAAGTTGTTCGTCTTGAGATGCTGAATCTGCGCTGTGTACGGGGTTTTGGTTAAATAATTGTTGCAGATTGTCGGTTTCAAAATCGTGCAGGCTGTTGCCATCCAGCACAATAACTCCGGTTGTGTCGGTGGCGCGCCGAATAAGGGCCAATGCGTCTTGGGGCCCATGTCCCTTTGCGGTTGAAAGCGCCTGCAAAACCAAGCCGTTGCGGTCTTCGATCAATAGGGCAATGGCCGCTTGGCGAATGGCCAAGACCATGATGGCAGCAAGGATGACGCCGCCCACCTGAAAACCTGTGCGCGTTGAAAAGGGGATCAACAGGCCAATCATGAAAGTAAGCAGCACTGCGACGGCTGCAATCGTCGCAAACCCGCTGGCGATGTCTCGTTTGCGCAAACCGACCCGGTTTAAATTGATGGCCAGCCAGCACATGGCCAAAACCGAAATCCCGCCCAATCGAATGGGAATATCAATCACCGATGTGCGCATATAGTCGGACGCCAGAAAGGGCAGGATCAAGGCAAGCGACAAAACGATCCGGTCAATCGCTTGATTGTCCGACGCACTTAGATTGGCCGTATCGCGACGCAGAACGAATACAGCAATAAATATCAGGGCACAGAGTTGAAAACACAGCAACCCAGCCAATTGCCAGAACAACGTCGCTTCGAACTGAAAAAAGGCTGAGATTGCAAAAACCAACCCGCCCCCGGCACATAATGCCTTGAGGTGCAGCGGGGCATGAACGCGCATCAACCCTTCGGCAATCAGGAGGCCACATAAAGGGATAAACGCGCTGGTCAGGTATGTGAGGGTCGTGAACAGATATCCGGCCCCGCCCCAATGGCCGATCCGCGCAAGCATCAGGCAAACGATCAACCAAAGGCAGATGCGAAAACGCCGCGCAATCGCAGGGACCGGCATCAGATCGTCCAAACGGGTCAGGACGATCAATGCCCCCATTGCAGCGCAAAGCGACACCCATGCATCCGCAATATAGGCGGACATATCCATCATGAACGATCCGTCCGCGCCTTAAGTATTCCGTAATCGCGTGTTGTGTCGGCCCACTGGATCAGTGGAATGATCATTTGTTGCAGCCCAAGTGTGGCGAGTGCGGCAATCAGTTGTAGACTGGATTTTGGTGGGACATCCTTGGTCATGAACCCAAAGGCGCTTGCAAAATCAATTTGCCCCAGTTGTAGGATGTCGTCGCCGCGTGCGTAATCCAATGTGTCCGCACAATAGGTATTGAATACGTCATCGCGGTGTTTGGCCGTGGCATCAAATGTCTTTTTCAGATGATCCGACCCACCAGTATAGGCGTTTGAAATAACGAAACTGTCTTCGTTAAATTCGGCATCCGCACCCACGCCAAAAACATGCCGGTGGTGGGCCATGATGCGCCGTGCAAGCAACAGATGCAGCAAACTGCGACGGGCATCTTTGCCCATTTGCGGGGCTGGAAACGGCGTGCTTAACCCGTTTGCAACCAAACCAATTACTGCAGGCACTTGGGTTACGTTGGACACCCAGACGGGATGGCAGCCACGCCGCACAAAGGTCAACAGGCAGGTCAGACCATACAAAACCCAGCTTAACCCTTGTTGCCTTGCATTTGGATCCACCATCACCAGACCTAGATGCAAAACGTCTTCGACGCGATGACCTAAATCAACAGGGATCAGAGCCAAAGCGTTAAAGGCAATCGGAACACGGTCTGCGCGTCTTACAACCATGGTCACAATTGAATTGCGCAATGCTTTGGGGTCGTCGCCCAAAACCCCGTAATCCAAATTCTGCCCATCCAGTGTTGTGTCCGCGATGGACCGAAGCTGCGCCTTCAGTGTCGCCAATTCATCCCGCGACATCCAATCTCCCGGGCGCTCGACCAAACGCACCGCCAAAAGAGACGAAATCGGGAATTCCAGATCCAGATGGGATTGCGAGGCCGCTTTGAACAGAAGTTTGAGCAACGCTGTGTCTGCCATTGTTCCAAGTACAAACGCTTTTCTAGCACATGGAACCTGTCAAAACCACCGCCTGTCATCGGCGATGATCGTGAAAATCGGTTCAATCCAGCGGTGGTTCCGTTCAGACGATGCCGCCACCTGCGCCGCTTACAGCAGGTCGTGTCGCTGCGACCTCTGCGCGGTATTTGGATGCACGGTATGTGGCGACCGGGTCGATTGCGCCCCCTGCTTGCAGTCGCGCCATCGCCAGAATTGGTTCAACATCCGTGCGGAACCCTTGTTTCAACGTCGATGAGGCCATCAAAGCATCGTTTTCGCTTTGATACCCGGACAAAGCCGCCCGATCGACAATCAAGGCCTGCGCATAGGCGCGCTGAACCTCCATCGCCGAGACCATCAGGCTTTCGATCGGGTCCGTGACGTTGTGGCTTTGGTCCAGCATGTGCATGGGATTGAATTCGGGGTCGGCTTCGGCCTCGACAAGCTCATTGAACACCAAAAACAAGCGATAAGGATCTATGCTGCCCGTATCCAGATCGTCATCCCCGTATTTGCTGTCATTGAAATGGAACCCACCCAATTTGCCGAACTGAATCAGCCGCGCCACGATCATTTCAATATTAACGTTGGGGGCGTGATGTCCCAGATCGACCAAGCATTTCGCTTTTTCGCCCAGTTGCTGCGCAATCAACAGATTGGTGCCCCAGTCTTGAACCACGGTGGAATAGAATGCCGGTTCGTAAATCTTGTGTTCGGTCAACAAGGTCCAATCGTTCGGTAACGCAGAATAAACCTTTTGGGTTGCGTCCAGATATCGTTCGAATTGCCGCGTGAAATTGGTCTGCCCCGGAAAATTCGAACCATCGCCAACCCAGATCGTCAAAGCTCTTGATCCGATTTGTTTGCCCAGTTCGATACATTCGATATTGTGCTCGACGGCTTGTTGACGCGTCGCGGCATTGGTGTTGGACAAGGACCCGAATTTATAGCTGTGTTCCTGTCCGGGTTGATCCTGAAAGGTGTTTGAATTCATTGCATCAAACGTCAGCTCAACCGCCTGTGCTTTGGCGTTCAAATCCGAGGCCAGCGCCTTGTCCCAGGGGATGTGCAGCGACACGGATGGGGTCGCGTGGGTTAACTGCTGGATGACACCGCAATCGTCCAGCTTGTCAAAGATGTCACGCGGCTCACCCGGACCGGGAAAGCGTGCAAACCGAGTTCCGCCTGTGCCTACGCCCCAGCTTGGAATCGCCACGCCATACTGCACGACCTTGGACTTGACGGCTTCGATGTCGATCCCGCGACGGTCTAGATGTTCGCCCAATGCTGTATAATCGCTGTTCAGATTGGCGGCAGTAACTTCGTTTTCTTTTACGATGACGTCAGATTTGATCATGATCTGTCCCTCTTATCGGGTGAAGGATTGGACATTGCCGGCGTCCACATTGATGATGTTGCCCGTCGATTTAGCCGACTGGTCAGAAGTCAAAAAATACGCCGCTTCTGCGATATCTTCGGGCAGGACGGAGCGCTTGAGCAAAGACCGCTCGCGGTAGTGTTCTTCTAAGCCTTCTTTGTCTTTGCCATAGGTCGTTGCGCGTTCTTTCAGCCAATCCCCTGACCAGATTTTGGACCCTTTCAAAACCGCGTCCGGGTTGACCACGTTGACGCGAATGCCTTCTGGCGCGCCTTCCAATGCCAAACATCGGGCCAAATGAATTTCCGACGCCTTAGCCGTACAATACGCAGATGCGTTCGGCGACGCCGCCAAGCCGTTTTTCGAGGCGACAAAGACAACCGCGCCCCCCATTTTCTGGGTCAGCATGACCTTGAACGCTTCGCGACTGACAAGAAAATACCCCGTGGACAGGATCGACATGTTCTTGTCCCAAAGCGCCAAGCTGGTTTCTGTTATCGGGGCCGAACTGGCGATGCCCGCGTTGGAAACCAAGATGTCCACGCCGCCAAATTCGACGGCTGTGTCCGCAAAGGCTGCGGCCACCGCGTCTTCGTCGGTGACGTTCATAATGACACTGCGTACCACATCAGCGGAATATCGTTGGGCAAGTGTGTCGGTGACGTCGACCAACGCGTCTGCATCAATGTCGGCCAGCATCACGCATGCGCCTTCCTTTAAATATCGTTCTGCGGTTGCAGACCCGATACCACCAGCGCCCCCGGTAATCAGCGCGACACGTCCGGCCATGGATTTCGGTTTGGGCATGCGTTGCAGCTTTGCTTCTTCAAGCAGCCAATATTCGATGTCGAACGCTTCTTGTTCCGTCAGACCTTGATATTCAGACACCGCATCCGCGCCGCGCATGACGTTGATCGCGTTGATATAGAATTCGCCGGAAATCCGCGCAGTGGCTTTGTCTTTTGCAAAGGTGATCATTCCAACGCCCGGAATCAGATACACAACAGCATTGGAATCGCGCATGGCGGGGCTGTCGTCTCGTTTGCACCGCTCGTAATACGCGCCATACAGCTTGCGGTACTCATCAATGGCAACATCCAAGCCTGCCACGGTTGCCTCGATGTCTGGCTGGCTGGGATTGAAATCCACTACCAAGGGACAGATTTTGGTGCGCAGGAAATGATCCGGGCACGACGTCCCCAATGCGGCAAGGCGTTTCATGCCCTTGGCATTCACAAATTCCAGAACAGCGTCAGCATCCGTGAAATTGCCCACCATATGGTGTTGTCCTGATATCATGCCGCGTATCGCGGGCATTAGTCGGGCGGCCATGGCGCGTCGTTGGTCTGCCGCTAGGCTTTCGCAAATAGGACCACCAAACGAGGGCTTGCCAGCGGTTTGGCCTGCAAACCAATCCATTGCGGTCTGAATGACATCCAAGGTCAAATCATAACAATCGCGCGCATCATCGGCCCATGTGAACAGTCCATGGCTTTCCAGAATGACACCTTTTGCGTTCGGGTTTTTGTCGCAGAAATCCGACAACCACAGCCCCAATTCATATCCGGGCTTTTTCCACGGCAGCCAACCAATGCTGTCGCCAAACACTTGCTGGGTCAGGGCCTTGCTGTCTTTGGCCGCAGCAATCGCAATGATCGCATCCGGGTGCATATGGTCCACGTGCTTGCGCGGAACATACGCATGCAGCGGCGTGTCAATCGAGGCCGCGCGCGGATTTAAGTTGAACGTGCAATGAGGAAGATACCCAACCATTTCATCTTCGAATTCGACACCGCGATATTTGCCGCGCAGGGCATTTAGCTTGTCCATGTACAGGGTCGAAAACCCATCCATCTTGATCGAACCGACATCCCCGCCGGATCCCTTCACCCACAAGACTTCGGCAGTGTCGCCAGTCAGCGGATCATCTTGCATCACTTTCGCTGAGGTGTTCCCGCCACCAAAGTTTGTGATTCGCTTGTCTGACCCCAACAGGTTTGACCGGTAGAGCAACTTCTCGGGTTCGCTCATGCCTGACGCCTTGCCTTCATCCCACTTGTTTTCAAGGCGTTGGCTCTGTTTGGGGTCGGGCATCATCGTCTCCATCAACGTCTGATTGGGGTATTTGGGTTGGCGACACGCTGCCTTTGTTAAGAGCCTAAGTCAATCACATTCAGTCACAATCAATCATGCTGCAGCGCAGTATGATTGATTGTGACAAATAATGATTGACTTGGGTTTGCGATTCGATCCAACGTAACGCTACACAGTCGGGGAATGTGCAATGCATGAGAATGACAGACACAGGGTTATCTTGTCGGCGGTCCAGGATCGCTCCTTGGTGACGGTGGCTGAACTTTGCACTCTGACCGGGGCGTCCGAGGCGACTGTGCGCCGTGACATCAATACCTTGGATGAGGTCGGCAAACTGCGCCGTGTCCGGGGTGGTGCCGAGGCGTTGGCAACGACACCGTTTGTTGGGCTTGCAGGGCGTCCGTTCTCTTATAACGAAACAATCAACAACGCTGAAAAGCAGGCGATTGCAACAGCAGCGGTTGATCTGTGCAGCGATGGCGATTCAATCATCATCAATGGCGGGACAACGACATTTCAGATGGTGCATCCGCTGGCCTCGCGCCAGATGCAGGTTTTCACGAATTCATTCCCAATCGCCGAGCATTTGCTGAAAAACACGCGTAACACCGTGCTGTTGTCAGGTGGGGTAATCTACCGCGAACAAAACATCATTCTGTCCCCGTTCGACAACGATGTGACCCGGAATTTTTATGCAAAGCGGATGTTCATGGGGGCGCAGGGCATAGGCCCCTTGGGGCTGATGGAACAAGATCCCCTTCTGATCCAAGCCGAACAAAAACTGATCGGACAGGCCGAAGAGCTTGTCGTTCTGGCCGACAGCGCGAAATTCGCCAATCGATCCAGCCTGATCCTGTGCTCACTGGCCCGGATCGACACAATCATAACGGATGATGGCATCGATGACCGAACAGCGTCGATGCTTGAGGCTGCCGAGGTAAACCTTGTCGTCGTGTCAGTAAACGCAAATCAAAAGACGGGAGTGGCAACATAACCCACCCCAATTTCGAAACCACTCCAGGGAGGAAACCATGAGTGTATTTAAGACCCTAATGGCGTCAGCAACAGCCGCTGCCATGATGATCGCAGCACCCGCTTCGGCAGAAGACGTGCGTATTGCGCTTGTCGTCAAAGCGCTTGGTATCGGCTTTTTCGAAGCAGCTGCAAAAGGCGCCGAAGAAGCCGCTGCAGAACTTGGTGATGTGGAAATCATCTATACCGGCCCAACGGACACAACAGCCGAAGGCCAGATCGAAGTTATCAACGCATTGATCGCTCAAAACGTCGACGCAATTGCAATTTCTGCAAACGACACCGACGCACTTGTGCCTGCGTTGAAAAAAGCAATGAGCCGCGGCATCACAGTGATCAGCTGGGACAGTGGCGTCGCCGCGGAGGGCCGCCAGATGCATTTGAACCCATCGTCCAATGCACTGATCGGCAACATGATCATCAAATTGGCGGCCGATCACCTGCCAGATGGTGGCGATGTGGCGGTTCTGTCTGCGACGACAACATCCACCAACCAGAACATCTGGATTGAAGAGATGAACAAAGTCATGGGCAATTACGACGGGATCAACGTTGTTGCGACTGTTTATGGCGACGACTTAGCGGACAAATCCTATCGTGAAGCAACTGGGTTGATGCAATCTCATCCCGATCTTGACGCGATCATTGCGCCAACGTCGGTTGGTATTGTGGCAGCGGCGCAGGCCGTCGTTGACGCTGGTAAGGTTGGTCAGGTGAACGTCACCGGGCTGGGCCTGCCTTCTGAAATGGCTGGGGCCATCGAATCCGGTGCCTCGCAATCCTTTGCGATTTGGAATCCAATCGATCTGGGATATTCGGCGGCAATGCTCGCCTACGAGATTGCCAAGAATGGTGCAGAGGCTGGGCCAGGTGCCGAAATTCCAATGGGCCGCATGGGGTCATTGAAGTTGGACGACAACTCCGAAGGTGCGATGGCTGACCCGTTTGTATACGACGCCAGCAATATCGACGCATTCAAGTCCATTTTCTAAACCGATCAGATCATCCCGGCCTGCAAGGACGCGCGCCGGGATGATTGAACGAAACCAAGCCCGGATTTGAAAGAGAGCGGAAATGAACGAGAGTTTGCCGCCCGTTGTGTCCCTGGACTCAATCACTAAGACGTTTCCGGGTGTCAAAGCTTTGGATGCGGTTCACCTAAACCTGTATGCGGGCCAAGTGACCGCTTTGGTTGGTGAAAACGGTGCAGGCAAATCCACAACCGTGAAGATCCTGACCGGGATCTATAAACCGGATGGCGGCACAATCCGCATCGATGGCAAGCCTGTTACATTCGCGAATGCCAACGCGGCTGGCAATATGGGCATCACGGCGATCCATCAGGAAACCGTCCTGTTTGACGAACTTTCAGTCGCCGAGAATATTTTCATTGGCCATGCCCCACGCAATCGCTTTGGGCTGATTGATAAGGGTGAAATGCAGCGTGCTGCAGCTGAATTGCTGAACAGCATAGACGCACCTTTCGACCCTCGCACGCGGCTGCGCGATCTTGGAATAGCAAACAAGCACCTTGTGGCGATTGCCCGCGCCTTATCCGTCGAAGCGCGCGTGGTTATCATGGACGAACCGACAGCGGCCCTGTCCCACAAGGAAATCACCGAACTTTACGAGCTTGTTGAAACGTTGAAAGCGCAAGGCAAAGCGATCTTGTTCATCAGCCACAAGTTTGACGAAATTTTCCGCATCGCTGATCGCTATACAGTGTATCGCGATGGCGCATTTGTGGGTGAAGGTCTCATCGCGGACACAGACGAAAATGCCCTTGTCAAAATGATGGTGGGCCGCACGGTCGATCACATTTTTCCAGAGCGTAAACCCAATGTGTCAGAAGACGTCCTACAGGTCGTAGGGTATGATCATCCAACAGAGTTTGCAGATATCAATTTCACCCTAAAGCGCGGTGAAATACTGGGATTTTACGGGCTGGTTGGGGCAGGGCGGTCCGAATTCATGCAATCCCTGTTTGGCATCACCAAACCGTCTAAAGGTGTGTGCAAGATCAACGACAAAATCCGTGTGATCCGATCACCCGCCGATGCTGTCGCCAATGGCATCGTCTATGTGCCAGAAGACCGCGGAAAACAGGGCGCAATAATCGGACTTCCTATCTTTCAGAACATCACATTGCCTTCGCTGGGTCGCACGTCCAAAAACGGCTTTCTGAAACTGGCCCAAGAGTTCAAGCTGGCCCATGACTATTCAACCCGCTTGGACTTACGAGCGGCGGCACTGGATCAGGATGTTGGGAACCTGTCGGGTGGTAATCAGCAAAAAGTGGTGATCGCCAAATGGCTCGCCACACAGCCGCAGATCATCATTCTGGACGAACCCACAAAAGGGATCGACATCGGATCAAAGGCGGCCGTGCATGAATTCATGGCCGAACTTGCCGCTGCAGGTTTGTCTGTGATTATGGTCAGCTCCGAAATCCCAGAAATCATTGGCATGTCAGATCGGGTCATCGTCATGCGCGATGGTCGCATTCAAGCGGAAGTGTCGGGCGATGATCTAACTCCCGAAACATTGGTGCGGCACGCGGCAGGGATAAATGTTGCCGATCAATTGGAAGAGGCGTCATAAATGCTGTCCCGGTTTGTCCCCATCCGAGAAGCGATCTTAAGCGTCGCCATCATCGCCTTGCTTTTGCTGATCTCAACGCGGTTCTCGGGATTTGTTCAGCCAGAGAATCTGGTCAATGTGTTCAATGACACGGCCCCGCTGATCATTCTGGCCTTGGGGCAGATGGTTGTCATTCTAACGCGGTGCATTGATTTGTCTGTGGCTGCGAATTTGGCCCTGACCGGAATGGTGGTTGCGATGATTAACGTCGCGATGCCCGATTTGCCGATTCCCGTGATCATCGCCATTGCGATCCTGTTGGGCACTGTGATGGGTGCGATCAACGGTTTGCTTGTGTGGAAACTGGAAATCCCGCCAATCGTTGTGACGCTGGGAACAATGACAATCTTTCGAGGCGTCATTTTCCTGATTTCAGATGGCAAATGGGTCAACGCCCATGAAATGAGCGAAGCCTTCACCGGGTTTCCACGCGCCGCTGCCTTGGGTCTGCCAGTTCTGTCTTGGGCCGCGATCATCACCGTCGCCATATTCGCCGTTATGATGTCCCGCACAACATTGGGGCGGTCCATCTTTGCCGTGGGCGGCAACCCACATGCAGCGGTCTATACTGGCATCAATGTGGGCAAGACACAGTTTTTGGCCTTCACTCTGTCCGGAGCGCTTGCAGGCCTAACTGGCTATTTATGGGTGGCGCGTTATGCCGTTGCCTATGTCGATATTGCGGGAGGGTTCGAGCTGGAAGTCGTGGCCGCTTGCGTCATTGGCGGCATCTCCATTGCGGGCGGCATTGGGTCGGTCGGCGGTGCTGTGCTTGGCGCGATCTTTTTGGGTGTCGTTAAAAATGCCCTGCCTGTGATCAATATTTCCCCGTTCTGGCAATTGGCGATATCGGGCAGCGCGATTTTGATTGCGGTGGCCTTTAATGCACGCGCGGGAAAGACGAAGGGCCGCATCATTCTCAAGTCTGCGGAGAAATCAGCATGACGGATGCAACAACCCAAAAACGCCATATCCCCAATCAATTGAACAGTCGTCTCTACAACAGCTTGCGCAGTTGGGAAGCGTTGCTGCTTGCCGTGGCGATTGCCATCTTCTTGGTCAACAGTTTCTCGTCGCCCTACTTTTTGAACGCGTGGAACCTAAGCGATGCGACCTTCAATTTCACCGAAAAGGCGATGATCGCTTTTGCGATGGCGCTTTTGATCATCGCCGGTGAAATCGATTTGTCGGTTGCGTCCATTATCGCCTTGGCCAGCACGGCGATGGGCCTTGCGGTGCAATACGGGGCGGGGACACCGGAATTGGTCGTGATCGGCCTGAGTGTCGGATTGCTGTGCGGTGCGTTTAATGCGTTCTTTGTGACGGTCCTTGGCTTGCCATCCATTGTCGTCACCATCGGCACGATGAGCTTATTTCGCGGCATCAGCTTTATCATATTGGGCGACGATGCTTATCGCGGTTATCCAAGCGATTTCGCGTGGTTTGGGCAAGGATACATCTATTGGGTTTTCACGGTTGAAATGGCCATTTTTGTCATCCTCGCCGTGATCTACGGAGTGCTTTTGCACAAAACCAACTTTGGGCGCGCCGTGTATGCAATCGGGAACAACCCGACCGGCGCATTGTTCAGCGGCATCCGTGTGCAACGGGTCAAGTTCATCTTGTTTCTGCTTACCGGTCTGATGTCTGGCGTTGCGGCGATCTGCTTGACGTCACGGCTTGGCTCCACACGCCCCAGTATTGCGCAGGGGATGGAGCTTGAAGTTGTCACCATGGTTGTCTTGGGGGGCGTCAACATTCTAGGCGGATCTGGATCGATTCCAGGCGTGGTGATCGCTGCGTTCGTCATGGGGTTGGTGACGTTTGGACTTGGGCTGTTGAACGTGCCGGGCATTGTGATGTCGATCTTCATCGGTTTGTTGTTGATCGGTGTCATCGCATTGCCCCAACTTTGGACAATGCTGGCTGCACGAAAGAGGCGATCATGAGGGAACGATTTGTATTTCGGATGCGTTTGCATCCCGGCAAGCGCGATGAATACGAACGTCGCCATGATGAGATCTGGCCAGAGCTTGTTACGCTGTTAAAAGCTGCTGGAGTCAGCGATTACAGTATTCATCTGGACCCCGAAACGAACCTGTTGATCGGCGTGTTGATCCGCTCAGATGATCACGGCATGGACGCGTTGCCCAACCATCCCGTTATGCAAAAATGGTGGGCGCATATGGCCGACCTGATGGAAACGAAAGACGACAATGAACCCGTCGCGCTGGCATTGCCGCGTGTGTTCCACATGCCATGACCGTTCGACGACATATCGCCGTCATTGATATCGGCAAAACCAATGCAAAACTCGCGTTGGTCGATCTAAACACCATGACGGAAATCGCCGTTTTGACGCGCCCCAATACTGTTGTTTCAGGACCGCTATGGCCCTGCTTTGATACGGACGGCATATGGGAATTTCTTCTGGCGGCGCTGCGTCAATTCCACAAGGAACACCAGATTGACGGCATATCGATCACAACCCATGGCGCCAGCATTGTTCTGCTTGATCAGAACGGACAGCTTGCAGCACCCGTGCTTGATTACGAACATGACGGCCCTGCCGAAACTGCTGCAGATTACGATGCCATCCGCGCCCCTTTCGAACAAACCGGGTCGCCTCGTTTATCGAATGGCTTGAACGTTGGTGCGCAACTCCATTGGATGTTTCAAACCGATCCCGATCTGAAATCCCGCACCGCGCACATCCTGACCTATCCACAATATTGGGGGCACCGATTGACCGGGGAAATCGCCAGCGATGTCACGTCCATCGGATGCCACACCGATCTTTGGCTGCCACAGCAGGGCACCTTCTCTGATTTGGTGGAAAAGCTCGACATCGCCGACAAAATGGCCCCGGTTATAAATTCAACGCAACGTTTGGGCTCCATCCGTCCCGCAATCGCCACGGTCACAAGCTTGCCGCCAGACACACCCGTCATGTGCGGCATTCACGATTCCAACGCGTCCTTGTATCCGCATGTGCTGCACCGAAGCGCACCCTTTTCCGTGGTGTCCACCGGAACGTGGGTCATTGCAATGACCATGGGCGGAGCCGAGCCCGAATTGGACCCTAGCCGCGATACCCTGATCAACGTCAATGCACTGGGCAATGTGGTGCCGTCCGCTCGGTTCATGGGTGGGCGGGAATTCGAACTGATCCAACAGGGCCACCCCCCTTCACACGACCCGGACGCAGCCACTCAGGTGCTCGCCGAAAACACGATGCTCTTGCCCGCTGTGGACCCAACGTCAGGGCCGTATCCGGGCCGGACGATGAATTGGCACGTGGCGGAACCACCCGTTGGGTCAAACCAACGCTTTGTCGCGCTGTCATTCTATTTGGCCTTAATGACCGACACATGCCTGTCTCTGACCGGAGCCAATGGGCCAACGATTGTCGAAGGCCCGTTTGCCGCGAACCGCCATTATCTGGCAATGCTGCATGCCGCAACGGGCCGCCCAGTGTGCCACAGTCCCTCTGCCACCGGAACAAGCATCGGGGCCGCATTGCTGTTCGGATCAAGGACTGGCATCACACCGCCCGACACCCTGCAACCGCCCGAAAACACGCAACAGCTTAGCGATTACGCAACACTCTGGCGCTCATTGCTTTAAGCTGCATGTGGGTCAAACTTGACCACTTCGCAATTGTTCGGCTGGATGCCCGTCAACGCCCGAATAAAGTTCCCATGCGTGACAATTGCAGTGGAATGCACTCCATCGCGCTTCAACTCTTCGGCAAACATACGCGCGCGTTCGTGCAAGACATCTTCCGGTTCGACCGAAATCCCGCGGTGATCTTCTTTGCCCTGATGCCACCAACGCTGTTCCAGATGCGTGAAATCAAGGCGCGGGTAACGCGTGGCCAATTGCTCAGGCGGGCTGCCAACATCACAGCTGTTGCAAAGCTGTTCACGCACGGCCGCATTGATCTGAAACGGAAACCTGTCCCCAAAAATCAAATGAGCCGTTTGTAAGGTGCGGGTGAACGGCGAAACAATCACATGTTCAAGATCCAGCTTTCCAACTGCGGCCCGCGCCTGCTGCGCCTGAGATTCCCCAAGCGGCGTAATCGGTGCGTCAAAGATCATTGGATCAGGCTTGTTGGGATCGTACACCGCATTAAACGCCGACTGAGCGTGTCGAATAAGGTAAATTGCCACTGTAGGTATGTCCAAACGGTAAGAATAGTTAAGAATTCAACCAGCCTACGCCATCCTCATCCCCGACACCACCGCGCATCATCGATATGCATCACATTTGGTATCTCTTTCAGGTTTTTGTTGTGCGATCTGGTGGCCAAGGTCAAATTTCTCGCTTGGGCTGTGCTGCAGTTCTTTTAATGCACTTGTAATCGATTTTTTTTGAAGAGAGCGGTATTTTTGAGACTGCCTTCAAAGCAGAGATTTCAGGATCTTTGATCGTTGCGGCTTGCCCGCATTCCACTTCTTACTCTGGCATTTTTTCAACATCACAAATATTCTATTTTACTGTGGTAAAATAACGAAGCGTCTATCTTTTCTATTCTACTGGATAGATCAACGAGAGATTCTATAATTTCGATATATCGTTTATCGGTTTTTTGTACTTCTTCAAATTTATAAATAATTAATTTAGCGCCATAGGCTGATCCTGATACTTGCATAAACAATTCATACAGGTTGTAGACCCAATCCCTTGATTTAAAATTATCATCAGCATCGAAGGATTTGCAAAGTAAATCTACAAAAAATTCGTCAGTTTCATTGTATAAAGCAGCATAATTTGCACGTATTCTTTTATCAATATTCTCCTCGCCCGGAAGCGCTGCATCTCGTGTCATCTCTTCCAGCGGCAGTTTCGGAAAAACGGAATGGCTCATTTTACCTGTCCTCTTTCACACGCAGTTCTGATGACGTCATCTGGGTCAGACAAGTGTACACAAATCATAACACTTATTCCACATGCTTCTTGTCGAAATCAGAGATCATTTTGTTGATCGCAGTCACGCTTGCAATGTTGCCGTCGGTGGGAAGGTCGCTAAGAAAGTCGTGTACCAAGCGATATTCTGCGATGGTTTCGATGTTGCCGCGCTGAATAATTTTCTGAATCTTTTTGTTCTTCTTCGCGGCAAATTCATAAATATCGATGCCGTATGTTTTGTAAATGTACTGATATATTTCATCAACTTTTTTCCTTTCACTAATCGCGCTTTGATGACATTCGTCGGTACCGTGATCGGAACGATTAACCGAAGAATGCCGAAGATTTTCATCAAAATCGAGGAACCCTCGGATGACACCGGATTTTGTTTTTATTGATTTTATGTCTGCTATGGTAAGTTCAATAGTTTCTTTCGTGAAAGGTTCAGCACATTCTTCTGGCGAGTAGTCAAGGACACGTGTGCGCTTATATAGATCGACCAAAGCGGTTCTGTATTTTTCAAGCTCTTCTTTAGACATTTCTTCCCCGTTCGATTTGACGAAATGCATTGCTTATCAAGTTCAGTTTTCGCAGAAATTGCGGTCACCATAATGGAACAATGTTCGAATTGTATCAGGTTTGGCAACCCGTAAATCACGTTCTCTGACCAGAGACGCTTGAGGTTTCTGCGCACGCGCGATCTTTACCTGTGATGCGGTACAGATCGCAGCGTTGGGTGTCTTGTGCTGGCAATACAGCTGCAGGCGTCCGGGTGGGTGGCGTGACACCCCGCGACCATTTCCAAAGATTAATTTTTCCCTAGGAATTTAAATAAAAACTCAATCAATTAATCTGAAAAACGTTTGATCTGGAACAGCTTATAGTAACCCGATTTTTTCCTCACCTGAATAATATTTCTATCTTTAGGTAAGGGGCATCGTGTTTAACTTTCTGCTAATAAACCGCGCAGCATCCGCGCATCTACGCGGGATCTGCCCATCGGCTTTGTTTGGCTGTCGCGCCAAGTCAACTGCAAGTTTTGCTGCGATACTGTCATGCGCCATGAAGACGATTTCGGTCAGCGCAGTACACAAATCACGAAACCTATGGATTGCAGGTCTTTGGCTTGCTGGAACCACTCGGTTGCTTGGGATGTGGCGGAACCAAGGGATCATCGGACATTGCCC
Source organism: Paracoccaceae bacterium (assembly GCA_039975755.1). Lineage (GTDB taxonomy): Bacteria > Pseudomonadota > Alphaproteobacteria > Rhodobacterales > Rhodobacteraceae > JABSSA01. Next base: position 79,644 of record JBDWGM010000004.1, on the reverse strand, counting down.
GCAGGGTTTGGCGACGAAAAAGCATGTCGGCAATCGATCGAGACTGCCATCCCAGCACATCTGAAACAGTGGAATTAAGCGTAAGAAATTAGGGTAAATAAGTGAGGTAACTATGGTAAGCGGTACGACATTCAGTGTTTTCTATCTTGGAAACACAGCGCCCATAGATGCGGTCGAAGGGGGTAACACTGCCGGAAACGCCAACGTAATCGTTGGCGACACTTTTGGATCTATCTCTGATCCGCTTGCTGCGAATATTCAAACCTTTGCACCGGGCAGCGTGTCATTTACCGGAGGCGCAAACTCTCAACTTTACGAAATGAATAACAACGTCGCCAACGAAACGTTTACCATTGATGGCGGCCCAGATCAGACGTTTGATGGCATATCTTTTTACGGTGCCACTGTCACGTATGCCGACGGCAGTACCGATACGTTATCAAGCGCGACTATTTTTCAGGACACTGCTGGTAATCTCTATTTGGCCCCCGAACGTTTCTACAATTCGGATCAGGTAAAATTAGAGGCTGACGCGATCCGTTCGATCACGTTGGATACATTGGTCACAAATACCTCGATCGGGATGAACAGTGTACGCCAGGTTGGGGCTTTTGTCGAAACGGATGGCACCGTCGATGGGACAGCCGGCGCAGATTCAATGCCTGTTGGTTTTTCTGATGATCAAGCTGATGCGATTACCGATGAAGCGGACAGTATTGAGGCTGGTGCAGGAAATGACACAGTCAGCGCCGGTCAGGGTGCCGATACAATAGACGGTGGCGACGGGGCTGATTCCTTGGAAGGGGATGAGGGGGACGACTCTGTTCTGGGCGGTGCGGGCGATGACACAATACTGGGTGGCTCTGGCGCTGACACACTAGAGGGTGGAGATGGCGCGGATTCCCTGGAAGGAAACGGTGGCAACGACTCGGTTTTGGGTGGTGCCGGGGATGACACCATTTCAGGCGGCGACGGCGCGGATACTTTAGAAGGTGGAGCTGGCGATGACGAGATCGGAGGTGGGGATGGCAACGATAATCTGGACGGTGGCGATGGGGTAGAGGACCGCGTCGTCTTTTCCGGCAATCATCTGGACTACACCTATGAGATCGATGGTTCGACTATCATCATCACGGATACAGTCAATGACGGCGGCGCCGACACCATCAGCAACTTTGAACAGATTGAATTTGCAGACGGTGTGTTCGATCTGCGCATTGGCACAGATGCCGCGGATTTCTTTGCAGATACTGGCGGTATTCGTGATTTCATTATCTCGGGCGATGGTCAGGACGGTACCGGCGGCACCTCGGGTGATGACGTCTATATTGGGGGCGCAGGGGTCGACAATATCGGCCTAGGAGACGGTGACGACACAATTTTTGGTGGCGATGGCGATGACGGGATCGGCGGAAATGCGGGCAATGACGAGATTTACGGCGGTGCTGGGAATGACGGGATCGGCGGCGATGATGGAAATGACACGATTTTTGGTGGCGATGGTAATGACGGGCTTGGCGGCGGTGCTGGGAATGACGAAATTCACGGTGATGCGGGTGACGATGGAATCGGTGGGGATGCCGGCGATGACACGATCTATGGCGGGCTTGGTGCAGATACACTAGACGGCGGCGATGGCAGCGATAGATTTATCATCGAGGACGGGTTTGGCAATGACGTCATCATCGGCGGTAACAGCGCCTCGGACAATGATGTCCTTGATCTGACTGCCCTGACCGGTCCTGTCACAGTGACCTATATCACCGAAGAAGATGGAACGATTACGGATGGCAGTGACACACTGTCCTTTGATGACGTCGAAAGCATCTTTCTGTCGGACCAGTCGGATTCTGTTGATGCCACGGACGTTTTTGACGATTTTTTCGGTGACCGTGAGGGCATCGTTGTCGATGCAGGGGGCGGCAGCGACACAGTCTTCGGCGGCAATGGCGGTGACACGATCGATGGCGGCAGCGGCAACGATTCAATCGATGCCGGTTATGGCGATGATTCTATTATAGGCGGTGATGGCGACGATACCCTTCATGGCGGAACATTCTCTGGAAATGATACGATCGATGGGGGCGCGGGCAACGACAGTATTGATGGTGGTTTGCAAGGTGACTCGCTTTTTGGTGGAACTGGCAATGACACCGTCGACGGCGAAGACGGCAGCGACTTGGTCGAAGGTGGTTCTGGCGACGACAGCGTTTTCGGAGGGGAAGGGAGTGACACTGTCAGTGGCGATGTCGGCGATGACGTCGTCAGTGGCGGCTCTGGCAACGACGTATTCATCTATAACGTTGGGGATGGCGCGGATACGATTGCGGATTTCAACACTGGTAACACCGGTGCTCTGAATGATGATGATACAACCAACAACGATTTCATCGATCTGACTAATTTCTATGACAATATCTTTGATCTGCGCGAAGATTTAGCGGACGACAATGTTCTGAACCAAAGCAACAGCGACGATGGGGCCGGGACTGTTGATTACTCAGGCAAAGACCGCTTTGGCACCAATGAAGGTTTAACCTTCGACGGCCTATCAAACGGTAAAGATCTGACGACTGACAACACAGGGGTTGCTTGTTTCACGTCAGGCACTTTGATCGACACACCTTCTGGTGCACGTCCGGTCGAAACTCTGCGCGCTGGTGATTTGGTGTGCACGTATCTAGGTGTTCCTCAATCACTGGTCTGGACCAGCCGAACGGACTTGGCGCTTAGGGCCGGAACGCGTGATCCGAAACATACGCCCGTGCGACTTAAACCCGACCCAGGGAGTGCGGAAAAACCAATTTTGGTCTCACCGCAACATTGCGTATTGATGACTTTGGCGGATGGACAAACCGTCTTTGCGCGTGCGCGTCACCTCGCCGAAGAAACGCGCCTTGCGTCATTTGCATGCAATCGCGATGCCGTCAGCTACATTCACCTGTGTTGCAAAGAACATGTCGTCCTGACATCCCAAGGCCGGGCCAGCGAGAGCTTTTACCCCGGCCCGCAAGCAATGCGGATGTTGGCTCCGGCGCAACGACAATTTCTGCTGCGCGCGCTTCAGTTGGACCCAACTCAAGGCCTTGATTTTATAAACTACCCTCGCGCCGCTACTGTGCTGACCCGACGAGAGGTACGCATGTATGCCGCAAAAACCGAACTAAAACTCTCGAACGCAGCCGTTTTTCACGCTTCGGCAACTTAAACCTGCTGTACTTATTACGGCCCACAGCCTTGCAGTCATTCCCTGTTGACGCAGCGCTATCGAACGCATCCCCCCCAAATTTGACAGTCTAAGTGCTAAGACCTGCCGCATCGGTCATTTTGTCGACCTATGCCGTTTGAGGCCTGTACAGAACGCCGCTTGATCTGGCGTTCCGAATGTCATCCCTGCAAGACCTCTTACGCCCGACGAGCTGACCGGTAGAAGCGCGTAACGGCGTATGGCGACAGGTCGATATTTGGCTTCAGGCCTTGCATCAAATTTGCCAAAAGCTGCCCGGTACGGGCGCTGCCGGTTAAACCTACGTGCTGATGGCCAAAGCCCAAGAACACGCCCTTGATATGCGGCAGCTCATCGATGATCGGCACGGAATCCGTGGGCGCCGGGCGATGGCCCATCCAACGGGTCTCGCGACTGTAACTCAGGTTGGGCAAGATCTTATCCAACCCTTTCCTCAATGCAGCGAATGGAACCTCGCGCCCTGTGTTACCAAGGCCACCAAACTCGACCCCTCCGGCCACGCGCAAACGCCCCTCCATGGGTGACAAGATGAACTTGCTGCTGGGGACAATGGTCGGCACCTTCGGCATGTGCGAGGGCTCCCAGAACTCAAGATGATACCCGCTTTCGGCCTCGACCGGGATGTGCACGCCCAGTTTTCGCGTCAACAAAGGCGAATACGCCCCGGCTGTAATCGCCACGCAGGACGCATCGATCAGGCCTTGATCTGTCATGACACCGCTCACGCGCCCGTTTGTGTGGACGATATCGGTGACCTCACCTGCAATGATCTGCCCTCCGGACGCTTCAAAATGATCGCGAAGCGCCTCTAAATAAGCGCCAGGGTCGGTGATACGGCCATGGCCCGGCAAAGCGGCAATAAAATCAAATTGGTTGGGGAACAATGGGTCGTAGTCCTTGCGCGCCTGGCCTTCGATCTCTTGCCAGCTGAACCCCAGATGTTTGCGAATGTCCCAGGACAAGCCATCTTTGGCAAAACTTGCACGGTCCGGAAAGAGCACAGCAAAATCGCAGGGTTTGATGAAAGGACGGGCAGGGGTGCCTTCGGCCAAAGCCAGATGATCGTCCAGACTATTGCCAATGATCGGTGCGAGCGCGGCGGCGATCCGGCGGGTGTCTGCCTCATTTGCATGGGAGAGAAAGCGCAAGGCCCATGGGATCATTCGCGGCAGATAGGGCCAGCGCACAAAGATCGGTTCGGATGTATCGAGCAACATCTTTGGCAATTTTCCAGTCAAGCCCGGCATCGTTACGGGCAAAACAGATGACGAGGCCAAAACCCCCGCATTGCCAAAGCTGGCGCGGCCCTCGGGCGTGGATTTGTCGATCAATGTAACAGCTTGCCCCGACCTAGCCGCCCAAATAGCCGTCGCAATCCCCACCATACCACCACCCACCACTATGGTGCGGGTGGTATTTGAAATTGAGGCGGTGGTGTCGATCATATGTGTCTTATCCCAGATTGGCTTTTTAATGATCCGCAAAAACAGCAATCAAATGCGCCCAGCACCGGTTGAACGCCCTCCATCTGCAAACACAATGAAGGCACCATCCGCAACACGTTTTTATGCCTCACACGATGTAACCTCGTTCCTTGTTGTTGAACGAGGTCTGGCGTGGTCAGGAACTAGGCAGCGGAACAGTAAACAGATGTTGCAACAAGGTGGAAATGTTACGGGCATAGCAACCCGGAGACCTCATTTATGGCAGCGTAGTTTAGCTTTGCGGAGATATCGGTTCATCGTTCCGATGACGTTTTTTCGACCATGCCGTACGATAGCGGATGAAATCCTTTTGGAAACTTGGTGTGCTCGTCAAATTCTGCCCCGTCGAGGCGCGCGCGGTTCAAAATGGCGCCGGTCAAGTCAGCACCTTGCAACTGCGAACTGCCGCCAAGATTGTCTCTACCTAGGTTGGCCCTGCGAAAGTTTGCTCCGACACATGATGCTTCTTTTAGATCGGCACCTTGAAGGTTGGAATTTTGGAAGTTGGCCCCATTCAGGTGAGCAAGGAAGAAACTGGCCCAATACAAATCCGCTCCTTTGAAATTGGCCTTTTCAAGTTGAGCACAAGCAAGATACACACCCTCCCATATGACGCCTTCAAACTGGTCCTTTCCCTCCGAGACCTTATGAATTTTTAAGACTTCCCCGAACGCGTCAACTATTCTAACTTCGTTTTGCATTTTACTTGCTCATACCTTTTGCGATTGCAGAAGCTTAAACACACAAATTGTTTAGGCGAAGTCTGACCGAAATGAGCAATGCTGTCAGCCCTCTACAGCTCGTTCAGCCAACATTTCGCTAATCCGAAACAGCTCGAATGCGGGTGTTCAGATCTCAATCGACGTTTCAAATATCTTCATGCGGTGTATTCTAAACTGCTAGAACAAACGTACAAAATTGTCGTTCTAACGTCTTGATTGTGGACATGAAACACGGCGGGGTTTAGTCCTCCTTTATGGCTGATCTAAATTGCCCAAATTGCGGAAATATCCAGGACGCGCGCTTTGCCACGGCCAAAATGACCACCTGTGCGTCGTGTCAGACCACCTTGTATATTGACTCAGGCCATTTGCGCGACGCGGGGGCGAGTGGCGAAATGCATGATGCTCCGTTGTTGTTTCAGGTCGGTGAAACCGTGAGTTTCGGTGCAGAAACCTATAACGTGATGGGTCATGCGCGTTTTAGTTACGGCATCGGTTGGTGGGATGAGTTTTTTGCCGTTACGGACCGTGGCGAAGAAGTTTGGATTTCGGTCGACGAGGGAGACGTGATCGTTCAGCGTCCTTTGTCTCCCGACGATGCGCCAAGCATCAAGACGCCCCCAGAGCTGGGAGATTCCCTGACCACCCCCGAGACAAATTACAGAGTAACGGAAAAGGATACCGCGACATGCATCGCATTTCGGGGAGAGTTTCCGGAGGCTCTTCAGCTTGGCTCTAAGTATGAATTCATTAACTGCCAGGGCGACGATGATACGCTGCTATCCGGGGAATTTTCCACAGGTGATCCAGATTGGTATACTGGTGCCTGGCTTGACCAGTATAACCTCAAGATAGAGACCAGATCTTGACCCGAAACTCTGATATCAAATCAATAAACTGTAACTCTTGTGGTGCAGGTTTGGATGTTCTTGGCGGCGGCCGAGTGCAAGTCATGGTATGTGGCTATTGCGGTTCCGAACTGGATGCCCAAGACAATTTTGCGGTGCTTCGTCAATTTTCGGACCTTGAACGCCCTAATACTCCTTTTTCGATTGGGATGACGGGTGAAATCAATGCGGTGTCTTTTACCGTTATCGGCAAGCTCGGCATGACAGAACGATGGGGCGGACGAGTTTGGACATGGGTCGAACATCAATTGTTTTCACCAACTCATGGCTATGCTTATCTGACGGTTGAGGACGGAAACCTAAGTTTTACACGCCGCTATCGTGGCTATACCCGACCAGCTTGGATCGCGCCTACAAGCGTTGAAACAGCAGAGACACGCCCAACGGTGCGTAATTCTGAGGGAACATTTTCCTATTTCGAAACGTCAACGGCCGAGATTAGTTTCGTCGAAGGCGAGTTCAATTGGCGCCCCGAGATTGGTGCAGAAACGACAAGCGTTTCAATGTTGGGCGAAACTGCGATGCTCGATTTCAGTAAATCGGCAACTGAAGAAGAAGTCTTGCGCACAGAGTATGTGTCAGCGGCAGAGGTATACGCATCCTTCGGTGTTCAGAACCCACCTAAGTCCACGGGTTTCAATGTCCTAAAGCCCTTTTCGCCCGGACCTCATCAAAGATTCTTTGCGATTTCATCATTTGTATTCGCTGTGATTGCGCTGGTTATGTCTGTTACCGTCATTGGATCACCGGGTGGTGGTTCTGGCCAGAACTGGACGTTCAATGTAAGCGAACTGCCGCAAGAAATCGCTTTTGAGATTACAGAAAAGGATCGGCTTGCCCGCATCCAAGTTGGTGCTGATGTGAACAACAGCTGGGCATATTTAGGAGTACACGTCACCGATCCAGAAGATGTACCGGTCTTCGAGGCTGGCCGCACCGTGGAACGTTATTCCGGCCGCGACAGTGATGGCGCATGGAGTGAAGGACGTCGGACCTCAGCTCTGCGCTTTATACCCCGTAAGACCGGCACCTATCAGGTCGAAGTCGATTTGCTAGAGGCTGATACATGGGGGCGTCAGGGCGCCCCACTTGGTAACGTGACCTTGCGCTTGCGACAAGGCGTGACCAATGGCCGTTGGTTGCAATTCATCGCTTTGGTCTTTGCGCTCTTTGGTATCTATCACATCGCACGCTCCACGGTTCACCAATATCGACGGATGCGCCACAGCGATTGGAGCGATGACTAGATGATCGCGCGCGCAATATTCATTATTCTGGCAGTGTGTGCGTTGGCTGGCGGGTACTACCTGTCGATCAACAGCGTATGGCAGGAAAGCAGAGACTTGGATCGATCTGTAAGGATTGGCGGAGTTGGTGGCGGCATAAATGGTCGCGTGAAATAGGAGATTAAAGTTGGAACTTTTTGCCGAAATTTCAGGAGCAGAGATACTCTCGACGCTCATTTTTTCACTGATCGGGATCTTTATCTTATGCCTATGCTGGTGGGTGATCCGTACATTTTCTCCATTCCCCATCATCAAAGAGATTGAGACAGATCAGAACGTAGCGCTGGCGATTTTGATTGCTTCTGTCTTCATTTCATTGTCGTTAATCATCTCGGCCGTCATTTTATCCTAATGAAATCTGACACGACCCAGAGCAAGCAGGCTATTTGGTTGCTGCTTGCGACTTGGCTTGTGGCGATTGCGAGCCTAATTTACGAACTGATCGCCGCGACATTATCGAGCTACCTGCTTGGTGACTCTGTGCGCCAATTCAGTTTTGTGATCGGTGTATTCTTGGCAACTATGGGCGTTGGTGCCTGGCTTTCGCGATTCACGGGCGATGCTTTGCAGGGCTTTGTGCGGGTGCAGGTCGCATTGGGCGTTGTCGGCGGTGCTCTGGCTCCCGTCGTTTACGCAGCCTATGCATTGACCGGAGAAGTCCAACTTCTTCTTTACCTTATGCTGGGCGGTGTTGGCGTGCTGTCAGGCATGGAAATTCCGTTGATTGCGCGCGTTCTTAAAGACATCGGAGCCACGCGGTTTCGGTTCGAAAACGTGCTCAGTGTCGACTATCTTGGCGCGTTGATTGCGTCGTTGGCGTTCCCGCTTTTCATAGTGCCACACCTTGGCTTGATGTCTGCAAGCTTAGTGTTTGGTTGTCTCAACTTAATCGTGGCGGGTGTATCCATTGCCATGTTTCGGGATCGGATCAATTCCACTCTCAAATTTGTATGCGCAGGTGCATTTGCTCTGATGATGGCTGGGCTGGTGCAATCGGAACGGCTGGTGTCTGTGGCAGATGCCGCATTGTTTCAAGATGACCTGATTTTGTCAGAAACGACGCCTTATCAAAACATCGCCGTTACGCGGTTTCGCGATCGCACACGCTTGTTTCTCGATCATTCGATCCAATTCGATTCTGCGGACGAGTATCGCTATCATGAAATGTTGGTCCATCCCGCACTTGCACAAGCCTCGCGAAATGAGGACGTGTTGATACTTGGCGGCGGTGACGGCATGGCAGCGCGCGAAGTGCTGAAATATGAGGATGTGTCGCAGGTTACGCTCGTGGACCTAGATCCACGTGTCACCGAGCTATTTCGTGATCATGCCCAACTAAAGCATCTGAATGATGAGGCCCTGTCCGATCCACGGGTGAGTATCATCAATCAAGATGCCTGGAATTTTGCCGAAGAAACCGATGCGACTTTTGATGTTATCATTGTTGACCTTCCCGATCCCAAAAATTTGTCGCTGTCCAAGCTGTACTCGACCGAATTCTACGCGATTCTGATCGAACGATTGTCGCCGCGCGGTGTTCTCGTGACCCAAGCGGGTTCACCTTTCTTTGCGCGACAGGCGTTCTGGTCGATCATTGAAACATGGGAAGGTACGCGGAACCCCATGAGCGCCTTGCAAGCTTTATATGTGCGTCCATATCGCGCTTATGTGCCAAGCTTTGGGGAATGGGGCTTTGTGCTTGTGTCGCCTTATGAACCCGCCCAACGTGATTTGGTTTGGCCGCAGGGATTGCGCTATCTTACCCCAGAAATCTGGCAACAGGCGCAGGTTTTTGCAGCAGACACAGCTCGCGTTCCCGCCGATCTGAATACTATTCAATCTCATGCGCTCGTTCATTACTATCAGGACGGTTGGGATGCTTGGTTTGAATGACCCGTGATGGCCTTGGTTAAAGAAACTATTCAGATTTTTGGCCGCGATGAATTTTTGAAACTTCACTGTGCGAGGCCTGAAAAGCGGCCTCTATGACCGCGATTGCCGGGTCAGGTGAAAAACCACTGCACAAGAAAATATCTACCGCAGCAAAGCCGGTTTCGGGCCAAGTGTGGATAGAAATGTGCGACTCTTTTAACAGCACCATTCCGGTAATGCCTGAACCCTCACCAAAGACGTGAAATTTTTGGTCCAACACGGTCGCGCCAACGTCATTGGCTGCTGTTAATAATGCTTCGCGAACGACGCTTAAATCATCCAAGAATTGCGCGGCGTACAGGTCCAGCAGTACATGAGTTCCGGGTGCAAATTGCATGCAGTTGGTCCAATCGAAATCGTGTGCCCGTTAAGGCACCGTGTGGTTGTGGTATCTCGTGTTCTATCGAGTTTCGCACGCTTTTTGAACCTATCAAGAGCGGTGACGCCGATATAGATTTGCGCAGCTGACGTCTTACGGTGACCCCAATTTCAACGGTTATTGGGCTGCCCTTTTGGGGTAGGCACCTGCTGCAATGCCGCATCCCTTGCTCTCGGATCAGCCGAAGTCATGACGTCAAGCAATTCAGCTTTCTCCCTTAGATACACTTTCGCAAAGCTTGGGTCGTGCTCAACAATTGAGGTGGTGTTGGAGATGAGATCACAGCATTTTATTGTTTGCGCTTTAGCAGGAGCCGTGCTCAAGCGGTCGCGATCAACGGCCTTGCGCACAGCCCGATTGCCGTCTTCCGGCTTTGAGCGATCCGTAAGCCAGTCAACCAAATCAGCAACTTCCTCACCGAAAACGTCACGGATATCCGCCAATTCAATAGCCGTGTCCTCAACAACATCATGCAAATGCGCAGCTGCAACCATTTCTGGAGTACCATCAAAGCTGGCAACCAACGCGGCGACATCTAAGGTGTGTACCGTGTAACACTCGCCGGTGTACTTTCGTTTTTGCCCCACGGCACGGTGTGCAGCTTGGGCGTAAAGTCTGGCTGTTTCTACCAAGTCCATACCCGGTGATCCTTCCTGTGGTAGACGTCATTGTTGGAACCTCTTACCTGAAATTGAGCGCAGCACTAACCCGAATGGGGCGAGAGCGCGGGTATTGCGGGCGCGCTGATCGTGAAGGACATGCGACGCAGCACGAATTTTTCCAGTTAATCAGTCGGCATTTTCCCAAAATGGAACCATCGTTGACACAACTAAAATTTTAACATAGCTTTAATCAACTTATAGTTGAGGTTTTCTGTTGTGATATTGGTCGGCAATGGATTTTACCTTCCTACAGCGCTAAGCGTTGGAGGAGCCGCCGCCGAAGGCACCCTGATTTCTGCAAGCGACCTTGGACAAGTCTTCAATATACAAACAGACGGTACTCTGGCGGGCGGCAACAACGCTATGAATGTCGGCGACAGCTTAGTGGTTGATATCGACGATGATGGTGATTTCTCTGACGAAGCTTCAACCACACAGACAGATAACGATCGTTTTACCGGTTCGACGATTACCTACGCCGATGGCTCCACTTCGAACGCGACACTTGAGCTGATCTCCTTAAGCGACGGAACGCAGGCTATTTTGGTAAACGGTGGAGCAGCGAACCGTATCAATTCAGCTTCTGATCAGATTGAGTCGATCACACTTGGCACATTCGATAACACGTTCCCTAACCGTTACAATCAGGCAAATTTCAATAACACCATAACGAACACGGTTGTTTGTTTTTGCAAAAAGACGCGGGTTCTCACGCCTAGTGGTGAGCAAGAGATCGAAACTTTGGCCATAGGTGACGAAGTCATAACTGCCCAAGATGGCGCACAGAAGATTGTTTGGATTGGCAAACGTACCCTGTCCACCGCCCAACTTGTTGCCTCACCTCATCTACGACCCGTACGCATTCGCGCAGGAGCATTGGGGGAGGGCGTTCCACAGACCGACCTTCTGGTGTCGCCTCAACATCGCCTTCTCGCCGTTTCCAAAATCGCGGAACGCATGTTCGGCCAACGGGAAATCTTCATCCCTGCAATCAAATTGGTTGGAGCAGTCGGCATCGAGCAAGAGATCTCGTTTGCTCCGGTTTGCTACGTACACATATTGTTAGAAAAGCATCAGGTCATCTTTGCAAATGGAGCGCCTGCCGAGAGTCTCTTAACCGGGCCTAATGCACTTCGGGCAATTACTGATAAAGCGCGTCAAGAAATTTTCGAGATTTTTCCCGAACTAGAAGGTACGGAACAAGCTGGACGTTCGGCGCGACCCACGGTTCGGAAACAGGCATTGGTAAACAAGCTTTTGGCAAGACACCAAAAGAATGGCAAAGAGCTGGTGCCCATTGAACCAATGTAGCGAAATTTGCTGTAGCCTACGCTTATCCAAAAGAACATTGATCCCGGATTGGGGCGGAATGCAATTCTCGGTTCATTGGGTCTGTCCCGGTTTGATGCCGTCCCTTTGACAACATTTGTAGTAACAAAGCAGGTAGATTTGAGGACTGAAACGGACGGGGAAATTCCTACGATTTCGGAATTTCTGTCTCTCGAATAAGGTTCAGCTTTTTTGTAAGTTCGACCCTAATTCTATGAAAGCGGCTACTTGGAACAGGAATCGAAACTGCCGCGATTTCTTTGTTGGGGCCGATGACAGAAAATCCCAAAGCACAGACTTCTTCGGAATGCTCCCCAATGTCGGTCGCGATTTCTCCATCTCGAATACGGCGCAACTCATCCATCAAAGCCGCTGCACGGTCATCGGAGTCGAGTTCAGCGGAGATCAGGGCGCGGGCTGACGTTTCGCTGAGTTCCGCAAGCGCCGCCTTTCCATTTGCCGTTGTCGTGAGCGGGAACCTGTCCCCAATCATTGTTACAGTACGAAGCCGCTGATTGCCTTCTATTTGATCAATGAAACGCATGTGGCGGCCTTCGAGAACCGCAAGATCAACGGTCTCGGATGTGGCTGCCGAAATCTGATCCAAAAGAGGCCGGAAATGCTCTCGAATGTCAAAAGCCGGTGCATTCGCCAGGGCCCGAATTTCGTCCCCCAGCCTGATTCCCCCATTGCCTCCATTTGATGCCGCAAGCCCTTCATGGATCAGCGCACTGACGATCCGCTGTACCGTAGAGCGGGGCAGTTCCACTTTGCGAGCAATCTGTCCAAGGCTTAGTCCGCCGGAGTCAGATCCCAAAACGCGCAAGATGTCGGCGGCCCTGGAAATGACCTGAATGCCTTGTGTTTTAGGGGTTTCTTGCACGTTCACCGGAATGTCTCGTTGAGTATTTTAGGGGTCGATAGCTCGCACTAGCTTAAAAAAGCAAAAAATGAAAATCAATAGTTGACCACCATGCGGTACATAATGCACCATAATGCGGAACACTGGGGCGAATGACTTTTGGGAGGATGCGATGAGTGTAACGATCCGCGGGATTGATTTTCAGGATAATCTGGACAACGACATGGGCCTTGAGTTCGTGAACCTGAGCCACCGGTTCGGGTATCAGTGTCCCAATTGGCCTTACTTCAAAGACGTCGCAATCGAGAGAAAGCACTACATGGCGAAGTCTGGCGTGCTGAGCCAGACAATCACCACAACGATGCACGTAACGACCCACATCGATGCGCCTGCGCATGTTGTGCAAGGCACCCCGTTTATCGATGAAGTTCCACTGCCCCATTTCTTTGGCTCTGGTCTTGTCGTTTCGATCCCTAAGAAAAAGTGGGAAAGCATCACAGGGGACGATCTCGAAAAAGCCTGTGGTCATGCGATCCGCAAGGGCGACGTGCTGATCATCAACACAGGCTGGCACAAAGAATACGAAGATGGCGACTATTTCGCGTACTGCCCCGGCCTCGTACAATCTGCAGCGGACTGGATGGTTGAAAAAGGTGTGAAGGTTGTGGGTCACGACACGCAGGCCAACGACCACCCTCTGGCAACGGCAATTGGCCCACAGCGCAACGGACCAATCCTTCCACATCTTGAGGAAGAATATAAGGAATGGTCTGGCGGTAACGATTGGAAAGATGACTTTCCCGATTGGGAGCCGGTGCACAACACCTTGTTCTCAAACGGTATATTGGGCATCGAAAACGTCGGCGGCGATCTGGATGCGGTGACAGGCAAGCGCGTAACCTTCGCGTTCTTCCCATGGAACTGGGATCGTGGTGACGGTTGTATCATTCGTCTGGTGGCCATCACCGATAAAAAACAAGCTTACCGTATCGAAGCTGGAGAAGCGTTCTGATGCTGATCAAGCGGTTTGCAGACGCCGAAACCTATGATGCTCCAAACCATTGGGGCGTGGCGGGGCTGCGTTTGCAAGGCTTTGAAGATGGTGGACCCGAAAACCAATGGATCGGTTTTTCGCAGTTTCTCCCTGGGGGGGGTGCTGGCCCTGACAGTACCCCCTTCGAAAAAGTCTATGTCGTTCTCGAAGGTGAAATGACGGTCGAGGTGGACGGTGTTGAAACTGTTCTATCCGCCATGGACAGCTGCACCATTCCACCCGGAGAAGTGCGTCGGATCGAGAACAAAACCAACAATATTTGTAAAATGCTTGTCGTGATCCCGTATCCCGGCGGCAAGAGACCGGAATAGACCTATGTCACTTGAAAACCCGTTTTCCATGTTTGACGTGAAAGGCAAGGTTGCTCTGATCACCGGAGCGTCTGGCGCTTTTGGCGCAGTCGCGGCGCAGTGCTTGTCGGGTGCAGGATGCAAGGTGGTGCTTGCGGCTGGCAATGCTGATGAGATGGCCCAGGTTGCCAAGAAATGCAAAGGTGACGTTCACCAAATTAACGCCCGGCCAGACAGCGAAGCAGCCTGTGGTGATATGGTGGCCGAGGCCGTGAACGCGTTCGGTCGATTGGATATTCTGGTCGTTGCGTCAGGCATGAACAAAGTTGCCAAGATCGAAGAAATGGATCCTGCGACCTTTGAAGGGGTTATGGATGCCAACGTCACGCAAAGCTGGCTGATCGCCCGTGCCGCGACTGTGCAGATGAAGGCACAGGGCGACGGCGGCAAGATCGTTTTTGTGTCTTCTGCGCGCGGATTGTTGGGACACCCAGCGGGATATACAGCGTATTGCGCATCCAAAGCTGCAGTAGATGGGATGACAAAATCCCTTGGCTGCGAATTGGGGCCAACAGGAATTACCGTCAACGCAATTGCACCGACAGTATTCCGTTCTCCCTTAACAGCGTGGATGTTCGAAGACACTGAACAAGCCATTGCAGTGCGCGAAGGGTTTCTTGCCCGCGTGCCCAAGGGACGTTTAGGCGAACCGGAAGATCTGGCAGGGCCATTGTTGTTCCTGTCGTCAGCCGCCTCTGATTTTTACACCGGGCATATCCTATATGCTGATGGCGGGTATACCGCGGGATGACTGAGGCTGGCCAACATATCGCAGTGATTGGCGCCGGATTGATGGGGCATGGAATTGCTCTGACATTTGCGCGGGCAGGGCACCACGTGGTGGTGACTGATCCGGTTTCGGAAATGCTGGCGTCGTGTCCTGATCGCATTGCCGAAAGCCTGACGCTTCTTGGTGCAGAGCGTGATGAAATCTCTGCCACTCTGGGCCGTTTGTCTCTGACGAATACTATGGCTGAAGCGGTCAAAACGGCCGATTTCGTTTTCGAAGCAGCGCCTGAGAAGCTTGAGCTCAAGAAACAGATTTTCGCTGAGATCGAAGCACACGCGCCTGAAGATGCAATCCTTGCGTCAAACACATCCGTTATCCAGATCTCCAAAATTATGGCGGATTTGTCTGGCCGCCATCGCGCGCTTGGAACCCACTGGTGGAACCCGCCTCACATGATCCCACTTGTGGAAGTTGTGAAAACAAAATGGGCTGATCCAGAATTGGCGCAGCGCATGTTCGATCTGCTGGCACAATCGTGCAAGACGCCTGCGATGGTGGAAAAGGATGTACCGGGTTTCATCGGCAACCGTTTGCAGCATGCGCTTTGGCGCGAAGCAATTTCTTTGGTTGAAAATGGCATTTGTGATGCTGAAACCGTGGATAACGTTGTTAAGGCCAGCTTTGGTCGACGATTGGCGGTTCTGGGGCCGCTCGAGAACGCTGATCTTGTCGGCTTGGAGCTGACCCAAGATATCCATAATCAAGTTTTGTCTGATCTGGAGACATCTGGTGAACCATCGCCGTACCTCCAACAGATGCGAGACGCAGGCCGCAGCGGCATGGCCGCAGGCACAGGCCTTCGAGATTGGGAGGCAGGCGACCTGGAAAAAACCAAAGCCCGCGTCGCTGATCATCTTAGAAAGCTAGAGGAAATTTTACCTAAATAATCAAAGCTTTGGGAGGAGCAAAGATGAAACCGACACTAAGCAGACGCCATATTTTGGGTGGGCTCGCAGCATCCGTCGCCGCACCTGCTATCCTGACATCTGGACGAGCCTACGCGCAATCGCCAACTATCAAAATTGGTCATGTCAGCCCCCGTACGGGCCCGTTGGCAGGCTTTGCCGAAGCGGATGACTATGTCCTTGAAGGCATCCAAGCTGCCTTTTCAGGCGGCGTTGAGAACAACGGCAAGTCTTTTAACATCGAGATCATTTCGAAGGACAGCCAATCAAACCCCAACCGTGCTGCAGAAGTGGCCGCAGACCTGATCTTGGGTGACGAAGTTGACATCATGGTCGCAGCTTCGACCCCAGACACGACAAACCCAGTGTCGGATCAGGCTGAAATAAACGAGGTTCCATGCATTACGACTGATTGCCCGTGGCAGCCGTATTTCTTTGGCCGCAACGGCAACTCGGCTGAGGGGTTTGATTTCACTTACCACTTCTTCTGGGGCCTTGAGGATGTCATCGGCAATTTCCTCGATCTGTGGGGCAACTCTGGTGCCGCTAAAAAAATCGGTGGTTTGTTCCCGAATGATGCGGACGGCAACGCTTGGGGTGATCCCGAGCTTGGCTTTCCCAAACCGCTGGCTGAGGCTGGTTATTCGCTCACTGACCCGGGCCGCTATCAACCTCTCAACGATGATTTCTCGAATTACATTGCCGCCTTTAAAGAGGCAGGCTGCGAGATCATCACCGGTAACATGATCGCGCCGGACTTTGCGACTTTCTGGGCGCAGGCCGCGCAGCAGGAGTTCCGCCCCAAAGTCGTAACAATCGGCAAAGCGCTGCTGTTCCCTTCCGTTATCGAAAGCCTCGGCGATCGTGGAGACGGGTTGACGTCTGAGATCTGGTGGAGCCCGAACCATCCGTTCAATTCCTCGCTGTCAGGAATGAGTGCCGGTGATTTGGCGAACGGATACACTGTGGCAACGGGCCGTCCATGGACACAACCGATCGGATTCAAACACGCGTTGTTTGAGGTCGTGAAAGATGTGGTGTCGCGTGTGGCGGACTTGGATGATCCAATGGCCATTGTCGAAGCAATCAAGACAACAAACATGTCGACGATTGTGGGGGATGTGAACTTTGGCGCGGGTCCTGTGCCAAACGTGACCAAGACTCCATTGGTTGCGGGGCAGTGGCAGAAAACTGGCGACAACTTGGAACTGGTCATCACCAACAACGCGGCTGCAACCAACATTCCGTTGGGCGGCGACTTAAAGTTGTTGAGCTAAGGAGATTTCGTCTTGTCCGCTCTTCTTTCTGTCACGGCTCTGCAAAAATCGTTTGGCGCAGTCGTAGTCGCAGATGCCACTAGCTTTGACGTGGCACAAGGCGAAGCTGTTGGCATTCTTGGGCCAAACGGCGCGGGCAAGACGTCTCTGTTCAATCTTATTACCGGATCGTTGCCCCCTGATAGTGGGACGATCCGGTTTGATGGACAGGATATCACCAAAACACCACCTGCTGCGCGCTGTAAAATGGGCGTGGCAAGATCTTTCCAAATCCCTCAACCTTTTGTCGGGATGACAGTGTTTGAAAACGCGCTCGTTGGTGCCAGCCAGGGCGCAGGTTTGCGCGCGCGTGAGGCCGAGGCCCATGCCTTGGACGTTCTGCATGAAACTGGGTTAGCGGAAAAGGCGAACATGCGGGCTGGCGCATTGTCACTCTCGGAACGCAAACGTTTGGAGCTGGCGCGCGCATTGGCGGCGAAACCCAAACTGCTGTTGCTTGATGAAATCGCAGGCGGGCTTACCGATGCGGAATGCGGAGCTTTGATTGCGACCATCCAACGGATCCACGCCAAAGGCACGACCATCATTTGGATCGAACATGTTGTCCATGCCCTGATGGCTGTCGCCGAACGTCTGATCGTCATCGATTTTGGTCGCAAGATTGCCGAAGGCCCACCGAAAGAAATTATGGACAGTGCCGAAGTGAAAGAAATCTACCTTGGGATCGACGCCGATGACTGATCCTGTTTTATCCTTGCATAAATTGGATGCCCATTACGGCGATTTCCAAGCGTTGTTTGGCGTCGACATGGACATCTATGCGGGCGAAGTGGTGGCAATTATCGGTGCGAATGGTGCAGGCAAGACGACCTTGATGCGATCCATATCCGGCCTTTTGTCAAACCAATCTGCGCAAGTTTCCTACCAAGGCAAAGCAATTGGAACGCTGCGGGCGGATCAAGTTGCACAGGAAGGTATCGCACTGGTTCCAGAAGGACGCCAATTGTTCCCCTCACTTTCGGTGGAAGAGAATCTATTGATCGGGGCGCAAACTGGTCGTGCCGGGCCATGGTCGTTGGCAACTGTCTATTCTCTTTTCCCGATCTTGAAAGAACGCCGGGATCAGGCCTCAACGACACTCTCTGGTGGCCAGCAACAGATGGTTGCAATTGGGCGTGCATTGATGGCCAACCCAGATGTCATTCTCTTCGATGAGATCAGCTTAGGTCTCGCTCCTGTAATAATCAAAACCATCTATGACGCGTTGCCCCAAATCGTAGGCGACGGAATGACGGCTTTGATTGTTGAACAAGACATCAGCAAGGCGCTTTCAGTGTCATCGCGGGTTTACTGTTTGCAAGAGGGTCGCGTGTCGCTGTCGGGTACGACTGACACCGTTTCGCGCGAGGAGATCACTCGCGCCTATTTTGGAGTAGAAGCATAATGGATTGGGTTTCAGCCATCGTGCAAGGCACATTGTTGGGCGGGCTATATGCGTTGTTTGCCGCCGGTTTGTCGCTGATTTTTGGCGTCATGCGGCTGGTGAATATCGCCCATGGTGACCTGATTGTGTTGGCGGCCTATTTAGGTCTGTCAACAACAGTCATGCTTGGAATTCATCCGTTTGTGGCCCTTTTGATTGTTATGCCTGCGATGGCTGGGATCGGGTATGTGTTGCAACGCGGGATTCTCAACCGGACACTTGGCGATGATATTCTGCCACCTTTGCTGGTCACCTTTGGTCTATCTGTCATCATTCAGAATGCACTGCTTGAAGGCTATTCTGCCGATCCACAAAAATTGAACGCGGGCATAGTTGAAACTGCAAGTTTGCCGCTGGGTGGGCTGACAGTGGGCGTTTTACCTTTGTTGACGTTTGCGATCGCCGTAGCCGTGATCGCAGCGCTTCAGTTCATGTTTTACCGGACATCATTGGGTCGCGCCTTTCGGGCGACTTCAGACAATTCCGACATCGCGCAACTAATGGGCCTAAACAAGGCGCATGTTTTCGGGATGGCGATGGCCTTGGCGCTGGCCGTGACAGCGATTGCTGGCATCCTTCTGGGGGTGCGCACAAGCTTCGATCCGTCTGTTGGTGGCGCACGCCTGATCTTTGGATTTGAGGCCGTGATCATTGGTGGTTTGGGCAATTTATGGGGCACACTTTCTGGTGGCATCATTCTTGGCGTTGCCCAAACCATTGGTGCCAAGATCGATCCAGGTTGGCAGTTACTTTCAGGTCATATCGCATTCCTGGTTGTATTGGCTGTGCGTCCGCAAGGCCTGTTTCCGAGGGTGGCCCATTGACCATGCGTATTGTCAGATCCAGCCGTTCAGCACAGGTCGCGATGGTTGTCGCCGCCCTAGGCCTTATCGTACTCGCTGCGGCGCCTTGGTGGGCCGGGCGCGCAGACCTACGTCTTCTCGGTGAAATTTACCTCTACCTTTCTCTCGCAGTGCTTTGGAACTTGATGGCCGGGTATGCAGGTCTCGTTTCAGTTGGTCAGCAAGCCTATGTCGGCTTTGGCGGATATTTGTTGTTCGCACTGACAATGTTTGCTGGGCTGCATCCGATTGTGGCCATTCTCGCTGGCGGCGTGCTGGCTGGTATGTTGTCGGTCCCAATTGCAGGTCTGATTTTCCGTCTAAAAGGTGCGTATTTCGCCATCGGCACTTGGGTCATGGCTGAAGTTTTCCGGCTAAGCTTTGCGCAAGTCTCATCCTTGGGCGGGGGATCTGGATCTTCATTGCCCGTCGACGTGGTCAAGTCTCTTGCGGACTCGCGGTCGGGCCGAGAAGCGTTGAGCTATTGGTTGGCATTGGGTGCGGCCGTCGTAGTCATGGGCTGTGTCTATCTGTTCTTGCGGTCAAGACGCGGGCTTGCTCTCACGGCGATCCGTGACAGTGAGGTTGCGGCAGCAGGGTTGGGAATCAACATCTGGCGCACCAAGCTGGAAGTCTATGTTGTTACGTCGGCCTTTACGGCGATCATCGGCGGACTGATCTTTTTGCAAAAACTGCGGATCTCACCGGACGCTGCGTTTTCGGTAAATGACTGGACCGCTTTTGTGATTTTCATCGTTGTCATCGGCGGTATCGGAACTCTTGAAGGGCCGATCATAGGCACAATCTTGTTTTTCGCATTGCGCGAAACGCTGGCCGATCTTGGCACAATCTACCTAATCGTTCTGGGCCTCGTTGCGATAGGCATCATGCTCAAGGCTCCGAAAGGCGTGTGGGGTTTGATCCGCAATCGCTTTGATCTCGAACTATTCCCCCTCAGCTATCGCGTTCAAACGGACAACGCGGACAAAGGAGCCTAGGCAATGGCGAAGCAACAAAAAACCATCATCACCTGTGCCGTTACAGGCGCAATACACACGCCAACCATGTCGGATGCCTTACCCTATACGTATGACGATATCGCGGCCCAAGCGATCGAAGCCGCAGAAGCGGGTGCATCCATCTTGCATCTGCATGCCCGTGACAATGAAACGGGTGCACCCTCTGTTAACCCAGATGATTTCAGCCCGTTCTTGGGGCGTATCAAGCAAGCCAGTGACGCGGTCGTGAATATCTCGACCGGTGGCTCACTCACCCTTTCGATCCAAGACCGGATCAAACCTGCCGCCACCTTCAGCGCCGAAATGTGCAGCATGAATATGGGGTCGATGAATTTCAGTTTTCATCCCTTGGCCAAACGCTATGGCGATGATGATTGGAAGTTCGATTGGGAAAAAGACTATGTCTCGGGTTCAGATGGCAATATCTTCCGCAATACATTCCGAGATATTCGCGAAGCCGCCGAAACGCTTGCCCCGCATGACATTAAGTTTGAACATGAATGCTATGACGTGGGCCATTTGTATAACCTGAAATTCTGCATGGACACGGGATTGTTCAAGGCGCCTGTGTTTATCCAGTTTGTCATGGGTATCTTAGGTGGGATTGGCGCTGATATCGACAATCTGGTGTTTATGAAAAAGACGGCTGATAAGTTGTTCGGTGATGATTACCGCTGGTCGATCTTGTCCGCGGGAGCATCGCAAATCTCTATGGCGACCACTGCAAGTCAGATGGGCGGTCATGTGCGCGTTGGGCTCGAGGACAGCTTGTTCATTTCGCGAGGTCATTTGGCAGAAAGCAACGCCCAACAAGTTGCCAAAGTCAGACGTATTGTCGAAGATCTAGGATGCCAGGTCGCCACCCCCGATGAAGCCCGAGAGATCCTAGATCTAAAAGGCGGTGATCGCGTAAATTTCTAGGACAACGCGTCCTACCGCGGAGTTCCCTGTCGAATTTTAAGAGAAACCAGCACTCGCACAGAAGCTTCGAAAAAACACACCGAAGCTTTTGATGTTGGGTTTATGCCACCTTTCCCAAATGAGGATTGGTGGCAACAAAACCTATTCTGGACGTGGTTTCGTAAAGGACGGGTGAGGCGTTCCTGTAAAGCACCCCATCACATGTGGATAGGTCGCGGTGACGACATAGCCATAGACACCATCTTGGTACATGCCGTTGCATTGATCGAGATCGCCAAGTCCTTCTACGAATTCCCAATCATCAATAAAGGTTCCGTCATAGGCACCACCGGGTCCCTCGTCGCCATCCGGACGAGTGCCGGATTTCAATTGATAGCTTGTGGTCGCGGCGCGGATGGTGCCGTTGTCATTGATAAAGCTGCCAAAGATTGGGAAACCGTCTGCGGCAAAGCCAATAACAGGCGATGCTTCAGTTGGGTTGTCCTGCTCAAAAAGAGCAACGGGGTTACCGTGGTAATGATACAGACCGTCGGGTTGAGTATGCGCGTTATGCTTATCGGCACCAAATTGGCTGCTTCCCGCGCCCATTGGGTCATAACGATAGGGTGTCGTCATATCGAAACACCCAAACAAACCGTTGGAAACGCCATAGCAACCTGCCGCGACCAGATCGAGCTTAACACCGTTCAAAAACACCGCGTTATCGATGCCTAGCGTGAGCGGAGTAGGGGTTTCGGTCGCCACAGGGTTCGCTGAAATGCTGTAGGTTTGATTTTGTGGGGCAAAGCCGTGGAAGAAGCCCTCTGCTGCATTAAAGTCGTGGTTCGGGACAGCGTTGGACGCGATTGTACATGTTGCTCCGTCGGTCGTGATCAAAACTTCGGCGTTGTGGTCTTCTTTGGTGAAAATATCCGTTGCCGAGGCGGTGTGTTCAGCCGCGTAATCCGCACAGGTCGCGGACCGATCAGTCAAGAAAACATCCGTGATATCATGAGCGTGAGCTGGAGCTGCCGCTGTGACAATGAAGGCAGCTGCGGATACAGCAACGGGTTTGCTTGTGATTAGGAACATCGTTTTGATACCTCCTTTAGTTCGAAAAAGTGAGTTGTTCAGGATGTTTCTCGTGCTGCAACCGACGAGCAGACGTCCCCGGTTCCGCACCCCAGTTGGCGATCCAGCGGTAGAACACTGGCGTTAGGAACAAGGTGAAAACCGTTGCAAAACCAAGCCCGCCAACGATGACCCAACCCACGGCAATACGCGCTTCGGCGCCAGCGCCAGTCGACAAGATAAGGGGAAGGCCGCCAAATACCGTCGACACCATCGTCATGATCACGGGGCGGATACGCAACCGCAACGCGTCGCGAATGGCGCTGTCGATATCTTGCCCAGCCTCACGAAGTTGATTGGCAAATTCAACAATGAGGATGCCGTTCTTTGCCATAACCCCGATCAACAGAACCAATCCAATCTGGCTGTAATAGTTCAGAGAACCACCTGTGATCGAGATCGCAAGAAGCGCTGCAGCAAGGCCAAACGGAACAGTCAACATGATGACGATTGCGCTTGCGACACTTTCAAACTGGGCGGCCAGAACAAGGAACACGACGATCGCGGCAATGCCAAACACTGTGTACACGCCACCTTGGCTTTCTCCGAGAGACGCGGCCTCACCTGTAAAGATAATCCCCATGCCTTCGGGCAAATGTTCAGTTGCAAGCTCTTCAACACGGGCGATTGCATCACCGAGTTCCACACCGTCTGGCAGGTTTGCTTGAACGGACACGGCCAAGGTGCCGCCCTGACGTTCAATAGAAGATTGGCTGACCACTGGCGTCAAAGTCGCCGTAGACGACAATGGGATGTATTCGCCACTTGGCAAGCGGAGCTGGATACCTTCAAGGTCACTGGGATCATTGATGGGTGGCCCACCCGGTACGACGTTTACGTCAGTTTCAGTGTCATCTATGAACACGCTTACAGCGACGGTGCCCTGCGTGAGTGCACTGATCGTACTGGTGATATCCGCCTCGCTAAGGCCAAAGAGTCCCGCCATTTCTTGATTCACAGTGATTTCATACTGCGCCCGCGCACTGTCTCCAGAGACCTGTGGGTTTGAAAAACTGGCGTCCTGAGACATCGCGCCCACGAGGTCACTTGCCGCATCGGTCATGCCGTCGACATTCGTACCGTTCACCGCAAAGGTCAGCCCGTTGCCGCCCCCGCGAATGTTGAGGCTGTTGGGTGAGATCGCAAACACGCGAACCCCGGGTATGGCCGAAAGTTTGCCGTTGATTGGGCCCATAAGCGACTGTTGTGACCAATCACGCTCTGTCCAATCCGGCAGGCGTACCACGATGAATGCGTTTGTGCCTCCACCGATGCCGATGATGCTTTGGACCGAACTTACCTGTCCGCATTCTTGATACGGAACGAGGATTTCTTCGATCTGTGCAACTTGCGAGTCGAGATATTCAGAAGTGGTATCGGATGCGCCGCGCGCTTGAACCAAGAATACGCCACGGTCTTCGGTCGGCGTGATTGTTGACGCCAACTGGCTTGCCGCACCCAAGGCAATCATCGCGAAGCCGATCGCAATCGCCAGTACAAGCAAAGGCATGCGAATGGCGCAGTCCATTATCCAATCGAAACCGCGCGACAGACGGCCGGGCGCCTTAGGTTCGCTTTGTCGGGTTTCTGACGGCTTTCCTGGATCAAGAAGTGCGGCCAAAACGGGCGCCAAGGTCAGCGCTGCCATCGACGACAATGTCATGGCAAATGCCAGAACAAATCCGAATTCGCTGAACACGCCTCCGGCTTGTCCCGGTAAAAACGAGATCGGAATGAAGACAGCGGCAAGCGTTGCTGTGGTCGATATGACCGCAAAGAAAACTTCGTTGGTGCCCGAAGCCGCCGCCGCGAAAGCGCCCATTCCGTTATTGCGCTTGCGCACAATGTTTTCGACAACAACAATGGAGTCATCAACAACCATACCTGTCGCCAAAACCAGCGCCAAAAGGCTGATCGTGTTGATTGAAAAGCCTGTCAGCCAAATCACTGCAACGGTTCCAACCAGTGCAACCGGGATAGTAACGGCAGGAATGAGGGTCGCGCGGAACGACCGCAAGAACGCAAAAATCACGAGGATCACGATCCCTGTCGCCAATCCGATGGATTTCACAACTTCGGTCAACGCGCCTTCGATGAATATGCCGTCATCTGATGAGACGATAAGGTCAACGCCCTCGGGGAGGTCTTTGCGAAGTTCTTCAACCGCCACGCCAACGGCTTGCGAAATCTCAAGCGTGTTCCCCTCAGATTGGCGGGTGATGTCCAGCCCGATGGCCGTTTGTCCATTGACGCGGGTTGCCACGTCTACATCTTCGGGAAGCAGTTGAACCAAGGCCACATCAGAGATCCGCGTGTCCGACCCGATGAGAATCTGACCGATACTCTCAACGGTGACGTCGTCATTTCCAACCTGCAGGGCAATCGTTTGCGCATTTGTTTCAAGCGCGCCCAAAGGCGTGTCGTCGCGCAGATCTGTAAGCGCAGCGGTCACGTCAAAAATCGTTAAGCCACGGCTGAGCAAGAGGCGATCATCGAGAGTTACACGAAACTCATTTGATCGATCCCCTCGCGTTGTGACTTCGGCGATCCCATCAATCAAAGACAGCCTGTTATAGATGACCCCCTCTGCCAAGGCGGTCAGCTCCGCCAGCTTGGCATCCCCCATAACGGCCAATCGGATGATCGCGTCGGCATTGCTGTCCGATTTTGAAACTGTTGGATCATTTTCCAGATCGCTGGGAAGGTCGCGCACGGTTGCGGACACGATCTCGCGGGCTTCGTTTGCGGCCACGTCAATGTCTGTGTCTTCTGACAGATCGATGGTGATGCTGCTTGTCCCAGTGGTCGAACTTGATTCTATGTAAGACAGGCCTTCCAATGCGCTCAGCGCATCTTCCAGAACTTGTGTGATTTCCTGATCGACGGTTGTTGGCGTTGCGCCTTCGTAAGTCGTGCGCACCGAAAGAACTGGCTGATCAATGTCCGGCATTTCACGCACGTCTACAGAAGACAACGCTGCCAGACCGGCAATCAGGATCAAGAGATTGACGACAAATCCGAAAATGGGTCGTGCGACAAACAGATCGGCCAAACCTGAGGCCGCGCGTTGGGTCGTTGGCGTGCTCATGTCGGTTCCTTATCTGAACGTTGAGTGTCAGCGTTGGCATCGGTGATCGCGGAGCCTGGGCGCAGTTTGTGTGCGCCTTCGGTGATGACCATGGTGCCGACCGGCAATTCAACATCCAGCCAGACAAGTTCATCACGCCGAAACAGGATCGTGGCCGGGGTACTTTGTGCTTTGCCTTCTTTCTCGAACCAAATGCTGGCACCGTCGCGGGACCACGTGATGGCAGTCGTTGGTACCACCAAAAGAGGATCGCTGAGGTTGGTGAGGCGCGCAGTAAATGTCATGCCCGACCAGAGTGTTTCGTCCGGGTTTTCGACACGCGCCTTGACCGTCACAGCCCGTGTGACCGCATCAATCCGGCTGTCAAAAGAGGTGATCTCACCTTCGAAAAACCGGCCCGTCAAAGAAGGGGTTTCCAATGCGACTTCGCGCCCAACGGACAGGAGCCCGACGGACCGTTCGGGCAGTTCGAACTCGACCAGCAATGCGCTGGCATTGTCGATTGTGACAATCTCACTATTCGCGCTGATGAAGTCACCGACGCTGACCTCGCTAAGCCCAAGCCGACCCGAAATAGGTGCTCGAATTGTGAGGTCTTCCAACGAAAGCTCAGCCTGCGCGACGTTCGCTTCTGCGAGGCGCTGTGCCAGCCGTGCCTCAGATATTGTCACATCCGAAACAGTGGAATTGCCAGTTTGTCGCAAAAGCTCATAGCGGGCGACTGTGTCCGAGGCTTGTTCTAACTCGATTTGTGCCGTCTCAAGAGAAAGCGTTGCGGCCCGCGCATCCAGTTGCACCAAGATATCACCTTGAGACACCTGTGCGTTTGGGGGCAGATTAATTTCCACAATTCTGTCGGACACGTCAGAGGTCACGTTGGCGCTGTTGACGGCTTCAGAACCGCCAATCGCTCGGTACACACTCTCAAATGGCTGCTTTTCAAGCTGCGTCAAAACAACGGTCGTCGCACCACCACCGGGGCGACCACCGGGGCCCCCGGGACCACCAGGGCCGCCTGGTCCTCCGGGGGACCGCCCGGGCCGCTGGGACCACCAGTCCCCTGAGCGGTTTCGGTTGTTGGGGGCAGGATCGCGGCTGGAACCTCAAACGACCAGACATAGGCGCCTGCAAGGATAGCGAAGGACGCTATAACGTAGAGGATCTTTTTCATGATTGAGCCTTTCGATAGCCCTTGCTTGTGCAAGAACGGCAATTTTTGGAAATCTGATTTCGATTGGTTATACGGTGCACGGCGTCCGATCCGTTGGGTCTGGTCCAACTATTCTTCATTTTGAGGTGTGTCTGCATTTCTGAGGGCACCCAATTGACGCTTCGGGAAAGATAAGCTGTGAGGCTTTCTTTTGACGCTAGGTGTCGTTCGGCGGCAGAAGAAGTTGCGATGCATCTATCAAACCCTCCCAAATTTTTTCCGACGCTTCGCCAAGTGTTAAACCTTTGTCATTTTCCCAAAGGAAAATTGCGCCGCCGATTGCTGATGTGACAGCGTTGGCGAGGGCCGCAGCGGTTTGTCGGTTGCTCACTCGGCTGCACAAGGCGTCGGCAATTTCTTGACGTTCAGCCGCGAGAAGGCCTTCAAGGATTCCGCGCGCTTTCTCGTTTGAACGCAGTATAGTCCCGACCATTCGAAGTATGTCTTCTTGTTCCGACAACGTTGCCACGTGGCGATCCAACATCCTTTTCAAGTCCACTGCTATCGGGCCTGTTCCGTTTCGCAAAGCGTCTTTGTCTTCTTCGCGGAATTTCGGCGGATGCCCTACGGCTGCAGCCTCTTTGTTGGGGTAATAATTGAAAAACGTCCGTGTGCTGACACCCGAGATAATGGCAATTTCTTCGGTGGTCGTGCTTTCAAGGCTCTTTTGCATGGCCAAATCCAACGTTGCGCGTTGAATTTGAAACGCCGTTTCTTGTCGCCGTTTTTGCCGTAATGGAAGTGCCATTCAATTAAACCTTGCATAGTGTGCAATATTTGCATACCGAGCAAATAAGCAATATGCAAGACAGGGATTGGAGAGAAAATGAAGCATGCAGGAAAGATCGCACTGCTGGTTGCCATCATAGGTGCGCTGGCCACATTGTTGTTTTTGTTCGGGGCGCGATTGGGCGTTTGGGAGCCGATTACCGGCCTTGGCCTGTACCGCGGTTACTTCAATCTGATTGCCATGATTGTCACAGGCGTCGGGCTGCTTGCCCTGATTGCCCATCTTGTTCGCAAGGAAAAGGCAGGCGCAGTGCTGGGCGGAGTGGTCACAGTTGTTGGCGTGATCAGTTTGGGTCCGATGATTTCATCTAGGCTTAACCCACCTGTGCGCGGTGCCCCGATCAATGACATCACGACTGACACAACCAATCCGCCAGAATTCTTGGTTTTGGATGACACTCGCGAAGGTGCGCGGACGTCGCTTGTCTATGCCGGTGAAGAGGTGGCCCAAACCCAAGCCGCTACGTACCCAGATATCGCACCGCTAGAAACCGACCTTTCCGCTGATGCGGCATTTGCCCGTGCGTTAGAGCTTGCCAATGATACGGGATGGGAAATTGTCGCTTCGGACGCCGAAGCCCGTCGTTTCGAAGCAACGACTCGCACATCCGTCTTTTACTTTGCAGACGATGTTGCGGTTGTCGTGAGCGAACAAGACAGCGGAAGCCGTGTGGATATGCGCAGCGTGTCCCGCGTTGGCCGCAGTGACCGTGGTGTCAACGCAGCCCGAATTCGTGAATTTCAACAGCAGTTCTAAGGATGACTAAAATGAGAAACATCTCTTCCATCACCCCCACAATGATTGCCGCAACTTTGGGCCTTGGCATCACGCTGCCTGCATTTGCAGAAGCGCCGAGCATCAAAACCCAAGGCGCAATCATTCACCTCGCCGACAACCTTCAGGAAGAAGCAAAGCTAGGATGGTGCATCGACACTGATGGCCGCGATTTGACTGATTTGCTTCATGCCCACTCGTGCAAACCAAGTGGCAATGATGTCTTGTTTTCCTATGGAGAGGACACCGGCATGATTTCTTCGGTAACCTATGAGAACAAATGCATGGCTCATAACGCGCCGGAGAACGAGGTTAATCCATTCGGTTTGATCGCATGCGACGCCTCCACATCAAATCAGAAATTCGCCTATGATGCTGAAACAATGGAAATGCGCCTCGGCACAGATCCATCGCAGTGTCTGACTGTCTCTTCGGTCATTGACGAGGCAGGTCCGTTCCAATCCTGCGATCTGATCCTCGCATCCTGTGACACCTTGGAGCCGAATTTCAAACAGTGGATTGTCCGGGGCTGATTTAGCTCGTTTCAATCTTGCTGGAATTGATCACAGACTTTTCGCTTCGGCCCCAGCCTAGAAACCCCTGAATATCGAGGGCCAACGGCAATGCTGGTCTGTTGGCCCTTACACGGGCACTGCGCCCAGTTGAGGCGCAATTTTCAATCACCGCTTTCCGGACATTTGCAGCCGCGCAGCACGTGTTGGCTTACCTGACGAAGGTGCACATCTGCGAGAGGTGGCTTGTCCTTAAGGGTCTGTACTGAAAACACTCGATCTGAACAAAATAAGGGAAGATCGACAATGCTGCGAACCCTAGTAGTTGCTTCACTTGCCATCAGCCTCAGTGCATGTGCATCCGTTGAACGTCTCGCCTTGCCAAAACCGACCTTGCTGTCCGAAAATTTCGCCTTCCAAACTCCAGTGCAAACGGAACAGGTGAATTACGCGACCTATGATCAGTTTTTGACCAAGTATTGGTCCAAAGACGCAAGTGGTATCGCGCGCATGGATTACAAAGCGGTCGGCGCGACGGATCGAGCCAATCTGGCAAGCTTCGTCGATCAACTGCAACAGGTAAATCCGGGCAACTTGGAGCGTAATGATCAACTGGCGTATTGGATCAACCTGTATAATGCGCAAACCATTCGCGTTGTCTTAGATGCTTATCCCGTCGGCAGTATCCGAGAGATCAAAGATGGACCGCTCAGCATCGGCCCTTGGAACCGCAAAGACGTTATGGTCAATGGCACGGCGCTTAGTCTGAACGATATTGAACACCGCATCATACGCCCGACCTTCAACGAGCCACGTATTCACTACGCCTTGAATTGCGCCGCTGCGTCTTGCCCCAATCTCGCGCCACAAGCGTGGCGTGGCGCGGGGCTTGATGCTGCGCTAGAGGCAGCGGAACTTTCCTATCTGGCGGATGATCGTGGGATCAGCATCGACGAAGACGGGCGTGTGACTGCGTCCAAAATTTACATCTGGTTTCGTGAAGACTTCGGGGCCAACCAAAGTGAGGTCCTTGAACGTTTGATCAGCAAGTCCCCTGAGCCCAAAGCCGCCGCATTGCAGGCACGGGGGCGCATCGATCGATATCAATATGATTGGTCTTTGAATGAAGCGCAGTAGTGACGCGCAATTGGACCACGTGGACGGGCAGCACATGCGAACGGATCCAAAAAAGGGCTTATCCTGGGACCTGGCCATTGCTGGCGTATGACGCTGCACACTGCGCGAAGGGGCTGGATGTGATTGGTGTCGTACTTTGCACAAATTCCGAATTTCGGTTCGACAGGGCGAAATCCGAACTACGACTCAATACACACTAGGCAGCCTTTCAGTTGACACGAATCGCCGACTTGCATTAACCCGTCGATCAGCCAAAAGGAGGCGCGTGATGACTGAAGATAGCCAGATAGGGGAGACGCTCTGACGATCCGTCAGGGGTACTCTTGCGCGTCTCCATCACGAGGGCCTTTCCCTCTTCCTCAACACCATATGAAATCGCACCACTAGAGAAGGTGCCTCGGGCCGTATGTGCGCGCTGTCCTGATTTGCAGCCGTCATGCGTGCCTTGGAAAGGAGGGTCAGTTATGGCCCGGCACATTAATAACATCCGCAACATTGGCATCATGGCACATGTTGACGCTGGCAAGACCACATTGACGGAACGCATTTTGTTCAATGCAGGGCGGATCCATAAGGTCGGCGATGTCCACACGGGTAACACCGAAATGGACAGTCGCGCGGTTGAACAGGCGCACGGCATTACGATCTCGGCTGCGGCCACTGCATTTGAATGGGACGGTTGCGACGTCACCGTCATCGACACGCCTGGGCACGTCGATTTCACGATTGAAGTCGAACGGTCCTTGCGCGTGCTCGACGGCGCTGTCGCGGTCTTTTCAGCAGTGTCTGGCGTAGAGCCACAGTCCGAAACCGTCTGGCGGCAGGCGGATCGTTATGGCACGCCGCGGATTGCGTTCATCAACAAGATGGACAGCCTTGGTGCGGACTTTGACGGTTGCGTTGTGCAAATCCGGGACCAGCTTGGGGCAGAACCTTTGGTTGTTCAGATGCCAATGGGGTCTGATAACGCGTTCTTTGGCGTGATCGACTTGATCGCCATGCGCGCGCTCTTGTGGACCTCGGATGCAACGAAACCAGAGGTGACTGATGTGCCAGACGCACTGTTTGAACATGCTGAACGGGCCCGCTTGGTTTTGGTCGAAATGGTTGCCGAACATGATGATCGGGCTCTGGTTCGATACCTTGGCGGTGAACACATTGATGCCGAAACGCTGCGCGGACTTGTGCGGACGGCCTGTATCAAGGGTGCTGGAGTGCCGGTTCTGGCAGGCTCGGCGTATCGCAACATCGGGGTGCAACCTTTGATGGACGCGATTGCGGCCTACTGTCCGTCACCTTTGGACCGGCCAGCTGCGCAAGGCGTGGCACCTGATGGTGAGACGCAGACTCGTGACGTTGACGCAAAGGCACCGTTACTGGCGCTTGTCGCCAAGAGCCGTGTCACTAAGTATGGTGCGCTGTCGACTGTCCGGCTTTATGCAGGACGGCTGGAAAAAGGTATGGCTGTGCTGAACGCCACGACCGGAGATCGTGAACGCGTTGGCCGCATCCTTAAGATGCATGCCGACGATCACGTTGATTTGGACGTGGCTGAAGCAGGCGATGTGATTGCGGTCATGGGCTTGAAATCGGTGCGTGCGGGCGACAGCCTGAGCGATCCGAAGATGCCTTTGGTTCTGGATGGGTTGGTCTGTCCAGAGCCGGTGATCGAGGCTGTGGTCGAGGCGTCTGATGCTCTGGCGCAATCCAAGCTGGGTCAGGTGCTGGCAACAATGGCGCGCGAAGATCCGTCTTTGCGTGTCGGCACTGATCCCGAAACGGGACAGACGCTGGTTGCAGGCATGGGTGAATTGCACCTTCAGATCACTCTGGAGGAAATCGCAGGCACCTATGGCATCTCAGCCAATCTTGGTCAGCCGCGCGTGGCCTATCGAGAGGCGTTGATCGGCAAAGCCGTGGTCGACCGCACTTTGCGTAAGCAAACCGGTGGGCCTGGGCAGTTTGCGCGAGTCAAGCTGGTGGTTGAACCCGACGAAGACCTTGTCTTTATCGACAACATCACCGGCGGCGCTGTGCCGTCCGAATACATCCCAGCTGTCGAAGCTGGGGTGCGGACGGCATTTGCCAGCGGCTCAGGACTTGGGTGGCCTATGTCGGGCGCACGCGTCACGCTTGTTGATGGGGCATTCCACCCTAACGACAGTTCGGCGACTGCGTTCGAACGGGTCGCTCGGGAAGCCACGGTTGAAGGCTTTGCCGAAGGTGGGGTGGTTCTTCTGGAACCGCGCATGAAAGTCGACATCGCGACGCCAGACGACTTTGTCGGTGCTGTGATCGGCGATCTGAATACACGGCGTGGCACCGTGGTGCAGTCGGAGGCGGGGAAAGCCGGACACAACATCGTGGCCCATGTGCCGCTGGCAACGATGTTCGGCTATGTCAGCGCATTGCGCTCGCTGTCACGCGGTCGGGCCACCTTTTCCATGGTGCTTGATCACTATGCAGAGGTCCCGAAAGTGATCGCAACGGACCTGCGCGCGAGTGCTTAAACAAATAAGGCGGCCGGTCATGGGCCGCCTGCAACATTTTCATTAGCGTTTGATTCCGCCAATGCGTCTTGCAGTTCGGCACCTAGACATCGGACTGTGCTTTCCATCGTGGTGTGCCCAATCAAAAGCTGGACCGCGTACACCGCCCTTGACACCAACCTAGGTGGCTGGCCTTTTCCTCTGAACACCAAGAGGCCCGAGATGCTAACAATCTATTCCGTCCCAGTCGCTGTGTACTGTGCCAAACTGCGGATCATGCTGGCACACAAATCCATCCCATTCGAACAGCTTCCACCACCCGGTGGGTACGGATCTGATGCATACCGTGCGATCGTGCCATCGGGGAACCTGCCGGCTATGATCCACGACGATTTGATGTTGTCAGATTCCGAAGCAATTGCTGAATACCTGGAAGAGGCCTTTCCAGACGTTCCAATGTTACCCGACACTCCAAAACTGCGTGCCAAAGCACGTGAATTTAGCCGATCCCACGACACGCGCCTAGAACCTGCCGTGCGCGCAATCTATCCCCATGTGGATTATGAAACGCGCGACCCAGACGCAGTGAAAAACGGCGGTGCGCTGATTTCCAAACAGCTCTCATCGCTTGGTTTGTTATTATCACAAAACCCACTTGATACTGGCACATTATGGTTATGTGATTGCGGATTTGCAGTGACATTTGCGTGGATCAAGGCATTTGAGGCCGCACTTGATTTACCAATCAGATGGCCGGATATAGTGGTTGATTATGACAAACGACTTCAATCATTTAACGTCGTCAGCGAAGAACTGATAGCATACCGACCCGCAATGGACGCCTATTTAGAGAAAGCTAAGCCGCGTTAAACCGACGCCTCCTTCTTCAGTGATCCAATTGCAACGCAAAAGAGCTTCGCGAAATTTTAATCTCAAAGCCGTGCCGATGTTTCCGACAGCTTTGGGACATCCCCAACAAGGTAAGGCCGACATGGATAACGGCCCCTGAAGGGGCCGCTACAGGTGTTAGGGCTGCACTCTATTTTCAGACGTCAGGCCAAGCACGTGCGCGGATTTGATCAAAGGTTTGCACCTGTTTGATTTCACCGTTCAGGAACACACACTCCAGTGCATCGCCTCCTTTGGGTATGTTCGCCGCCGGCCTGGCAACGAATGCGCCGGACTCTGTGCGCATCACACCCTGTTTACCTTTCTTGGATGTTTTGCTGCCCTTTGCAGTGATCGGGTCTTTGAACACATCGTGCCATTTACCACCGTAGTACACAGCAGACGCCTTCATCGCGTAGCCGAAGCTATCTCGATCGACCTTTTGCAATAGGCCGCCGCCCATGCCGAACGCGATGTTCCCGATGGCCAAGCCCCGTTCGATCATCACATCCATGATCTGCAGGATAGAGTCTTTGTTCACTCCATCCCCTTGGATCACGCGGACCTTTTCGGGCAATATCCGGTAACCTTGTTTGGACAGACTGTATCCGAACTTGGCCATCAAGGCTTCGATCACGTCAGGGACGATTTCTAACGGATCGCCACTGTCGGGCCGCACGACCAACACGCCGTCACGGGCCAAAACGTCGTCTTTCAACGCGCCACCCCAGTAGTCTTTGACGGCCCGCATCAAATCATAGCTGTCGCTGACACAAGCAATGATACCCGCAGGGTTTTGCTGTAAGAACCTGCGCATCTGGTTGAGCTCACCGTCTTCGCCCGCCGCAGTCATGGTGGAGTGTTCGCTGGCCGAAATAGAGAACCCAGCCATATCGGCACCATAGAAGTTGCGCGCATAGACCAAGCCCGCAATTGTATCTGTGCCCAAGGAGCTGACGAGGTGTGCAGCCCCCCCGATGCCTGCAGCCTCAAAACAGGTGGCGCCACGGGCCCCGAAATCGTGCAGTTTGAATTCTGCACCAGCGGCGTCACCGTCGGTCTGAATAAGCCGTTCACGGATGTTTCCCATCACAAAGTAAGACAGGCTGGCGACACTGCTTGGGTACCAGATGGCCCGTAACAGACGTGTTTCCAGATAGGACACCAACCAGAAGCAATTGGGATCAGTATTTTCGATCCGCAACTGCGGGATTGAAACAGGTGCAAGGGTGCCTTCGGGCAAGGCCTCGATCTTGATCGGCAGACGCCCTTTGTATGTATCGATGATATACTGCCAACCGTCCACGAAGATGTCGAAACCGTGCGCTTTCAGAAATGGAGTTGCTTCATCCAGCATGGCTTGGGTCACGACTTTACCCGCCAATTTCGCCAGCTCTATCTGCAGGCCAAAGAATATGACCTGATCAATCTGCCCCCACGCGCGGCGCGGTTCTACATAGGAAGACACATATTGGGTGCCTTCGGGATATTGGCTGAAGTGGGAAAGTTTGTAACTGTCGGTGTCGTAGAGAATATTATCTACCGCAACCGCATTGGAGAAAAGCGCTTTTGCGCCCATTGGGTCATAAGTCATTGTCCTGTTCCTCCTCGGATTTGGACGGATATGAAACCTGCGGACCTCCCGCAGATTTGGGTGTGCAAAGATATGCTCTTTGCGGGCAATGGGCCTTAGCTTTGCGCCATCAAAATGGACGAATAGGCAAAGGGCACATCAGGGACGAGGGCTTGGATGATATCAAAGTGATCCTCGAAAATCGTATCTGGCGTGATCTCAGTGATGGGCACCCACCGTGCGTTGGCGGCGTCATCACCAGCTTTTAATTTCTCTAGCGTCTTTCTGTCCTGCAATTCGAACACGAAGGCTTCGGTGCGGACCCAACCCCGTTCAGACCGTTCAGGGTGATCAAACACGCGCCGCGCTCGCAGTCGCCCGCGCATCGCACCTTTGGGCATATCAAGGCCAGCTTCTTCGTAAAGTTCGCGTACACAAGCTTCTTCTGCCGTCTCGTCTGGATCGATGTGACCACCAGGTAGTGCCCACAGACCTTTGCCAGGTTCCATTTTGCGTTCAACCATCAAGATATGACCGGACTGTACGACAATCGCATCAGCCGTGTTAATCGGGATCGGGTAACCATAGACCTTTTCCGCCGCATCAATCCTGTCTTGATAATCGCGCACAAACGCGCCCTCATTACGGATGGTATCAACGGCGTCAGGCATTCCTGCCATCCAGTTTTGCACTTGGGCGACTTGATCTTGACCAAACCGATTTGCCAAACCCGCAACTCCATCTTCAGTCCCAAAGAACAGGCCTTCGCGAAAATCTGTGGCGCTGATCACATCGCTGTCGTGCAGTGATGGTGGCACAGACTTTAACGCCCAAGACGGGAACCAATTCAGATACTGGGACGACTTGTCCTTTTCCAAACCGACCAACAGGATATCAGTTTGGTTTGGATCCAATTCGGCTTTTCGCATGTGTAGCGTCACTGCTGTACGCACATTGGTTGTCCACGCGCGGTCATTGTACAATGTATCCACGAGCGGCAAAGTCGCGATTGGCTTCGCCACGTCTTGTGTCGCACCACGAATGAAAGCAGTGCGTTCGTTGTAGGTGAATGGGTTTTTCCAACTGCGGGGACGATAAGAACTGCCCACCAAAATCAACAAGCTGTCAGCCTGCGCCAAAGCGCTGTTGACAACATCCATATGTCCGACGTGGAAGGGTTGGAAACGGCCGATAAATACAGCCAATGTGTGCATCTTGCTCATCTCGTGCGACCTCCGCTACGACTATTTTCGAGATCAGGACCTCCCTGATCTGAATTTTCAGTATCAAAAACATAACATTTGAACAAGCTCATCAGGGTCAAAGGCGATATGCACCTTTTGCATGGCGCGCCTTGGAACAAGGCTGTTGCATTGACGATCATTAGAGATGTCTGACGAATATCACTGCGAAGATTTAGGTATCTGGGGTCCGAAAAAGACCTGTAAAGATGCTATTGCCGAAACCGGTTTCGGAATTCAATGTGAGTCGCAAGGGGAGAGAGAATGACACGAAATGCGTCGACTTCACCGGGAGGACCAAATCGCTCACGCGTTACGATAAGTGATGTTGCGACTGCCCTTGATCTGACCAAGTCAACTGTATCCCGCGCGCTCAACAACTATGCTGATATCTCCGAAGCCACTCGGTTAAGAGTAGTGCGGATGGCTGAACGGATGAACTATCAACCGCTCAGTCAAGCCCAGGCCATAAAAACGGGCCGCACGCGGTCTCTTGGCTTTGTGTTGCAGCTTGGGGACCACGATGCCCAACGTCCGTTCTTGGCGGAATTTCTGGCTGGCCTGTCAGAAGGATCAACCGCGCAGGGTTATACACTGACCGTTGCATCAGCGGATAACGATACGCATCTGATTGAAACATTCCGCACGCTCTCGCGGGACCGCAAGGCGGATGGTTTTGTTTTGCCGCGTGCGATGATTGAAGACCCAAGGGTCAAAGTGCTGCGCGACGCAGGCGTGCCCTTTGTCCTTTATGGCCGTCAGACTGATCCCGATGGATGTTGCTGGTTCGATATCCGAGGTGAGGACGCCATGCGAGATTCAGTACAGCATTTGGCCAGACTAGGTCACAAGAGAATTGCATTTATCAATGGCGGTACGATCTATTCCTACGCCAAATTGCGGAGCGAGGGGTTTCATGCTGGTATGGCTGACGCCAATCTGCCCATTGATCCCAAGCTTATTTCTGAGAATGCGGTCACATTGGAGAACGGCGAACAAGCCGCAGGTGCGCTTCTTGATCTTGCGCAACCACCGACGGCGATTGTCTGTGCAGTGGATCACGTTGCCTTGGGGGTTTACCGTGCGGCTGCAGCGCGTGAACTGATCATAGGGCGCGATATTTCTGTCGTGGGGTATGATGGCATTCGCGAAGGTGCCCACGCGCAGCCGCCATTGACCACATTTGTCGTTGATAGCCGCAATGCAGGCGTTGAGCTTGCGACGCTGTTAGTCAAACGCATTCGAGGCGAGGCCCTCGACACCCTACGCAAAACCGTCCCGGCGGTTTTCGTAAATCGCGGATCAACCGGGGCTTGCCCACATCCATAACAACCAAACAACCACCAGTCTTTCAGGGAGGATAGACGATGACTATCACAGGAAAAACAATTCTACGCTCGGGCGTAGCCATGGCGATTGCCTTATCGGCAACAGCCCTTGCCGCAGAAGATCTGCGTTTTTGGACAACAGAAGAGCAACCAGAACGTTTGGCCCGGCAAGAAGCGATGGCTGCGGATTTTGCTGCGGCCACCGGTCACAATGTTGAGGTGATCCCAGTCTCTGAGAACGATCTTGGTACACGCGCGACCGCTGCATTTGCTGCTGGCGATCTGCCAGACGTGATCTATCACACGCTGCAATATGCGGCCCCATGGGCAGAAGCTGGCATTTTGGACACAGACGCGGCATCTGATGTGGTTGAGGCACTGGGCGCTGATACATTCGCACCGGGTGCGTTGAACATGGCCTCGGTTGACGGCGGCTTTGCTTCTGTACCGGTCGATGGTTGGACGCAGATGTTGGTCTACCGCGCTGATCTGTTCAAAGAGAAGGGCCTAGAGCCGCCGAATTCATACGCAAACGTGCTGGCCGCGGTTGAAGCGCTGCACAACCCGCCTGAGATGTATGGCTTTGTCGCAGCGACCAAGATCGACGAAAACTTCATGAGCCAAGTGTTAGAGCATGTTTTCCTTGCCAATGGAGTGTCGCCCGTAGGCCCGGCCGGTGTTCAGGACCTTGACCAAGCTGCCACCATCGAAGTGCTTGAGTTCTACAAGGCTATCGCCGAAGCCTCGCCTCCGGGTGATCTGTTCTGGGATCAATCGCGCACACTGTATTTTAGCGGTAATGCGGCGATGATCATCTGGTCGCCCTTCATCCTCGACGAATTGGCAGGTCTGCGCGACAGCGCTCCGCCCACCATCAACGATGATCCAACCACACGCGATCTGGCTGCGGCCACAGGTATTGTGACAAACTTTTCCGGCCCGTCGAACCCTGATGGTGCGGCATGGGGTGATGTCCGTTACTTTGGTATTACATCCGATGCGTCTACGGATGCGGCGATGGAGTTCGTGCAGTACTCAATGTCTGACGGCTATGGTTCGACGCTGGCAATCGCACCAGAAGGCAAGTTCCCAGTCCGCCGTGGTACAGCCAACAACGCAACCGAGTACGCTGATCTTTGGGCAACGCTTGACGTCGGTGTCGATCGCAAGGCCCCGTTGGGTGACCTTTATGACAACGCCATGATCGAAGAGATCGTTGGCGGTCTGGATGTGGCCCAACGTTGGGGTGTCGAAGAAGGTCAGCTTTCCGCAGCTTCTGCCATCATCAACAGCCAGGTTATCAACCGTTTGGTCCGTGAGTTCATCGATGGTGAACGTGACGCGGCAGCGACTGTCACTGAACTGAATGCAGCGATCGCGGCTGTACAGTAACACCTGAAATAGGCATCCCTTGCAGGGGGTGCCCAACCGCCCACAGCTTTCCTGATGAAAGACAGCACGATGGCAGATCTCGGCCCTCCGACCGGTACCGGACCACTTGGCGTACGCGAAGCGCGTTTGGCATGGGGATTGCTGTTCCCAACGATCACTGCTGTGGCGCTGGTGGTGCTTTTGCCATTACTGGCGATCTTTTGGATCTCGTTCAAACCGGTAGAGCTGGGCGATTTGCGCGCGCCGGAAGTCGTCCTGCGTGAAGATATTCGTGGCGATTATGATGCAGTCGGGGATGAGGCAACCATCCGTTACCGTCTTCGTAACTCTTCACAAGACGAACCTATCGCCGGTGTCACATTCTCGGACGTCATTCCCGAAGGCCTGAATGTGCAAGACCTTGATCCGCGCTGTACAGTGGACGGCCGTACCCTGACTTGTGATCTGGGTGATTGGGAACCGGGCACACGCGAGACGCTGACCATTCCAGTGATTGTCGAACAGGCCTACTTGGATAACGGATTGCGGCCCCAAGACAGTCTCGCCGCCACGACGGGGACATCATCCAACATCCTGACCAACAGCACCTTCACGTTGGATAACTTTAAACGCATCTTCAACGGGGATGAGTTCTTTGAGGTGCTTTGGGTCACCTTGTTCTACACTGTCTTTGGTACCATCGGGGCATTGTTGGTGGGGCTCTTTGCGGCCT
The DNA here is from genome assembly GCA_039975755.1 of Paracoccaceae bacterium. Lineage (GTDB taxonomy): Bacteria > Pseudomonadota > Alphaproteobacteria > Rhodobacterales > Rhodobacteraceae > JABSSA01. The sequence continues at coordinate 39,948 of JBDWGM010000004.1, read as the reverse complement.
TGTTGTTGAATAAATCGTTTAAGGGCCAAGGCATCCTGCGCGGCCTTTATCTGTTCCCATATGTCGCCCCGGTTATTGCCGTCGCATTCGCATGGTTGATCCTATTCGACCCATTTTCAGGATCGGCCAATGCGCTGCTGATCCAGATGGGGGTGACGCCACAAGCCATCAACTTTTTCGGAGAGCGACCCCTGGCCCTGATCATGGTCACGATCTTTGAAATCTGGCGCTATTTCCCGCTGTCGTTCCTATTCATTCTGGCTCGTATGCAAAGCATCGATAGCGATATGTACGAGGCCGCAGACATGGACGGAGCCTCGCCTTTTCAGCAGTTTTGGTACCTTAGCGTGCCGCAGCTTTTGGGCATCCTTAGCGTTTTGTTCCTGCTCCGCTTTATCTGGACCTTCAACAAATTCGACGACATTTTCCTGCTAACCGGCGGGAATGCGGGGACGCGGACGCTCACCGTAAATGTTTACGAGCAGGCCTTTGCGATTTCCAACATTGGGGCAGGGGCCGCGGTTGCCGTTGTGATATTTGGCTGTTTGCTCACCTTCTCGATCTTCTTCCTCAAATATATCTCGCGAGAGGAAGGGTTATGAGCATGCTGCGGTTTGGCTATGTCACGGGGCCGCTTTTGGGAGCGCTTTGGATGGCGGTTCTGGCGATCACGATCAGCGTCGGAATGTCCTTTGCGACGGGCGATCCGTTCCGCCCCTCTATTTGGCTTAGCTTGCTTTGGGGCGCTGTTGCCTCGATGGGAGCCGCCGAGATGACCGGGCCGCGAAAAAAGGGGGCCCATTGGGGCGTGATGCTGGCCTTGATTGGCATCACATTGACGCCTTACGGGCCGATCCAGCGTGGTGACACAAGCCTGGTCGCGGCCGTGTTTGCCGCGATTGTGCTGGGCGTGATTTTCGTCTGGTCCATGCGTAAAATTCTTCACGACACGCCAATCGGGTCTTTGACGCGCTATGAATTTGAAAGTGCAGTGATCCGCTTTTTGACGGGCTTTGGATATATCTTCTTTTCCGCCATCGTGCTGATCCCGTTCTACGTCATGGTCATGACCAGCTTTAAGAACCAGTCAGAGCTGATGCAGAACCCTCTCGATTTCTCAATAGACCTAAGCAAAGGGGCCGAACTGTTCCGCTCTTATGACGAGCTGTTTACTCAGTTCAACTTTGGCACCTACCTTTTCAACTCGTTCTTTATTTCCGTGATCACTGTTTTCATCACTCTGGCTTTTGCGATCCCAGGGGCCTATGCGGTGGCTAGGTTGCGGTTTCGGGGGCGGGCGGTGTTTTCGCGTTCGATCTTGCTGATCTATATGGTGCCGATGATCGTGCTGGCTCTGCCGATCTACATTGCCTTTTCTGCCACTGGTTTGCGCAACACATTCGTTGGGATCGTGATGATCTATCCGGTCACAACCATCCCCGTTGCGCTGTACATGTTGCAAGGATACTTCCGGGGGTTGCCCTCCGAGGTAGAGGAGGCGGGCCTCATGGATGGGCTCAGCCGTCTTGCTGTGATCTGGAAAATCACGTTGCCCCTGTCGCTGCCTGCACTGGCGTCGGTGTCGTTGTATGTCTTTATGATCGCTTGGAACGAATTCCTGCTGGCTTTCATGCTGTTGGATGATCCGTCGAAATTCACGCTCACGCGGGGGATTGCCTCGCTCAATTCTTCAGAAATTCCACGCCAGCATTTGATGGCCGGATCGGTGATCGCGACTGTGCCGATCATGGCGCTGTTCCTTGGTCTCGAACGCTTTATGACGAAAGGGCTGACCGCCGGGTCAGTTAAGGGATGATATGACGTTAGACGAACAGGCCCGCGATATCCTGCGGATGAATGACAAGGGCGGCTATACGCTGCCGACGCGCGGGCTTTATCCCTACCAGTGGAATTGGGACAGCGCCTTTGCGGCCTGGGGATTCACGACCTTTGACCCGGACCGTGGCTGGACCGAACTGGAAACGCTTTTGTCCGGGCAATGGGATGATGGCATGGTGCCGCATATTCTGTTCCACCGGGTTGATTCCGGCTATTTTCCTGGCCCCGATGTTTGGCAAGGCCGAGGTCCCGTCGCATCCTCTGGCATCAGTCAGCCCCCGGTGGCCGCAAGCTTTATGGCCAAGATGTTGGCAATGGATCCAACAGGTGAACCGCGCGCCCGTGCCATGTGGCCCAAGCTGCATGCGTGGCATCGGTGGTTTATGGAATGGCGTCTGGATCAAGGCGCGGTCTGTGTGACGCATCCATGGGAGGCCGGGCGCGATAATGCGCCTGATTGGGATGGCGCGATGAGGGCCATCAATGCGGACGATGTGGGCGATTACACCCGCCGCGATACCAGTCACGTTGACCCGTCCATGCGACCCACCAAATACGACTATGATCGATACCTCAAGCTGGTGCAGCTTGGCGTCTCAGTGAATTGGGACCAAGACGAATTGCGCGATATCAATCCGTTTCGCGTTGCTGATCCGACGATGACATTCGCTTTGCTGCGGGCACAGCGGGACATGGCCGCGATGGGTCGGCGTTTTGGTGAAGACGTCACCGAGATTGAGAGCTGGATTGTAACCCTCGAGGCTGGGGCGGAAACGCTCTGGAACCCTGCGATTGCTGGCTATGATAGCCGCGACGTGCATGCGGGCACATTCAACGGTGTACTCTCAAACGCCTCGGCCTTGTGCTGGTATGCGGGCATCAATGATGATCGTGCACGGCCTGCGATTGCGCGCATGTTGGATGCTGCAATCTATGGCTTGGCCAGTTTCGACCCCCATGGTGACGGCTTCGAGCCACTGCGTTATTGGCGGGGCCCGACCTGGCCGATCATGAATTACCTTGTGGGCTCCGGGATGGAGGAACAAGGCGTCGACGATTTGGCTGCCCGTATCCGCGGTGATACTGCACGCCTCATGGAGATGAACGGATTTGCCGAATATTATGATCCTCTTAATGGAACACCTGCGGGTGGAGAGACCTTTACTTGGACCGCTGCAGTCTGGCTGGGCTGGGCGCGGGACAATCGCGAAAATCGGCGAGGGGCTGCTTGATGTCATCGATCAAACTAAGTGCGGTAGAGAAATGGTTTGGCGATACTCAAGTCATCAAGGGTGTCGATCTTGAGATCGAAGAAGGCGAATTCGTCATTTTCGTTGGCCCGTCCGGTTGTGGGAAATCCACACTTTTGAGAATGATCGCTGGGCTCGAAGAAACGTCTCGTGGGCAAATCATGATAGGCGATCGGGATGCGACTGCCGAGCCGCCTAACAAACGCGGGCTGGCGATGGTGTTTCAATCTTACGCTCTTTATCCACATATGACCGTGCGCGATAACGTAGGCTTTCCTCTGAAATCCGCTGGACTGGCCAAGGCTGATGTTGATGCAAAGGTGAACGAGGCTGCTCGTGTTCTGAAGCTGGACGATTACATGGATCGTCGCCCCAAGGATTTGTCCGGTGGCCAGCGCCAACGCGTAGCCATTGGCCGTTCCATTGTGCGGGACCCAACTGCGTTCCTGTTTGATGAACCACTGTCAAACCTCGACGCCGCCCTGCGGGTTGAGATGCGTTATGAAATTGCCAAGCTTCACCAGACACTTAAATCGACGATGATCTACGTGACGCATGATCAGGTTGAAGCAATGACTTTGGCCGACCGCATTGTCGTGCTTGAATTTGGCCGGATCGCCCAAGTTGGGACACCTCGGGAGCTTTATGAAAAGCCGTCAAACCTTTTTGTGGCTCAGTTCATTGGATCGCCGAGGATGAATGTTGTTCCAGTCAAGTCACTGAAAGGTGCTGCGCTGCATGAGGATGCAACATCCGTTGGCATGCGCCCTGAACATATCGAATTGGTCGATCCTGGGGCAGGTTTGATCGACGGAACGGTAGATGTGTTGGAATATTTGGGGGCAGATACCTTCGTTATCCTTAACTGTGGCAAGGCTGGTCAAATTACGGTGCGTGTCAGCGGAACGACGACCTTGACCCCAAACGATATTGTTGGCCTGAACATTCCAAACGACCTTCTTCACATATTTGATACAAATGGGCTGGCAATCCGTTAATGCAGCCACATCGTTGGTGTCGCCGCCAGCGTCAGTGAAAACCTCAAAGCAATCATGCCTTCGGCGACGGTTCTAATTCCCCTTGATACGCAGCGATCAGTCCAACGACGGGTGCTGAGATCTCGACATCAAAGCGAAACTTTCCATTCACCTGAGCCTCAAAACTATTCCCAGAAGGCAGCAACGCAGATGGCAGTGGTAAGCCGAGTAGCGACCAATGACGTGGGATCAAGAACAGCTTCTCATCCCGCACAACCAACGCCAACGCAACCTTGATGGGCCCAAAGCGCTCCATCAGCAAGTGTTCGTCCCTGCCTGTGCCGAGCGTCTGGATCGAAAAGAAAGATTTTGTCCCAAATGTTCGTAACCATTTCTCGCCGCCCTGCTCAGGCGTAAATTGCACGGTTACAGGTATCTGCTCGCCGGTCGGGGGAAACCCAAATAGCTTCCCTATAATTTTGGACATCACCCCAGTGCCGCGCTGCACGCGAGCGACGCCTTCCCAACTGCTTGCGCCGGTTTCGTCATGAAGTGCCTGAAGCTGCTGAGGCAACGTATCAAAGGCATCCCCAAGGATCTGACGATAAAGAGGTGCGCTCTTGGACGGCGCGCTTCGAAACCCCGTATAGATCGTGCGTTTGCCAAAAATCCGCTGATAATCTTCGAGGCTGAGAATTTGCGTTGCAGCACACGCACCATTTGGAATGCGCTCATTTCTCAAGAGCTTCCGGACAAGCGCTTCGATTGCCATGGAAGGGATATATGGACCGTCATCCGCTTCAGCCAGCAAATGCCATGAACGTTCAATCGGCTTACTGTCCTGAAACCCAGTTGCATGCACGAACATGCCACCGCGGTGTTCACCAAATTTCATCAGATTAAGAACCTTGTGAAAAAAGGGAGCCATTGGTTCAAAACTTGGCAATTTGAATTTTGCCCGCGCTTTGGCCAATAGATTCAATATCCGGTGCAGGAATTCGGGAACTGGACCAGCACCCATCCAGATGTCTTTAAGGGTGGCGTGCTCTGGCGGAATGACCTGCAAGTCGGGAACATCGACCAGAGAAAAGTGGATATTCTTCAACGGCATTCGGCCCGGCACTGCGATTGTGTATCGCATGCTTTCTGCAAGGCCGGGCGCCGTTGTTTGCGCCCCGTCGCGCGTCAACTTTACTGGGGTGCCAGCATAGCCGGCCACTGCGCGCATCACATTCAAACCAATACCTGCATAAGGTGACGGCGCGATACCACCCGTTACGGAAACGATCTGCATGGATTTAGACATTTCGCGCAGAACCGCCGCTGTAAGCACAGGAAAACTGCTGACCCCAGCCAAAACAAAAACACCCGCGTCTTTGGCTGCGCTGTCAAACTTGGAGACACCAAAAACGAAATCGGCAGCGTCGGCGAAATCCATGTAGTTCACACCAGATCGAATACAGGTTTCGATCACTCCATAACAATCCTTGCCGTAGTCCTGAAACGGACCCGACGCATCGACAACAAGGTCGGGGGCAAGGGTGTTGATGCTCTGGTCCAGCTCGTTGCGATCGAGTTTGACCGGCTTAACTGTCGCGGCACCCTGAAGAGTGGCGCAAAATTGCTTGGCGCGATCTAAATTGCGGCCAGATATCAAAATCTCAAGTTCGGGAATGTCGGACAGCAGCTCTGCGAGACGACCCCCAAACACGCCATACCCACCGAGGATGAGAAGTTTCATGACACAAGCCTTTTTTGCACCTCGGGATCAGGCAAGGAACACAGATCCGCCGTGCCGAACCAACGATATCGATTTGTGGCAACGATCACGTAGAGACGATCACGCGACGGACTGGGAACGATCCGCATGATGCTCAACGCATGCCATACGCGTCCAAGGCGACGCCCGACACGCATAAGCGCATCGAGCGATGCATAAGCGCGCCCATCCTCCAGATAAAGCCATGACGTCGGATCCTCAGGGTCCATCGCATAATGGATCATCAAAGCGTTGCCCAACTCCGACTGCAGAGGCACGATCTTGAATTCTACGCGTCGATCATTGCGGGCGATCCATGCCGCCCCTCGTGCACAAAGTGCGCAATGCGCATCCATTACGCAAACGGGTCCACTGTCCGGGAATTCAGGTACATTTCTGTCAAGCCGATAAGAAAAGGGCTTTTGGTCAAAGTTCATACATATTTCTACGCGCGGAGAGGTTTGAAGTTAAGCGCAATCGCACGGAAAGAAATATCTATTTGTTAGCTTGAGCTGGCACCAAACGAAGAGAGTCGCCGCGATGAAGCTGAGCTTTGACGTGGACGGCAGAAGTTCGGTTTCCCGCCCAATCGTGTTGAAGGTAGAGGTATGGGTTTTGAGGGCACAACACCCTTGAAGCATGACAAATCCCAGCTGGCCGGAACCAACTGGGATCATACTTATGCATCTTGTTTATTTTGCTTTCCGCCAAACGCTCATTTCGGCGACGCTGTGTTGGAATTTCCTCGCAGTTTCGCGAATGACAAAGGGGATGTCTTGTGGATCGCCAACAAGTTCAAACTCTGGCGCGAGATTTTCCGCCAGTCCTTCCAGCGTGGAATAGTTCTCGCCGGTCTGAGCTTTGAACCCGCCTAACCAATTTTCCTTTGGTGTGAACTCTTCCAGCCAAGTGTACGGTGACGTGATGACCAACAATCCGCCTGGGCGAATGCGATCCTTGATCGAGGCAAGAAAGTCGGTTGGTTTGTACAGACGATCAATCAGGTTGCCCGCAAACACCAAATCATAATCGGTGTATTTGTCCGCCAGGTTGCAGGCATCGCCTTGCATGAAGGAAACGTTGTCTTTGATCGCTTCATACCCATCAAATTCAGCCAGCTTCACCTCTTTGAAATCAACAAGTTCCCCTTGGGTGGCGATGACATAGCGCTGTGACCCGGTCGATTGTAACGTTGATGGCGCCTCGATCAGACGTGCCGAGAAATCAAGCGCGTCGACATGATCAAAAATCTTGGCCAGTTCGAAGGACGAACGGCCTGTGGCGCAACCCAGATCCAAGGCACATTCGGTTTTCATATCTGTAATATGAGGGGCCAAAGCTTCGATGCAGGCGACGGGGAAGTTCTTCACACCGTAATGTTCTTCCCCATAATGAAACTCGATATATTGAGAAATTTGTTCGTCAGTTTCGTAAACATTCATGATTGGGTTCTCGATTTCACCGGCTTCAACATAACGCAGGCCAGAGTATTGGAAGAAATGGCGACGGAAGGCGTAACGGGAATCCTTGATGGAATAATTGCCCGTTGAAATCCAGCAACCGCCTTTGAAAACGTTGTGTTTGCCATCGAATGTAGGCGATGAGAAATCATCGTAAATTGGATGGACGTTGTAGCCTTCCAAACCATCAATAGGTGTTTCAGTCCACTGCCAAACATTGCCGATAATGTCGAAAAAGCCACCCTCAAACTCATGACGGTCCACGGGGCAGGGCGACATTTCATATTCTAGGTTGATGTTGCCGGGGGCCTTTGTCCAATAAGGTTGGTCTGTTTGGGTCGTTTCGTTGCGCAGGTGATACCACTCTGCCTCTGTCGGCATCCGGATGTTCTTGCCAGTCTCCTTAGATTTCCAGTTACAGAAGGCCTTGGCCTCGAGGTAATTCAAATCCGTGGGCCAGTTCCACGGCATATCGATGACTTCCAGCATGGACCGGTATTTGTACCCGTCCGCATCTTTGACCCAATATACTGGGTGTTCGGCCTTGGCATATTGCACCCAATGCCACCCTTCGTCGTCCCAATAGCTGCGGGTGTGATATCCTCCAGCTTCGACGAATTCCAAAAACTCAGAATTTGAAACGAGGTATTTGGATGCTTTGAAAGGTTTGATTTTCGCTTCGGCATGCCCAAATTCGTTGTCCCATCCATATAGCGGGTTTGATTTGTCTTTGCCGTATTCGATGTCGCCACCGGCAACATCCAACAATTCGTTCAATGGGGCGGTTCCCGTTTCTAAACAAATTTTGCTCCAGACATCATGCGCCTGTACTTTGTCCAACGGCAACTCGCGGATCAAAACCGCGGTTGTTTCAAGGTGGATGCGCTCATGTTCAATGCCCATCATGATGACCCACATCGGATCGTCCCATTGAATTGGCAATGTGAAATCACAAGTCCGGATGAAATTATCGACGATCTCACGTGTCTTGTCGCGGTACGCCTTTACCTTTGCCGGTGTCGGCCAATCGTAATGGGCTTCGTTCAGGTCATCCCATGACATTTCGTCCACACCGATGGCCAACGTTGATTCCAGGTGCGGATCGATGCGTTCGTTGATCAACTTCGCAACGTTGAGCTTGTTGATGTAGAAAACCGAGGTGTGACCATAATAAAAGATCAATGGATGGCGCAGCATGTTCGCGCGCGCATAGTAAGCTTCGTCATCTACAAGGCAGTCGAAAATGCTCTCGTACAAGGAGAAAGTGCGATGAAAATACTCAAGTATCTCTTCGCGTTTGGATTCGACAGTTCCTTCGTTCAATATCGGAGTTTTTGTTATGACAGAACGTGAGTTAGACAAAACAAAGTCGGTATGGGACGCTTCGGATGGCATGTGGGGCCTTCATGATTTTTTAGCTGGAGGTGTGTGTCCAACTTTCGAGATGTGTGGACGTTACAGGTAGTGCTGTTTGTTGTGATATCAATTCAATGTAACGCGGACTTGTTCTCGTGTGTGACGATTGGGCTGCGAATTTCTCTACACTGTCGTACCATGCGCGATTTCGCGCTGATGAACTCAATTTGCCCCAGAATTTGCGCCTGCAGACGAATGTTTCATTCTAAGGGACAATTTCATTAATAAAACACTGCGAGATTTGAGGCCTTCGCGCTTGTTGCCAAGGCGATGTCGGTCCACACGGCTGCAAAACCGGCACGGGATACAAATTCAAAAACAGTTAAATCTAGCAGGGGGCTGGCTCCCTTCGTCAGTTTAAATTGGGGCTACGTCTTAAGCCTCCAGAGCTGCCCCAGTTGACGGGTGCGTGAAATCAGGTTCACGTAGGGTAAGGCCAAATGATTCTAGGGCCTTTACGTCTTGGGAGGATATCATGAAGAAATTTCTAATTGGCGCGGCTATGATGACGATTGCATCAACAGGCGCAGCATGGGCCGACGGCCATTCTACAACCGTTTGCCTCATTACAAAAACCGATACCAACCCCTTCTTCGTAAAGATGAAAGAAGGCGCAGAAGCCAAAGCTGCAGAGCTTGGCATGACGCTCAAGTCCTTCGCTGGTAAAATCGACGGTGATCACGAAACACAGGTACAAGCAATCGAAACCTGTATCCTCGACGGTGCCAAAGGCATTCTGATTACTGCATCTGATACTTCATCAATCGTACCTGCCGTGCAGCAAGCGCGCGATGCGGGTCTTGTCGTGATCGCACTCGACACACCTTTGTCACCCATTGATGCGGCTGACGCGACTTTTGCGACCGATAATTTCCTCGCGGGTGAGCTCATCGGTAAATGGGCTGCGGGTCAGGTCGATGACACAACCACAGCCAAAATCGGCATGATGAACATTAACGTGTCCCAACCGACCGTGGGTGTTTTGCGCAACCAAGGCTTTTTGCAAGGCTTTGGTATTGATCTTGCCGACCCTGCGAAATGGGGCGACGAGAGTGATGAGCGTATCATCAATAACGAAGTGACCAACGCCAATGAGGAAGGGGGACGCAAGTCCATGGAAAACCTTCTGACCATGGATGATGGTGTCAACGTTCTCTACACGATCAATGAACCAGCTGCCGCGGGCGCACACGAGACATTGAAAGACTTTGGTAAAGTCGACGACGTCGTTGTTGTCTCTGTCGATGGCGGTTGCCCAGGTGTTCAAGCGGTTGCCGAAGGCGCAATTGGTGCAACGTCGCAGCAATACCCGCTTTTGATGGCTGCTTTGGGCGTCGAGGCGATTAAGGCATGGGCCGATGACGGCATTAAGCCAGAGTTGACGCCGGGCAAAGCCTTCTTTGACACTGGTGTTGCACTTGTGACCGACAACCCAGTTGACGGCGTGCCATCTATCTCATCCGAGGAAGGTCTGAAGCTTTGCTGGGGCTAAGTCGGATTTAAAGATCGAAGAGAGGGCACGGGATGTGCCCTCTCTTTCCGCGACAATCGGAAAAATGCTGACATTATAAATTAAGAGATTCACAACCAGATGGTGCGCCGTCTGCGAGAGGCGATGTATGTCCCAATCAACGTCCGACTATGAAGCTGCATCCAGCAATCCAACGGAATCGATCGCCGAGTTCGAAGACACCCGAAAAGGTCTTGTCGGCAAGCTACAGCATTTATTGCACGTGAACCCCGCACTTGTTCCGCTGATCGTCCTTGTCACATCGATCGTGCTTTTTGGAATGCTTGTGGGACAACGTTTTTTCTCGCCCTTTGCGATGACATTGATCCTGCAACAGGTGCAGATCGTGGGCATTGTCGCCGCTGCACAAAGCCTTGTTATCCTGACGGCGGGCATCGATCTTAGCGTTGGTGCCATTATGGTTTTGTCGTCGGTGGTCATGGGGCAGATGGTCTTTGGATATGGCATGCCGGTTGAGATTGCGATTGTAATCGGCCTTCTGGTTGGAACAGTGTGCGGGCTCTTGAATGGTTGGTTGGTGGCCTACATGAAGCTTCCGCCTTTCATTGTAACGTTGGGCATGTGGCAAATCGTTTTGGCGTCGAATTTCCTGTATTCCGCCAATGAAACCATCCGCAGTAAGGACATCGAAGACAATGCCGGCCTTCTGCAGGTCTTTGGGACCAAGTTCCAAATTGGCGGCGCGACCGTGACCCTTGGCGTGATCTTTATGATCACTTTGATTTTCACTTTGGCTTATGCCTTGAAGCATACGGCTTGGGGACGTCATGTTTATGCCGTTGGCGATGACCCGGACGCGGCCGAACTGTCGGGAGTGGACGTCAAAAAGACTTTGATATCTGTTTATCTGCTGTCTGGTTTGATTTGTGCCTTTGCCGGGTGGGCGATGGTCGGTCGGATCGGTTCGATTTCGCCCACTGTCGGGCAACTGGCCAATATCGAAAGCATTACGGCGGTTGTGATCGGTGGAATTTCCCTGTTCGGAGGGCGTGGATCGATCTTAGGAGCGTTGTTTGGCGCATTGATTGTTGGTGTGTTCACTCTGGGATTGCGTTTGATGGGCGCTGACGCGCAGTGGACGTTTTTGCTGATTGGCTTGCTTATCATCGCGGCCGTGGCAGTCGATCAGTGGATCAGAAAGGTATCAGCGTAATGGAACCTATTCTTAAGGGGCGAAATCTGGTCAAGCGTTATGGCAAGGTCACAGCGCTCGATCATTGCGATTTTGATCTGTATCCCGGCGAAATCCTTGCCGTGATTGGTGACAACGGCGCGGGTAAATCAACGTTGATCAAAGCTGTGTCTGGCGCGGTTATACCCGATGCCGGGGATGTCTGGTTGGAAGGTGAAAAGGTCAATTTTTCTTCCCCGATCCAAGCGCGAGAACATGGGATTGAAACGGTGTATCAAACGCTGGCCATGTCCCCGGCCTTGTCGATTGCGGACAACATGTTCATGGGGCGCGAGCTTCGCAAATCCGGTATCATGGGGACAGTGTTTCGCAAACTGGATCGTGCCGCGATGGAGAAATTCGCTCGAGATAAGCTGACTGAACTGGGCTTGATGACGATCCAGAACATCAACCAAGCAGTCGAGACGTTGTCCGGTGGACAGCGCCAAGGTGTCGCTGTGGCCCGTGCTGCTGCATTTGGATCTAAGGTTATCATTTTGGATGAGCCTACAGCCGCGCTTGGCGTCAAAGAATCTCGCAAAGTGCTCGAGCTTATCCAAGATGTGCGATCCCGTGGCATCCCGATTATTTTGATCAGTCACAACATGCCGCATGTGTTCGAAGTCGCAGACCGTATCCACGTGCACCGATTGGGAAAACGTCTGTGTGTCATTGATCCAAAGGATTATACAATGTCTGACGCGGTGGCCTTTATGACCGGCGCAAAGGAGGCACCGGAAGAGGCCGTGCCGGCCTGAGATCTGCCAAATCAAATTTTTCTTGATGACAAAGCAAGCATACGCCTCGGTATGCTGGGGGATTTGGTCACATTCAATTGATGTCATCTATCGAAAGTCACCTTGCTTACAGAGGTTTTCAAGCGTCTGCTAGTGCAAGAAATTCATTGCCGAGCTGGTCGATTGGTTTGGAAACATCGAGCTGTGATTGACGGTTTTTGGAAAGGTGACTTCATGCTTCGTTCTTTGGTCTTTGCAGCTTTTCTTGTTGGAAGCGGCGGTTTTGTAACTGCTCAGACTGCGCCGTCGGCATCTGACATTGCATCCTATGATGGATTGCACCTTGCAGCCCATGAAGGCGATGTGGCCGAGGTGAAACGTTTGATCGCAACAGGGGCCGATCTCAATGTCCGGGATGGCTCCAAGCGTACGCCTGCGCATGTTGCTGCATTTGCATCTCATGATGACGTACTGATCGCGTTAGCTGAGGGTGGTGCGGATATGAACGCGCTTGAAAACCGTGTCTATGACGTGCTGACCATTGCAGCGGTCGCGGATGACCCTGAAATGGTGTCATTGGCGATGGAGCTTGGTAACAAGCCTGGCCTTGTCACAAGCGTCTATGATGGCACAGCTCTGATTGCGGCGGCCCATCTTGGGCATCACGATGTTGTCGCGCGTCTTGTCGCGGGCGGGGCACCGCTTGATCATATCAATAACCTCGCCTGGACAGCTTTGATTGAAGCAGTCGTTCTGGGTGACGGAGGACCAGATCACATAAAAACGGTGCAAATCCTTGTGGACGCAGGGGCAGATAAATCCATCGGAGATCGTGAGGGAGTTACGCCATTGCAGCATGCGGTGGCACGTGGTTATGCGGAAATGGTTGAAATCCTGAAATAGCAAATGTGTCCACGCAAAGGTCAAACACCTTAACCATTTCACTGCATTCGATGGATGACCGCTTTGATTGCGTTTGACCTGCTTGGCCATAAATCCGGTCGTAAATTATCTCAAAATCGTTATCTGCCTCCTTCATTCAAACTGTTACGCTAATTTTAGATGAAGAAAGGACCCATCATGAAATTGTTGCGCAGCGCTTTGAGTGTGATGCTTTTAACCATCTCAATTGCACAGGCGGAAACGGTGCAGTTCCAAGCTTCGGACGGTGTCACGGTTACTGCTGACTTCAAAGCCCCCAAGGCCGATTACGCAGCGGTTATTGTTCTGTTTCACATGGCGGGTGCAAGCCGTGGCGAATACCACAAAATCTCTGAGCGGTTGAACGGTCTTGGATATGCCACCCTTGCAGTTGACCAACGCTCTGGTGGGCAAATCAATGGTGTGCGGAATGAAACGGTCGCTTCAGCTGGAGGAAGCACCAGCTTTGTTGCAGCAATCCCGGATCTTGTTGCGGCATCTGATTGGGCACGTCAAAACGCAGGCGCGCGCCGGGTCGGCGTTCTTGGATCTTCTTATTCAGCAGGGCTGGTTTTGGTGCTGTCAGCGCAGGACAAGACTTTTGCGGATGCTGTCATGTCGTTCTCGCCCGGCGAATATTACGGATCGAGCAATTACGTCGCGAAAGAACTGGGCGGTATGCAAGTGCCAGCTTTCTTAACAAGCGCGCGTGGCGAAGCCGGTCATTGGAAACCTTTTGCGAAAAAGATTGGCAGTCCGGTTGTTGAGTTTGTGCCCAATGGGTCAGGGCGCCATGGTGCATCCGCTTTGGACAGTGGCGATGGCGCTGAATACTGGTCAGCATTAGAAGGGTTCTTGGAGAAATATCTTCCGGCGGGTTGATGAATTCTCGACAAGAAAATTGGCGTCTGTTTTGAACCGGACCTTCGATCAAGGTTGGTATGTCCGCGCCGGAACTGGGATGACACCCCTGTATCGGCGCGAAATTGCCAAAAACGACGCTTATATTCACGTACAGACCACTAGCGAGAAAGTGTCGTGCCTTTCATTTAGAAAACAGGTTATTTGCGACCGAAAGAATCCAGCGATGGTTGTGTATGCCTCGCGTCAAACCAATCTCGGGCGATCAGCGGCTCAGTGCCTTCGCCATTCCGAATGAAGGAACCGACACTTGATGTTACTTCAAAAACGCATCACACGGCGCAGTGTGCTGGCAGGCTTACTGGCAAGTACGACAGTCGCGAGACATTCGAACGCGCAGACAACAGATTCAGCAGTACCATTTTCGTTCGAGTGGCTCAAAAGTCAGATGCAGGAACGGGCCAAGGTGCCTGATGCGCCGCCAATGCCTTTGGATAACTTTCTCGAGAACCTGACCTATGACGATTATCGCAACATCTATTTCCGCCCGAGCCAATCTCGTTGGGCAGATAGTGCGCGACCTTTCCAATTGCAGGCGTTTCACCCCGGTTGGCTATTTCCGGATCCTGTACAGGTATACGAAGTCGTCGATGGTCAGGCGCGGCCTTTAATCTTTGGCACAGACGATTTTGAATATCGAAACGATCTTGCAGATCGGGTGCCAGAACACGCAGAACTGTCCGGTGTCGCTGGGCTAAAAGTCAACGCACCCTTGAACACATCAGCAAAGTTCGACGAGCTGGTTACCTTTCTGGGGGCTAGCTATTTCCGCGCCTTGGGGGCTGGCAACAGTTACGGGTTATCGGCTCGGGGTCTTTCCATTGATACGTGGTTAAATACACCAGAGGAATTTCCCCGCTTCACGTCCTTTTGGGTTGTGCGGCCAGAGACGGAAAACGCTGCATTAGAAATTTACGCAGCCATGGACAGTGCATCCGTCACCGGGGCGTATCGCTTTGTTATTTCACCGGGCGCAGACACAGTGATCGAAGTCGAATCCGAACTCAATTTCCGCACGGATATCCGACAGCTTGGCCTCGCGCCGCTGACATCGATGTTCTATTTCGCTGAACATTCTGAGCGTGTGTTCGATGATTTCCGCGCGCAGGTCCATGACAGTGACGCGTTGCAGATCATCCGTGGGTCTGGCGACGTATTGGTAAGGCCGTTGAACAATCCACATAACGTTTCCAATTCCTATTTCTCGGGAGAGGACGTTGTTCAATTCGGTTTGCTTCAGCGGGACCGCTATTATGAAGCCTATCAAGATGCGGGTGCACAGTATCACAACCGACCTTCGGTAATGATCGAACCTATTGGTGATTGGGGCGCAGGTACTATTCGATTGGTCGAAATACCGGCGGAGCTGGAAATCGAAGATAACATAGTTCTGTTTTGGATGCCGGAGAATGCACCCAAAGCGGGTGAGACACGCACCTATAGTTACAAAATGCATTGGGGTGCATTGCCTGCTGATGGGGCCGGCGAATTGGCCTATGTTCACAGCACACGCACAGGTGTCGGCGGACCATCGGGAGTGCCTCTTGAAAATCCGAACCTCCGGAAATTTGTCGTAGATTTTGAAGGTGGCGCTCTTGGCGATCTGGCACCAGAAGCGATTGTGAAACCCGTTGTGACAACATCGGCAGGTGAGATTTCGGGCTTAGGATTGCACAAAATTGACGACGCCACACGACGTTGGCGGTTGTTTTTCGATGTGGACGGACAAGATGAACGGTTGATCGAAATTACGGCACATGTGGCTGGCGAGGATCGAAAATTGACCGAAGTTTGGTTGTTCCAATGGGAACGTGACCCTGCCGACCTGATAACGGCCGATGTTCAAGAGCCTGCGCCAAAAACGGATTAGGGTTACGGTTACATCCAGAGACGAACAGACCATCAGGAAATGGGCGTAGAATTGGATTCCGACCGTCCAGTTCGGCGACCAATGCCCATAATAACTTTTGGTTTGTGAAACAGAAGAGTTGCTTCGACAGCGTCGGGTGACATTATGTGTCGTCTGACCTTGGGGCGCACGCGTCCATCGGCTCGGCCTGACTCTAGCGAAAGCCCTCATCATGCAAGATCATGACCTGACCGAAGGTCCAATTTCCGACCATTTCCGCACGCTTGCTGTACCAGCCGCGATGGGGATGCTTTTTTCAACGCTCTATAACGTTGTCGATATCTATTTCGCGGGTCAGTTGTCTACTCAGGCGCAAGCCGGTCTGGCCATCGGGTTCCAAGCCTTTTTCATAATGATGGCCGTTGGGTTTGGTATAGGATCAGCGATGGGGGCCCTTGTCGGGAATGCACGCGGTAAAAAAGACGACGCCGCGACAAGGCGGACCGCCATGCAGGGCCTGTCCTTTGCATTTGTCATGACTTTGATCCTTGTCGTGGCAGGTGGGTTTGCAGGGCCATTGCTCATTGCGTTGATTTCCGAGCCCGGCGGATATCGGGACGCTGCCAATGGTTATTTTTATTGGCTATTGTCGGCCCTTCCAGGGTTTTTGATCGCATACGCCGCTAACGGGATATTGCAGGCCCACGGGGATACGGTCACGATGCAGCGCGCGATGATGACAGCGTTTCTTGCCAACATTGGTCTTAATCCGTTGTTTATATATGGTATTCCTGGGGTGATCCCGGGGATTGGGTTCAATGGCATCGCATTGGCTACGGTCGTTTCACAGACCGGTGTCATGTTGTTTGTATTACGCGCTGTGCATAACCTGCGTGTGATAAAAGGGGCCGGGCTGCGCGAGCTTATGCCCGATCTTGGTCGCTACCGAGAAATCTTAGCCCAGATGATTCCGACTGCCTCTGCTTTTCTGGTCATGTTCATCTCGGGATTTGCCGTACAATATGCGCTGAAAGGGTTTGGGGAACATGCGCTGGCTGCTTATGCTGTCGCGTTGCGGGTCGAACAGGTCTTACTCTTGCCCGTCTTTGGCATGACGGGTGCGCTGTTACCTATCGCTGCGCAAAACTTTGGGGCAGGCAACCATGAACGCGTCCGTGACGCACTTTGGTTTTGTTGGAAGTTAGGGTTCGTTATGACCATCGTTGTCGCGCCAATCTTGTGGCTTGGTGCGCCTATTGTGATGTCGCTGTTTACCGATACTCAGGCAGTCATAGATGTCGGTGTCAGCTATCTGCGCGTAGATAGCTTTCTACTCACGATCTATATGATGTTGTTCTCCATAAATTCGTTTTTGCAAGCACTCAAACGCCCAATCTGGACGCTATGGATCTCGATCTATCGCCAAGGTTTTGGCGTCGCATTTTTTGTGTGGCTTTTGATTGGCGTGTTCGACATGAGCGTGTGGGGTGTGTGGCTTGGCATCGGTATTGCGGTCAGTTCAGGGTGGATCATTGCATTGATCGTCGCGAACCGCGTTGCAAACCAAGAAATCGGGGGGCTTGTCTACAATGCGAGCGCGCCTCAAACCTCTTAGGCGTCGAAACATTGACGGACAAAGTCAACTATGATTGCTTTTTAGCATGTTTGAATGGGGTGTGTCCCTGTAATTCAGAACATACGGTCGCAGGCTTCTAAAGGATAATCCGATGAATGGTCTTAACAAAGGTCCGATCCTTGTAACCGGCGCAAGCGGCGGTATTGGTGGCGCGATCGTGCGGCATTTGGCAGAGGCTGGTGCAGACATCATTGCGAATGGTCGTGATCAAGAAAAGCTGGGGGAATTGGCCAAAGAAACGGGGTGTCGGACTTTGGCGTTCGATCTGGAATCCGAAGAAGAAATACGCGAAGCGCTTGAAGATCTAGACCTATGGGGGGCCGTCAACTGTGGTGGCTTTGGCGGCGAAATCGCTACCCCAATGGAAACAGACATCAGCGTGTTTGACAAAGTGATGTCGATCAATGCACGCGGGGCCTTGTTGGTAACGAAGTATGCGTCGCAATCGATGATCCGCTTGGGCAAGGGCGGGGCGATTGTAAACGTATCAAGCCAAGCGTCTTTGGTCGCATTGCGCGGGCATATTTCCTATGGCTCGTCCAAGGCGGCGTTGGACAACATAACCCGCGTTTCTGCGATGGAGCTTGGGCCCCACGGTATCCGGGTCAATGGGGTCAACCCGACGGTGGTAATGACGCCCATGTCCGCGTGGTATTGGGGGCGTCCAGAAATCCAAGGCCCTTTCCTGGAAACGATGCCGCTTCAGAAATGGGCGACCGAAGACGATATCGCGGCACCGGTTGTCTTTTTATTGTCAGACGGTGCCGCAATGATTTCAGGTGTATGCCTGCCAATCGATGGTGGATATACCGCCGTCTAAATATTGGCTGGAAATCTATCGTCCCGCTCCAATCAAATGGATGACCCAAATGCCTGAGACCAAAAGAACCACCCACGACGCAGATGAAGACCTGCGCAACATGGACATCAAGATCTATGTAAATGGTGAGATCGTGCATCGCGACGACGCCAAAGTGTCGGTCTATGACAGCGGCTTTATGTTGGGCGATGGCATGTGGGAAGGGATGCGTCTTTATAACGGGAAATGGTCGTTCTTTGATGAACATATGGACCGCTTTTTTTGCTCGTGCAAGGCGGTGTCACTTGATGTTGGCATGGACCGTAATGGCATCTTGGATGCGTTGAACAAGACCGCCAAAGCAAACGGTATGACCACCGACGCCCATTGCCGTTTGATGCTGACGCGCGGCACCAAGGTGAAATCGTTTCAAAACCCCTCGCTCAGCCGATCCGGCCCGACACTGGTGATCATCATTGAACATTCGAAACCTGCAGGCGGGTTAAAGACCGGCATTCGTCTGGCCACGGTACCTCAGGTGCGCGGCCTGCCGATGAGTCAAGACGCCAAATACAACAGCCATTCCAAACTGAACTGTGTTCTGGCCTGCTTGCAAGCGGAACAGATGGGGGCAGATGAAGGGCTGGTGCTCGACCCGCATGGGTTTGTGAATACAACCAATGCCTGCAATTTCTTTATCGTACGCAAGGGGCAAGTTTGGACCTCGACCGAGGATTACTGCATGAATGGCGTGACCCGCCAAAAGGTTATCGATATCTGCCGCGACAACGATATCCCGGTCTTCGAACGCAACTATTCGCTTTTTGAAACCTACAATGCAGACGAAGCCTTTTTGACAGGGACGTTCGGCGCGCAAACCCCTGTGTCAGAGATCGACGGCAAGCCGATTGGAACCAGCGACCGCCCTGTGATGGAGCGTATTCAAAAGCTCTATAAAGAGCTGATCACTGCAGACACCGGCGCTACGTTTTAGGCTTGGTGAAAGACACCCATTTGGGCGGCTCAGTCGGGGCCATGCCAGTGACAGCGGCTTGGGCGCAATCAGCCAGGCCTCCAAAGCGTACGTTTCTTCCGCTAAGGCCCGGGGCATAATGGGCGTATTTTCCCGAATTCGTCATCAAGGTTTTCGTCTGTGTTGGAAACACTGGTTCCACAATCGAGCACCAGCACAAGTCTGAATAGAACTGAACACCTATCGCCTGAAGTTGAGTGGCAAGGCCTTCGGTTTGCGCTTGGGCAAAGGTATCGCGCCCCAATGTTATGATGACAGATACGTCTGAGTGTTTTTGCTGGCTTGCCATCAGTTCGGCAAATCGGCGCGTTTCTTCTAATGAAAAATGCGGGCTGCCCAAAGCAACCAGATCGATCTTTTCTGACCCGCTATTCAGTTCATCCCACGCGGCGGCGAAATCGGCAGGGGTAATTGTTGCGTGCCTTGCATCGGCAGTGGGTTCAACATCACCTTCTGGCGTCACGCCGGTCACATGCAATAGGGCTGCAGCTGATGTGGTTCCAAATGCTGCACACACTGCGCGCAGGTCATCCCGGTTTGGTGTGCTTTGTTCGATCCCCCTCAGCACCGGAATGCGATCCGGGGCCAAACGGCCCGTAATCCAGCCAAGCAACGGCCAAATCGCATCGTCATAATCGTCGGGCATTTCGACATCGATCACAACGCGCGGGCGACGGTTCTCTGACAGGTAGACACCAGTTTCCGGTGCGCGCCCGGTCAGTGCAATAAACAGATCAAGGTAATCGGGATGCTTGGCCGTCCGCGCACCCAACACGCTGTTGGCAAAAATCACAGCATTGGATTCCGACCAACCGATGTCTTCGCCCAGTTGGGGCACATCATCGGCAAGGTAAGGCGCGCAGGTGAATGTCGGACGCGCACCCATTTGGACATAGGCATCGGCCAATCGGCTCGCGGCCCGCCCAAAATCAGGCGGCATATCGTGTTTGGTCCAGTTCTCGCGATCAACCGAGATTGCGTTGATCGTGGTTGGGATGGTTACCTTCGCGCCCATTTCGGCCATGGTTGTCGCAAAGATGAGGTTTGCCTCATGGGCATAGATACACCCGTCGATGTGGCCTCGTGTGACGTCGATCAATCGCCTTGCCCCTTGCGAAGCTGCCATGGCGCAAATGACGTCCATCCCAAGGGCTGCGGGCTTGCCTTTGTCACCGGCCAACATGGCTTTGTCGCCGGTGCTCAGGTCCAGGTCATTTTGCGTGACCTGATGCAGGTCAACAGAAAGCTGCGCGGCCGTTAGCCGATTGCCTTGTAGCTTTGCAGTGTTCTTTGTGCACAACCTGTCATAATCCTCTGGGGCCAGACGCAGGATACCAACGTTTCGATCAAACATGCGCGAGGCGATCAATGCACCCAACGTAAGCACTTCTTCATCCTCACGAAAAACGAACAACGCCGGCGCACATCCGTTCAGGGCCAATTGCAAAAGCACACCACTGCCAGAGCAAGAGCCGCGGCTTGTCGGCATAAGAACGATTTTGCCCGCCAGTGACTGGCCGTGAAGCGGGTGGTGCGCGTCAATCACCACTCCTGTGTCCGGATCAACGCCGCCCCAAAAGCTCAGGCCGTCTTTGCACGTTACCACCTCGGCTTCGACTTGCGCCGGTACGATCAGCAAGGCCTTGGGTGCTGCCATTTCAATTGTCTTCAGCTAGAGGGAGGTATTTGAACGCCCAATCGCTATAAGTGGTTTCGCCCCTGTACCAAACGACTTGTTCGCCAGGGTCTTCGTCGTGATTCCAACGTGGTCGTTGTCCTTGCAGATCGCTCTTTAAAACAAGGTGTCGGCGTTTCTGACTGAGGCGAATGCGTTCTGACAGATCTGCACTGTCCCAACGTTTTGTCACCAAGGCGTGCAGCCGGGTTTCCTCTGTGGCGTGTTCTGCCAATCCTGCAAGATTTCGCTGTTCTGACGGATCGTTTTCCACATCAAAAAGAAGCGGTGGGTCAGCGCTGGAATAGATATATTTGAATGGTCCTTGCCGGACCATAAAGATCGGTGCGGTTGTCGCTTCGGCAAGGTATTCCGCATATATGGGACGGTTGGGTTCGGCGGACAGCTTGGTGGCAAGGTCTTCACCGTCCAAAGTTTCCACAGGCGACGTCCAACCAGCCCCCTCAGCGATACCCATAAAGGTTGGCAACAGATCAACCAGCGAAGCGGGTGTTGATGCGTGGCCCGACTTGAAAGCACCGCCGGTGATGATAAGGGGCACCTTCAATGACGGTTCGAAAAAGTGTTTCTTGAACCACATCCCGCGTTCACCCAGCATTTCGCCATGATCGGATGTAAAGACAATGACAGTGTTATCGCGTTGTCCTGTACGCTCAAGAGTATCCAGAAGTTCGCCAATTTTACCATCAAGGTAGCTGATCGAACCGTAATAAGCGCGCCGTGCGGTCAGGATATCCGCGTCGTCAAACCGCACGTCCAACATCCCGAAATCTGACAACAGTCGCACAGAATGGGCGTCATGTTCACTTTCGGGCAGGGCAGGCACGTCTGGCAAGGGAATGTCTGAGTTTTCGTAGAGGTCCCAGAATTCCTTTTTGCACAGATAGGGTTCATGGGGATGTGTGAAGGAGACCTGCAAAAAGAACGGGCGTTTGTCTGCGCTACGGGCGATATCATAGAGGTGCTGGACGGCATGGAATGTCACCAAGTCATCAAAATCGATTTGCATTGACCGCTCGCAAACGCCAGCAATTGTGACTGAACGCGGATCATTTGTGTCTCGCTCGCCTTCGTCCTCCCAGTTCGGAACCCAAGAGAAATCGGCAGGATAAAGATCTGGGGTCAGACGGCGTTCAAAGCCATGATGCTGGTCGGGACCAATGAAGTGCATTTTGCCAGACAGCGCGGTTTGGTAACCGGCGGCGCGCAAATAGTGGGCATAGGTTGGGGTTGAGGCAGGCAGTTCTGCTGCGTTGTCATATGCCCCAATTCCCGAACATAACTTCCCCGTCGCCATTGATGCGCGCGAAGGGGAACATAGCGGGAAATTGCAATAGGTGGTCTCAAACACCGTGCCTTCTGCGGCCAGACGATCAAGGTTTGGGGTGTGCACGACCTGATCGCCGTAGCACCGCAAAAACTGCGCCGCCAACTGATCGACCTGGATAAAAAGGATGTTCGGCTTCACAGGTTGGCCCTTTGGAATGCGTCGAAACATATACTATCTGTGGCTTACATGACAGCAAGGCAAAATTCCTGTCTAGTCTGCCTGTTTTTCTGGTCCCTTGGGTTGGTCCAAGCGATCAATGGAAGGCGCGGCTCAAGCCTCGATCTATCCGCGTTTCTTATTTTCAAACGCGGCAAATAGGACCCCCGCTAGGATTAGGGGTAATGCCCAGAGAAACGCTGACGAAAGTTGCAGCCGGAAGATGAACAAATCCGCCAGGATTGGCCAGAGCAAGGCGAGGTATTCAAAGGGGGCAAGTCTTGATGCCTCAGCAAAGCGAAACGCCAGTGTCATCGCGATGTGGGCGAAACCGCCAAACAAGCCCGCCGCGATCAACCAAACCAATGTTCGGCCTTCCGGGATCACCCATCCCAACGGAATGGTGAACAAGGCGCCGATCATCGACGCGAGAACGAAATAGAGGGCTATCGCGCCGGGGCTTTCGGTCTTGTTTAAGTTGCGCACCATGATCAAGGCCAGCGCTGAAAGCACCGCCGAAACCAAACCAATGATGTATCCAAACAATCGCTCTGGGTTATTTGAACTGCTATTAATCTCTGGCCAAACCAGCACGATAACACCGGCAAACCCAAGGGCCAAACCGCCGATGCGCCATACCGTAAGCTTTTCGGACAACAAGAAGAAAGCAGCGACTGCCATTAACATGGGTGAGAGTTGAGCGATCAAAATCGCTTCGGCCACATTCAACCGTGCGATTGCTGCGAAAGACGAGAACAGCGCCAAGGCGCCGAAGGCCGACCGCATGAAATGCGCGCCCGGTCTTTTGGTTGCCAATCCACTGGGAAATTCATTCCGAACCCAGAGAAAAATGATCAAGGGGATGAAGGCAAAGAACGATCGAAAGAAGACGATCTCGCCCAAGGGTACATCGTCGCTTACGGCTTTGACACTGATAAACATGCCCGCACCAAGCACACCCGATAAGATACGCAGACCGATCCCCAATGACGGACGGTCTACTCCGCTCATTTATGGTTCCCTTCATCTGCAAGGGCGTCGCGCAAGGCGTCTCCGGTAAGGTTGATTGCAAGGACACTGATGACAACGGCCAATCCCGGCCAGATCATTTGAAGAGGGGTGGATCGCATATGGATACGCGCATCAAGCAGCATCGTGCCCCATTCCGGCATTGGCGGTTGGACACCAAAACCAAGGAAGCCAAGGGCAGAGATGCCAAGGATCGCGCGGGCAAACATACCCGTCCATACAACGGTTAGGGATGGCAAAAGCGACGGCAAATAATGCCAGCGCGCAATGGACCAAGGGGACATCCCGGCGAGTTTGGCCTGAATCACAAATCCTCGGGTTTGAAGTGACAGGCCAATGCCGCGCGCAACGCGTGCGTATCGCATCCAACCGGCGACGGTCAGTGCAAAGATCAAACTCCACGTGCTTGCCCCCAACAACCCTGCGATGACCACGGCGGCGACGAGATCTGGAAAGGCAAGAAAAGTATCCGTCGTGCGCATCACAATCCAATCAGCCAGCTTTCCACCAAGTGCTGCAGTGAGGCCGATCAAGGTGCCGATGCAAAGGCCGATAAAGGAAATGAGAAAAGCCAACCCGAGTGACCACCGGGATCCGTGTAGCAACCGGGACAGTATGTCCCGCCCCAATGCGTCAGTGCCCAACAGGAATTCGCCGCTTGGAGGGGAAAGCCGCTTGGGAATATTGATCGCAGTCGGGTCATATGGAGCCACGAGTGGCCCGATCACAGCAAGAACAAGGATTGCTCCGGCCAAAGCGACAACACTACGCATCGTGCTGTCCGATCCGGGGATCAATCACTTTATAGACGATATCGATGATGACGTTGACGGTTACAAAAAGCAGCGCTGTCAGGACAACGATTGCTTGCACATGAGGGAAGTCGCGGGCCTCGATTGCATTTACTAGGAATGTTCCAAGACCGGGACGGCCGAAGATGACTTCGACCATAACGGTCCCTTCAAGAAGGAAGGCCAGTTCCAGCCCAAAAACTGTTACGACAGGAATGGCGGCATGTGGCGCCACGTGGTCGCGGGCTATGTTTTTTGATGATACGCCACGACGTCGGATCGCGGGAAGGAAGGGTTGGCCTTTGGCTTCTAAGATGCCGGAACGAATGATCCGGGTCAGAGATGCGGCAAGACCCAAGCCAAGCGTGAGGGCCGGAAGAACCGCATGTGCAGGCGTTCGAGCCCCCATAGCGGGAAGCCATGCCAAGTGCACTGCAAAGAGTAAAATGAGCAACAGACCAAGCCAATACGCCGGGATTGAAGCACCCAGTGACGCGATGGCAACGGCAAAGCGGTCGAGCCATCCACCCGGTCGTTTGGTTGCGAGGATTGCCAGCGGAAATGAAATGGCAAGGCCAATAGCAAGACCGACCAAAGCCAATGGCAAGGTATAGGTTATCGCGGCCCAAAGATCGGGCCAAACCGGGCGGCCGGTGACGGCCGAGTGCCCAAAATCAAGCGTCAGCAAGGGACCAACCCAATTTTTGAAAGCGGTCCAGAAATTGGCGTCTAATCCGACCTCTTCTCGGACCAGCTCGATGACGTCTTCTGTCACCAAGGCATCAAATCGCGCCAACGCAATTGCTTGTGCCGGGTCACCGGGCGCATTCCAAAGCAGGGCGAACGTCACGACAGCCGTCCCTGCAAGGACCACAACAGCTCTAAGAAGGAAGCCCAGCAAACTTACGATCATCAAATCGCCTCTAGCGCCCCAAGTGCGATTGCCGCATCTCGTAGGGCTCGGCAATAGTCAGTCTTAGGATTGGTCGCAAAGGTTTGTGGGTCGGCGATCTCTACAATGCGACCCGCTTTGAGAACCGCAATCTCATCGGCGTGGGCTACAGCATAGCCAAGATCGTGTGTGACGATCAAAGCGGCAAAACCTTCCTCACGTTGTAGTTCCGCGATGAGTTTTGCTGTGTGTTTTTGAATGACGGCGTCTAGTGCCGAGAGTGGTTCATCGAACAAAACCAAAGGAGGAGCGGCGATCAATGCTCGGAGGATACCGGCCCTCTGGGCCTGCCCGATAGACACTTCGCTTGGTCGTCTGTCCAGAAGATCGATGGGCAGCTCGAGCCCGTTACACAGTCGCTTGAACCGTTCTTTAGGCTCTTTTAAACGTTGCGCCACAATCGGTTCCATCACTGACCGCTTTAGAGGCAAGCTTGGGTTGAACGCAAACCTTGGTTCTTGCATGACCAAAGCAGGTCGACAGCTGGAAACGGCGTTGCCGTCCCATGTGATCGCCCCTTTCCATGGCCGAAGCAGGCCGAGAATGGCCGTGACCAATGTGGATTTCCCTGCGCCGCTTTCACCAACGACGGCAAAGGTTTTGCCAGGGAGAAGGGACAGTGAAATGTCTTCCAGCGCGACTGAATTGCCTCGCTTGACCGAAGCCTGATCCACCATCAACATGGTAAGGCCATCCAGTTTCGGTGGGCTGCTAACGATTGTGCTGTTCGTGTTTGTGGGTTTTCCAAAATCTCTGCGGTGGGGGCCTGCTCAATGATCCGCCCCTCATCCATGACCATCAATGTCGTGACTCGTCGAGCAGCAAGTCCAAGATCGTGGGTAATCAACATCAGTGCGGTATCACGGTTTGCAAGATGCCGGTCAAGCAAGTCCATTGTTGCCGCAGCCACGACAGGGTCCAAGGCCGATGTGGGTTCGTCCAAGACAATCAAGTCGGGCGACCCGATCAAAGACATCGCAATGACAAAGCGCTGCTGCATCCCCCGGCTCCAACCCCATGGTCGTTTGCCAAGGTCGCCCCCTTCGATCTTCAGTGCTTGGAAAAGTGCGGTTTGATCGGCTTCGCCTCGGTTCAAACCCAAGGCTTGTTCGGCCTCTTGCCAATGAAAGGCCATACTGCGCAGCGGGTCCAACGCCTCGTCGGGGCTTTGCGGAACATGCGCCACACTACATCCTTGCCTGCGCAAGTTGTCAATCAGAGCATGGCCAAGGGTGGATTTTCCCGACCCCGACGAACCAACAAGCCCGATGCGGGCACCGGGCTCTAATTCAAGAGAGGTAGGATGAAGGATGGTCCGGCCCGAGCGAATTGCACTCAGGCCGGTCACTCGAAGTGTCATTTAACGAACTTCGTCTCGTGCGTGATCCAATATGTTTCGGTTGGATGAACGGCATAACCGGTCAATCCGGGCTTGGATACGTTGACTTGAGCGACATGGAAGACGGGGATCATGGCAGCATCTGCCGCAATGATCTTTTGTACTTCGTCATAGATCGCTTCACGCTTTTCTTGTTCAAATGTCAGACGACCGTCACCGAGCAGTTGGTCCAAGGCAGGGTTTGCGTAATTACCTGAATTTGAACCACCGTCGGATTTCAATAGGGTCTCTAATACCGCACCGGGATCACCTTGCGGTGTGGTTACCCAAGCTTGCAAGAACATGTCGGCTTCGCCGGCAGCAATTGCGTCGTTGCTTGCACCCCATTCACCGACTTTTACATTGGCGGTCACACCGATTGCGGAAAGGAAGGCTTGGGTCAATTCTGCAGTCGGCGGCAAAGCGGCACGGGACGAATAGGTCACGATGTCGATCTCAAGCGGCTCGCCGTCAAGCATCCAGCGACCACCGTCTTTGACGGCGCCGGCTTCAGCCAACAGTTCTTCTGCTTTGGCAGGATCATAAGGTGAAGAAACGTCCGCTGCCCAACCCTTGCCTTCTGGAAAGACAGTTTCGGCAGGTACACCACCAACACCCGAAAGCACGGCATCAACAACGCCTTGGCGGTCAATTGCCATCGAAACGGCCTGACGTATCAACGGGTTCGCCATGGGGCCATTGGCTGCGTTGACTGTATAGAAATATAGCCGCGCGGTGGGGGCCGAAAATCCAAGTGCGCCGGTGCTTTTGATGCGATCAAAGTCGGTTTCTGGATAGTTGATCACCATGTCGACTTCACCGGCTTCGAAGGCCAGTGCCGCAGTTGCTGGATCACCAGCTACAACGACTTTGACCTCTTCGAGACCGGGTGTTCCAAGACGGTAATTCGGATTGGCTTCGACGCGGTAAAGCTGCTCGGGGACGGCTTCTTTAAAGATGTATGGGCCTGTCGCATTAATTGGAAACGCGTCCGAGGGTTCACCGAGAATGGCGATCCCCGGTTCAGAAAGTGTCCAAGGAAACGCAGCATTTGGGCTGTTTGTTTCAAACACAACCACATTGTCACCATCGACAGACATGCCAGCAAGATCAAGAAGCTTCGCAACACGGGCGTTGTTACCCGGATGATCTTCGATCGAGATTGGCGCGATCGCATCAATCACGGATTGCGATGTGACCGGTGATCCATCTTGGAACGCAAGGCCATCCCGCAACGTCACACGCCAAGTTGTCGGTGAAGATTGTTCGATTTTCTCTGCAAGGCGAGGATAAAGTTTCAGATCGTAATCGATCCCCATCAGTGTCTCGGTTACGCCGGTTTGGTTTGACATCCAGCCGTTGTAACCCGCCCGAGGGTCGGGCACTTCGTCGGTTGGGCCGAAGCCGACAGAGATCGTCAAGCTGCCCTCTTGGGCGGCTACTGGAAGGGCAGAGCCAAGCGCCACGAAGGCACTAAAGGCAAGCCGTGAAAACAGAGACATGGATTTTTCCTTCAGATTTGAGATTTAATTTTGAAATCGATGGATTGTCGGTCGCGGGCCAGCGTTCGAGATTCTGCATGGCTTAATGACATGAGAACCTCGGCAGGGGAAAGGCCTTTGGCCCGCGATTTCGCCCAGATGCGTCGAACCGATGCGGGGGACCATGGTAACGCTGCTTCTGACAGCCATCGCCGCAACGGGGCGGGCAGTCGGTCATACGCATGCATGTGATCGCCAGAGCGCCGTCTGCGGGGCAGGCTGCTTTGCCCAAGATTACGCTTCATGTTTCATCTTTCGGTTCATGCACCGGATCCAATACCAAGACAAGCCGGGTCTCACCGGTGCCTTCAATCGGGGGTGAACGGTGCAGCAAACCAGAGGGCGGTTGCTCTGGCCATAATGTGCCACGCAGCAAAATGGGCGCGCCCGTTTGCACTGTGAACACACGTTTGGGATCGTTGCCATCAGAAGAAATTCCATATTGTGTGCCCGTGCCGCGATACGTGCAAACCAAACGCGAAGTGATCGCGTCGATGTGGAACTTTCTACAAGCGTTGTTGGTGATAACATCTAGTCGCAGCCGCAGGAATTTCGCCTGCATGAGATCCGAGAATATGTTGGCCAAAGATGCGATGTCATTGAGAAGCCATTCTCGTTCTGCCCCTTTGGGCATACCCGATATATCGCAAAAGTCCTCAGCAGTTTTAGCGACTGCGCTTGGCGATACGATCTCTCGACCAAATGGCAGGTCCTCTGGGTCAAGACCATCTAGCCATGTTTGAATATGTGGGGGCGTTTGCCTGCGCCAGATTGTTGCCGCACTGCCGGGTCGCAAGAACGTGTTCAACGACGCCGGGTCATCGGCAATACCGACGCCAACAGCAGCATCTTGGACAGTTTTCCTGACAAAGTTCACGCCGCTTCCTCTACGCGACGCCAGACAGGGAAGGGGTCGGGGAAGTCTGGCAAGTTATCGGGACCAATGGCTGCGACTGCTGGAACCAGACAGCCGTCCAATCGCGCTTTCAATGAGGTCCAGTCAATGCCGGCCCCGATGAACACGATCTCTTGCCGGCGATCGCCCCAAGGTTCTTGCCAATGTGCGTCCATATATGCCCGCGCACTGTCATGTTCTGGACGGCGCTCTTTGGGGACCGAGGCCCACCAAGTGCCAAGCGGGTTAACGGTGGACAAGGCCCCGGCGAGCGAAAATTCTGCAACCCATTCAGGCCGTGTCGATATCCAGAAATGCCCTTTGGCCCGGATAACCCCGGGCAGATCACCATTCAGAACGTCTAGGATACGTTCGGGGACAAACGGGAGACGTGCGCGGTAGACGAATGATTGAACACCGTATTCTTCTGTTTCGGGTACATGGTCGGCAAAGCCATACAGCTCCTTTGCCCACATTGGGTGCTCATGCGCTTTTTCGAAATCGAAAAGGCCTGTATCAAGGATTTTTTCTGCGGCAACCGAGGACTGATTGGTTTCGATAACCTCTGTATCCGCGTTGAGACTGCGGATGATTTTACGAGCCGCATCAACTTTTTCCGGCCCTGCATCATCCACTTTATTGAGGATCACAACGTCAGCAAATTCGATTTGGTCGGTCAGCAAATGCACCAATGTGCGTTCGTCTTCTTCGCCCAATGTCTCGCCGCGGTCCCGCAAAAAGTCGTGGGACGAGAAGTCGTTCAAAAGGTTGGCCGCATCGACAACCGTCACCATCGTATCAAGACGGGCCACGTCAGACAGGCTCAGACCGTCTTCATCGCGGAAATCGAAAGTTGCGGCGACAGGCAGTGGTTCAGATATGCCTGTGGATTCGATCAATAGGTAGTCAAAGCGTTTTTCTGCCGCGAGGCGTCGGACCTCATCCAGCAGATCATCGCGCAACGTGCAGCAAATGCAGCCATTCGACATCTCAACCAAAGTCTCGTCAGTCCGGCTAAGCTCTGTGTCCGCTCGTACGAGGTCGGCATCGATGTTCACTTCAGACATATCATTGACGATCACGGCCACACGGCGACCTTCGCGGTTATTTAAAACCCGATTCAAAAGCGTGGTTTTGCCTGCCCCAAGAAATCCGGATAGGACCGTGACGGGAAGACGTGTATCTGACATGACTGAGCTCCTGAATGAAATTGGACAGTCACGTAACTTATACTGTTACTAGATCAATGCAACTCAAAATGTTACATTATAACGACGCTTGGAGACATATCCCAAATGAAGCGCAATAGCCGCCTTTCTCTTGCTCTACACACGCTCAGCCACATGGCCGGAGACCCAAACCGTGTGCGAACTTCTGCCGATTTTGCGGATCATGTCGGGACCAACCCTGTTGTGGTGCGCCGTGTTTTGGGACGTCTGCGCGAACAAGGCCTTTTGATTTCTGTGAAGGGGCACGCGGGGGGGTGGAAACTTGCCAGACCTCCGCAAGAGATTACGTTGGCAGACGTGTATTTGGCGCTTGACGAAAGTTTGGTTGCGACTGGCGACGAAGATCAAGTTCCATCATGTTCCGTTGAGCATGCCCTTTTCAAAAGAGTGACGGGGGTCATGAAAGACATTGAACAAAATCTGATTGAACGCCTTAGAGAGACCACCATAGCCGAGGTCCGAGGAACAGAGTAATTGGAATTGCTTTTGTGTGGTTCTTTTTTCGTACGGACGCTTGAAACTGCTGAAGGCCGAGACGGGCTTTGTGAATTGGTCGAGCGTTATAGGCCCGCATCGAGATGCTGAATGTTGCTTTGGCGTCTCGTCGTCGTGGCAACCTTTATCTTATCGTCTTGAGGGTCTGTGCATAAGCACGCGAAAGTGGATGGCGCGCCCGATTGGCAAAGTCGGCCATCGGGATATCTTCGACGATATGGGCATCGTCCAACACCAGAATTCTGTCCGCCAATTGCCTAAGGGGTGCGAGATCGTGGCTTACGATCAACATCGCCAGTGACGTGTCTTTGTGGACCCGCCGCAGCAACCGGATTGTGTTGACCTGTGTGGCAAGGTCAAGCGAGGACAGCGGTTCATCCAGGATCAGCACTTTTGGTTCGGCGGCCAAGGCGCGGGCCAATGCAATGCGTTGGCATTGACCTCCCGATAATGAATGGGGGCGTCGTTGCTGCATGTCGCTTGCGACACCCAGCTCGTTCAGAATGTCACGCGCCCGTGCTTGACGGTTTGCGGACTCGCCAATATTGAACCCATTGAGCGTTTCGCTCACCGTTCCCAATGCGCTAAGAAACGGGCTGAGCGATTGAGTTGGGTCCTGCCACAGGTATTGGATGTCACGTCGCGCTTGCCCAGTTCCGGGGGCGATACTTTCCTCGTTCAACTGGATGGTTCCGGCATTTGGCCTTTCCAATCCAACCAAAGAGCGGGCAATGGTGGATTTGCCCGCCCCGGACCGGCCGATCAATCCCACAACTTCGCCGGGCTGGATGGTCAGATTGATATCCGCCAGCACCTCATGCCCGTAAAAGCGTTTGGACAGTCCGCGAACACTTAACATGCGTTTTGCAGCGCGTGCGCTGCCTCGGCAAGTTGACGAGCTGCAGGCGCAGGTGACGCGGTCAAGTTTGAGATCGACGTATTTTCGACCAATTGCCCTTGATCCATGACCAGCACACGGTCTGCCACATCTTGTACTGCGCGCAAGTCGTGGCTGATGAACAAAAGTGTTGCGCCAGTTTCGTCGGCCATCGTGTTCAATGCGGCCAAAACTTCGCGCTCGGTCAACACATCAAGCCCAGTTGTCGGTTCGTCCGCGATCAAGATGCGCGGGCGCAGGATTAGGGCCATGGCAATCAGAACGCGTTGTTTCATCCCACCTGAAAGTTGATAGGGAAAGAACTCGGTCACGCGCTGTTCCAAAGCTACGGCATCCAGCGCTTTTGCAATTGTTGGTGTTGAGTCCAAACCGGCCAAGCGGGCCGTTTCCGCCAATTGGTTTTTGATGCGTCGTCCTGGGGTCAATGCCGTACTGGGGCTTTGGAAAATCTGAAATATCTTTTTGCCACGTACTTGCCGCCAGCGGGCCGGGGACAAATCCAATACTTCCAGGCCATCCAAACGTATCGAGCCGTTGGTCACTGCAAGTGGCGGGCGCAACAAACCGCACAATGCAGCTGCCGTCAGGGATTTACCGCAGCCACTGGCCCCGACAAGGCCTACACGCTCTCCAGGGGTCAGATCAAAACCAATCTGGTGCAAAAGTCGTTGCTTTGGTCCAGCAGTGACCGTGAGATCTGCGACTGATAATGCGTCTACCATGAAAAAGGCTGCCTTTTATCTAGCAGTTCTCTTAAGCTTTCACCGACAAGGTTGAAGGCGAGTACCGCCAATGTCACCGCCAAGCCGGGAACCAGCAGCATATGGGGCGCTTGGGCAAAGAACGGTCGCGCTTCGTTCAGCATGGCACCCCATTCCGGTGTTGGGGGTTGAACACCGATGCCAAGAAAGCTGAGCGCGGATAACGCCAGCAAAACCGAAGCCGTTTCTAACGATATGATCACAGCAAGAGATGGCAGAATTTGCGGCAGGATATGGCGTATCACGACCCTGATGCGCGAAGCGCCGCCAAGGTAAGCCGCATGTACGAAATCTCGCTGACTGGCAGACAACACAAGGGCGCGCACCATCCGGGCATTAGACGGCCACCACGCTGCGGCAACGCCGATGATCGAGGCCTCAAGCGATGCGCCCATGAAACCGATAACAGCCAGGGCAAGAACCAATGTCGGAAAGGCCATGATGATATCGGCCAAACGCATCATCACCATATCCACACGCCCACCGGCCAACCCAGCAACGATCCCCCATGGCAGCGAGATGGCCAAGATCACAGTCATGGTCACAAGTGCCGCCCCAAGCGAAACAGGAACCGCTGCGATCAGCCGGGACAGCACGTCGCGGCCAAGGTGATCTGCACCCAACGGGTGAACAGAGGATGGCGCTGACAATCGCGACAACAAGTCGATCTGTTCCGGAGGAGGCAAATCAAAAACCAGAGGCGACAAGCCCAAAGCAAGGAACACGGCAATCAGGATAAGCCCAAGGGTCAGGCCGATACGCCCGCCGTTCAACCCAAGGCGCAACGCGGGAATGCGAAGGGCGCGTTCACTCATGACCCAACCTCCGTCGCAATTGTGGATCGGCCAAGATTACGACAACGTCAGCAATCAGGCTGGTTGCGAAAAAAATCAGCCCCATAAAGACCAGATAGGCTTGAATAACAGGGAAATCCCGTTGCGCGATGGCTTGAAGGATAAGTTGCCCAAGGCCGGGCCACCCAAAGATACTTTCGACAATGACCGCGCCACCAAGCAGCGCCCCAAACGTGTTGGCCCAAGCGGTGGTCAACGGTCCGATGATGCGCGGGGCGATATGGCCCAACATGATGCTTAGGGGGCTAAGCCCTTTGGCGATGGCGAGCCGAACATAGTCTTCGCTTTTTTCGGCGCGCACGCGTTCAAAAACCACACGGCCCAATGAAGCACCCGCCCCAAGGCTGAGTGTCAATGCGGGCAGCACAAGATCCGACGCAGATCCATCGCCGACCAATCGTGCCCAACCAAGGTTAAGAACAAAGACATAGATCAGCAGCAGCGCCAACCAGAATGAGGGGATCGAGACCAAAAGGATGGTCAAACCTCTGATGCCCGCTCCGGTAAATCGATCCGACGCGACCGCGAATGTGCCAAGCGCAATCGAGATGATCACGGCCCCGGCAAGCGAACTCACGGCCAATGCTAAAGTTGCGGGCAGGTGGATCGCGATTTCGGACATCACGCTGCGCCCCGTGGCAACCGAGGTGCCAAAATCGAACCGAACTGCCCGTGATAGCCAATCCAAATAGCGAGGCAAAAGTGGTTTATCGAGCCCAAATTGCGCCCGAAGAGCTGCAATATCTTCGGGTTCCGGCACAATGCCCATGGCACGCAGTTCCATCATCACCGGATCACCGGGCGCAAGTGCTACGATCGCAAAGGCCACAAAGCTCATGCCGAGCAAGGTCGGTACGGCGGCCAAGAGGCGCAAAAGAACAAATCGAACCATAGTCGAATTCCAAATGGGCAGAGCCCCGCGAAAGGAGCTCTGCCGTGTCTAAAGATTGGATTACTTCGCGAATTTCACGCGACCATAGTCGATCCAGTCCGCATATTCCGACATTGGAACCTCGATACCCGGACGTGACAGGGTAAAGTTCGGCACCATCAAGATTGGAATAGCCGCCAGATCGTCCTGCACAATCGCTCGGTGCGCCTGACGCACCAGATCGATCACTTCTTCACGGGATTGAGCGCTGCGCGCGGATTTGAGCATTTCATCAACATGCGGTCCGGGCGCGGTGAACTTGTACCCACCCCAAGCGGTTGTCGAGGTGAACAGATTGTACAGCAAGTAGGTCGGGTCCGTGTTGTTGTTCGATGCGAATTCCATATACAAATCCGCCTCGCCAGTATCGAGGTATGTCGAGCCATAGACGCCGCTGTCATCCACTTCGATCAGATCGATATCAACGCCAACACTTGCGAACATTTGTTCCAGCATCTCGGGCATTGGTTTCACTGTGGACACGTTTGGATAAGCGGCGACCAGACGCAATTTCAGCTTGCGCCCGTCCTTTTCACGCACGCCGTCGTCACCCAAAGTCCAACCCGCCGCATCCAGCAACGCACCCGCCTTTTGTGGGTCATAACCGAAACCGTCTGTGTGGTCTTCTCCAAGGTTAAACATCCAACCGGGCAAAATACCCTTGGCTGGGACACCACGCCCGTCAAACAACACCTCGGCCAGCGTGTCGCGGTCGATGGCCCAAGCCAAAGCTTCCCGCACTTTGTAATCCTGAATGATGTCGAAAGGTGTCGCCCCGTTCAGGTTTGCCAACAAGGCCACATAGCGGATTGGCCGGCTTTCATGAAGCACAACAGACCCGTCCTGCGGCATCGACAACATCATTTGCGGAGTCACTTCGCCGATCACGTCAATCTCGCCGTTTTGCAATGCAAGAAGCCGCGCGTTGTCGTCACCGATGAAACGGAACGTCAGTCGGTCAACGCTTGGCGCTTCGCCCCAATAGTTTTCGTTCCGCACCACAGTGATTTGCTGTTTGGGCTCATAGCTGTCGAGAAGGTAGGGACCAGTGCCGACCGGGTTCGCGGCGCGGTCTTCGGATGGGCCGAACAGGGATGTGCCCCGATGGGTCATGTTTTCGATGACCAGTGCCGACCCTTTTTCAGATCGAAAGCGGATCTGGTAATCCCCGAGCTTTTCAAAGCTGTCTTGATCGATCTGAAGGAAATCCGACTTCCCTTGGTCATATAGCTTCAGCGCGTCAATGGCGCTGTCAGCATTGAAAACTGTGCCATCGGAAAACGAAACATCTTGACGCAAAGTGACGGTATAAGAGCCGTCCGCATAATCCCATTTGTCGAACAAAAGTGGGCTGGGCAGGAAATTCTCGTCTGGCTGCACGGCTGTTTCAACAATTTGTGCCGCAGGGCGGCGCGTCGTGAACGAAAATTTGTCTTCAGCCACTGAATAACGGTCACGCTTGACCGCAACAGTAAGAGACGTTTCAGCCTGCACCGATGTGAATGACAACGGTATAGCCGTGAGGGTCGCCGCCGCAAAATGCAGGGCTAAACGAAGTTTAGTCATTGGGTATTCCTTGTGAATTCAGGTGTAAATTGGACTTGAATTCATCAAAGGAGGCGCGCGCGCTATATTGGGGTGCCACAACCGGCGTGTCGCCAAATCGATTGATTGTGCAAACCCCGCACGACGAGAGGATAGAGGTGCAAACTGAGGAGCTTCAGTCTGCTGTCCGGTCAGGCTTGCGATGTGTGAAGCGAAGAAATCGCAGCTTAGATCCCGCTCACTAGGAATGGTGTCATCCAAGGGCACTTGGACAATTCTTGGTTCACCACCGGTACACAGGACGTAGCTGAGCATTTCGCCTTCGACCACCAACATCGTGCCGGGGGGGCGAAGGACAACACTGGCAAGGATCGTCAAGGCCATCAAAAGCCGTGTGACTATTCCTCCTTTCCAATGCACGTGCCGGTCTCCTCACAGTCGAAAGCGACCCGGGCCTGATGACCGGACCCAGATCCGCTTCATTTAGGCTATTGTGTCACAAGAGTGAAGAACTAGACTTTGGCCATGACCGGTGCAATGGCAAACCCCATCTACCGTCGACTCCTGCTGGCGCAAATCTTCTCTGTGCTTGGGTCGGGACTGACAACGATTGCCTTGGGCCTTCTGGCGTTCCACTTGGCCGGAGACAACGCAGGCGCTGTCCTAGGCACGGCCCTTGCGCTTAAGATGGTCGCCTATGTCGGGCTTGCCCCCATTGCCGCAGCCATATCAGAGCGCTTGCCGCGCAGACCTTTTTTGATTTCGCTGGATTTGGCCCGTGCGGGGATGGTGCTTTTCCTGCCTTTCGTGACCGAGATCTGGCAGATTTATCTGCTGGTCTTCGGGTTTCAAGCCTTTTCAGCGGCGTTTACGCCCACATTTCAAGCAACGATTCCAGATATTCTGGAAGACGAGGCAGATTATACCCAAGCCTTGTCTTACTCGCGTTTGACCCACGATCTTGAATCGCTTGTCAGCCCCTTAGTTGCTGGACTGGCGCTGGCAGTGTTTACGTTTCATGCATTGTTTGTCGGGACTGCGATCGGGTTTCTGGTTTCAGCCGCTTTGGTGTTCAGCGTGGTGCTGCCCCTCAGAAACACAGGGGTGGTTCAGGCTCCGTTCCGCAAGCGTGTCACACGTGGGATCTGGATCTATTTGGCCACGCCGCGTCTTCGCGGGTTGCTGGCCCTTTATGTGACCGTTGCGGCAGGCACGGCTATGGTCATCGTCAACACGGTCGTGCGGGTCAAAAGTGATCTTGGCCTTGGCGATGAAACAGTAGCGCTGTATTTCGCGGCAAGCGGTATTGGGTCGATGGTGGTCGCTTTGCTGTTGCCTAAACTACTCAATCGACACGCGCCGCGTCCCATAATGTTCATCGGGGCCGCCATTGTAACGGTCAGCCTTATGCTGGCAGCGTTTGCACCGGGGGTCGCAGTCGGATTGGTAATATGGGCCGCACTTGGGGCAGGGACCTCGTTTATTCAGACGTCGGCAGGCTTGCTGATCACCCGATCCTGCCACGCCGAAGACCGTCCCTCTGTGTTTGCTGCTCAATTCGCGCTGTCGCATTCCACTTGGCTATTGGCCTACCCCTTAGCGGGAACACTTGGGGCCATCGCTGGGTTGCCAATCACGTTTCTGGTTATGGCGCTCATTTCCGGTATCACTTCGCTGATTGCGCACCGTCTTTGGCCTTCGTTCGATCCAATGGAAATTGAGCATGACCATGTCGCTCTTGATCACGTGCATGCCAATGGTGATGCGGACCACCATCAAGGGGAAATTACGCATTCGAAGCGGCCGATACACCATCATCACGAGGCCGTTCGACATAGCCACGTGTTTGTAATCGATGACCATCACCCGGTCTGGCCCAAACCTAAATGAGAATTTACCAAGCTTGAATAACAATTGCCGCTTCTCAGCGAGAGGTCACACTTGTCGGTAGACTACAAGGCATTTGCGACCAAATATTTGAAAAAGCCATGCAGGTTCCGATAAAATTTTATAAATATAGGACAACCCGGTTTTTTTGTCCGCAATGAATTGTGCTGAAATTCGCCTTTATCCGTATCTTGAATGTGCTTGGAACTCGAGTGTCTGAGCACTCAAGGCCTTAGCCTGAAGCCTCAAAAGGTCTTTGGAGATTTCTTTTTACGGAATGTTCAATTTATTAATTTATCCACCTGATCAAAGGACGGTTTTATTCTTTAGATCCACGGGAAAGCGCAAGTTACTAAATTGAAAACTACGGTCAATTGCAGAACACGCAAAGATTGTTTCAAATTCTTTGTGCTGACCTTTGGCTGAGTTGCAGGCACCCGGCGGTTTTAGCGTTTTTCTTCCTTGTATGTCCAATAATCAGGATTCCCCCTGATACAGTTCCAAGGCGAGGCAGTGTTTATGCCCACAACATTTAACGTATTTTCCCTTGGCGTTGCGCCTGACATGGACACGACAGAAGGGTCCAACATAACTGAGAACGCTGGCGCGCTTGTCGGCATGACATTTGGCGGCACGGATGATCCGCTTTCGGCCAATGTAAAGTCCTTTTCACCTGGAACCGCGGGCTTTGGTGCGGGGAACGCAAGTTTTTATGACACCAATAATGCAACCTCTCACGATGAGTTCCGCATCGATGGTGGTGCGGATCAACTGTTTGATTCCGCCGCAACATTTTTCACAACACTTACCTACAACGACGGCACAACAGCCCTCGCCACCTACACGTTTTTTCAGGATACAAACGGAAATACCTATTTGGCACCGAATGTGTCATTCAATACTGGACAGACCTTACTCGAAGCAAAGCCAATTCAGTCACTGAAAATTGAAGCTTTGAACAACAACAATTCCAGGTTAGTCGCAAATCGTCAGGAAGGTAACTTTATCGAAACGGACGGCCCCGTTGACGGCACATCCGGTGATGACGCGATGGGTCTCGGGTACACCGACGCTGATGGAGATGCGATTGGGAGTGGCAGCGACACGATCAATGGCGACGACGGCAACGATACGATTGATGGTGATGGCGGCGCTGACAGCATTGATGGGGGAAGCGGCGATGACAGCATCGATGGCGGGGATGGGGACGATACGATCACAGGCGGCAGCGGCCAGGATACAATCGTCGGTGGTCTGGGCAATGACACCTTGTCGTCTGGGGACAATTCGACCAGTGACACTTTCGTCATTCGCGATGGTGATGGGTCTGATACGATCCTCGACTTCGATCCCGCTGATCCGGATATTCTGGCATTTGATATGGCCGAAATACAGACCTATCAGGACTTTCTAGACAGGCTCAGCCAAGATAACGCCGACGCAATCGTTACCTATGACAATGGGGATACAACACGCCTTGTCGGGGTCGATATAGTGGACATGGGCTCACAGAACTTTTCGACAGAAGCCGGGCCAGTTTGCCTGCATAGAGATACACGCATAAGCACTCCCAGCGGTTACACACGGGTGCAGGATCTAAGACCAGGTGATCTTGTCAATACGGAGGATAATGGAGCTGATCCAATAGTCGCCATATGCGCTCACCGTATGCATTTTACGAACCGCTTTGATCGGGGGAAGCCCATTTTGATCAAGAAAAACAGTTTCGGGCGGGATCGACCCTTCCGAGATTGCATCGTCTCCCCCCAGCATCGCATTGCTTTGCGCTCGTTATCAGGAAAAACGGTTCTCATTGCAGCGGTCAAACTGTGCGGACGACAAGGAGTTCGGAGAATGCACGAACACAAGATCGCCGATTATCACAACATTCTTCTTGCAAGACATGCAATCATTTTAATCGAGGGTTTACAGGTAGAGACCGCGCTTCTGACAAAAGTCACACAAAGAGCTTTCGGCCGGCAGGCCGATCACCTGCCAGAAATGTGTCCTGTTCATTCCATTGTGAAAAAAGACGTGGGTCTCGAGGGTTCTGTTGCATTAATTTGATTGGGTGGCTGTGCGACGCAAGATGGTTGCTGCTTCTCGATCAAACTGCTCTTGCGAGGTATAGAACGCGCCTGGCATTGTCATAGGACGATCAGCTGGCAGAGCTGCGATGTTTTGCAGTTGAGCTGACAGATCAAGCATGGTCAGGCCTCGTCTGCAATAACGGGTTGATAGGATGCGTCCATCCGGTTCATCAGGTACTGCGCAAAGTCGT
>JBDWGM010000003.1:0-19834 GCA_039975755.1 Paracoccaceae bacterium | reverse complement strand
GGCGTGCGCGATGACCTGACCGTGCAGGACGTGTTCAAAGGCGTCACACCTTTCTTCATCGCCGACGCCATCACAATCGCCCTCCTCGTCGCCTTCCCCGCAATCGTCCTCTTCCTTCCATCCCTCGCAGGGTAAAAAGGGGTTAGAACAGAACAAAGGTCTCTTCGATTTCGGCCAGGGTCATGGCGTCCGCACTCTTGATGATCAGGACGTCACCTGAGTCAAAGTTCAGCGTGAATTTGCGCCCGGTCGCAGCCAACTTGCCCGCACCATTCAGGGCGTCGCTCACGGAATCAAAATTGCCAAGCAACTCTGCGTCCAGCAAAATGGTATCCTGCGCAGTCGAGAAAACCAGAAAGCGGTCTTCGTCATTGCCAAGCTCGAACACAAACGTGTCCGCACCTGATCCGCCCAGCAGACTGTCATTGCCTGCGCCACCGTTCAGCGTGTCGTTCCCGTTTGCCCCTTTGATATAATCGTCTCCGGCGTCGCCAAAGAGCTCGTCGTCTCCGCCTCCGCCCAAAAGGCGATCATCGTCATCGCCGCCATGCAACACGTCATCGCCGCCTCGCCCAAACAGCGTATCGGCTCCTTGATCACCGAACATGGTGTCCGCCCCCGCGTTGCCGCGTGCGTCGTCGTCGCCGTCACCGCCATGAACCACGTCGTCTCCCTTGCGGGCTTTGATCTCATCATCGCCGCCATGGCCATAGATGATATCAGCGTGGCTTGTTCCAAACAGATCTTCACTGGCGGGCGTGCCGATAACCGTGCCGTCGGCATCAATCGGAATGTCCGCCGCACCCAAAGAGGCCAAATAACCTGTGACATAGGCTGTATCTGTAATGCCTTGTTGCACCGTATATTCGGTGACAGGCACATAGACGCTGAACCCTTGCCAGCTTTCCGCGACAGGCGCTTGCCAGATGTTCGGAAACTGATCGTCTTCGATGATATCGTGATAAAAATCTCTGTCGTAGTCATGGATATTGAAGTCACCAAAAACGGTAATGCCGGGAATTGGCCCGTATCCTAATGTCTCTGCATCCAGGTTCAGGATTTCTTCGGGACCGCGCACGCCATCCAAACCGGTCAAATAGGTCATGTTTAACGGATTGGCACCAAGCGTGTATTGAACATCGGCCTGTATGATCGTCAGCAATTCATCATCACCGGTCAGATGATGCATCCGCACAAACACATCCTGTGAATGGTTGGGTTGGGTCGCAGTGTTGCCCCAGCCATACGGCGCATAAGGGTTGAACAAACTTCCAAACGCAGAGCGTTGACCCAAATCGGTCAACAGATCAATTTCCGCCTGCATATCGGCAAGGCTCGTGACCCGGATCGTGTCGTTTTCAATCAAATCACCTATCCGAGCATACAAAAACGCGGATTCGAATTGATGGGATCGCCAGTCGATGTTGCTGATGTTGCCATCTGCATACACGGACGTATCGACAAAGATGTCGTGATACGCCGCGTCTTCGGTGGCACGGTATAATTCCAACGATGCGATATTGCGGGATGTGACGTCGCGCGGGTGGACATCGCTTCCCAATTCGTCCTGCCAATTGGCTTCGGCATAATCCATCGCCGCAATGGCGCTGTCCAACCAATCCTGAGCTGCAGCCGCATCATAGGGGGCCAGATTATAGGCCACTTTGGCCGCGGACGCCGCGTATTCCCAGCTGGACCAGACATCCGGCGCATAAGCATAAACAACCGGACCTTCGGTCCAGGATGCTCCGCCCGAGGATTGATAGGCTTCCTGTTCAATCCCACCCGGAATGCCACCGTCATCGGTTTGCAGACGCTTAAAGACTTCGATCCCCCAAATGGCTTCTTGCAGGATGTCGGGAATACCGTCGCCGCGTTCGGGAATATTCAAATCGTCGGCCGCGCCCCAATCAGGCGACATTTCGACCAGTTCGATCATGTTGCGCGCGGCCTCAAGATGCTGCGTGCGACGATCCCAGTCACCGGCGTCATGCCAGCCGCCCCATGCATCCACCGTTTCGCCGGTTGTTTCGCCGGGAAAGCGATCAAACGGCTTGGCGCCGCTGCTGTCTGGCGATCCTTCCGACGTTTCCGAAATACGCACATTGGTGCGCAAAACCTCAAGGTTTTCACCGGGCACCAATGACGCCGGGCGCACAAAATCAGTATATTCTTCTTCCAAGGCGATGCCGCTGCGCTGATGATAAAACCCGCTAAAGGAGGTTTCAAAGATGTCCTGCCAATGGGTTTCTTCGATTGTGAATGTCTGCGAAATGCCCACACCTTCGACCGCGACGTAATAATCCCCGGCGACCGACACGTCAGAGAAATCCATCTCCCACACATCTGTGCCATTGAAATTCAATGAGAAATTGTTGGGGTCTTCGGCGGCCTGCGCCAATTCGATTGCGCCGGTTTTCACCACCTGTTGGGTGTTGGCGTCGATGACCTGAAATTCCATCCCTGCGGAATACTCTTGGGCAACGGTTGATCCTTCGCCCTCGATGCTCCACCCATTCCAGCTGGACAACAACGCCTTTTTGGACAGGTCATCCGGGTCGTATCCTGTCAGATTGACATGGATGGCTTCGGAAATGGTTGTGCTGGTGTCAAAGGCCGCGCCGATGGGATCAAAATCCGCATCATCAAAGCTGATCTCAATGGTGTCGCCTTCATTCAGCGGCGTGCTGAGTTCAAGAAAGACATTCTGAACCGTGCTGAATTCAAATTCGAAATTATCCGTCTCAGCGGTTTGCAAAATGTTCGACTTGCGGGACAGGCCAAGCAGATCAACCTCAAGACCATTTACTGTGACGGTCCATTTCGACAGATCGTCCACTGCCGCGCCCGCGTCCGTATTGTTGGGATCAACATCAAAAAGATCATCAATATCGGATGCTTCGTATTCATCGAACGTCTGCCAAAACTCACCATTCGCCCCTGTTACACGCCCCAGAAAACCGCCGTTCTCGTTGTCATAGACATAGCCTTCGCTGTCGGGGTTCAGGCCGTCCGGAACGTCCGTGGTCTGTGCTGAATCGATGACATTGCCAAGTTCCAGACGTAACTGAATGGTCGTGTCGTCGGTGAAACCTACAGTGTAAGAA
Organism: Paracoccaceae bacterium; assembly: GCA_039975755.1. Lineage (GTDB taxonomy): Bacteria > Pseudomonadota > Alphaproteobacteria > Rhodobacterales > Rhodobacteraceae > JABSSA01. Next base: position 16,727 of record JBDWGM010000003.1, on the reverse strand, counting down.
GTGTTTTGCACGTCTTTCTTTCCTTCTTTAACAGACCCGCCAAAGTGCTCGGCAATAAGTGATGGACAGGCTTACTATCGACGTGTTGCGATCAATCACGCGCTTTTGTTGAGAACGGTTATTTCGGCGAAAGGCTGCGCAAACACGGTCCGTTTAACTGCAGTTAAACGCCGTGGTTTGGATCGTGACATGCGCGGCCCCGTCGAATCGTCAATTTTTCGTACACCGCGTTTATGACATTTCTGTGCGTAAAAATTGATCTGATCTTTTATCTAACTGTGCGTGCACAATCAGGGCGCGAAAGGCGGCCAAATATGGCGACACCCCAGACTGAAAAGAGGCCCAGACAATCGTATCCCGCGCAGTCTAACCGCGCAGACTCAACTCCAGCCACCGCTAGGATTTGAACCCTTACAGATCAAGCCGGAATTGCGTGAACCCTTCTTCGCTTTCTCCGACAGGGGTCAATGTCACACCTTCAACACTGTCGGCGTAATCCTTGGCCTTTGGCCCCGTTTCAAACAGCACACTGGTGCCGGGCATCGGGGCAAAGCTCCAATTGGAATCCGCGCTTGGATTGATGGTGCCCTTGTCCACGATATAGCGCACGATGACGTCCCTGTTGGTGTCGGGCCCTTCAAAAATGATCGTATCCCCCAACGCGCCAGGGAACTGACCACCGCCCGAGGCCCGGTAATTGTTGGTCGCGATGACAAATTTCTGCGCCGGATCAACAGGTTGTCCATCAAATTTCAAATTGACGATCCGCGCGCTGTCTGGATTGATCAGCTCGCCCTTTGGATCAAACTTGGACGGCTGGCTCAGGTCGATCTGATAGGACACACCGTCGATCACATCGAAATTGAAGGACGGGAAATCCGGGTTCAACAAGACGGACCCGTTTGACCCGGCCTCAACCTGATTAAACATCCCCGCAGATCGTTCCAACCAATCTTTGACTTGTGCACCTGTGACCAGCACGGCGCGCGCTGTGTTGGGATACAGATACAGGTCGGACACGTTCTTGATGGCGACATCGCCCTTGGCCACATCGGTGTAATATTCCGGCCCACCACGGCCGCCCGCCTTAAACGGAGCGGCGGCGGACAGGATCGGCAATCCGGCGAATTCAGTGCTCGCCAGCATCTGTTCGATATACCATTTCTGGGCAATCGAAACGATCTGAACCGAGGGGTCATCCGCAACCAAGGCAAAATACGAATGCAACGGCGCGTCTGTCTTTCCAACGGCCCGCCGCACATAGGCCAGCGTTTCCTCATGATCCGTGCGCACACTGTCCTCAACCGCGACGATGCTTTGCACCAAGGGCGTGATAGATCGATCTTCGTTGCGCTTGGAAATGGGCCGCGCTTCCGAGCTATGCGCCACAACTTTCCATTCCCCGCCCGAAGATTCGATCATCAGGTCGATCAACCCAAGATGCGATCCCCAGAACCCGCCCATGGCTGCAGGCGTGCCAAAGATCGTGCCGGCTGCAGTGTCGACACCTTCGACACCGTCATAGGCTTTGGACGGGAACACACGGTGATGGTGTCCGGTCAGGATGGCATCAATGCCCTCGATGCGGGCCAAAGGAACAGACGCGTTTTCCATCATCTCTTCTTCCTTGACCCCGCCAATGCCAGAATGGCTCAGCGCGATGATCAGATCAGCGCCTTCTTCTTTCATTTGCGGCACATAGGCCCGCGCCGTTTGCAGGATGTCGCGCGCAATGATGTTGCCTTCCAAATGGCGGCGATCCCATTGCATGATCTGGGGCGGAACGAACCCGATTAAACCGACTTTGATCGTGTGGGGCTGGCCCGCGCCATCCACCACCTCTTTGTCCACGATGATATAAGGCTTGAACATGGTCTTGTCCTTCAAAGGGTCTGCACCCTCTTCCAGAACGACATTTGCGCTTACGACCGGGAAACGGGCCCCGGCCATGGATTTCGTCAGAAAATCGAGCCCATAGTTGAACTCGTGATTGCCCAACGTTGTGGCATCAAACCCCAACGTGTTCATGGCCGTGATCACGGGATGCATATCGCCGTCCTTCATGCCCCGTTCATACGCGATGTAATCGCCCATCGGGTTGCCCTGAAGAAAATCACCATTGTCGATCAACATGGCATTGCCAGCCTCAGCGCGCACATCTTCGATCAATGCGGCGGTTCTGGACAGACCAACGGTATCAACAGCTCGGTCCCCGTAATAGTCATAAGGAAACACATGCACATGCAGATCGGTGGTTTCCATAATGCGCAAATGCGCTTGGTTTGCGGCGGCACGCGCTGCAAACGGATGTAACGCAATGAAACTGGCACTGGCCCCGGTTGCTAAAAATGTTCGGCGAGACATCGGAAAAGACATAATACACCCTTTCGAATCTGTTGAATAACGTCGTCTGTGGTCAGTCTACGCGGTTATTTTCCAGTTGGGGGATTTCATCGCGCATAGGTAGAAAATAACTAGGCGCTGAGGCAATCAACGCGATGTTCGACACGCCAAAGCATCAAGGTTTGGCACTGTGCCTGTCAAATCAACCAAAACATAATCGCAAAGGCCAAGGGTCGATCCTTTATTGGCCAACCCATTCGCGTCATCGCGCAGATAGATGTCAGCGAACCGGGCCGCGGGGGCATGAAACGCATGGTCTGCGCAAACTCCGCTGCCCTCATATTCCCCCATGCTCCAAATGGCGGCGCACACCCAGCCCAAGGCTTGCAACTGCGCATCCAGATCGAAGGGCGCGCAGCGCACAAACGCAACGCTGCTGCTGTGTGGCTCGGCTATGGTCAAAGGCCCAAAGGATCGGCTGCAGATTGACGGGGGTTCAGCGCGTTCAAATCCAATGCCCCGGATGAACACAGGTTCGCCCAGCCGATGTGTTTGGGCAAATTCTGTCTCATGCGCGCGCTCGGCCGCGTTCCACCGCCATGCCCCAACACCCGACATCTGTATCCCGTCGTTCTGGCGCGTTGCGATCATGTCCATGCTGTCGATCAACCCGGAACAGGATGTGTCCAAGGTCAGCGGAACCGGCGCGGTTGCGGCCAAACCGGGGATATCCATGACCGGTGCATGCATCAGCACAATCCACGCGGCTTGAAACCCGTGGCGATCCAACATGTACTGAATGGACAGCTCAAGCGGGATGTACCCATCCAACGTGTCCTCGAACACCCGCGCACGCACGGGCGTCACATCACATGGCAGATCGGGATCAGGCCTCATGCGCGCAAAACCCGTCAGAACAAATTGAAATATTCGGTATGTTCCCAATCCGAAACGGTCATCAAATAGCGATCCCATTCCGCCCGCTTGATGTGAACAAGGTAATCCACAAAGGCGTCGCCCATCGCCTTTCGATAAAAGGCGCTGCCGTCAAACGCATCAATGGCCTGCGCCAAATTGCTCGGCAAATGGACGGCGTCTGTATCATAGGGGGTGTGCGCCGGGGCAGGGGCCTTGGCTTGACGTGCGATCCCGTCCAACCCGGACAGCAGCTGCGCCGCAAAGGCGAAATACGGATTTGCCGTGGTATCCGCGACGCGATTTTCGATCCGGCTGGCGGTGTCATGTGCGTATAACAACGCGCGGATCATCGCGCCGCGATTGTCGCTGCCCCATTGGACGCGATTGGGAGCCAACTGAAACGGAGCGTAGCGTTTATACCCATTGATCGTCGGCGTGGTCAGCAAACACGACGCGCTGGCATGATCCAGCAACCCCGCAATCCACCCATCCGCATGGGCGGTCAACGCGTCATCGCTATGCGGCATGAACAGGTTTTGCCCGGTCTTTAGATCAGACAACGACTGGTGAATATGCCAGCCATTTGCTGCGGCATTTGGCAGTTTTGGCTTGGCCATGAATGTGGCATGCAACCCTTTGCGATGACACAGCTCTTTGACCAATGTGCGAAACATAACGAACCGATCCGCTTGGGTCTTTGGATCTGCCGGATCAAAGGTGAATTCAAACTGGCTTGGGCCCATCTCGACTTCGACAGTGCGCACGGCCAATCCCATGTCATCCGCCGCGCGTCTGATATCGTCCAGAATTCCGTCCGCCGCGTCATAACGGGTTTCGGTCAGGTATTGATGGCCTTGGGTCAAATTGCGCGTCTGCACTGGGGCTGGCGGCATTGTCGCTTGGGGATGGTCCAGCGCTGCATCCACCCGTTCGAATATCTGAAACTCGACCTCCAGCCCAAACAACGCGCCATATCCCGCTGTGGCCAGTTGGTCAGCGGCCCGCGTCAGCACCGTGCGCGCACTGATCGACACCGGATCACCGGATCGATGGACGACGTCACATAACATGATTGCGGAATGGGGCGACCAAGGCACCGGATAAAACGCATCTGGATCAGGCACCAACAGAACATCGCTGGCGCCTTTCAACGGATGCGCATCAATGGCGATGTCTTCGTCCCAAACGGGGAACACCGTCCGATGTGACGTGTCCTTAAGCAACAGCGTCGAGGCGACACCGATGCCAGACGAAAACGCCGACGTCAGCGCCCGCGCCACAATCGTCTTGCCGCGTAAAATCCCGTGCTGGTCAGGAAACACAAGCCGGATGGTTTCCAATCCATCCGTTTCAACACGCTGCACCAATGCGGCGGCCTTGCGAATGCCTTCGTCATCAAGCACACCGCGCGTCGCCATCGCCCCCGATGCAATTTGTTCTGACATTGACGCCCGCATGCGCTTTTCCTTACTGCCTGTGATCCGACCCAACAGACGCATCCCAAGGACACGCGTCCCGTCGTTGCATGTCAGCTTGCCAGCTTGACACATCCCAATCGTGGGTCGATGCGATTGCGTCATTGGACAAAGGACCAATAATGCCAGCCACCTCAGCATCTTTTTGCATCAACAGCGAGTCTTGATTGCCATCCTCGACGGCCTTGATCGCCTGACGCAGCATCCGTCGATATCGAATGATCGCAACATCACTGCGCCCCAAATGTTCGCGCGTGCGGTCTTGAATGCGGCCCATGCCCTCAACGGCCCATTGATCATGCACGTTAATGTCCAGCCCCATTCCGGTATAGGTCAGCCGTTCCTGTTCTGCCGGATCAAAGTGGTACTCATTGTCCTTGTTCTTCAGCGGCGCATAGTCGGGCAGGCGATGTTCCTTGAGCCGTTGCGCCCGCATGACGTCCTTGTCGACAGGTTTTTGAAAACTGGTGAACAGCGTGTACCAATAACATGTCTCGTCATCGACCGGCACATGCCACTGCGTGATCGTCATTTCGCGCGACATTGGAATACAGATCGCATCCGGGAAAATCTGGTTGGTCACCCGCACATGGGTCAGATCATTCTCCATATGCCGCAGCGCCGTGATCTTTAAACCATACCCAGTTTCTTCGACTTCGATGTCTGGGCGCGGATATTCCCTAAGGATTTGCGTCATCGGCATATCCGTATGCGCCGCCTTGTCGCGAAACTGCTTGCCATAGCCGTCCTCAGGATCGTCATCCTCAAGGAAACGATGCAGGAACGACGCGTGGGCAGGGTCGATCCCAATCTCAAGCGCTTGCAACCAATTGCAATGCCACAACCCCTTAAAGGCAAACACATGCGTGTCGGGCGCTCTGAAACAATCAAAATTCGGGAACGGCGGCGGATCACCCGGACCCATATACGCAAACACAATGCCCTTTTGCACGACCACCGGATAACGCGGTCCATCCGGATCAATCGTTATGGCGTCCGGTGCAGGATAATGCGCAGACGGTTCCGAGGCTTGCGCCACACGCGTCGCCAGCGACAACGCTCCTTTTGCATCTTGGACCAAAGCCAGTCGTTCCCCCATCAGGTTCACCGGAACTTTTGCGCGCCAATCCAATTCATCAACCAACGCTGCGGGCTGCCAATAATGGCGCAACACCCGACCCGCCGGTTCATCCGGTCCAACACGTGTAATCTGATCGTTCAGTTGTTGGCTGATCATCTGGTCATTTCCTTTTGCCGTGAAACAACGTCGTTTGAAAAATGGGCTGCTTTGGCATCGCGGGTCAATCCGGATGCGCCATGATCAGGCCGTTCAATTCGACCACTGGGATCATGGGCACTTTGATGGATTTATACATGTGTGACCCTTCCGGTTCCGCAGGTTGTTCCACACATTGGCCGGTTCTGTCGAAATGCCACCCATGAAACGGGCACCGCAATCCGTTGTCTTCGAGCCGACCAAAACACAAATCCGCCCCGCGATGCGGACAGTTGCGCCCAATCAATCCCAGCTCGCCCTCGTCATCCCGAAACAGCACCAAACGCTGACCGTTCAACGTGATTGGCTTTACGGCGCGCGCTGTATCCAAGTCTTCTGAGCGCGCAATCACAACCCACGTATCCGCCCCTTGGTCTGGCAGCGCCTTGGTCTTTGTCTGATCGTTTTGGGTCATTTTAGCCTTGGATAGGTTCATATTGTGCGTTATGCGAACTTAACACCGCATATCGTACAATATCGCATCGAAATGGCGATACGTCGAGCCTCTTGAACCCGATCAGACGGATTTTCTGAGTTTGATCAGGCGAACCCGGCACGTCCTTTTGGGTTAAACGTCACGTAAGTCTGACTTAAACCGGACGTTCGGCAGGGCTGCGCCAAAGTCGGTTATGCGGACTTTTCTGCCGTTCATTAAGAGTTTTTGAAGGTTTGCTTTTTTAAGGATACTGTCTCCAAATGCTAACTATCCGTGAACTAAACAGTACTGATCATGACGAGGTCCGCTCGCATCTAGCGCGATGCTGGCGTGAAGCGTATACAAAGATCGTAGGAACCGTTCAGGTCGAAGATATGGTTGCTTCGCTTGACAGGCCAGATTTGGGAATGCTCGCTCCAGATGGAATAGCCTTGGTAGCGGTTGAAAACTCTGTGGGATCGCCATCTACGGCGATAGGTGATTGTCTGGTCGGAACAGCAATAGCTGCTGAGCGCCACGGAGTTGGGTATATTTGGGGAATGTATGTCTCGCCCGAGAAAAAGCGATGCGGTATCGGCGGGAAGTTGATCAACGAGATCAGCCGCCTTTTACCATCGGCGCGGCAGTTCTCAGTCGTGGTCCTGAAGTCCAGTTCGGATGCAGATGCCTTTTATCAAGCGCTTGGATTTTCTCCAACCGCAACCGTTGATCACGAACTATCTGCGGGCAAGGCTATCCCAGCCATGACCATGGTTTCGAGTAAAGTAGGTAAATAGTTTTTCAGCAACCAGACATCTGTAAACCGCGTAGCATCCGTCACATTGGGCTCACAGCCGCCATTCGCTGCGATCTGCGCGAAGGACCACGTTCCCGATTTGCCGAAATGTCGTTAGGTTTGTGCCGTTACGGTCAAAATCATCTGGCCTTCGATGGAAATTTCAAGTCAACCATAGCCGGAATCGAAAGGGTTTCACGATGAGCAGCAGTGACAGCGCTTCTACTTTTGCAAAAGGTCTCAGCGTGCTGGCTTGTTTTGAAACTGGACGCCGCGACCTGACGATGGCCGACATCGCCCGATTGACCGGGTTTGACCGGGCCACAGTGCGGCGTTTGTGCCTGACCCTTTTGGACACCGGATACCTCAGCAAACGGGATCGCAGCCTTTGCCTGACGCCGCGTGTTCTGGCACTGGCTGGGGGGTATCTGACAGCGCATGACTATGGGCGCTCCATTCAACCCGTCCTCAATCAATTCGCAGAAGAACTCGACGGAGAGATTTCGTTGGCGATCCGCGACGAAGGCCGCGCGATTTACGTGGCGCGCTCTGCGATGGCTTCGGCGCGCGTGTCTTTGGGGTTTTCCGTGGGCAGCACTTTGCCGCTGTTGCACACGGCGATCGGGCGGATGTTGTTGGCGCGCACGCCTTTTGAATCGGCTGTGGATATTCTGGCCAAAACCGAAATGCAGCGTTTGACAGAAGCCACCGATATGGACCTGTGGTCGATCAAATCGAAAATACAGGACGCAAGTGCGCAAGGATACGCCGTGGTGCGGAATGAATTCGAAATGGGCATGTGCGGCATTGCCGTGCCGGTCGGTGTCATCGGGTCGGTGCAATCCGTGTTGGGTACGGTGGTGTCCGTCAACCATGTCGCGGACCCGGCCGCACTTGATCATATCTTGGATGTTTTGCGGCGCACTGCGATGACGCTTCGGGGGCAGCAGGCCATTACGTGATCCGCCTCTGCAGTATTTTGGACATACGCAAAAGTCTGGAATTCAACCTCAGGTTATTCAAATTTACGATAACTGATCGAATACTGAACATATTTTTGCCATGGCGACTTGCAATATTTGCGCGCGATAAGGCAATGTGAACCGTGTAAAGGTGAATGCCGGCGCGTTTTTAAGCAATGCCAGTCCAGAGCATTCATTGGAAGCGAGGTAGAATGAGCGAGCCTAAGATACGGAATATGGAGGAATTCGCAGCCGTGATCGGGATATCCCGGCCAACGGTTTCAAAGTTCTTTCATGATCCCGAAAGTGTCCGCCCCTCCACACGTCAGCGTATTGAGGCGGCTCTGGAAGTGCACGACTATCGCCCAAACATCTACGCGATGAACCAAAACAGAAAGCTCACTAAAAATGTGGGCATCGTTGTGCCTTATCTGGCAGACCCGTTTTTTGCCGAACTTGCGCGCAATATTGAACAGCGTTGTATCGATGAAGGATATCGCCCGACGCTTTACAGTGCACATGGTGATCCCGCGCTCGAAGTCGAAATTTTGGACAGTCTTCGCTCGTTGAAACCGGCGGGTGTCTTGCTTGCCCCTCTGGGACGCGCGTCAGACCGCGCCGCGATAGAAAAGTTCTGTGACGACGTCCCAACGGTGTTGTTTGACAGTAATATCCAAGATCTCGGCCTGGCGTTTGTCGGCTCGGATAATCCGCAGTTTTCAATGCTGATCGTCGATTACCTCTGTCGCACTGGCGAACCCCCCTGCTTTTTTGAAATGCGCAAACCGTCAAACCCCAACGCCAACAAGCGGCGTCAGGGATATATCAAGGCGATGGAACAGCTGGGCCATGAACCCGTCATCGTCAAAGCAGAAGGCGAAGGCTGGGCGTTTGAGGAAATCGGACGCGTCGAGGGCGGCAAGGCCCTTGATAACCAACACTTCAAAACAAGCACCGTTTTATGCAGCAATGACAGATTGGCGATTGGCTTGCTAACGGCCTGTTACGAACGGCGTCTTCGTGTGGGGCGCGACGAAGATTGCACCATCCGTGTGGCCGGCCAAGATGACCATCCCTTTTCGCGTTTCACATGTCCGCCTCTCACAACCATTGCACAAGATTACGATGCAGTGTCGCGCTGTGTTGTGGAAACACTGTTCCGCTCGATTGAAGGCGACGACCATCCGCACGAGGCAACATTGTTCGAAGGCAAGTTGATCATGCGGGCCTCCGCTTAAAAAAATAGTAAGAGCTTTCATGTGGCAGAGGATTAAATCTTGTCGCGCGTAAAGATTTGTGTCATCGCCACGGACAATTGATTCATTCGATGTGTCCACAACATCCAACCTAAAGAGGAAACAAGCAGGCTCATGGGCCGCAACGGTGTTTGGTTGGTTTATCTGGCCGGTATTTGTGCACAAATTGGCAGCAAATTCACACGTGTCGGTCACGACGGTCTAGCACTGGCCAATTGTGCAAGCAGACCGCGCAACCTGAACTGCCAAAGCTGCGGTCATTCGCCTCACACAATCTTGTGCGCTGAACTTGATCTCTTGGGGGATTAACGTAAATGCCATCGCGCCGGGTGTAGAAGACAATGAGCATTGACATGGTGTTGACGTCATTTTGCCAAATACGAATGCAAAGCACTTGGGCAAAAACGAAAAGAAGGTAGGGATGCAGTCCCTTTCGGCCACATGGGGTGTGCCGCAGATTGAACGGGTATGGCGGTGGTGCTGGCGTCCGATGGCGCGAGTGACATCGTTGACCAAACTTATAACGTCTATGGCGGCAATTGGATAAGCTGATGGATAATCTCGACCTGGCGTATGAGCCGATGAAACTCTGCAACGCGGCACTTGACCTTTTACCCGAAGGGATCGAGCGCCCGAATTACGATCGCTCCAAGTTGCGCGCCGGGATCGTTCACATCGGTTTGGGCAATTTTCACCGGGCCCATCAGGCGTGGTATTTGCACCGTTTGATGCAGCAAGGTCTGGATTCCGATTGGGCCATCATCGGCGCTGGCGTGCGCTCTTACGATGCAGTGATGCGCGAAAAGCTTCTGTCACAGGATTGCCTGGCCACGCTGATCAAACTTGATCCGTCGGGCACGTCGACCGAAGTCACAGGATCAATGATCGACTACCTGCCCATCGAAGACGACAACCAGTCGTTGATTCAAACCATTGCGGACCCCAACATTCGCATCGTGTCTTTGACCGTCACCGAAGGCGGCTACTATATCGACCCCGTCACAGGCGGGTTGGATGAAACCCACGAGGACATCCAGCACGACGCGCACAATCCGACAACGCCGAAAACCGCATTTGGCGCCATCGTCGCCGCACTGCGAATTCGCCGCGATGCAGGTCACCCTGCCTTCACCGGTCAAAGCTGTGACAACTTGCAAGGCAACGGCGATATCCTGCGCCGAACCGTGGTGTCTTTGGCGCGCATGTCCGATCCAGAACTGGCCGATTGGATTGACACAAATGGGGCATTCCCCAACTCCATGGTCGATTGCATCGTGCCCGCAACCGGGTCGCAAGAATTGGCCTTGGTCAACGAATTGGGGATCGATGACGCCGCACCTGTCACCCATGAAAACTATCGCCAATGGGTGATCGAAGACCAATTTGCCTGTGGCCGTCCCGATTGGGGGCACGTTGGCGCGACGCTCACCGACAATGTGCACGCCTATGAGGCGATGAAAATCCGCATCCTGAACGCAGGTCATCAGGTGTTGGCAAATGCGGGCGAATTGCTGTCCATCGCGTCGATTTCGGAATGTATGGGGGATGCGGACATTGCTGGGTTCTTCCGCAAGGTCCAACACGAGGAAATCTTGCCCTTTGTCACAGAGGTGCCAAACCTGTCATCGACGGAATACCTCAAGCTGGTCGAAAGTCGTTTTGGCAACCCTGCGATATTGGACACAACCCGCCGCGTTGCATTCGACGGGTCTTCTCGTCATACCGGATTTCTCATCCCCACAATCCAAGACGCCCTTAACGCCAACGGTTCTATTGCCGGACTGGCCCTGGTCGAAGCACTGTGGGCACGTATGTGCGAAGGCACGCGCGAGGATGGTTCGAAAATCGACGCCAATGACCCGCATTGGGATCAATTGACGGATGTGGCGTCTCAGGCGCGTCACCGTCCAGTGGCATGGCTGGAACAGACACAATATTACGGCGATCTGGCCGACGACCCAGAATTTGCGCAGGCCTTTGAACACTGGATGAACATCCTATGGACCCAAGGCACCCGCGCAGCCCTGTCCCAATACACAGCCAGCTAAGCCCGATTTTTCGACCGAATTGTACTGTTAAATAAATGTCGCCACAGCGTTTGCTTTGGCGGCATTTCTGTTTGTGCCACCTCGCAATCAGGGCGCGGATCAAACGCAAACCTGCCCAGCGCAAACCAGTACAATACAAACACGCCACCTGTGTCTTAAGCGGAATTGCGATCTTAATGCAGGCTTTACGCAGGTGAAAATGAGAATAGTTCGCAATTGCATTGACAGTTGCGACTGATTTGCATTTACATATCCTTGGGCGCACCGTCCTGAACAGGAGATTCGAATGCTGCCAAGAATTCCGAAACAGTTCTTATCGCTGGCCTTAACGCTCGCGTTAACAGCAGCTTTCGCAAGCACAGCGCAGGCCAAAGACAAGTTAAAGGTTGTGACGACCTTTACGGTGCTGGCGGATATGGCCTCCAATGTGGCAGGGGACGCAGCTGATGTTGTGTCCATAACCAAGCCGGGTGCCGAAATTCATGGATACCAGCCAACACCCCAAGACATCGTGCGCGCCTATGATGCGGACCTTATCCTGTGGAACGGTCTGAACCTCGAATTGTGGTTTGAACAGTTCCTGTCAAATCTGGGCGACATTCCATCTGTGACCCTAACGGACGGGATTTCACCGATCTCAATCGCATCAGGCAGCTATGTCGGAAAGGCCAACCCACACGCGTGGATGGGTCTGGATAATGCGCTGATCTATATCGACAACATCGAAAAAGCGTTGGCAGAACAAGACCCGGACAATGCTGCCGTCTATGCCGAAAACGCGACCCAATACAAAGACGCCTTGCGCGCCACAATCGAACCTTTGCGCGATGCCATTGCGTCCGTTCCCGAAGATCAACGTTGGTTGGTCACCTGCGAAGGCGCGTTCAGCTATCTAGCTCGGGATTTCGGTTTGAAAGAACTGTATCTGTGGCCGATGAACGCCGATCAGGTCGGCACACCACAGCAAGTGCGTGCAGTGATCGATGGCGTGCGTGACAATGATATCCCCGTCGTCTTTTGCGAAAGCACGGTCAGCTCGGCACCCGCCAAACAGGTTGCCCGCGAAACCGATGCAGCCTTTGGCGGCATTTTGTATGTCGATTCACTCAGCAACGCCGATGGCGAGGTGCCGACATATCTTGATCTGTTGCGCGTCACGGCGGGCACGGTTGCCACAGCTCTGACAACGGCGACCAATTGAACCACGCGCCTAAAGGGGCCGGTACACAAGGAATGCGTCATGCGAGATGACTACAAGCCTGAAACAGCCACCCGATTGGACGAACACCCCGAACCGGGCGTGTCGGCGCAGGACGTCACGGTCACCTATCGCAATGGCCATACTGCGTTGTGGAACGCCAGCTTTGACATTCCACGCGGGACGGTAACCGCTTTGGTCGGCATCAACGGGGCCGGAAAATCCACGCTGTTCAAGGCGATCATGGGGTTTGTGCCCACGGCCCAAGGGAACATCCGGATATTGGGATTAACCGTACGCGAGGCGCTGCGCCAAAATCTGGTGGCCTATGTCCCCCAATCCGAAGAGGTCGATTGGGCCTTCCCCGTGCTGGTCGAAGACGTGGTGATGATGGGTCGCTATGGCCACATGGGCTTTTTGCGCCGTCCCAAATCCCAAGACCACGCCGCGGTTGATCAAGCGTTGCGCCGCGTGAACATGCAGGATTTTCGGCACCGCCAGATCGGCGAATTGTCGGGCGGCCAACGCAAACGCGTGTTTCTGGCGCGTGCACTGGCCCAAGACGGGCAGGTGATCTTGCTTGATGAACCCTTCACCGGGGTGGATGTCCAAACCGAAGACCAAATCGTCGCCCTGTTGCGCGAATTGCGCGACGAAGGCCGGGTGATGCTGGTCTCGACGCATAACCTCGGCTCGGTTCCGGAATTCTGTGACCGCACCGTTCTGGTCAAAGGCACCGTCCTGAAACACGGCCCGACCGAAACGACGTTTACGCGCGAAAATCTGGAACAGGCCTTTGGCGGCGTGTTGCGTCACTTCACGCTGGGCGGCACCGCGCTGCATGACGACGAAGACGCCCGCGAAGTCACCATCCTCACCGACGACGAACGCCCCTTTGTGCAATACGGCGAAAAAACCCAACGCACCGAGGTCAAAAAGTGATCGACCTTCTGTGGGAACCCTTCACCTATGGCTACATGGCCAAAGCCATGTGGGTCTCGGCCTTGGTTGGGGCCGTCTGTGCGTTCCTGTCCGCCTATTTGATGCTGAAAGGCTGGTCGCTGATCGGCGACGCGCTGTCCCATTCCGTCGTGCCTGGCGTTGCGGGGGCCTATATCCTTGGACTGCCCTTCGCCCTTGGCGCTTTCATTTCTGGTGGGCTGGCGGCGGGGGCCATGTTGTTCCTGTCCGAACGCTCGGGCCTCAAAAGCGACGTAATCATCGGCCTGATCTTCACCTCGTTCTTTGGCCTTGGCCTGTTCATCGTGTCCATCAACCCCATCGCTGTGTCGATCCAGACCATCACCATGGGCAACATTCTGGCCATCACCCCCGAAGACACCCTACAGCTTGCCATCATCGGCTTTGTGTCGCTCGCCGTCCTCCTCGCCAAATGGAAAGACCTGATGGTCACCTTCTTTGACGAAAACCACGCCCGCACCATTGGCCTGCGCCCCGGATTGCTCAAGGCCGTGTTCTTCATGCTGCTCTCCGCCTCAGTCGTGGCCGCCATGCAAACCGTCGGCGCGTTCCTCGTCATCGCTATGGTCGTGACCCCCGGTGCCACCGCCTATCTGCTCTGCGACCGCTTCCCCCGCCTGATCGCCGTGTCCGTCGTCATCGGCGCACTCACCAGCTTTGTCGGCGCCTATGCCAGCTATTTCCTCGACGGCGCGACAGGGGCCCTGATCGTCACCCTGCAAACGCTGATCTTCCTGATCGCCTTCGTCTTTGCCCCCAAACACGGCCTCCTCGCCGCCCGCCGCAAAGCCAAAGCATCCTTGCGCGAAAAACAAAACCTAACTGCACAGCCCACCCAAAAGGCCGCCTGATGGATCTCGACACGCTGCTCTTGCCCTTCCGCTTCGGCTTCATGCAGAACGCCTTTCTGATCTGCATGATCGTGTCCGTCCCCACCGCTTTGCTGTCCTGCTTTCTGGTGATGAAAGGCTGGGCGCTGATGGGCGACGCGGTCAGCCACGCGGTGCTGCCGGGGATCGTGCTGGCCTATATCCTCAACATCCCCCTGATCATCGGAGCCTTTGGTGCCGGCATGACCTGCGCCTTGCTGACCGGGTATCTGTCGACCAACAGCCGCGTGAAACAGGACACCGTCATGGGGGTCGTGTTTTCGGGCATGTTTGCCGTCGGCATCGTGCTCTATGTGTCCGTCGAGACAAACGCGCATCTCGACCATATCCTGTTCGGCAACCTTCTGGGCATCGGCGCCCAAGACCTATGGACCGCTGGCCTGATCTCGCTCGGCGTCTCCGTGGTCCTTGTCCTGAAATGGAAAGACCTGCTGCTCCACAGCTTTGACCCCGCCCAGGCCCAAGCGTCAGGCCTCTGGGTCAACTGGCTGCACTATGGCTTGCTGACGGCCCTGTCCCTGACCATCGTCGCAACTTTGTCGGCGGCTGGCCTGATCCTCGCCATCGGGCTCTTGATCGCACCGGGCGCCATCGCGTTCCTGCTGGTGCGCAGCTTTTCACATATGTTGTGGGTGTCGGTGATCGTCTGCATGGCGTCCATGCTTGTGGGCACCTACGCCGCCTTCTTCATCGACAGCGCGCCCGCCCCCACAATCGTGCTGATCCTGTCGGCCCTGTTCATCGCCGCCTTCATCCGCCGCCAAATCCAAACCCGCCGCGCCTCTCAAATCCGCACACGCACGCAAGCCTGACGCCAAACCGCAGCAGATCAGACTGGACTAAACCAGCGCCTCATGCTTGGTTAACGCAGTTCCAGCCGTCTGAAAGCTTGCTAAGTTTGATATGAAAAACACGCGTAAAACCATCCTGTTGATTTTCGGCCTTATCGCCGTTCTGGCGCTAGTGCCCAACATTCCGCGTCTGACAACTCAGGTTGCACAAGCGCTTCAAATAGATACCTTCCTCTGCTCGAAATTCCCGACCGTTGCGTGTGAAATTGCAGCAAACCAAACGACGGATCCCGAAAAAAAGACAGACCTCCTTGTGACCGCCTGCGCTGCCGGCTGGAACAGATGCGTTGAACACGCAACCACCTTGCGTGACGAAAACAAAAACACCAAAGATGCATTGCGCTTGCTCAATGCCAATTGCGACGCCGGATCTGCTGCTGGCTGCTTTCAAGCAGGCGTGACGCATTTCCAAAGCGACAGCTTCGACAAAGCCGCTGACCAGTTTCGAACGGCTTGCGAAGGCGGGGAACCAAACGGTTGCACCACTCTCGGGGTCATATACCATCAAGCCCTTGGTGTGCCGCAAGACTACGTCAAGGCGGTTGATCTCTTTAGTCAGGGCTGTGACGGAGGCGAAGCACTTGGGTGCACCAATCTGGGGCTCATGTACGAAGACGGGCTTGGCGTGTCCAAGGATCTTACGCAAGCGGCGGCTCTCTATCGTCAAGCCTGCGACGAGGGCACCGCGTCCGGGTGTACCAATCTCGGGGTATTGTACGCACAAGCACGCGGAGTTCCTCAGGATTATGCCGAAGCGGTCGTGCTTTATCGTCAAGGCTGCGACGGGGGCAATGCGCTTGGCTGCACCAATCTTGGGGCTATGTACGCACACGCACGCGGCGTTCCTCAGGATTATGCCAAAGCGGTAGAACTTTATCGTGAGAGCTGTGAAGGGGGCCACGCGCACGGGTGCACCAGTCTGGGGTTCATGTACGAGAAAGCACATGGCGTTCCTCAGGATTATGCCAAAGCGACCGGGCTCTTTCGTCAAGGCTGTGAAGGGGGCATTGCCAAAGGCTGCACCAATCTCGGTATCATGTACGAGCAAGCACATGGCGTTCCTCAGGATTATGCCAAAGCGGCCGCGCTTTTTCGTCAAGGCTGCAACGGCGGGGACGCGATTGGCTGTACCAATCTCGGGTACATGTACCGCCAAGCACGTGGCGTTCCTCAGGACTATGCCAAAGCGGTCGCGCTATCCCGTCAAGGCTGTGACGGCGGCGATGCGCATGGCTGCACCAATCTGGGGTACATGTACGCCGAAGCACTCGGCGTCCCTCAGGATCATGCCAAAGCGGTCACCTTTTTCCGTCAAGGC
>JBDWGM010000002.1:0-42035 GCA_039975755.1 Paracoccaceae bacterium | reverse complement strand
AATGAAGAGTGCCCCTGGCGAATCCCTGACTGTGTGCAGTCAGTGCCTTGAGTTTGTAGTCGACCGACATTGGGAGCCTGCGGAATCGGGGCCATTGGTCCTGAAAGGGAAATATACGTATGTTGTCTGTTCTTCATGTCGCAGTGCTGCGCGCAATCAGGTCGAACTGTCCTTTCGCAGTTCGCTGGAAGCATCCGCCATTTGATCCAGCATCCGCACTTCGCGCTGCGGGAACGGAATGGAGATATTTTGGTCCTGAAAGGCATCCCAAAGCGCTAAGAACACATTCCCTCGAATATTAGTTAGACCACCCGTTGGATCGCTGATCCAAAAGCGCAGGATATAGTCGACACTGCTGTCACCGAATCCAACGATGTGGCAGACGGGCGGGCGGTGACTAAGAACGCGGCTAACGCTGCTGGCGGCCTCGATGGCAACCTTTCGCACCATGTGCGGATCGTCGTTGTATGCCGTACCAAAGTGAATATCCAAACGAACAAAGTCGTTGGAATGAGACCAGTTCACCACTTGCCCGGTGATCAGGTCTTCGTTGGGGATCAAGTATTCTTTTCCATCTCGGGTGACGACGCTGGCATAACGCGCCCCAAGCGTTTGAATCCAACCGAAGGTATCGCCGAGACTGATGACGTCTCCGGGTTTGATCGATTTGTCCAACAGGATGATAACGCCCGACACAAGGTTCGAAACCACCTTTTGTAGGCCGAACCCTAAACCGACACCGATGGCGCCGGACAACACTGCAAGACCCGTCAAATCAATCCCAACGGCGCGCACACCAACGACGAACGCCAAACTATACAACGCCAGTTGCAATCCTTTGACCGCAAGGACCTGCATTGACGGGCTGATGTCTTCGTTGCGCCGAATTTGAGCAGCGGTTGTGCTGCTCACGAACCGAGCCAACGTAAACAGGACGCCAATCAGTACAAAGCCAACGATCAAATCGAGAATAGAAAGTCGGAATGTGCCGACTTCTAACGCGATCTCGTCAAGGACTTTGCCCAGGTCTTTTGAAAAACCCAGGTAAAAGATAGTGGCATATATCCAGAGGCTCCACGCAACGATCCGCCGAAGGGTTCTGTTGCGAACTGCGCGCACCGAAAAGCTAATTGTTGCCCATGCCGTGCCTAAAGTTGCTGCCAAGCCAACAAGGTACGAACGAGACGGCCAAGTCAGGTTTTGCAAAGCCAACCAAACGGCCCACATCAAAACTGCAAATATGATCAAGCCCATCCGGCGGCGCACCAGCACGATAAAGCGCAATTGCCAGGGCTTCCAATCGGCCCGAGCCCGGACCCATGATTGCAAAGTGTTGGCAAATGGTTTGTGTGCGCACCATGCGAAAAAGGCCAAGCCAACAATGATCAGGACTTGCCAAAGGCGCCACCCGGGTTGCGCCAGGCTGGATAGAAATTGCCACCCATGCAGAGCAAAGGTTTGTAAACTGTCTAAGAATTCGATCCACGGATCTACTTCATCTTCCATAAGACCAGAGTGCACGGGTTTGCCAAAGCGTTCAATGCTGTGGCCAGAATTCCTTTGTGTCGATGTTCTGAGTCACCTGTGATTGATCTGTGGCTGTTGGTCTGCCTCTTGCGAGACTCAGTTTGCAGGTGTATCGCATCCGCATGACCATCTTATTTGATATCAAAGACCGCACGCGTCTTCGCGAACGGTTTTTTGGCGCCACCCGTACGGTGCTGGCCCGACTATGATGTCGTAACAGAGCATGTCTTGTGCTTTGTCCCGAATTGCCTGATGACTTTCGACCAAAAAAGGGAGAGGACATATGTCCCCCAAAACGCTCTATGATAAAATCTGGGATGCCCATATCGCGCATGAAGCCGATGATGGTACCTGCCTTCTGTATATTGACCGCCACTTGGTTCACGAAGTGACAAGCCCGCAGGCTTTTGAAGGTTTGCGCATGACGGGCCGCTCTGTGCGTGCTCCGGATAAGACCATCGCGGTGCCGGACCATAATGTCCCGACAACGTCTGGACGAGAAAACCCGGCCAACATGACCGAAGACAGCGCCATTCAAGTTGCTGCGTTGGATAAAAATGCCAAGGAATTTGGTATTCATTACTATCCAGTTTCAGATGTGCGGCAGGGTATTGTGCACATTGTCGGACCGGAACAGGGTTGGACCTTGCCGGGTATGACTGTTGTGTGCGGAGACAGCCACACAGCGACACATGGTGCTTTTGGTGCTTTGGCACACGGGATCGGCACGTCTGAGGTCGAACATGTGCTTGCGACGCAAACGCTGATCCAGAAAAAGTCCAAAAACATGAAGGTCGAAATCACTGGCAAATTGCGCCCCGGCGTTACGGCCAAGGACATCACGCTTTCCGTTATTGGCAAAACAGGAACAGCTGGCGGCACAGGGTTTGTCATCGAATATTGCGGCGAAGCCATTCGTGATCTGTCGATGGAAGGTCGTATGACCGTTTGCAACATGGCCATCGAAGGCGGTGCACGTGCGGGTCTGATCGCGCCAGACGAGAAAACTTACGAATATTGCAAAGGCCGTCCACACGCACCTAAAGGTGCGCAATGGGAGGCCGCCGAAGCGTGGTGGAAGACGCTGTATTCAGATGATTACGCACATTGGGATGAAATCATCACGATTGCCGGTGAAGATATCGCACCTGTCGTTACATGGGGCACATCGCCTGAAGACGTGTTGCCGATCACGGCGGTGGTGCCTGCTGCCGATGACTTTGAGGGTGGGAAAGTGGATGCGGCACAGCGTTCGCTTGATTACATGGGTCTCACACCCGGCATGCCGTTGACTGACATCGAAATCGACACTGTTTTCATCGGGTCCTGTACCAACGGGAGAATCGAAGATTTGCGCGCAGCTGCGGCGATCCTGAAAGGGAAAAAGATCAAAGACGGTTTGCGGGCCATGATCGTTCCGGGCTCCGGTTTGGTACGTGCCCAAGCCGAAGAAGAAGGTCTTGCCGACATTTTCAAAGAGGCTGGGTTTGAATGGCGTCTTGCTGGATGTTCGATGTGTCTGGCGATGAACCCGGATCAATTGAGCGAAGGCGAACGTTGTGCGTCAACGTCCAACCGCAACTTTGAGGGGCGTCAGGGATACAAAGGGCGCACGCACCTGGTTTCACCGGGCATGGCAGCCGCGGCCGCGATTACGGGCAAGCTGACTGATGTGCGAGAGATGATGTGATGGCCTCTACTATATTGAAGAGTAAGCCCAGATGCTTGGGATTGCTGGCTGTTGCTGACTCTGCGCGCTGTGCCTCAGGCACGACGTTGATGCGCGCATTCATGGAAATCGAACGGTTGCCTAGCGGTAACTTTTCTATCGAAATCACTGGTGCATAATCATGGATAAATTCGAAACACTCACTGGGATCGCGGCACCGATGCCGTTGGTCAATATCGATACAGATATGATCATCCCCAAACAGTTCTTGAAAACAATCAAACGGTCCGGCCTTGGTGCGAACCTGTTTGACGAAATGCGTTTTGATCGTCAGGGCAATGAAATTCCTGATTTCGTTCTGAACAAAGATGCCTACCGCCAAGCCGAAATCATCGTTGCAGGTGACAATTTTGGATGCGGGTCATCACGCGAACACGCGCCTTGGGCGATCAAAGATTTTGGCATTCGGTCTGTCATTTCGACCTCGTTTGCGGACATCTTTTACAACAATTGCTTCAAGAACGGGATCTTGCCGATCGTGTTGCCAAAAGAAGCAGTTGATGAGTTGATGAAGGACGCCGAAAAGGGTGCCAATGCGCGCATAACGGTCGACCTTGAGGCGCAAACTGTGACCTCGTCGGACGGCACTGTGTTCTCATTCGAAGTAGACGCGTTCAAAAAGCACTGCCTGTTGCAGGGGCTTGATGACATCGGTTTGACGATGGAAAAAGTAAGTTCCATTGACACATTTGAGGCACAAACATCTCAGGCACGCCCCTGGGTTTAATACAGTGTTTGATTGAACCCGCGACTGTTGCTGTCGCGGGTTCAATCAATGGGCGATTGCATATGCGCCAAGCGACTCAGTCACAGAAAATAGCAAAATTTGGATAGGCAGATTCTTGCCATGTAGGCCGAATCTCGGGCGATTGATCTCAATTCGTAAACGCCGATGTGTGCTCTCGGGCGCAATTACTACTACATGTTGTGTTTTGCCACATTTCCGCCTTACCTTTGATGCACAAAGGCACCAGTCACACCCCAAAACTGCCCCAAGATTAAGGCTTTATTAACTAAACCACTTGTGACAACGGGACGATTTGGTCAGGGATAGGACTGAGTTGAGGCAGGCCGCCACACCACCCGGCGGGATCAGGTTGGGATACGTTGCGGCTACGAACCGCGCGGGCCAGTTTGAAGGGGATGACACGTGATTGCGCGTATAATTGGGGCCGCCGCCCGTGGGTTTTTGGTGGCATTGCTAATAGCGACACCGGCGCTGGTTCTACCGGGTGTGACAAATGACTCGACACAGATCACTCTACTTGTCGCGCTTTTGGCATCATTGCTCACGTTCAGCGAATACAACACCAACGCCCCCAGCATCGTCGAATTTCGTGATGCCGCTCCGTTCAACCGTCTAAGATTCGCGGCGCTGTTTCTGACCGTCTACCTGTTAACGATGATCTGCAAAGGGACAGTGGATCCTACGGTGACGACGCGCGCACTAAGCGCAATTGGCACCATCATCGGTAACGCGATTGATTTTCCATTCTCACCAGTTCGCCTTGCAGTCCTGATGCTCCCTTCGGATTCATCTTTAGAAGCCATCAACACGATGCGCTCAGCCGCCGGTTTGGCCTACCTTAGCTCGCTGGTTGCGATGACGGCGTTCATCGTAATGGTTCGCCTGATGGGATGGCCCACACGCCGTGGCGCATTCAATGTATGGATCAATCTGCCCTTGTTTGACCCCACTGCGGGTGGTGATGTTCTTGATAACCTCCAGCGCGATGCACGCGTTAACATTGCAATTGGTTTTCTTTTACCTTTCATTATCCCTGCTGTGGTCAAACTGGCGGCTGATTTGATTCAACCAGTGATGTTGAACAACCATCAGACCTTGATCTGGACAATGAGCGCATGGGCCTTTCTTCCCGCTTCTATGATTATGCGCGGCGTCGCCATGCACCGGATTGCGGAAATGATCAAAGAACAGCGCCGCCGCGTATACGCCGCAAACGCCGACGAAACGGGTATGCATCCGGCCTAACGCTCTTGCTGCTTGTGACAACCTTCTGTGCGCAGGCTGAAACCTACCGTGTTGCGACATGGAACGTCGAATTGTCGCGCAAAGGTCCGGGTCTTTTGTTGCGAGACATGATCCGGGGCGATGACGAACAGATACGCGCAGTTCTAGCCATTATTGCGGATGTCCGCCCTGACGTTCTGCTGTTGCAGGGTGTCGATTTTGATCAGACAAGCGAAGTATTGCGACGCCTCGCATACGCCACAGGATATGATCACCACTTTGCGTTTCCACCAAATTCCGGGCGCCAAGTTGGGTTGGACGTTGACGGGGATGGTCGGCTAGGAGAACCCGAAGACGCCTTGGGGTTTGGGCGGTTTTTCGGTGAAGGCGGAATGGCCTTGCTGTCCCGGTTTCCGATTCAGGTCGATGTCTCACACAATTATTCTGATATGTTGTGGAAAGATCTGCCAAAGGCATTGATGCCGTCGCCTGATCATAATTGGCCGTCGCAAGCCGTGTATGACGCGTTGCCGTTGTCTTCGATGGGGCATTGGCAAATTCCCATTGCCGTCCCGGAAGGTGATCTTACCTTGTTGGCCTTTCATGCCAGTCCGCCAGTGTTCGATGGTCCAGAAGATCGCAATGGCCTTCGTAATCATGACCAAATCGCATTCTGGAAAAGCGTGATGGATGGCATCGTAGGATCGGTGCCAGAGTCCCGATTTGTCGTTTTGGGGGATGCCAACCAAGACCCGGTTGATGGCGAAGGTCGCAAGGCGGCCATTCGGTCCCTATTGGCAGATCAAAGGCTGCAAGACGTCGCACCACAGGGCGCACAAGGAACTGACACCGTTGACTGGGACGAGATTGGAGTGGGCAAATTACGGGTCGATTACGTGTTGCCGTCGTCAGACTTAGACGTGATCGATTCTGGGGTATACTGGCCAGTGGCAGAAACCGAAGAAGCGGCGACTGCACGCATTGCCAGTCGCCACTCTCTGGTTTGGGTTGATCTTGAGATATCAGAGCGTCACTGAACGCTGTGCGAAATCCGCCTGACTTTTGATGCCCTTTGCCACCAAGGCAGCCCGAATGACGTCTTCAATTGGCGTGGATTTAAAATCGGGTAACAGCCGGGCTAGTTTGGCGTTCGAAAGAGAATGATCAAGGTTCCACAAATATCGCATTTCCTGCATCTCGCGGGCCAATCTCCAAAACGGGCTGGCCAGTCGCATGACCCACCATGGAAAGGATGATACGTGAACGGGTTTTCCTGTGATGGCCTCCACGTGCTGTGACAGCAAATCGACCGAGAATGTATGACCTTTGAACGGTATATCTTCAAATACGGGCAGGTCGCTCCGGCGGTCACAAAGCTGCACAGCGGCTTCTGCCCAATCGGGCAAGAAACACCATGCTTGACGTACATTTGTGGCACCCGGTGCCAGGATCTTATTCGAATTCATCCGCGACAGATGCAGCAGGCTCATTACGTCACTGTTGGCGTCGGGGTCGATGAAGTTGCCGGCACGCAATACCAGTGTACGCACGCCACTTTCGGCGTAACGTGCTTCCATCTCGACCCGGATATTGCCTTTTCTTGAACACGCGCGTTGCGGTGTGTTTTCATCAAAGACGCCGGATGTGTTTCCAAAGTTGTAGACATTGCCCGGGATCACAACGGTCGCGTCGTTGATCTTAGCGGCTGCAATATGGGCTTCGGTTATCTCTGGGATCGATTGCGCCCAATTGTTATAGTTGGCTGGGTTCATCCCATTAACGATGACGTCAGCATCCTGCGCGACATGCACCATGCTAGTGCCCCGCTGAAAGCGTTTGACTATCCAACCCGCGCGATCAAATGCGCGTGCTGCGTGGGTTCCAATCTTGCCGGATGCGCCGGTGATGAGAGCAGTTTTTGTCATTTCTGACTCCTTCGTTTCGCCTTTCCCCACTTGATATGGCATTCTTATTTGTTCATAAATCCACTGGACATGCAGATTAGATATTCAAAATTGAATGGATAAAGATCCTCAATCAATGGACTGGTCGCTTGTGCAGAGCTTCCTGATGGTGGCCGAAACCGGATCACTTAGCGAAGCGGCGCGTCGATTGAACCAAAGCCAACCGACGATAGGGCGGCATATCCGTGCCCTTGAAGAACAATTGCAGACGTCGCTTTTTGAGCGTCATCAACGCGGGTTAAATTTGACGAATGAAGGGGCTGCATTGGTGCCTCATGCGAAATCCGCACGTGACAGCATGCAAGCCCTACGGCTGACCTCGGCAGGTCAAGAAAGCCAAATGGAAGGTACCGTGCGCATTGCATGTAGCGTGTTCGCTGCGCACCACATCTTGCCGAGCATCATTGCCGATATGCGTGCTAAAGAGCCCGGAATCGATTTTGAAATTGCCCCCAGTGACGATAGCGAAAACCTGTTGTACCGCGAGGCCGATATCGCCGTACGTATGTATCGGCCCACACAACTTGATATCGTGACGCGTCATATTGGCGACATTCCAATTGGTGTTTTCGCGGCTCATAGATATTTGGACAGAACCGATACTCCGATTGAAACAGAAAATTTCTTTGACCATGATGTTGTCGGCTTTGACCAGGGTATGTTGATCTTGAACGTCATGCGCGCGCTGGGCGTGAACGCTAAGCCTGCGGATTTTGCAGTTCGGTGTGACAACCAAAGCGCTTATTGGGAACTGGTGCGTGCTGGATGCGGCGTTGGGTTTGCACAATTGAACGTGGGGCGGGCGGACCCCAAAGTGGCCGAATTGGACCTTGGTTTGTCATTGCCGCCGCTGCCTGTTTGGTTGGCTGCACCAGAGGCCATGCGGCAAGTGCCGCGCTTGTCACGGGTTTGGAATCTGCTAGCGGATGGTCTGTCAGAGTATGTTCGGAATTCGCACAGACATTGACCCTCAGGCCCGTGCGCGCTAGGCCCCCGGGCAACCTGAAAGCTCATGTGGAGAAAGCGAATGTCCAACCAATCCCTGTTGATCCTGCCCGGTGACGGCATTGGTCCCGAAGTCATGGCACAAGTGCGCCGGGTCATTGGCTGGATGGGTGACAAGCGCGGCGTGACCTTTGATGTCAGCGAAGACCTTGTCGGTGGTGTCGCCTATGACGCGCACGGCACGCCGTTGCATGATGACACAATGGCGAAGGCACAAGAGGTCGACGCCGTGCTGCTTGGGGCTGTGGGTGGCCCTAAATACGATGATTTGGATTTCAGCGTTAAGCCTGAGCGCGGCCTTTTGCGGCTGCGCAAAGAAATGGACCTTTATTCCAACTTGCGACCGGCACAGTGTTTTGACGCGCTCGCGGACTTTTCGTCGCTGAAGAAAGACGTTGTGGCGGGATTGGACATTATGATTGTCCGCGAATTGACCTCTGGCGTTTATTTCGGTGAACCACGTGGCATTTTCGAAGAAGGCAACGAGCGCGTTGGGATCAACACGCAGCGTTACACGGAAAGTGAAATCGAACGCGCTGCGCGGTCAGCGTTCGAACTTGCCATGCGCCGGAACAAGAAACTGTGTTCCATGGAAAAAGCAAACGTCATGGAATCGGGAGTTCTATGGCGCGAAGTCGTCACCCGTGTTGGTGAGGACTATCCCGAAGTCGAGCTGTCGCATATGTATGCAGATGCTGGCGCGATGCAGTTGACCCGCTGGCCCAAACAGTTCGACGTGATCGTGACGGACAACCTGTTTGGTGATCTGTTGTCGGACCTTGCTGCGATGCTAACTGGTTCGCTTGGTATGTTGCCGTCTGCGTCGCTTGGATCGCCGATGGCCAACGGACGCCCAAAGGCGTTGTACGAACCGGTACACGGATCAGCGCCGGACATTGCGGGTCAGGGTAAAGCGAACCCGATTGCGTGCATCCTGAGCTTTGCGATGGCGCTGCGTTACAGCTTTGACATGGCAGAAGAAGCCGATCTGGTAGAAGCCGCTGTTCAAACGGTTTTGGCCAATGGATTACGCACGGCTGATCTGTTGGGTGAAGAAGGGGCGCAACCTGTTTCGACAAGTGAAATGGGCGATGCCATTCTTGACGCATTGAACGCGGACTGAATCGGATGAAAACGGCTTTGGTCACAGGTGCTGCACGCGGGATCGGTCTGGCGACGACCCAACTTTTCTTGAAAGAGGGTTGGCAAGTCGCAATGGTCGATCGCGACGCTGCAGAACTTGAGACCGCAGCCGAGCCTTTGTCGAATGTGCTTACCATTGCTGCGGATGTTTCTGACCCCGCAGCAGTGGACGAAATAATCGCAAAAGCAGCTGCGTTTGGCGGAATTGATGCACTGGTCAACAACGCGGGCGTGGCCGATTTTGGCCCGATGGAGGACACCAGTTTTGAACGCTGGCGCACTGTTATGGAAACGAACCTAGACGGTGTGTTTCTGACGACGCAGGCCGCCATTCCGCATTTAAAAGCGTCCAAAGGCGCGATTGTTAACATAGCCTCGATTTCAGGATTGCGCGCCTCGACGTTGCGCGTGGCCTATGGGACGTCCAAAGCGGCCGTGATCCAAATGACCAAACAGCAAGCTGCTGAGTTGGGCGAATACGGCGTTCGCGCCAATTGTATCTGTCCGGGGCCAGTGCGGACCAAATTGGCGATGGCCGTGCATTCGCAAGACATCATTGACGCCTATCACGACGCAATCCCATTGAACCGATATGGCAGCGAAACAGAAATAGCTGCCCCAATTGTCTTTTTGTGCTCGGACAGTGCCAGCTATATCACCGGTCAGGTTTTGGCCGTGGATGGCGGCTTTGACTCCACCGGTGTTGGTCTGCCGGCTTTGCGCAAGTAAGCGGCCAAGAAGCCCATTTAAGTTATCGAACGTTTGCTAGGATTTCTCCACTATCGGCGATTTTAGGTGAGCCTCACTGACAGCTGCGCCAATCGCGTGCGAGGCGTTTAGACATTACCAAACAGCCTTGCGGAACTGCTGCACTAGTGACGCATCTTTTTGACAAGGGTGGTTGTTCAACTTACGGCTTTTGTATCCAAAGGGATACGGCAAACCAAGACGATGAACATTGCAGCGCCCACCAAAAGATCCAAGGATGAGTTAGTCCAAGACGTGCCATTGGCGTGTTTGCTCAAAGGTGTGTTTGGATCAAAAAAGCAGCTGCGAGAAAAAGGGACGGCAGGTCTCTTTGATCTCTTGTGTATGCCAGTCAGCGAACGTGTGGATTGCCATTTGGGCGCTTTGACCGCGTGATTTTGGTTGCGATCACTTTTGCCATCGGAGCTGTGGGTGTCGGTTTGTTTCACGCAATGCACCTACCACTGCCTTGGTTATTGGGGCCCATAACCAGTTGTTTGGCTGCCGCGTTATTTGGTGTGCGTTTGCGCGGGATAAAGCAGTTGAATGATGGAATGCGCACCATTTTGGGCGTTGCAGTTGGCGCGACTTTGACACCTGCTGTTTTGGCTACGTTTCCAAGCATGTGGCCGACTTTGGCATTGGTTTGCGTGATGGTGATATGCATCTGCGCGATTGGAGTGCCTTATTTCCAGCGTGTCTGGGGCTATGATTTTGTCACAGCGTATTATTCTGCCATGCCGGGCGGATTGCAGGACATGTTGGTGTTTGGCGAGGAGGCGGGCGGAAATGTTCGCACCCTGTCTTTGATCCACGCGACGCGTATATTGGTCACTGTCGCTGCGTTGCCATTCATATTGCGGATGATATGGGATGCTGATCTGACCAATTTGCCGGGCGATCCCTTGGTGAATGTTCCAGTTTCGGAACTTGTATTAATGGTCCTGTGCGCCGTTATCGGCTGGTGGATGGCCGCAAAAGTTGGGTTATTTGGGGCATCTATTTTGGGCCCGCTTTTGGTCAGCATGGTCGCCGCAATATTTGGGCTGCTACACTTTCGCCCCCCAGCTGAGGCGATTTGGGCGGCGCAGTTCTTTATCGGCATTACGATTGGGTGCAAATATTCAGGCATCACGATGGCCGAAGTCCGCAGGGATTTAATCGCTGGCCTTGGATACTGCATTCTGCTGATTGTTTTGACCGTCATATTTGTCGAATTGGTCTATGGGTTTGATTTAGCGCCGGGGATGGAGACATTGTTGGCTTTTGCGCCGGGTGGGCAGGCTGAGATGACAGTTCTGGCTTTGATCGTGGGTGCGGATGCGGCCTTTGTGGTGGCACATCACGTGTTGCGCATCTTTCTAGTCATCTTCGGAGCGCCTTTGGCCTTGCGGTTGTTTGGCTCAACACCAAGGGAATGACCTAGCGCAAGCATGTCGCGCAAAGCTCAGTTCGGGTTCCAGATGTCATGCGGGACAAAGACTGTGCCTTGCGCCAATTTCCGTGCTGTTTGCGCCAAACCTGCGGAAATCACATCAAATTCATTGTGATCAAGGCGATAGTCGATCCCAACGTCAAGCGTGCCCATCGGATGTTCCAGCTTCATGCTTGCTGGCGAAGGCGGTAGATTTAATTGCATTGCGTCCGAAATGGTGCCGGGACATAGCAAACAGGCGCTTATGCATTGTGACCCTGTGACAGCCAAACTGGGATGACAACGCCAAGGCATAAAGTAGCGCGTCGCAACAATCCCGCCGGCAACAGCAGGGGACAGCAAGCCAAATTTAGGCGTCACAGAGTTCGACACATCGCCCATTCCCATGCGTTCACCGGCCAAAAGGCGGGTCGTTTCCATGTGATCGAGAAAGGCGCGATTGCCGTCCAGCTCTGCTGCGGTTTCTTGGCCGGTTAACCCAAAGGAAGACGCAAGTGCGATAACCATTGGCATCGCAACATCCAGGCACGACACTTCGATGCCATTGATGATCTCTTTGCGGTGACCTGTCGGAAACATCTTGCCCGTAACACCACCCACCACGTTTAGAAATTGCAAACCGACAGGCGCAGCGGTTCCGGGCACGCCATCGATTTCGGTGTCCCCATCGTAAACGACCTGTTCGTTTCGGGTGTGGACCTTTTGGACGACGCGGGCCTCTGTGTTCACGGATCGAATGCGTATTTCGGTCAAATCATCCGTTGCCGGAACAAGACCCATTTCGATGGCGGCGGGGCCAACGCCAATCAGGATGTTCCCGCAGGTCGGGCTGTAATCAACGTGGCGATCATCCACACTGACTTGTGCAAAGAAAAAGTCGACATCCGCCCATTCATCGTCCGACCGAGACAGAATAGCGACCTTGGTTGTGACGGCTGACCCACCGCCGATCCCATCAATGTTGATAGGGTGTCCCGAACCGATAACGGACACCAAAACCTTAGACAGTAGATCGCGATCTTCGGGAAGGTCTGCGCGATGGAAATATGGCCCGCGCGAAGTACCGCCACGCATGAACAAAAATGGGATTTCAGTCTGCGTCATGCCAGCGACCATGGTGCACTGGCGGCAGTTTGCAAAGCTCTGGCTGCGAAATCTAGGTTCAGAAATTTGGTCATGGATCAGATAAACCTGATCTGCGCTGCGCTGTATAGTGTCGTGATCCTTGCGGGTCCGCGTGTCCGGGGGAATGAGTTTCGGTGCGTTGATGACTGGATATCTGTCAGCGTCGCAGACCTTTGATACCTTTCTCGGAATTACTCGCTTTGCCTCGCTTTTGATTGCAGATGGCGATTTTTGTGTTCTTATCGTGCCAAGTGGCGACAGGACGGCAAGCCCTGAACGTTACTTTGATGCGAATCCAGTTGCCCTCGACACGGGGCATGGTTGCCAAAGGGAAAGGTTGTTTTGTCTGATGTATGTGGTGACAGTTACCTTCGAAATGGATCCTGAAAGGATTGATGAATTTATGCCATTGATGCTGGCCAATGCACGTGCGTCGCGGGACAAGGAACCCGGTTGCCATCAGTTTGATGTATGCCGGGTCAAAGGTGAAAGTCGCGTGTTTTTGTACGAAGTGTACGACAACGCCGCGGCGTTCAAAGCGCATCTTGCAAGCCCGCATTTTCTGGAATTCGACGCTGCCGTATCTGCGATGATCCAACACAAAGCAGTGATGACATTTGACGAGGTGCATCAATGAGCAATTGGGAAATTCACGCGATAAAATACGCGGATCGCAATGCCAGAACCCGGGCTGACAGCTTTATTATTGACGACAATCACGACGCCCCACATGCCATGGATTACTTTATGTGGCTGTTAAAACGCGGCGACGAAGTCATCCTTGTCGATACCGGTTACGATGCCCCCGAGGGCCTAAGCAGGGGGCGACCTATTCGGCTTGATCCGCGGGACGCGTTGAAGCCATTGAATATAGGACCTGACCAAGTCAGTGAGTTGATCGTGACGCATTTGCATTATGATCACGCTGGTGGCTTGCACCTGTTTCCAAACGCGACATTGCACATGCAATCGGCCGAAATGGCATTCGCAACGGGTCCGTGTATGTGCCACGATCCATTGCGCGCGCCATATACGGCGGAACACATCTGCGAAGCGGTACGCCGGCTGTATTCGGGCAAGGTGCGGTTCTATGAAGGTGATGCAGAGATTGCCGAAGGTGTGACAGTTCACAAAATCGGAGGCCATTCGACCGGCCTGCAATGCGTACGTGTCCGCACGGATTCAGGATGGATGGTCCTTGCGAGCGACGCGTCGCATTACTATGAGAATTTTATGTCGCAAAAACCGTTTCCGATCGTGGTCAATGTGCAGGAAATGTTAGACGGATTTAAAACTCTGGAACGTTTGGCGTCTCGCGTGGAATTGGTGGTTCCGGGGCACGACCCTCTTGTGTGTGAGATGTTCGCGCAAGGTGCAGCACCACATATTTTCCGGCTTGATCCCGGTCCAATTAAGGCATTCAGCACATAAAAATTCGCAGTATCGCAGATGGTTGTGCCGAGGGTTCTTTACGCGTGCTGTGCCGATTGTACTATTCAGGTGGCAGCATACCCTGCGGTTTCGTTAGAAATGCGCAGGTCTTGAATGCCCAAAAAACCGTTCCTATGTCATTGAGTGTCCAAGCGCCTCTTAGGGCTTGGGCATCGTTAAACCGGGTTTGTCCAAATGGAGAACCTGTATGAAATCGCTCAATGATGAGGATGACACTATGCGTACGTTTGATTTTGCCCCGCTTCACCGGGCCACTGTTGGTTTTGACCAGATCACTGATCTAATGGATCGTGTTTTGGCCAGTGATGCGTCACAAAACAGCTATCCCCCTTACAATATCGAAAAAACCGATGATGACAGCTATCGTATTTCGATCGCGGTTGCTGGGTTTTCCGAACAGGATTTATCCGTTGAGGTCCGCCAAAACGCGTTGATTGTTTCAGCACGCAAAGCGGATGAGACGGAAAAGAACTACTTGCATCGCGGTATCGCAACGCGTGCGTTTGAACGCCGGTTCCATCTGGCGGATCATGTCCGTGTCACCGGTGCGTCGCATCTGGATGGCATGCTGCATATCGAATTGACCCGCGAAGTGCCCGAAGCGCTTAAGCCGCGGCGTATCGAAATTGCCGGTCAGGCAACCGTCGAAAAAGACGTGATTGATACCAAAGCGGTAAACTAACACCTTTCAATGTGAATGCCGGGACCCGGAGCCGTTGGCTCTGGGTCTTTTCTATTGGGCGCTGGAATTTGTCCGTTCTGCCTAGGGGGTGTTCTGGGATGAACGATTGTCTGTTTCAGGGGTCAGGATATGCCGCAAGAGTTCCACAGGGTGCGCCTTAAGTGACAGGCGCATAGAAACGTAATCTTCGACAACTTCTTCGCCCAAAGTCATTTCCGGCAGATGGGCTGTGGGTTCATCCACAACTTCGCCATCCAGATCATTTGCAAATAACGGCAGGCTTGGACCTTTGATTAAGGTTTTAGCCTCCCATAGGGCTTCGCGCCGTTTCAGGCCAAGGGCTGCAAATGCATCTGCTTCGCATAGGCGCGCAATGACCGCTGGGGGTAAACCTGCACGACGCCAGACATCTTGGACCGTGGTGTACCCATTCCCGCGTGATGCGCTAAGCCATGCGGCGTCTTCTTCTGACAGGCCTTTGATCTGACGAAACCCAAGACGCAGGGCCAGCCCGCCAGAGCCGTTGGGTTCCATGACATTGTCCCAAAAACTTGCATTGATACAAATCGGGCGGACTTCGACCCCATGTTCACGTGCATCCCGCACGATCTGAGCGGGCGCATAAAAGCCCATGGGTTGAGCATTGAGCAAAGCGCAGGCGAAGATGCCGGGGTGGTGGCATTTGATCCAGCTTGAGGCGTAGACAAGTAACGCAAAGCTGGCCGCGTGGCTTTCCGGAAATCCATAAGACCCAAAGCCTTCGATCTGTGAAAAGCAACGTTCCGCAAAATCCTGATCATAGCCGTTCTTGCGCATCCCGCGCAGGAATAAGGTGCGGAATTCCGACACGCTGCCATGCTTTTTGAACGTCGCAAGAGATCGCCTAAGTCGATCCGCTTGTTCCGGGGTAAACCCGGCCCCCACAATGGCAATCTGCATCGCCTGTTCCTGAAAAAGCGGCACCCCCAATGTCTTGCCCAAAACCTGCCCTAACGCATCTGATGGAAAGCTGACGTCCTCTTCTCCGTTTCGGCGGCGGATGTAGGGGTGGACCATGTCCCCTTGGATCGGACCGGGGCGGATGATGGCGACCTCGATCACCAGATCATAAAAATTACGCGGGCGCATGCGCGGCAGGAAATTCATCTGGGCCCGGCTTTCGACCTGAAACACCCCAATGCTGTCGGCGCGGCACAGCATGTCATACACTTTGGGGTCTTCGGGGGGCAGGGTGGCCAATGTCCATGTTTGTTGATGGTGCATCTTCAGCAGATCAAAAGCCTTGCGGATGCATGTCAGCATACCAAGGCTCAGGACATCGACCTTTAGGATGCCAAGGCTGTCGATGTCGTCTTTGTCCCAACAGATGACGGTGCGGTCTTCCATCGTGGCGTTTTCGATGGGGATCAATTCGTCCAGACGGCCTTCGGTCATGATAAACCCGCCGACATGTTGGCTGAGATGTCGGGGAAAGCCGTTGATCTCGTAAACCAGCTCAAGGGTCTGGCGCAGACGCCTGTCCCGGTAATCAAGCCCGATTTCAGCAAGCTTTTCCGCTTCCAACCCTTTGGAAGAGAAAAAACCCCAAAGTTGCGAAGACAAAGCGCTGATCGTGTCTTCGGACAGACCCATTGCGCGGCCGACTTCACGGATGGCACGTTTGCCACGGTAATGAATGACGGTCGCGCATAGACCTGCGCGGTGGCGTCCATAACGCTGGTAAATCCACTGGATGACTTCTTCGCGACGTTCATGTTCGAAATCGACGTCGATGTCGGGCGGTTCATCACGTGCTTCGGACACGAAGCGTTCAAAGACCATCGTCCCAATCTCGGGTGAGACCGAAGTAATCCCAAGGCTGAAACAGACGACCGAATTGGCGGCCGATCCACGCCCTTGGCATAGGATATCGCGTGACCGCGCAAAGGCGACGACGTCGCGGACGGTTAGAAAATAGGGTTCGTATTTGAGTTTACTGATAAGGGTCAGTTCGTGCTCAAGCATCTTTTGGACACGTTCTGGTGCCCCCGAAGGATAACGCCAACGCAGCCCTTCATGGGCTAAGCGAGTCAGGCGCTGTTGTGGTGTTTCATCCTGCGTCACCTCTGACGGGTATTCATAACGCAGCTGGCTTAGGCAAAAGGTCAGTTGGGTGGCTATTTTTGCGGGTGCTGCAAGCGCGTCTTCATGCCCTTTGAACAGGGGCTGCATTTCAGCATCAGACCTCAGCCGGAATTCCGCGTTGCTTAGTGCCGACCGCCCAAGCTGATCAACGCGGGTATGCGTGCGTATTGCGGTGACGATATCCGCCAAGCGTCGGCGTGTTCCGTGGTGCATGATCGGCCGGGCCGAGGCAAGCGTGGGCAGGCCCAACTGTGCGGCCTGTTTTGCAATCCGCTCAAAGCGCTGCATGTCCCGACCATCATAACGCGGGTGAAGACCGATATGGATGCGGCCATCGCACAGTTGTCTGAGACGTTTTGCAGTGACCTGCCAATTGTCTTGGGGCCACAGGATGAAGTGCAGATCGTCATGGCGATCCAGTAGGTCAGACAATGTCAGATCGCATTGACCCTTTTCAGCGCGCAAGCGGCCCGCTGACAGGATACGACACAGGTTTGCCCAGCCGTTGCGGTTCTGCGGTAACACCGTGATCGGCGGCGCATCCTGAAACACAAGGCGTGCAGCGGGGATCAATCGCGGTACATTGAAAATCGGCGCTTTGGGTGGGTCAGGCAAATGATCCGGTTTCGGAGGTCCGATCAAACCATGTGTCGCGTCCCAGGTTTCGCGTTCTTCGACCTGCCGACGGATAGTCTTTGCTTGGGTATAGGCGCGCACGATGCCAGCAACTGAATTGTCATCAGCGATTGCAAGAGCGGCCATTCCCAATAAGGCGGCGCGGGTGATGTATTCCTCGGGGTGAGACGCGCCGGTCAGGAAGGTGAAGTTTGAAGTAATTGAAAGTTCGATGAACATAGTGGGGCAAGGATTCTCGGATCAGCTTACATACCATAGTTCATGTTTTGTTCTTATTCGAGTCTCGTATCCAAAATACACCCTTAGAGTATGTGTGAGCGGTCGTTATTCCGGACTATCAGGGATGGTTTTCATGATACCATCCCCAGCATTGATTAAGATGGCGCCGCAAACATCGCCATGACTTCGGCCTCGGTCATTTTGTGAGTTTCATCTGCGAACGTGTAGGTTTCGGGTTTGAGGTCAATGAAAATCTCACCGGTCATTTTCATATCCTTGCTGTCATCGAGGGTTCCAAATCCGATGTGATACACCCCATGATGAGGGCCCGGTGCTGTAACGCGATACCACATAGACGATCCGCAAGTTCCACAAAAGACGCGTTCCGCCCAAGCAGAGCTGGCATATGTTTTTAGGGCTGCTTCCCCTTCGATGGACAGTTTGTCTTTTGGCACTTCAACGCCAAGAAACACGCCGCCCGACCACTTGCGGCACATTCCACAATGGCAAGCGCCGGTTTCCTTGATATCGTCCTCAATACGAAACTTGACGGCGCCGCACATGCAGCTTCCTTGTTGTGCCATGGAAGTTCTCCCTTATTTGGTTCTCGGGAAACGACATAACATATTGTCCATGACAAAAACTGACAGGAGCGAAACGTGTACAAAGTGATCGGAACAAATAAATCACGGGCTTTTCGCGTGACTTGGGCCTTGGAAGAGCTTGGGCAGGAATACGAACATGTTGCATGTGCACCAAGAAGCGAACAGGCAAATTTATATAATCCGCTGGGGAAAATCCCAGCTCTTGTCGATGGCGATTCTGTACTGACGGACAGCACTGCGATCGTCATGTATCTGGCAGACAAACACGGGGAATTAACGGCTAAAGCCGGTTCTGTTTCTCGGGCGCATCAAGACGCGATGACCATGTGGGTGATTGATGAAATGGATGCGTTGTTGTGGTCGTATTCGAAACACACACGCGTGCTGCCAGAAAAACAACGCGTCGCAGAAGTCGGCCCTGCCGTTCGGTCGGAATTTGAACACTCGCTTGTAACTCTCGCTGAAAGCCTGGGCGACAAACCGTTTCTGATGGGTGATGCGTTGACCGTGCCTGATATATTCGCCACGCATTGCATCGGGTGGAGCGTGATGGCGGGCTTCCCGCCTCTTCCCGACGCACTCAAAGCATATTCAAAACGTATGCGCGCCCGGCCCGCATATAAAAAAGCCGGGGCAAGATCTTAAAGGCCAAGCCAGCGCGCAGCAGAAAGCCCGGCCCAACGTCCGGTGGCCAGACACCCATTGATCAAGTACCCGCCCGTCGGCGCATCCCAATCCAGCATTTCACCGGCTGCGAAAACGCCAGGAAGGTCTTTGATCATCAAGGTTTCATCCAACGCGTCGAAAGGCAGGCCGCCGACAGTTGAAATCGCGGAATCAATTGGCTGGAAACCCGCATGACGCACTGTGAGGTGCTTCAGCACATAGGCCAATTCTAGTGCCGTTTGCGGCAGCGGTCGCGCCCATTCTTGAGCGAGCGCCAGTTTGACCGGAGGTAAGTTCAGCGCCTTGCGAATGTGGTTGGACAGGCTGTTCTTTCCACGAGGGCGTTCCACCTTTTTCTGAATGGCCGCCAAGGTAAGATCAGGTAGCAGGTCCAATGATACGGGTGCTTGGTCGCGAATAGCGGGGGACAATGTATAGATGCCACCGCCTTCTAAGCCTTTCTCTGACAATATTGCCTCGCCGCGCGACAGGATTGATCCGGCTTTCCATGCAACCGTCTTTATGGGCGTGCCAAAGTGCTTTTGTATTACAGCGCTCCAGTTCACGGCCAACGCTGCGTTTGAAGGTTCGAACGGGCGCAGCTGAACGTCTTTGCGCGCCAGTGTTGCCATCCACTGTCCATCCGCACCTAAACGGGACCAACTGCCGCCACCCATTGCCAGAACGACAACATCGGCGGATTCGGACAGCGGTCCGTCGGGTGTTTGAAAGCTTAGGGATTCGTCTTGCCACCCGTCCCACCGATGGCGGGTTTTTAAGGCGACGCCCAATCTATCAAGATGCGCAAGCCATGCGCGCAGCAAGGGCGAGGCTTTCATGGCTTTGGGAAACACGCGCTTGCTGCTGCCAGTGAAAACGGGTTGACCCAAACCGGTCGCCCATTGTTGAACCGCATCAGCATCAAAGTTACGTAGTATCTGGGCCATTTGCGCCTGATCATAGGATTTGATCAAGTCATCAACATCCATGGCCATTGTCAGATTCAGGCCCGATTTCCCGGCCATAAGGAACTTGCGGCCGACCGACGGTTTCTGTTCATAAATTGTCACCTCAGCGCCAGCTTGCACGAGGGTATCGGCGGCCATCAAACCGGCCGGGCCTGAGCCGATGATCGCAGCTTTCATGACTCGGTTTGAGGGAGAGCGCCCTTAATTTCGACGACACGTCGAGGATAAGGAATTTCTATATTGTTCTCTTTCAATGCGTTCCAGACGGCGAACAGCACCTTGCTTTGGTATTTGTTCTTACCGTCATCAATTCCTTCGACCCAAAACTCGACAACAAAATCGACGCCTGAATCGCCAAACCCCGCCAATTCCACATCTGGGGGTTCTGGTTTGTCCAAAACAAAATCAAGGGCGCTGACTGCTTTGCCAATTATGCCAGGTATCAAATTGATATCGGTGTCGTAGCTCACAGAAAATGCAGCGTCATAGCGGTTTGCGCTTCCGCTGTCGGAATAATTGACGACGCGGGTGATAATGAAATCTTCGTTCGGAACGACGATCCATCGCCCGTCAAAGGTTTCCAAAATTGCCGCACGGGCTGTCATTTTGACGATCGTGCCGGCCTCGCCGCCATCCAGTTCAACGAAATCGCCGACCGTCGCCTGGCCTTCGATCAAAAGGATGACACCTGAGATGAAATTCGACGCAATTTTTTGCAACCCGAAACCAAGGCCGACACCAACCGCACCCCCGATGACCGCAAGTGAAGTCAGGGAAATGCCCATGATGTTCATGAGCAAAAGGAACGCGATACCAAAGATCAGAAATTCAGCTGCTTTAGACGCAAGTTCCCGAGTGGCCGGACGCATTTCTTCTTGTTTGGAAATAAAGGCAGATGATTGATCATTGGACCAACGGCCCAGCCAAAACAGGAAACCTCCAGCGATAATGCCGCGCACCAAGGCCATGACCGAAAAGGTGATGTTCCCTAGGTGGACTTTGGTGGCTGTCAATTGTTCTGTCGCGACATCCAGCAATCCCAAGGTATAGATCGCGGCAATCGGAATAAGTATGTAGCGACCCAATACCTTGAGCAATGGATCGGTGATAATGTCCCGCACCATCGCACGTACAGCCAGAAACAAGAACACGCGTTTGCCGAACGCAATGACTGCGCCGCTGTCGAAAAGCGAACGAACGACGCTTTCGCCGATCCCTGTGAGCGCGTAAGCCAACAGGGGCAAGATCAATGGTAAGAACTGCGCTACAAAACGACGGGCCTTGGCCAGGATCGAAACGCTTTCACCTGGATCAAGCAGCCGCGACAAAGTTGGGCGCAAGCGACGCGATACGAATACCGCGATTAAGTACGCGAGCAGAAGCAACCCGAATTGTGACCAAGCGGCAGGACTAAGCAACCAGCCTTTGGCCAAATCCCAAGCCTGCAATCCGTAGCCCGCCATGGTTTGAACAATCTCGGGTTGGCTTGCCAGATCAAATTCCATGGTTGTTCTTACCTCTGTTGCGTTTCATGTCAGATGCCATGGTGTCGTACCGTGACGCAAGTCATGTCTGACCTTATCAAAAGGGCATGCAAACGCCGAAAATGTCTGGTTTGCCAGCAATTGTTGCGCATGTGTCCATAGGGTTAACGATTGTTACATAGGTTTTTGATGGCATGCGCGGTTTCGGATTTTGCTGCCAACGTGTCAGCGCAAAAACGTTTTGCGGTGCGCAGCAACATTTCGGGTTCAACAACACGTTCGACCAACCCCCATGCCAAGGCTTCGTCGGCTTCGATTTTTTGGCCACCCATGAGGATCAGTTTCGTCCGTGCCGGTCCAATCAAAGCGGCCATACGCGCCGGATCACTGGGCTGTGGAAGAAAACCGAGTTTCATGACCGGATAGAAAAAACGTGCTGTTGGGACGCAAATTCGCATGTCACAGGCCAGCGCCATTCCCATTGCGCCACCAGCTAATGTTCCGTTCAACGCAGCAACTGTTAATCCGGGCAGGGCGGCGATGGCACTCGAAAGTTGTTCCCACAATGGCGACGTCGCCAATCCAGCCATTGCGGCTTCTAAGTCAGCGCCAGCGCTGAAAACCTTACCGTTGCCGGTTAAAATCACGGCTTGGGCTTCAGTTGCGGACTGCATGATGCCAACAAGTGTTGTTAACATTTCGGATGTCAGCGCGTTCGCTTTGTCAGGCCGATTCAACGTCACGATCCAAAGATCGTTTTCCTGTTCAAGAGATACGAGTTCATTCGCAAAATTATTGGTCATACCTTGCACCCTAATCATCGCCTTCTTAGTTGGTATCTTTAGTGCAATGCGCGGTCCAGCCTTCTGGGTTGACCATTTGCTATTCTTAGCGGACCATGCGCCGAATGTTCATATTGAGGATCCCTTTGATGGCCTTTGACTATCGCTTCCCGACTTTATCGACCCTTGCTTTCCTATTGGCGGCCCCAGCAGCACAGGCTGAACTGACATCGTCAGAGGTTTGGTCCGACTGGAAAGAGTACATGTCCAGCTTGGGTTATGACATGGTTGGGGTCGAAAGTACCAACAGTCAGGGTTTGACGATCGAAGGCATGAAGATGAATGTGGACTTGCCGCAAGGCGAAGGCCAGTTTGAAATCGACATGGGGACTATGCAGTTCATCGATCAGGCTGATGGGTCCGTGCGCATCGACATGTCAGAGGTTTGGCGGCTTGGATTTAATGTTACCTCGATTGACGCAGAAGACGTCTCTGGCCAAGTTCTGTACACGCAAAAGGGAACTGATCTTGTTGTCTCTGGCGACCCTTCACAGCTGAAGTACGAATTTAAAGCGGATTCAATTGAATTCAAGCTTGATGATTTGACAGTTGATGGAACTCCGGTTGGTACGGACATATTCGCAATGACTGTTGCGATATCGGATGCCGCCAGCACGACGGACATGCCCATCGGCGACACGCGGAGTTATACTCAGTCAATGTCGATTGCCGCGACAACATATGACGTCAATTTCAAAGATCCAGAGGGTTCCGCTCTGTTCGACATGCAAGGTGCAATCAACAACCTTAAGTTCGCGGGTGACAGTGTAATACCTTTGGTCGCCGATTTTGAGGACATGCCGAATTTGCTGAAGGCTGGTTTTGCGTTTGCAGGTGGTTATTCATACGCAGGTGGATCGGCCGCGATCTCATTCGATGGTCCAGACGGCAGCGGAACTATGAATACGACCAGCGAAGGCGGTGCCTTTGACATGAACATGTCTGAAGCTGGTTTGACCTATGTCACATCGGCGGATGCGATCACGGTCAATGCATTAATGAATGAATTTCCGATTCCAATCTCTTTTGAGGCAGATCGCGCGACCTTCAAATTTGGCATGCCTATGTTGAAAAGCGACGACTCACAGGATTTTGCCTTTGGGACATCCTTTGAAGGCTTTCAAATGTCCGACACGATTTGGGGACTTTTTGATCCGACAAGCCAATTGCCGCGTGACCCTGCAACGGTCATTTTGGATCTGAAAGGCAAAGCCAAAGTACTGTTTGATTTTCTTGATCCAGCCCAGGCGGCCATCATCGAACAATCAGGTACCGTTCCGGGTGAATTGAACGCTCTTGATGTTACCAACATCACTGTTGACGCTGTGGGAGCACGTTTGACAGGGTCGGGCGCTTTCACGTTCGACAACAGCGACACACAAACATTTGACGGCTTTCCGAAGCCTTTGGGCGCGCTTGATTTTCAATTGTTGGGCGCAAACGGGTTGATTGATAAATTGTCTGGCATGGGTTTGTTGCCACAAGAGCAAGCAACGGGCGTACGCTTGATGCTTGGACTCTTTGCAAGTCCTGGCGAAGGCGAAGATTCATTGGTCTCTAAAATCGAAATCAATGAAGAAGGTCACGTTATGGCGAATGGACAGCGCCTGCAGTAACCTATAGTTGGGTTGCAAGCCGGTCGTGTGAGGGCTACGTCAAACCTCACACGCCGGAGGCTGGTGCATGTCCAATTCTGAATTTGAAAACCTAACTCAGACCCTGCTTGACGTCGCAAAGTCCGCTGGTGCGGATGCGGCAGACAGCATCGCCATTCAGGGCACATCGATTACGGTCGATGTGCGCGAGGGCGCGCTGGAACAAGCTGAGCGGGCCGAATCGATGGATATTGGCCTGCGCGTTTTTGTGGGGCAACGGCAGGCGGTGGTGTCATCGTCAAACGTGTCTCCGTCCACATTGCAAGCAATGGCCGAACGCGCCGTTGCCATGGCCAAAGAAGCACCAGATGACCCCTATGCGTGTTTGGCGGATCGCGATCAGCTTGCACAGGATTGGAATGTGGCGGCTCTCGAGCTGTGCGATCCGACACCAGAACCAGAAGCTGAAGTTCTAAAGTCAGATGCATTGGCTGCAGAAAGCGCAGCACTTGGGAATTCTGGCGTTTCTCAGGTTCAGGCGTCTTCTGCTGCTTATGGCACGCGCGACGTGCATTTGGCGACAAGCGCCGGCTTTTCCGGAGGATATCGGCGCACCGATCGCGCGATCAGCTGTGTGGCGATTGCTGGTGAAGGTTCCGAGATGGAACGCGATTATTCCGGGGACAGCCGTATTTTCCAAGCTGACTTAAGATCGGCGGACGAGATTGGGATCGAAGCGGCCGAGCGTGCATGTGCACGTGTGGGTGCTAGAAAACCACCCACCGGTCAATTCCCAGTTTTATTTGATGAACGTATTTCGTCCAGCTTGATCGGCCATCTGATTGCAGCTGCAAACGGATCAAGTGTGGCGCGCGGTGCGTCGTGGTTGCGCGATTCGCTGGGGGAACAGGTTTTGCCCAAAGGCATCAGCCTTATTGAGGACCCGCATCGCCCGAGAACAGGGGCATCGCGCCCGTTTGATGGTGAAGGTCTTGCGACACGCAAACGCTCGATTGTCGAAGACGGGGTACTGCAGGGCTGGACATTGGATTTGGCCACGGGTCGCAAGCTGGATATGCCATCAACGGCAAATGCTGGGCGCGGAACATCAGGACCACCTTCACCGTCCACATGGAATGTGTCGATGACCCAAGGTTCATCCTCGCGAGAAGATCTGATCCGGGACATGGGAACGGGCCTATTGGTCACGTCCATGATCGGTTCGACGATCAATCCCAACACCGGTGACTATTCCAGAGGTGCTGCAGGATTGTGGATCGAGAATGGCGAGATTACCCATGTCGTGAATGAATGCACCATCGCTGGAAATTTGCGAGAAATGTTGGGGGCAGTTGTGCCCGCCAATGATGCACGCACATGGCTTAGTCGCGTCGTGCCTTCTTTGTTGGTTCCGGGGATGACGCTTGCCGGCAACTGATCTCCCTTTATTGATCGCGGCTGCAAAAACAGCAGGGCGTGTGGCAACCAGTTTCACTGGCCCATCGGCACAGCGTTGGGACAAGGCGGACGGCGCCGGTCCAGTGACCGAGGCCGATCTGGCCGTGAATTGTCACCTGTCTGCAGTCTTGCGGCTTGCCCGTCCTGATTATGGATGGCTATCGGAAGAAACCGAAGATGATACCGCGCGCTTAGATCACGAACGGGTTTTTATCATTGATCCAATCGACGGTACGCGCAGCTTTGTTGAGGGTGCGCGCACTTGGGCAATTGCGATCGCGGTTGTGGAATCTGGGCGGGTGACGGCCGGGGTCGTTTATCTGCCGCTTCGCGACAAACTGTATGCAGCGGGTGAAAACTTGGGGGCGACATTGAACGGCGCACCCTTGAACGTATCCAAAACGCGCGATGTCGACGGTGCGCGAGTATTGGCGGCAAAGCCCAATTTCAATGACAACCATTGGGCAGGTGATGTGCC
The DNA here is from genome assembly GCA_039975755.1 of Paracoccaceae bacterium. Taxonomy (GTDB): domain Bacteria; phylum Pseudomonadota; class Alphaproteobacteria; order Rhodobacterales; family Rhodobacteraceae; genus JABSSA01. The sequence goes on along the minus strand of JBDWGM010000002.1, from coordinate 16,179 downwards.
AGCGGTGGAACGCCACTATCGCCCTTCTTTGGCCTATCGTTTGGCTTTGGTTGCGGAGGGCCGCTTTGACGCGATGTTGACGCTTCGGCCAAGTTGGGAATGGGATTTGGCAGCAGGAAGCCTGCTTATTTCAGAGGCTGGGGGGCGCGTAACCGATCGCGATGGAGCTTGTTTAAAGTTCAATAACCCTCATCCGTCATTGAATGGCATTGTGGCCGGACAAGCTGATTTGCAAGCAACATTGCAAGGTCGTCTTATTCCGTCTGGACATTGACCCACGGGAAGAGATGCGCAAAGTGCTCTACAAGCCCAAATAATTAGGAGATCACCCATGACCCAACGCTTGCACCTCGTTTTCGGAGGCGAACTTGTTGATCCGACCAAGACGGTTTTCAAGGATGTTGATGATTTGCATGTTGTCGGAATTTTTCCGGATTACGAAACAGCCTACCAAGCTTGGAAAGCAGAAGCACAGCGCACGGTTGATAATGCACACACGCGTTATTTCATCGCTCATTTGCACCGCTTGCGTGACGAAGAAAAGGAAACGGCGTCAACCGAGGAACTGGGCTGACGTCAGCTCGGGTGCGCGGTTCTTTAGGGCTGGCCGCGTATAAGGCGCTAAAAGCACGCGGTACAGCACCTGCGTTTTCGCCAAAGAGCGAACGTCCTGAGGGCGAAGTTCTTTGGTTGCATTCTGCTGAACTGGGTGCGGGGCGCGCTGCGATTGACCTTGCCACGCGAATGGCGCGTACGCGGGATGGAATGACCGTTCTTTTAACGTTTCCAGATGAAGCCACTGAACGATCCAATAACGTGACCAATACGCGTGAGTTCATTATAGAAACGCTTCCAAGCGAACACCCGCAATCCGTTGATGCCTTTTTGAATTATTGGTCCCCGGATGCAGGTGTTTGGGTTTGGGGTGGTTTGCGTCCGAACCTGGTTCTGGCGTGTGCAGATCAAAACATACCCATGTTTCTGGTGGATGCCGGAAAAGACGGATTCGATCGTCGAACCGATCGCTGGTTGCCCGAGGTGCCGCGTCAGGTGTTGACGTGTTTTGAAGCTTGGCTTGCCAGATCAGAAGAGGCGCATTTGCGATTGGCGCAACTGGGTTGTCCATTGGATCAGATTGAAACCGTCGCGCCACTGCAACCTATTGGGCAAACCTTGCCAATAAACGTGGCAGAGGTGGACGAGGTGCGTGGCGAATTGCGTGGCCGCCCCATATGGTTTGCACGCAAAATTACGCGTAGTGAATTGCCAACGATTTTGTCCGCACATCGCATGGCATTAAAACGGGCGCATCGTTTGTTGCTTGTTCTTGAACCGAGTAATCCTGAGGATATCGATCTGTTTCGGGCTTCTGTCGCCAAAGAGAACTTAAGAGCAATGTCATGGAGTGAGGGCGAAATTCCGTCGGAATCTTGCAGTATTTTGCTGGCCGACACAGAAGACGAAACAGGGCTTTGGTTAAGCGTTTCACCCGTTTCATTTCTTGGACGGTCGTTATCAGCAGGTGCTAAGGGAGCTGACCCTTACGAGGCCGCGGCGCACGGGTCTGCGATCCTTTATGGTCCCAATGTCGGGCAATATCTCAATTCTTACTCGCGGCTTGCCGAAGTGGGCGCTGCTCGAATTATTTCCGACGATCTTTCATTGGGAAATGCAGTGTCACGCCTTATCGCACCGGATCAAGCAGCAAGCATGGCGATGGCCGCATGGGATGTCATCACCGCTGGGGCTGCGGCGACAGATCGCGTCATTGAATTGGTCAACACAGCTTTGGATCAAGGCCGCGGGGACGCTTTAGATGCGAGCACCTGATTTTTGGTTTTCGCCTGAAGAGAGTCCAGCATGGCAGGCACGATTGCTGTCACCGCTTGGCACGATATATGCGAATGCGACACGGCGACGATTGGCATCGGGGAAATTTGCCAAAGCGGCTGTGCCTTTGATTTGCGTCGGAAACCTGAATGCCGGAGGAGTGGGCAAAACACCCACCGTCATATCAATAGTCGAACTGTTGAGGGATCAATTCCATACCCCACACATCGTGAGCCGAGGATATGGCGGGCAGCTGAAAGGTCCAGTCGCTGTTGATCCAGCTCGGCACGCAGCAGAACAGGTCGGGGATGAACCATTGTTGTTGTCCGCATTTGCGGATGTGACGGTGGCGCAGGATCGAATGGCAGGCGTTCAGGCCGCTGTTGCGGCTGGCGCCAGTGTTGTTGTGCTGGATGACGGTTTTCAGAACCCAGCGTTGTCTTACGATGTCTCAGTCGTTGTAGTGGATGCTGAGGTCGGTTTTGGAAATGGTCGATGTATTCCTGCTGGCCCTCTGCGCGAACCCATAAATGTTGGATTGGCACGTGCAGATTTTTTGTTGTCAATTGGCGACCAGAACGCACAAGACGCCTTTTCATCTCGGACGCAATTGCCATCCGTCTTACCTCACCTGACCGCTGAGCTGATCCCGTTGGAAACCGGTATGGATTGGAATGGTATGCGCGCAGTCGCCTTTGCAGGCATTGGGCGCCCCGAAAAGTTCTTCAATACGTTGCGTGGATTGGGGGCAGATCTAATTCGCGCCGAAGCACTTGGGGATCACGCAAAGCTATCGTCGGCTTTGTTAGGGCGATTGGAAACCGAAGCGTTGTCGAGAAACGCACAAATGGTCACGACAGAAAAAGATGCGGCGCGACTGCCTCCCTCATTTCGGTCGAAGGTCATCACGTTGCCTGTGCGGTTACACATCAAAAACGACGCTTCTTTGATAAACCGCCTGACGGATTTTCCACCGCCCAAATAAAGAACCCCTTCGATAACGAAGGGGTTTTCGAGTTTCAAAGCTCCGCGAAAATCAGCTGCCAGCGGCCTCATCGATGAGACGCTGCATTTCCGGGTAAGCCATATTGTTGTGCGTTTGACCATTGATCACAAAGCTAGGCGTGCTTTGAACGCCATGTTCTTCTGCATTTTCCTGATACCAAGCAACCAATGTTCGCAATTTGTCGCCGTCTTGCAGGCAGGCTTCGATGCTTTCGCCATCTAGACCCGCTAGGCGTCCGATTTTGCGAATTTCCTCAACAATTGCACCCGGGTCGCCACCACCGGCACGCGCCCAAGTGGCTTGGCCTGAATACAACAAATCAGTGATGCCAAAGAATTTTTCAGGTCCCGCACAACGGGCCAAGGCGGATGCCCACACGCCGAAACGGTCGAAATACACTTCGCGGTAAACAAAGTTGATTTTACCTGTATCGATGTAATCAGCTTTCAACTTCTTATAGTTGCCTGCGTGAAAACTGGCGCAATGCGGACAGGTATAGCTTGCATATTCGATGACGGTTACGGGTGCGTCAGGATTGCCGATTTGCATTTCAATGATGCTGGATGTGTCAAGATCTGCATCTTGGGCAACCGCTACACTGGCAAATGCCATCATTGCGATTGCTGTCATCGCGCTGAAAAGTCGTTTCATTTGGTCAAGTCCTCGATTCTGATTTTGACATAATATTTGTTCCCAAACGCTCAAGCGCCAATCGTAAACCTTCGTCTTCGACAGGTGCGGCCACTTTCTCAGCGACACCTTGCACGCGTGGATCGGGTGAGTCAGGAGCTTTTTTTGCCTTAGGCAGAAACTCGACCTGTCCTTCGGCAAACCCCGTGGCTGCAGTTTGAGTGATACGAATGCGCGCAATTGCGTTATATCCATACACACCATTCACTTTGGTCCGCAGCTGTTCTTTTTGCATTTCCAACATAGGTGCATTCGCCCCAGTCGTGAGAAGCGTCAAGGTCGCACCCATTCCATTGCGGCCATAATTGACGTCAACGGGCCGGGCGATGGCTGCAATATCGCCTCCGGCGATTTCGGTCCAATGCGTCAGCAGTTTGGTTTGCGCAAACCCTTTGGATTCGCTGGCTTTGCGAATGCGCCCGGCAAGAAGCTGGCCAGTTTGCTTGAAACCCTTTGTTGTGGCGCGACGCATTGTGGTGACCTATGTCTCTTGCACTGGTACCAAATCATAGCGCAACGCGCCGTTCTTGCCAGTGCCAAGAAACAGGGGGGCATAAAACTTGTGTGATCTCAGTCAAATGTTACTTGATTGGTACGATGTAAATGCTCGCGAAATGCCTTGGCGCATTGGTCCAAGTGACAAACAAAAAGGGATTTTGCCCGATCCATATCACGTATGGATGTCCGAGATCATGTTGCAACAAACAACCGTTGCCGCTGTGCGCGACTATTTCCTTAAGTTTCTGAACCGTTGGCCCACTGTCCAGGATTTAGCGGCAGCGGAAGATGCTGACGTTATGGGCGCTTGGGCCGGTTTGGGATATTATGCACGGGCGCGGAATTTGTTGAAATGTGCACGAGTTGTGGTTGCCGAACATGATGGCGTATTTCCAAGGGATCACGCGGTTCTGCTGACATTGCCTGGAATCGGGCCTTATACGGCCAGTGCAATTGCCTCGATTGCTTTTGATGACAAACAGGTTGTTGTCGATGGGAATGTCGAACGTGTCATGGCGCGATTATTTAATGAGCACACTCCTTTGCCCACTGCGAAATCAATTTTGACTGAACATGCCGGACGCTTAACGCCAGATTTGCGCACTGGAGACTATGCGCAGGCTGTAATGGATCTGGGTGCCACGATATGTTCGCCGAAATCCCCCGCGTGCGGAATCTGTCCCTGTATGACCCATTGCGAAGCCCGCAAGGCTGGAACCGCACCGTTATTGCCCAAAAAACTGCCCAAGAAGGCAAAGCCGACCCGTCATGGCGTTGCCTATCTTGCGCGACATACAGACGGGGGATGGTTTCTGGAACGGCGACCGGAAAAAGGTCTGCTGGGTGGCATGTTGGGGTGGCCGGGGTCTGATTGGGTTGATGCGACACAAGATGTCATGACTCAACCCCCGTTTGATGCGGCTTGGGTCGATGTGGCAGGCGAAGTGCGTCACACATTCACACATTTCCATCTTATTTTGACGCTACGGTTTGCGGAAATTGACTGGCATCCGCTGACGGAAAAGGGTGAAATCGTGCCGCGTGACGATTTCCGTCCAAGTGATTTGCCAACCTTGATGCGTAAGGCATTTGATTTGGTCAACTAATCCTGACGTTACGCAGGGTTACTCTTGGTGATTGAATCCGCGCCGAGATAGATTGGCTGACAAAGCAATTCCGGAGTTTGCGATGAACGTTGCTGCACAAAACACAAGCTCGATCGTTAAGGCAATTCCCTTCTGGCTCTCGCTTTCGCTTGTTCCCTTTGCGATGATTTCAGCGGTGTATGGCGGATGGACGATATTCTTGTTGCCTCTTGTGACTTGGTATCTGTTTGCGATCATAGACTTTTTTGTGGGTGTAAATACTGAAAACGCGGACCCGCAAACCCCAGACAGTGATCTGTTTTGGTACCGCGCCATAACCCTAATATGGGCACCGGTGCAGTTTTGCGTTGTGTTCGGAATGATCTGGTACGTTGTCCCGGCAGAGCATCTGAGTTCCTTTGAAAAGGTCGTCATTTTCTTTGGCATTGGGGTCATCACGGGGTCCGTTGGGATCAACTATTCACACGAACTGATGCATCAGAAATCAAAAACAGAGCGTTGGTGCGCGGATATTTTGCTGGCGATGGTGCTTTATTCGCATTTCCGATCCGAGCATTTGTTGGTGCATCACCGTTATGTCTGTACGCCGCGCGACCCGGTCACGGCGCGTTACGGAGAAAGCTTTTACCGGTTTTACCCACGTGTTCTGAAAGAATGTTTCGTCTCTGCTTTTGAAGCCGAGAAAGCAAAACTCGCCAAAAAGGACAGGCCGTGGACAGACATGGCCAACCCGTTTTGGGTGTATGGCGGGCTGCAATTGGGTTTCTTGGTGTTGGCAGCTATCGTGGGCGGCTGGACTGGGATCGCGTTGTTCTTGGTGCAGGCTGGAACGGCCATCTGGCAGTTGGAGCTGGTTAATTACGTGGAACATTATGGGTTAACGCGGAAACATCTTGGCGATGGTAAATACGAGCATGTACAGCCTCGGCATTCTTGGAATGCAGCGCAGCGTGTTTCGAATTGGCTGCTGATCAACTTGCAGCGTCATTCGGATCATCATTACAAACCCGATCGACGTTTTCCGGTTCTGCAAAACTACCAAGGCTCAGAAGCGCCGCAATTGCCGTACGGGTATCCTGTGATGACAATCACAGCGATGTTTCCGACCCTTTGGCGCCGAGTGATGAACTCGCGCGTACAAAAGTGGCGCGAAATGTACTATCCGGAGATTACGGATTGGGATCCATACGTCAAAAGGCTCAATCCGCTCCCCCGTTAGGGTCAGTCGCCTAGTTTGGCGTGCACTTCGTCCAAATCAATCTCGCCCACGGGCATTTTATTGCCCGGGTTTTCGAAATCATATTTAAACATATCAAAGTCGCGCTTGTAGATTTCGTAAATCAGATGCATCGAAAGGTCGTCGAAATAATCTTCGACAGGGTGCAAACGCTTCGGGCCGTGGCCTTCGCTTTCGTTGAACCGTGGAACTTCGTCCAAAGACACTGGAACGGGTGTTTCGATGGCGTTCAACACGTTTTGCATCCCGTCGTTAAAGGCCTCTGTCCAGATGATTTTGTCGTACTGACCACCATTCACAATGAATGTCGAAACGTGCCCAGACATGGCTGACCAGTGAATGTCGGGGTCCATGGGGCGACGCCAACGGATCGTGTCGCGGGCGAACAACAAAAATCTGCGAAAGGATTTGATCTGATCGAAGTCACCTTTGCCATCAGGGCCGCCAACCTCAATTCCGTACTTTTGCATCAAAAGTGGTACCAGGTTCCCGCGATATCTTTTTCCGTTGCGCTGAACACCGCAAATTTTGTCAAAGAAACTGGACAGAATGCGCGTGTATGGGTTGCGGACACAGGTGAACGAATAGCTCTTATGGGATTGCACATTGCTTGTGATTTTGGGCTGCGATGCCTCTTGCGCCCATTTGTGCATACCATCGACAGAATCATGGATGTCGCCATCAAAAAATCGGCCGTGATCCGAAAAATACATGATTTGACCAATGCTGGAGCATGCGCATTTTGGAACGACGCGATAGACTACGCTTTCGCTTTCCGTCATCCATGTTCCAGGAAAACCCATATTTACCGCCCCTTTTGCGTTTTACGGTCTCGTCGCCGCACTCTGATAAAAACCAAAGAAAGTATGTTTATTCAATCATCCGCAAGCTTTATCTCTGTAATCAATGTAACGTAAGAGTATACTTAAAGCGCAAAGCATGGCCAAAATCGCCTATATCCTACTGTGTCACAAGGATCCGACTGCTATCATCAAGCAAGCGGAGCGGCTGACTGCGGCGGGTGACTACATCGCGATCCACTTTGATGCACGCGCCGATATGGCAGATTATGCGACCATTTGTGATGAACTTGCCAGCAACCCTAACGTTGTTTTTTCCAAAAAGCGTATCAGGTGTGGGTGGGGTGAGTGGAGCTTGGTCAAGGCTACCTTGAACGCGATCGAAGCTGCATTGGATGCGTTCCCACGGGCCACACATTTTTACATGCTGTCGGGTGACTGTATGCCGATCAAGTCGGCAGAATACACACATCAATTTCTTGACGATAACGATGCGGATTTTATCGAGAGCTTTGATTATTTCGAAAGCGATTGGATCAAGACCGGCATGAAGGAAGAGCGATTGATCTATCGTCACTTCTTCAACGAACGGAAAAGCAAAACCTTGTTCTATGGCAGCTATAAGCTCCAGCAACGGATGGGGCTGACGCGGGATATACCTGCGGATATTCAAGTGATGATTGGCAGCCAATGGTGGTGTTTACGACGCCGCACGATGGAATGGGTGGTGAATTTTACGAAGGAACGCCCGGACGTCATGCGATTCTTTGCGACGACTTGGATTCCTGATGAAACGTTTTTTCAAACGATTGTGCATCATGTCGTTCCGGAAAAAGAGATCCGAACCCGGACGCTGACGTTCTTGATTTTTTCGGATTACGGAATGCCGGTGTCGCTTTATGACGATCATTACGATTTGCTGCTGGGTCAGGATTACCTATTCGCACGTAAAATCAGCCCAGAAGCCAATGATCTTAAGCGCAAGCTTGGGTTATTGTATGCGGCCAAGGGCGTGCATTTTCAGATATCCAATGAAGGGCGCAATCTGTTTAAGTTCTTGACTGACCGGGGGCGGACGGGACGCCGATTTGCGACACGGTTTTGGGAAACGGAATCTACATTGGGCCGCAATCGCGAACTGATGATTGTCATTTGTAAGAAGTGGCACGTTGCCAAGCGGTTGCTGGCACAAATCCGGCAAACCACAAATGTTCCTGCCATTGAATATCTGTTCAACGAAGAGCAAACACCGCTGCCGGATCTGGGTGGTATTCAGAAAACGCTGGGAAAACGGACACGTCACAGACGCGCATTGATGCGGATGCTGTTTGATTATTTCGAAACCGACCGCCTGATCGTTTGTATGGACCCTGGCAACCTTGATCTGTTGCAAGATTTTGCGAATGATCGATCCGTTACGCGTATGCTTGAGATACAGTGCCAGTTCAGCGATGATTTTTTGTCTGGGCATGCTTTGCGTGTTGGGTTGGCAGGCGAGCAAACATCTAAAGACACATTAGATCGATTATTACCAACCATTCGGAACGATATCGCATTTGAAAGTGATTGCATCGGGGATGCAGGTTTCGAAAATCTGGAGCGGATCCGCGAAATCGCGGACCTGACAGAAAATGGCGAAGCGCTTGCCCGGTTTTTATCCGTGACCAGCGAAAAGGGTCGCGAAATTGCGGAGCGAAGTCACCTTTTCGCGGACTGACTAGTCAGCCGCGCCAGGTATTGAGCCAGCGTTGAAAACGACCCTTGCGCGCAGCTATTGCGTCGCCTGTAGCGCCCAAATTATCCTGAATTTCTTCGAAGGCTGGATCAAGCCGCGCAGTGCGGAATCTGCGCCAGCGCACCCATATCGCATAGGTAAGGACAGCGAAAAAGAACAAGATGACAATGTTAACCCAAGGAATGGGTTTGCTTACGTCCGGGCCATCGACAGGTGTGATCGATATGGCATTTGGGAAAATGGAATAGAACTCGTTGCGCCAACCATAATGAGTCAGCATGGCCCATTTCGGCGTTTCCGGCGAGGATCTTAGATCCGCAGATTCCGCCTGAAGATTTGAGGTGTCAAATTTGAAATAAGGCGGCCACCCCCAGCCTGTGTCTTCGTTGCGGTAAACCATAACCGAGTCATCGGCGCGGCGGGTTTGAATGAAAAATACATCTCGATTTATCGTTGCCGCGTCGTTTCCGCTGTCTGCAGAGGCCCAAAAGATTGAGTTTTCGCCAAAGTCGATGCGCTTTTCGTACGTGTCCGTGACACGCACAATGTCACGCTGGGGAAGCGTGTAGTGAAAAAATGCCAGTACGATTGTCCAAAATGTAATCGTGATAATCCAACCAAAGATACGCATACGGATCCCTTTCAGGCAAAATTCGTCAAATAGATAATAAGCACGACCAAAAAGGTCGGCACGATATAGACCCCTAGGATCAGCTTTTTGCGCAACGATCCATCATATTCTCGCAGGCCTTCTGCAACAAAGGCCTCGCGCGGGCCCTTACTGGCATCCCATTCATCTTCCAACTTACCGCGTCTGACAGCGCGCGAATAGAGCGACAGCGAGACATAGATTATGCTGAGCACCACAAAAGCAATTACTGCCAATCGCATCAGTCCGAACATGTTTATCTCCTTACTGCGCCCCAAGGTCCGACGGCACGGATACGTCGTTCTGATACTGTTGGTTCGGCCATTTCTTCTTCACGACCGAAAAGTGCCGTACGCGCACCTACTTTGTCTACTTGGTATTCCGCCACCAAAAAATCCACGACATAGGTTTTCTTGGCCTCGGACCACTGGGCGTATTCTTCATAAAAAAGCTCTTTGTGACAGATGAACAACTGGCGCACGTCTTTGGGTGTTAGTTCCGCCAGCAATTGGTTCACCAGATCGGTGTCAGTATGATCAGCCGCGCGAAGTGTATAGAAATAAGCGGGATGGTCCGAAGTAATTCGTGGCCATGCGCCGCCGTTTTCAGCCCAGTTGACCAAACTGGCAAGGCCATGGAATTCCTCGGGCAGCAGTTGGCTATGTTGCCGCGCAAGGCCGCGCAGGTCGCGGCGTGTTGCGCCACGTAGGTTGATCCCTTTTGTCGTCATGGCGTCGACCAGCACGAAATCCATTTTTTGGCGCAGCACAGCGCCTGCATCGATGCCACGTGCCTTGACGATGGGTTCGACCAACCCGTTTTCGTCCAGCCAGCGCGCCACCTGATTGCGTTGGCTGAGATCGATGCTGGGCAATGGCAAATCATCGGGGACGCTGGATCCCAGAATTGTAGGTTCTTGTGCGTCCTGAAACAGGTACAAACCGCCAAAGTGATCGGTCCAGAAATTGCGCTGCTCAAACCGCATTGTTTTCAACTGCACTGGGTTTCGTGTCACGTCACCTGTTTTCGCAGCAAGCTTGATCATGTCTGCGATCAAAACATCATCAAACCATGCGTCTTCCTCCCCAAGGAACTGATCAATCTTTTGTCCCAAAGCTTCGGCATTTCGAACGGTTCCAGCCGTGGTGTCGGCTTCGATGTCTATTGCGCGAATATCAAACAGACGACGCGGATCATCGACGGAATAGACGCTGTTCACCAATTCACCGGCGACGGCATCATGAGCGGTCAGTGCGAACAGCGCGGCCTCGTTATCTTCGATGAACTGGCGTAAAATTGCGCGGGAGGTTGAGAATTTCGCGTTCAGCAAAGGACAACGTTTCTGATCCGCTGACAACAGAATGAACTGTCGGTTCACGCCTGCGTGGTTCAGGTACAACGTGTCGTTCAGTTCGTACCCTATCTCTGGGGAATAGCCCGAAATATCGATGTAGAAATCGTCCAATGCGGTGCGTTTACCCGTCAAATGTTCAAGCGCGCGATTGTATCGATCGACCAAAGCGACTCCATTCACATGGAATAGATTGCCGTACATCAGGCCTTTTTCGATCAGACGTTTCATAGACTTTCCCGCACTATGTCTTGGCCGCGCAATTCTTCGACGCGTTGCGATGCATTGAACCAAACCAACGCCAGCAGCGGGGCCCAGACCAGCGCAAGCGTAAGTGAGGCACGGAATTGAAACTGATAGAGCAACAGCCAAATTTGACCTTGGGATGCGTCGGCAGGTCCAGCAGGCAACACCCGGCTGTCAAAGACCATGGCGACCAATGGACCGAACACGACCAAAATCAAAGCAGTCGCGATCATGCCGCGCGCAACACGTGAGTGAGAACGGGTGTCGCGTGGAACCATCAACATAGGCAATGTCAGGGCCACCCCAGCAAAGATCAACAAGGGCAGACCGGTGTTGGTGAATGTAAGGTGGCCGAAATCCATTACCCCAGCTCTTTCAAATACCGGCGTTTCGCTTCTTCTGACCGCTGCATGTCGCGCACAATGTTTGAGATCGCGACTTCGTCAGATTTATCAGCATAGCGGAATTCAGAATCCGAATAGCGGTTGATTTCCTGGATCACCATGTCGACGGTAATCGGTTTGCGCAGTTCCGAGATCATCGCAGCCTTGTCATCATAGGACTTGAACAAGAACAATTCGGGGTTTTCCATCCATTCATCGGGCAGCTCAAAATCCATTGCGCGCACTTTGACCGCATCTGTGATGTTCTTGATAGCGCGCCCGGTAAAGCGTTCGTCGGCCTCTTGGATGGCCTTCAAATAGGCACCCATTTTGGCGATTGTATCCAAGCCGCCGATTTGGTCGGACACTTTGTCAAAGACATTTAGCAAGCCTTCTTCTTTGGGGCGGTTATGGCTTTCGAAGGATTTTGCGACGGCCTTTTCGATTGCCTGCGCGGCGTAAAGTTCGTGATCACCCAGTGGAATATCATGTTTCTTACCCATCAACAGGGCAAGGATGTCGATGTAATCTTCGCGCGTTTGAGGGCCATCGACCAAGAATCGGGCACCCGCACGTTGACGCAAGGCGTCGTCTACATTTTCCGGGTAATTCGAGAACATGCCAAAGGTGCAATTCCCGCGGACAACCGTGTTTGCGCCTGCAAAGGCTTCCATGAACACCGCTGTGACTTCTTGTTGCCCGGCTGAGGATTGACGGTCGCCGCGTTTGCCTGCGATCTGATCGATGTCGTCGATTGTGCCAAATCCGATGACGCCGGGTTCCAACACGTTTTGGATGAACGATTTGGCGTTTTGACCTGACTTACCCTGATAGCTGTCGATGTTGTCGATGCCAAAGTTCTGGTATCGAAATGCATAACCCGCAATGCTGCAATAGTCGTTGATCAGCCCAGCCATCATCTGAATAAGCGTGGTCTTCCCAGTGCCCGGTGCGCCATCCCCCATGAAGGTAAAGATAAAGCCACCCAATTCCGCGAACGGGTTCAATCGGCGATCAAAATCATAGGCCATAAGCATCTTGGCCAACCGCAAAGCCTGATATTTGGCGATGTGATTTCCGACGACTTCATGCGGTTTTTTGAACGTCATTGTCAGCGTAGAAGATTTTGCTTTGGACGCGGGCGAAAACCCTGAAACCGTAAAGTCATCCGCCTCAACGCGCCATGTCGCATTCAAAAAGGCGTCCAATGCGTTGGATGTTTGTGCACGCAGGGCGGTTTTTTCCATCAAGGCTTCGGCAAAGGCACTGGTTGTTGCTACAAGATGCGCATCATCCGGTGCGAATTTTGCAATGTCTTGGTCCAATTCCCAAAGGGCTCCATGCAACGCGACTTGGGCATTGTCGGTTAAGACCTCTTCGACCTCACCAATTTCAACGGTTGTCTCGGACAAGTGAGACGACATCAGGAACGACGTCGCATTGGCAAACACGTACAAGGTCGCCAGTGCTTCGGCTTCTAGCAGGGATTCAAATTCACCCTTCCGGTTTGCAGGTAAATCGCCTTGCAGGTTTGCCCGTTTCAAATCACCCAAGGCGGTCATCTGTGCGAAATCTTCAGCAACTGCCATTGCGATTGCAATCGCGCGTCGCAGATCATTGAGAACTGTGGCCTGCAAGGGCGAGATAAGCGCGTCGCCTTCATCCGCCTCCTCGATCCGCCCGATTAATTGCACAGCCCCTGCTGCTTCTGTTCTGCGTGTCACCAGACCCGGAGTGGTGGATCGGAATCGCCGACGTGTCCCGATTCCGGATGACCGTTCGGCCTTGGGGGCTTCGTCGCTTTTGCCGATGCGTGGTGCATGGTCAAAGCCGGTTAGCAACGCCAGCGCCATGTCGTAATGCCCGCGAATACTGTCTTCGCGCAATTCCATTACATCGCCTGTTACACTCATGCCGTTCCCTTCTTTATCTCACGCGTTCCGCTGTGGGGCGGATTTAATGCTGCAACACACGCCCATTCGGGCTGACCACGAATTTACGCACTGTACCAAATCCCGGTGGGTTCATCTCTGCCAACACTTGATAAGGACGTTGTGGCAAGATGATTGAACGTTCCATGCGGGTCGCGCCTGTTTCAGCGCCGCGCCCGGAAAATGGATCAAGCGCGAAGACTTCGCGTTCGACCTTTGAAAACCAACCTTGCCGCTCTTCAACAACACGTTCCGATTGCAGATCTTCTTCTGTCCAGACCAATGCCCAATCTTGCCCTGCAGGCGCTTTGGCCTGTGCCAGAACATCGCTGAGTGGTCCGGGTTGCGAGGTGAATGCGTTCGAATACATCGGGCCCACGTGAAAACGCCGCAAACGTTTGGGATGCAGATCGTCAAAATCCTCGTCGAACCCTTTTGCAATTGTTACCAGTTTCAAACCGGACATGGATTGCGCCATAAGATGCGCCTGTACTTCGGGCCAGCGGCGTTCGTCCTTGGGCAGGCCGATCCGTCCTGTGTCTTCCAACTCCATCAGATAGATGACGGGCAGGTTGAGCTGGCTGTCATAGACGGCCCAATGCAAACGAAACTGACGTCGTCGATCATGCAGGTTCGCGAGCCACTGGCATTCAGGATCGTTGCGCGCCCAGAACAGATGTCCTTTGAGCAGATCTTGGTAATAAAGTCGTTGGCTCAGTGCGAATTGCAGCTTTGTCGGGACTTCGCGATCACCGACAATGACTTCGATCATTTCCTTTTTGAGGGTGTCAGCCGAAGGCATATTACGCAAATGGCGGTCTGCCTGTTGCGCGTCATTTGCCATGGTCAGAATTTCGTCCGAAGACGGAAAACCACTGTCCTGCTTGTCGATTGCCAAAGACCCAAAGAACCGCCCAGTGTCGCGCCCGACCAATAGGTATTTCTGGCTTAGGGCTTTGAACGTGAAATTCAGCTCCATTGCATAGCGGGTCAGTATTTTTACCTCTTCCCGGCTGAGCTGCCTTTCAGCCTCCATCACCCCTGCGACACGGCCCATATGATCGAGAATGCTCTCGAATTTGCGGAAATAGCGTCGCGACGCAAAAAGGTCTGTCAGACCAGTAAATTCTGGGTTTTCAGTCATTTCGGTCTGGTTTCGTCATAGTCGAGATCATATTCCATCCATGCCCAAAAAGCATGGTGTTTTGCTGATAGCGTCGGAAAATTTCGTACCAGGGAGCCGATGAAAGCCAAGGTGTGTTTGGGCGAACTCATCAACGATGCGAATACGAAAGGGTGGCGGACATTTGTCTCGGATCAAGATCAAGCCCCGTACGCGTTACTATCGTGCTTTTTCACAATTTCATCGAAGCGTCGTGCGAAGCGTTCATCCGCCTTCGCCTTCGCCTCTAGCACGTCACGGGCAAAGACCATCTGGTCCTCATGCGCTTCCATCATGTCGGCCATCCGTGCGTTGGTCGCTGCACCAATACCAGCCATGGCTTGTTGTGCTTCCTGATCGGTCTGGACGCCGATTTCGTTGATGCGGTGCGCGACTTCTTGTTGTTGCGCAGTCTTCAACGACTTAGTTAGGGCGTCATACAGAACGACACGTTGCTTTGTGTCTGTTTGCAATTTGTTGATCAACACCATTTGAGTCGCCGCTTGGTTCTGTAAGGAATCGACCCATGTCTTTCCCTTTTCGATATATCGTTCCAGCGTTTGCGATTTGGCGATTTTGACCTGCTCTTCTTGCACCATCTCGTTGTAGGTTTTGTTGAGATCGGCAAGTTCGGTTTCCAATGCCGTGCGTTTGGCTGCGTCGGTTTCAGAAGCGATTGCGTTTTCGACGGTGATGATCTTTGGATCCATCGCCTGAATGTTTGTCTTCAGCGTTTCCAATTCACCAACCGTAAGTTCGCGTTCGTCCAACGTTTCGGTCAGGTTGGTTTCCACTTTTGCCTTTTGTTCTTCCAGCATCGAAAGCTGGCCTTCCAACAGTTGTACAATCACATCGGATTTTCCGATGAGATCCTGCAGCTTGTCATCTATCGACGCCGTCCGCATGCGCTCCTGACGCATCGACTCTGATTTAGCTTTCGCAAAGATGCCAACAAAGCTCTCCCAGCCCGTCTTGTTCCGCATTTCATCGAAATCTTTTGAAAATGCGGAGGTGACATCATCAAGCCCCATGATGAGTTCAGCAATATTGGCATTCATCAAGTCTGTATGGCTGTGCACATCGTTTAATGTTGCGTTTTCGATGTCGAGGCTAACATCTGTGCCTTCTTTCATCTTTTGACGTGCGGATTCGATCCGACTGGTCAGTTCCGCAATTTTTGCTTGAGCTTCGGCTACTTGGCTTTGGCTTTCTTGAACTTGTGCCTCGAAATTCGCCATTATTGTCCCCTTATTTCAATCTGTTGAGCTATATATAGGGAATGTTACGCTGATTTACATCCCTTGGCAGCCCGAATTCCCTTAAAGGTTGGCAAAACTGTGTGGCGAAAGGAAGGTAAAAACTCACTTTATTCGCGATAGAAGCGGGTATCGCGCATTTGTCGTGTCATGCGGTGCTGTTTCTGGACAATGTTCCCGCGAGCTACTGGTTCGAGGTCAACCATTGCACCATTTCACTCTCCGGATCTTCCAGCGCATCAATAATATCAAAATGATGCTTTTCAGGGCTTTCAACAATTGGACAGTCCCAATGTGAG
>JBDWGM010000001.1:0-52103 GCA_039975755.1 Paracoccaceae bacterium | reverse complement strand
CTTTGAAGTCATGCGCGCCGGTGATCTTGACCGCGCCAGAGCCGAAATCCTTGTCCGGATATTCATCAGTGATGATCGGGATCAGGCGACGGTGTTCTTTTGGACCAACAGGTATTTCACAGAGTTTACCGATGATTGGCGCATATCGTTCATCTGATGAGTGAACTGCAACAGCCCCGTCACCCAGCATGGTTTCGGGGCGTGTCGTTGCGATTGAGATGTAATCGCGCGTCTCTTCCAGCGTGATGTTTCCGTCCTCGTCTTTTTCGACATAGGTGTAGGTTTCGCCACCGGCCAATGGGTATTTGAAATGCCACATGTGACCGGGTGTTTCGATATTTTCGACCTCAAGATCGGAAATCGCTGTTTCAAAATGCGGGTCCCAATTGACCAGCCGTTTGCCGCGATAGATCAGGTCTTTGTTGTACATCTCAACGAAGACTTTGATGACGGCGTCGTGGAAATTCCCTTTGGCGACATCGTCGGTGGCACCGGGGGCTCCGGACATGGTGAAGGCTTCGCGTGACCAATCGCATGACGCACCAAGGCGTTTGAGCTGAGATACGATGGTGCCACCACTTTCGGCTTTCCAGTCCCAGATTTCTGCGGTGAACGCTTCGCGGCCCAGTTCTGTGCGGGAAGATTGCTTGTTTTCGGCCAAACGCCGTTCGACTACCATTTGTGTCGCGATGCCTGCGTGGTCTGTGCCGGGTTGCCACAACGTGTCAAACCCTTGCATTCGTTTCCAGCGGATCAGGATGTCCTGCAAAGTGTTGTTGAACGCGTGCCCGATATGCAAAATCCCGGTGACGTTTGGGGGCGGGATCATGATGCAATAGGTTGACGCCCCGGGTTTTGCGTTGGCGCCAGCCACAAAACATCCGGCCTTTTCCCACATGTCATAGATGCGCGGTTCGGCTTCGTGTGCGTCGAATTTTCCAAGTGCCATGGCTCATATCCCAATTGCGTTCTGGCCCACATACCCAGAGCAAACGAAAAGGAAAAGTGCCTTGGTCGCCGTTGAGGCGGTTAGGCCGACAAATCCGGTGATTTTTGAGGTTCTTGGCTGGAGGATAGGTGGACCGTTTGGTTCGTGGTGTTGGGATGGTCTGTTTGTGCGTTCCGCACAAAAGCGCCCACACACCACCCCATTTCTATTGGGCCATTGTTCTATGTGCATTGATCAACACACGACATGCCGATTTTTCATGGTGCGGCCTGCAGGCAATTTCATTGATGCAAATTGCGATGTTTTTTGGCTCGCTCATGAGCGTTTGCCATCCTATAAGGCGGCGACAAGCCGAGGAGTCGCAGATGACTGGTGAACTTTCCCCCATCGACCAAGCCAAGTTCGTGGCAGCCAAGCGCGCGACGGATTTTGTCAAAGACGGTATGCGCGTGGGGCTTGGAACAGGAAGTACAGCAGCCTGGCTTGTGCGGTGCTTGGGCGAGATGGTGCGTGATCAGGGCTTGAACATAAAAGCTGTACCCACATCGACGCGCACGGCGGTTTTGGCACGGGACGAGGGTATAGACGTTGTCAGCCTTGATGAGGTGAAATGGTTGGACCTTACAATTGACGGCGCTGACGAATTTGACGGCGATTTGAACCTGATCAAAGGTGGTGGCGGCGCGTTGTTGCAGGAAAAGATTGTGGCAACTGCGTCCGATCAGATGATTGTGATTGCAGATGCCGGAAAAGAGGTTGAGAATCTCGGGGCATTTCCTTTGCCCGTTGAAGTGATCCCATTTGGGTGGGAAACGACGCGCGCTTTGGTCGAAGAATCGCTCATCTCAATGGATGTGCTGGGGCGGTCATCAAGTTTGCGTATGAACGGTGATAAGCCATTCATGACGGACGAGGGAAATCATATTCTGGATCTTCATCTCAAGCGAATCGGTCATCCACGTCAAATGGCTTTGGTGATGAACCAAATGCCGGGCGTGGTTGAAAATGGCCTTTTTATTGATATTTGTGATAGCGTCATTGTTGGGTATGGTGACGGCCGCGTAGAGACCCGAGACATCAATGAGGGGACGGTAGAAACAGATCGGATCGACTTTTTGGAGGCGGACAATTTGTTTACGGACCTCGCAGACTAGAAGGCAAACCCATGAGTGAGTATGACTATGACCTCTTCGTTATCGGAGGAGGTTCGGGCGGCGTTCGCGCAGCTCGCGTTGCAGCAGGTGAAGCAAATGCGCGTGTCGCGTTGGCCGAAGAAGACAGATATGGCGGGACATGTGTGATCCGCGGCTGTGTTCCGAAAAAGCTAATGGTGTTTGCGTCCGAATTTTCACAGATGACGGGTTTGGGACGTGAATATGGTTGGGATATTCCGGATGGAACGTTCGACTGGTCCGCATTTCGTGGAAAGCTGAACGCCGAACTTGATCGTTTGGAGGGTATTTACCGCAAGTTGCTGGCCAATTCGGGAGTTGAAACTTTTGACGCACGCGCGTCGCTTGTGGATGCGCACACAATTTCGTTGTCCTCAGGCGAAACGAAAACGGCAAAGACAATCTTGATTGCAACGGGTGGACGTCCGGTGCGCCCTGATATTCCGAATGCGGAGCTGGGTATTGTCAGCGATGACATTTTCCATTGGGACACACTGCCTAAGTCGATTTTGATCGTTGGCGGTGGGTATATCGCATGTGAATTTGCCTGCATATTGAATGGCTTGGGCGTTGAGGTCACACAGTATTACCGCGGCACTCAGATTCTCAGAGGGTTTGACGATGAGGCACGCGGCATCATTTCTGATCAAATGATCCAGAAAGGTGTGAAGTTGCACTTGGGTCGGAACATTTCCGAAATGACCAAGGTTGATGGCGGCATTCATGTGAAGCCAACTGAAGGTGATGAGCAAGTGTTTGATCAAGTTTTGTTTGCAACCGGACGTGATCCAAACTCTCGAGATATCGGGTTGGAATCCGTCGGAATTGATGCCGGGCACCGTGGCGAGATTTTAGTAAATGAGCTGTCGCAAACATCTGTGCCATCGGTCTATGCGATCGGGGATGTGACTGATCGGGTCAATCTAACACCTGTCGCAATTCGCGAAGGCATGGCGTTTGTTCAGACAGTCTTTTACGACAACCCGACGCCAGTCGATCATGACTTGATTCCGTCGGCTGTGTTTACCCAGCCAGAAATGGGGACCGTTGGGTTAAGCGAAGAAGCCGCACGCGAGCAAGAAGCGATCGAAGTTTATTCAACATCCTTCCGCCCGATGCGGACGTCATTTGCCAATAACGACGAGCGTGTTTTGATGAAATTGATCGTCAGCAAAGCAAATCGCAAGGTTCTAGGGTGCCATATCGTGGCACCAGGAGCAGGCGAAATGATTCAGTTGGCTGGGGTCGCAATTAAGATGGGTGCGACCAAAGAAGATTTTGATCGGACGGTTGCAGTGCACCCCACGATGAGCGAAGAGATTGTAACTATGCGCAATCCAGTGCGAACTTCTTGATTTTTCAAGTAAGACGCACAGGTAAGAACAAACGCGAAAGCGCGCGCAACAACGAGAGGAATGAAGTTTAATGGCTGGCAATTCGGGCGGCCCCTGGGGGGGCGGCGGAAATTCGGGCGGAAACGGTGGCGGACGAGATCCGCAGGATCCAAACAGAGGCGGCCGTCGTCCAAACGAAGAGGGGCCTTCGGTGCCCGAAATCGACGAGCTGGTCAAAAAAGGTCAGGAACAGTTGCGTGTCCTTATGGGCGGCGGTGGTGGCGGCGGTGGTCGACGTAACGGATCTGGTGGGGGTGTTGGCGGACCACAGCTGACACGCGGCACAATTGGATTGGCCGTTCTGGGTGCAATCGCGCTTTGGATGTTCGCAAGTTTTTATACTGTGCGTCCTGAAGAAAAATCTGTCGAATTGTTTTTGGGCAAATTCTCATCTGTTGGAGAGCCGGGTCTGAACTTTGCGCCGTGGCCTGTTGTGACGAAAGAAGTCATTGCAGTCACACGAGAGCAGACTGAAGAAATTGGTGTTGGTGGTCGCGGTGGTGACGCTGGTCTGATGCTGACCCGTGACGAAAATATCGTTGATATCGATTTCCAGGTTGTTTGGAACATTACCGAACCTGACAAATTCCTGTTTAATCTGCGAGATGCACGGCCCACTATTCGCGCTGTTGCGGAATCGGCGATGCGCGAAATCATTGCCCAAAGCGAATTGGCGCCAGTTCTGAACAGAGATCGCGGTGCCATTGCAGACAGACTGTTGGATCTTATCCAACTGACGTTGGACAGTTATGATTCAGGCGTGAACATCGTGCGTGTGAACTTTGACAAAGCCGATCCACCGCAATCTGTGATCGATGCATTCCGTGATGTTCAGGCCGCCGAGCAAGAACGTGACCGTTTGCAAAACGTGGCGGACGCTTATGCCAACCGAGTTTTGGCCGAAGCACGTGGCGAAGCTGCGCAGATGCTTGAACAAGCCGAAGCCTATCGCGCGCAAGTTGTGAACGAAGCCGAAGGTGAAGCCAGTCGTTTTTCAGCGGTTCTTGGGGAATATGAAAAAGCCCCGGAAGTCACGCGCAAACGCTTGTATCTAGAAACAATGGAACAAGTTCTGGGCCGGGTCGACAAGATCATTCTTGATGACGATGCCGGGGGCGGAGGCCAAGGCGTCGTGCCTTACTTGCCCTTGAATGAACTGCGTCGCGGAACCAACACCGGAGGATCAAACTGATGCGTAAAACAGGTTATCTGATCCCCGCGGCCTTTGTTGTCGTCGTGATTTTGCTAAGCTCGGTGTTCATCGTCGATGAACGTGAAAAAGCACTGGTTTTGCAGTTTGGGCGCGTTGTTGCGGTCAAAGAAGACCCAGGTCTGGCGTTTAAAATGCCGCTTATCCAAGAAGTCGTGCGCTATGATGACCGCATCCTAAGCCGGGATGTGGATCCAATCGAAGTCACACCTTTGGATGACCGTCGTTTGGTTGTCGACGCCTTTGCGCGGTACCGTATCGTTGATGTAAATCAATTCCGGCAAGCTGTTGGTACCGGCGGTGAAGCAAGTGGTGAAAACCGCCTGGATGGTATTTTGCGGAACGAATTGCGTGAAGTTTTGGGTTCTGTCAGTTCAAACGACATTCTCAGTTCAGATCGTGCAGCTTTGATGTTGCGCATTCGGAACGGTGCGATTGCCGAAGCCAGAAGCCTTGGCCTTGAAGTGATTGATGTGCGTTTGAAGCGGACGGATCTGCCGGAGGAAAACCTTGATGCGACATTCGAACGGATGCGCGCCGAACGTGAGCGTGAAGCGACGGATGAACGCGCCCGTGGTAATGAGGCGGCTCAGCGCGTTCGTGCGCAAGCTGATAGAACAGTTGTGGAACTGGTTTCAGATGCGCAACGCCAAGCCGAAATCGCCCGTGGTGAAGCGGATGCTCAACGGAACGCAATTTTTGCGAATGCGTTTGGCGAAGATCCAGAGTTCTTTGAATTCTACCGCTCGCTCACTGCGTATCAGCGCGCATTGCAAGGCAATAACTCAACGCTTGTTTTGAGCCCCGACAGCGAGTTCTTCAATTACTTGAAGTCGCCTACGGGTGCAGCCTTGCCGGAGTAGTGGCCTGGTGATCGCTTGGATAATACTGGCCCTTGGGTTGGTTATGATTGTTGAGGGGCTGGCCTATGCGCTGGCCCCTTCGCTTATTGAAGAGATGTTGCAGCTGTTGCGGAGCCTGCCTTTGGAAACGCGGCGCCAGATTGGGGTACTTGCATTGGTGATGGGTGTCCTGCTGGCATGGGGCGGGCATGCTTTGTTGCAAGCCAGTAATGGCGGTGCTGCACCTTTTTGATGTGTTGATCAGGAAACTCAAAAGTGTTTCCTTGGACTGCTGTGACGGGTATGCAGATCAAGATCGAACACGTTTTCGCAAAAACTGTGAAAATTGATGCCGCGAACGAAGCCAAATGCGTAGCAAAGTTCACGGTTTGGTAACCATATGTTGAAAGGTTAACAGAACGGCCCATCTTTTCTGTTGCATGACAACAACCCTACATGCAGCTTGTGCTTAATGGCACGGGCAATGTGCAGATCGGCCGAATGGCCGCAATCGAAGCGAGGAGGCGAGGAATGCGCCCTAAAGCGGTGGCTCTATCGAGAACCCAGAGTTCTTTTACTTATTTTCGTGCCCTGATGTTTGGTGCGCTGATTGCAGCATTGACGCTGTTACAAGCGCTATCAGCATCCGCGCGCCCTGAAAGCCTGTCCCCATTGGTGGACCAAATCAGCGCGTCCGTTGTGAATATCACAACGTCGACTGTGGTTGCTGGTCGCACCGGGCCACAAGGGATTGTTCCAGAAGGATCGCCTTTCGAGGACTTTTTCCGGGAATTTCAAGATCGCAACAACAATGATCAAGGCGACCGCCCACGTCGGTCTTCTGCGTTGGGATCTGGTTTTGTCATCTCTGAAGACGGGTTTGTTGTTACAAACAACCACGTTATCGAAGGGGCTGATGAAATCCTGATCGAATTCTTTGATGGCAAAGAATTGAAAGCAGAAGTCGTTGGCACAGACCCGAACACCGATATCGCTGTTTTGAAAGTTGAGCATGATGAACCATTGCCATTTGTTGGCTTTGGCGACAGCAACACGGCCAAAGTTGGTGATTGGGTGATTGCGATGGGTAACCCACTGGGGCAGGGGTTTTCTGTTTCCGCCGGGATTATTTCTGCACGCAACCGGGCGCTCAGCGGATCGTATGACGATTTCATCCAAACGGATGCGGCCATCAACCGAGGCAACTCGGGTGGTCCGTTGTTCAATATGGATGGCGAAGTCGTTGGTGTGAATACGGCGATCTTGTCACCCAATGGCGGATCAATCGGTATCGGTTTCTCAATGGCATCAAACGTGGTGACGCGTGTTGTTGATCAACTGCAAGAATTCGGTGAAACCCGCCGTGGTTGGTTGGGCGTACGAATTCAGGATGTCACGCCTGACATCGCCGAAGCAATGGGCCTTGAAAAGGAAAACGGCGCGTTGGTGACTGCGGTGCCTGAAGGCCCTGCTAAAGAAGCCGGCGTGCAAGAAGGTGATGTCATCCTCAGCTTTGACGGCGTTGATGTGCCTGATACGCGTGGCCTTGTTCGCCAGGTTGGCAACAGCCCAGTTGGAGCGACAGTCCGTGTTGTTGTCTTCCGTGAAGGCGAGACTGTGACGCTACGGATCGTTTTGGGTCGCCGGGAAGAAGCTGAAAGCGCTGTTCCAGCGGCCGCCGCCGCTCCCGAAGAGCCTGAAGAACCTAAGGAAGTTGAAGTCCTTGGTCTGACGTTGTCGCCGTTAACCGAAGAGTTGCGTGAACAATTGGGCGCGAGCAAAGAACAAATCGGTTTGGCCGTCACAAATGTGGACGAAACCTCGGAAGCCTATGAAAAGGGTTTGCGCGCAGGTGACATCATTACGGAAGCTGGTCAGCAACCGGTTGCGACGATTGCGGAATTTGAAGAACGTTTGAAAGACGTGAAAGAAGCAGGACGCAAGTCTTTGTTGCTCTTGGTGCGTCGGGCAGGCGATCCACGTTTCGTAGCCCTTGGCCTTCAATAGGTTCAAGAAACACTAGAATTGGGAAGGGGCGCATATCGATTGCGCCCTTTTTCGTGAAAGATGACCGAACTGTTTCAGATTTCTGGACATTTCGGGTTCAATATCCAACAGTATCAAAGCGCGTAACGCGCGACTGGACACTGGCGGTTCAACCGCTAGGCTCTGTTTAAACCTTCGCCTAGAAAGTGGATTCCGCCCAATGGAAAAATTTGGAAAAAGCCAGCCTGTCACGCGTGTCGAAGACCAACGGTTCCTGACAGGTGCAGGGCGATACGTAGACGATATCGCTCCGACAGAGGCTTTGGTGGCATTTGTGTTTCGCAGTCCCGTTGCACATGCGTTGATTACGAATTTGGATATATCGGGAGCAAAGGCCGCTCAAGGCGTTGCTGCGGTCTATACCCTCGCAGATCTTGAGGACGCTGGTTTCAATGTCGCAATGGACTTTGTGACGGTGGACAATCGCGACGGAACCAAAGGGGCTGCGCCTGAGCGTCCGATATTGGCACGCGAGCGCGTCAGGTTTGTGGGTGAAGCGATTGCTGTTGTTGTTGCGGAAACGATGGAATTGGCGCGAGACGCTGCTGAATTGATCGAGTTCGACTATGATGAGCTGCCGGCAAAGTTGGATGTCCATTCAGGTGGCGCAACTGTGCATGACGAAACACCCGACAATTGTGCCTTTGATTGGGGACTCGGAGATGAAGAGGCGACAAAGAATGCGTTTGAGGCAGCGGCACACGTTGTGAGCCTTGAGGTGGACGACAACCGCGTGATCGTCAACTCGATGGAACCTCGCGGTTGTTATGCCGAAATGGAGGGCAATCGTCTGCATGTGGCCAATAACGGCCAAGGTGTCTGGGCGATCAAGGATCAATTGGCCAAAGCGCTGAACATGGACGCGGAGCTGTTGCGCGTGACCAACCCGGATGTGGGCGGTGGATTTGGCATGAAAGCCATGATGTATCCCGAACCTTTTGTTGTTGCCCACGCAGCCCGGACGTTGGGACGTCCAGTGCGCTGGATGAGCGACCGCACCGAAGCGATGTTGTCGGACAATGGTGGACGAGATCTGATCAGTGTTGCAGAGCTTGCTTTTGACGCCGATCATAAAATCACCGCTTATCGCGTCACAACACGCTGTAACCTTGGGGCTTATAACAGCCAATTCGCGCAACCTATTCAAACACAGCTGTTCAGCCGCGTTTTGATGGGGGTCTACGATGTCCAGACGACATGGTTGCAGGTGGAAGGATATTTCACCAACACAGCGCAGGTGGATGCCTATCGAGGAGCTGGACGCCCTGAAGCGATATATGTGTTGGAACGTGTTATGGACCGCGCGGCGCGCGAATTGGGCGTCGATCCTCTGGCCCTGCGTCGCAAGAATTTCATCAAGCCAGCTCAGTTTCCATACAAGACCGCCACAAACGAAACCTATGACGTTGGTGATTTTGAAAAAGTGCTGCGTCGCACGGAAGAAGAAGCAGATTTGGCTGGGTTCGAAGCGCGTAAAGCAAAAGACGCTGCCGCCGGACTGCTGCGGGGGCTTGGGATATGTTACTATATCGAAAGTATTTTGGGTGATCCTTCGGAAACGACGCGTGTTGAATTTGAAGATGACGGAACCGTTTCTATTTACGTAGGTACACAGTCAAATGGGCAGGGCCACGAAACTGTCTATGCTCAGTTCCTGAGCGATCAGACAGGCATTCCGGCTAACCTTATACGCGTCGTACAAGGGGATAGTGATCTTATCAAACAAGGTGGCGGCACTGGTGGGTCTCGATCCGTGACTGTGCAGAACCATGCGACCTTGTCGACAGTGACGACCATGGTTGAAGCGTTCAGCGTGTTCTTGTCGGAAGAAGAAGGCGTGGATGTCGCTGCAATTTCATTTGACGATTCACAGTTTCGAATCGAGGGCTCCAACGTCGCACCCACAATGCTTGAGGTCGCCGAACTGGCCCGCGACAAAGGAAATGACACGCTGTTGGTTCACGAAGCGCGCGCAACGTTAGACGCGCGCAGTTTTCCCAATGGCTGCCATGTTGCCGAGGTTGTGATCGACAAATCCACAGGAGTGACGCAAGTCGATCGCTATACTGTGGTTGATGATTTCGGTAATCTAATCAATCCTCTATTGGCCGAAGGTCAAGTGCATGGCGGTGTTGTGCAAGGGATCGGTCAAGCCATCACCGAGCATGTTGTTTTCGATGAAACGGGTCAATTGCTCACAGCAAGTTTCATGGACTATGCCTTGCCCCGAGCCGCTGACGTACCCATGATTGAGTTTACGTCTGAACCAGTGCCGTCGACTGCCAACATCATGGGCATGAAAGGCTGTGGCGAAGCTGGCACCGTCGGAGCGCTTGCGGCAGTCGCGAATGCAGCTCAAGATGCTCTTTGGCAATTGGGTGTGCGGCAGGTCGATATGCCATTTACGCCTTACAAAGTATGGGAACTGATCAAGGATGCTCAGATCGCCGCTGAATAGACGGATTGCGCGTTGGCTGCAGAACCGCTTTGGAAGCGGAGAAGCACAGGTCGCGCCACGTGCCGCTCGCGGTCCGGTTGTTCATGTGGTCATTATTGATGGCACAATGTCATCCCTTCACCCTGACTGTATAGGCAACGCGGGTCTGGCCTATAGATTGCTTCAGGAAATGGGGGGCGGGGTATCATTGTATTACGTTCCGGGTCTCCAGTGGTCCCATTGGCGCCGGGCTGGCGACGTTATTGCGGGCCGGGGCATCAACAGACAAATCAAACAAGCCTATTCATGGCTCGCGTCCCGATACCGTCCCGGCGATAAAATCTATTTCTTGGGATATTCACGCGGGGGCTATGCGGTTCGGTCATTGGCGGGCATCATCGACAGGGTTGGATTGTTGCGCGCGGATGCGGCGACGGAAAGGAATGTTCGCGACATTTACCGGTTCTACCGACACGCCCCCGACAGCGATGCTGCCAAAGCGTTTGCCCGGGTGAATTGCCATGAAAACATTGAAATAGAAATGGTGGGCGTGTGGGATACCGTCAAATCGCTGGGGATTAATTTGCCGTGGCTGTGGCGCTTGAGCGTTCCCAAACACGCCTTTCACAACCACGCTTTAGGGCCGTCCGTTAAACGCGGATATCAAGCACTGGCGCGCAACGAAACCCGCGTCGCGTATAGCCCGATAATGTGGGAAACGCGAAATGATTGGGAAGGCCACCTTGTCCAGATGTGGTTTCGCGGAACCCATGGCGACATCGGTGGTCAATTGGGGGGATATGAACCGTCACGGCCGCTGGCAAACATTCCGCTACTCTGGATGCTGGAACAGGCTGAAAGCTGTGGATTGCCTTTACCGACCAGCTGGGTGGACCGATTCCCGACTGATCCAACCGCGCCGTCTCTTGGTCCTTTTCGGGGGGCAGGTCGCTGGTTGATATCGCGTAAACAAAGGCGCGTGGGGCTTGATCCAAGCGAGCGCGTGCATATCAGTGTCGCCGAAGCGCGTGATGTAGAAACAACTCGATTGCCGTTGCCAGCTTTTTTGAAGCGGTCTTAGGATCAATCCATTTTCATGATGATGCAGGTCGTTGATCCTGTTGCATATAGCTTACCGTTTTCAACACCGCGGATTTCACCAGTCGCAACTCCGGTTGACCGACCGGAATGACTGACCGTCCCAATGCAGTCGATTTCGGTGCCCAATGGAAGGGCGCGAGTAATATTTATTTTGTATTCCAAAGTTGTATAAACGCTGCCTTTTGGAACTTTGGTCATAACAGCACAGGCCATCGAGCTATCCAATAACGTGCCGTACCAACCGCCATGCAACGTTCCCATCGGGTTGGCACAATCGAACGATGGCGTGCCTCGAAATACCACGCGGCCATCTTCCACCAAATGTAATTTATACCCCAAAGTTTCCGCAATTGGGGGACCGGGTAAACGACCCTCAAGAATGCCGGTCATAAAGTCCAGACCGGACATGGAAACCAATTCCTGCGGGCTAAGCAGTTGATCCAGTGAGGTTGCAATTTGGCTCATGAAAAGCTCCGCTTGATGAAGATCAAAGCGTAAAAAACAGAGCTACCATGTACCAGATTTACGCTACGTTACGTACGTTGGTTTCCGTACCCAGATCCAAAACGCGACACACTTTGCGAGTTAACTTGGCACGGTTCAACGTGTAAAAATGCAGACGCTCAACGCCTTCTGTCATCAATGTGTCACACAGTTCTGTGGCGTGAACCAAAGCAAACAGATCGCCGCGTTCGTCACGAGAAGCCCGTTCAAACGATTGCGCCATGTCTGGTGCAATCTGGGTGCCACACCGTGCTGCAAAACGTTTCGTGCTTGCCCAATTCGTGACGGGTAAAATGCCTGGAGTGAGGCGTGTAGTATCAATTCCGGCTTTGTCGCAAGCATCGCGAAACCGCAGGAATGTTTCTGGTTCAAAGAAGAATTGCGTGATGGCTTCGGTCGCGCCGGCCTCGAACTTTGCCTTGAGCCACGCGATGTTTTGCGCGTCGCTTTCCGCGTCCGGGTGGCTTTCTGGATAGGCGCCCACACGGATGGAAAAACAATCCATATCCGCCAGTGATTCAATCAATTCGCAACTATTCCGAAACCCATCGGGGTGCGCTTTGAACGCTTCGCTGCCATCAACGGGATCACCGCGCAAAGCCACAATGTCACGCACGCCTGCTTCTTTGAACGCCCGCGCAGTATTCAAAACTTCGGTTCGTGTAGCGCCCGCGCAAGTGAGGTGCGCGGCGACAGGAAGGCCGGATTGACGTCGCAGGGTTTTGGCCGCTTCTTGCGTGAGTTCACGCGTGCTGCCGCCAGCACCATATGTGACCGAGAAAAACCGAGGACCCAAAGGCGCCAATTGCGAGACCGTATCCCAAAGTTGGAATGATGCATCAAGGTTGCGCGGCGGGAATACTTCAAAAGAAAGATCGGTCATCTGGGACTCCGGTATGGGTAGACACTCTTATGACGGACCTCCTATATTGAAGCAAATTCATAATTCTCAACAAAAACATGAGGCGCGTATGCATATCGAGTTTCGACATTTGCGGACGATCAAAGCCATCCATGAGGCGGGCGGCCTCGCGCGGGCGGCTGATTTGTTGCATATCACGCAGTCCGCGCTGAGCCATCAGGTCAAAGGACTTGAAGATCAAGCAGGCGTCGAATTGTTTGTACGCCGCTCTAAACCATTGAAATTATCAGCCGCAGGAATGCGTCTTTTGCGTTTGGCGGAACAAGTCTTGCCAAAAGTCGAAGCCCTTGCGTCTGAGTTCACGGCACTGCGCGAAGGGGCCACAGGCCGGATGCACATCGCGATTGAATGCCATGCATGTTTCGAATGGCTGTTTCCAGTGTTGGAACATTTCCGAAAGGATTGGCCAGACGTCGATGTCGACATTCGTCCAGGCCTCGCCTTTGATGCGCTGCCCGCCTTGATGAAAGAAGAAGTCGATCTGGTCGTGTCCTCTGATCCCGAGGAATTGGCAGGCGTGGAATTTGTTGAACTGTTTGATTACGCGCCTGTTTTTGTGGCTGCACGCCAACATCCTCTGGCGCAGAAAGATTGGATTGATGCCGAGGATTTTCGAGGACAAACCCTGATCACTTATCCGGTCGAACGGACCCGTTTGGACGTGTTTAGCCAGCTTTTGATCCCAGCCAAAGTAGAACCTGCCAGCGTGCGACAAGCAGAGCTGACGGCAATAATATTGTTGTTGGTCGCCTCGAACCGGGGCGTATCAGTATTGCCGGATTGGGTGGTTCGCGAGGTTAAGTATTCAAGCGACTACGTCACGCGGCCTTTGACGAAAAACGGGCTGACGCGTCGACTTTATGCTGCAGTTCGAGAAGACGACCGAGACAAACCCTATATGGAGCGCCTGATCGAATTGGCCCGCGTCGAAGCACGCAGGCTACAAGAAGCTTAAGAGGTTCTGTCGCCGAAGTATTGCAGCATATATGACGTTTAAGCCTGTGATATGGCGTATGGATGATGATAGGGGAAGTATCGCCCAATCATCATCCATACCCAAATTCAGATCAGTTTGACGACTTGCTTTCCCATGTTTTTACCCTGCAACAGTCCCATAAAAGCCGCTGGCGCATTTTCGATACCCTCGGCAATGTCTTCCAAATAGCTGATGTCGCCTGCGGCAACTTGCGGGGCGACTTCTTTCAGAAATTCAGGATAGCGGTCCCAGTGGTTGAAGATGATAAAACCATTTACGGATAGGAATTTGACAAGGATAGAACGCCAAATCGCAGGGGCTGCCATTGGCGCATTTGCTCCGGCGCCCAAACCACCGGCATTATACCACGCAATCATTCCACAAATTGGGATACGCCCGAAATTGTTCATCAGGGGCATTACGGCTTCGAGCACCTTACCGCCAACGTTTTCGAAATAGATGTCGACACCTTCTGGTGCTGCGTCTGCCAAAGCCGCCCGAAGCGATTTGGCATCGTCATATGCACGGTGATCGAGGCATGCATCGAACCCAAATTTTTCAATCGCTTGTTTGCATTTTTCGGACCCACCTGCGACCCCGACGACATGTAGCCCTTTTGCTTTGGCCAATTGACCAACCATTGAGCCAACCGGCCCGGTCGCGGCCGCAACGACAAGAGTTTCGCCAGCCTTGGGACGTCCAAATTCGTTTAAGCCAACCCAACCGGTAAATCCGGGCATTCCCAGAACCCCCAATGCCGCTGTCGGTGGAACGCCCGCGGGCAATTTGCGCAGAGTGTTTCCCGGGGCCACTGCATGTGTTGTCCAACCAAACATGCCAACAACCATGTCACCTTGTGCGAAATTGGGATCGTTGGATGTCAAAACTTCTCCGACACCGCCGGCTTCCATGGTTCCACCTATGTCCACGGGGGCAGAATAGGATTTGGCGTCATCCATGCGTCCTCGCATATACGGATCGAGAGACATGTAGTGAACGCGGACAAGAACTTCGCCGTCAGATGGTGCCGGAATGGCCGCAGTTTCAAGGCTGAAATTCTCCGGCACCGGCGAGCCGACTGGGCGGCTGGCAAGCGTGATCTTCTGCAATTGGTTCGACATGAGTTTCTCCATCAATGGTTGTTGGTATTGGTGACGCGAGCTTGCAAGGTTTGCAAGGCGGGTTCCGCTTGGCTTCTGTGCGTGCTTGGGCTATGCCGCGCGTCTGTCAGACAGGAGCCCGACGATGCAAGGCAGCGCTAACCTTAACATCATGATTAAAGCCGCCCGAAAAGCGGGACGTAGTCTCGTGAAAGACTTCCGAGAGGTCGAGAACCTTCAGGTGTCGATGAAGGGGGCCGGGGATTTTGTGTCAAAGGCCGATATCGCAGCGGAAGAAATCCTGCGTGACGAGCTAATGGGTGCGCGTCCGACCTATGGTTGGTTGGGCGAAGAAAGCGGCGGCACCGATGGCGAAGACCCGACGCGTCGCTGGATCGTTGATCCGTTGGACGGCACGACGAATTTTCTGCATGGGATGCCACATTGGGCTGTGTCTGTCGCGCTTGAACATAAGAACAAGATCGTAGCCGGTGTTATTTATGACGCGGCCAAGGATGAATTGTTTTTTGCCGAAAAGGGCGAGGGGGCGTGGATGAACAATACGCGTCTGCGCGTGTCTGGCCGAAACAGGATGATTGAAGCCGTGTTTTCGACTGGTTTGCCGTTTGGCGGGCGCGCAGATTTGCCCGAAACGCTGCAAGAACTTGCGCGCATTTTGCCATTGACGGCAGGCGTACGCCGTTGGGGATCGGCGGCGTTGGATTTGGCTTATGTCGCGGCTGGTCGGTATGACGGATATTGGGAACGCAAACTGAATTCCTGGGACATTGCGGCGGGTACGTTGATCGTGCGCGAGGCAGGTGGGTTCGTCGAAACATTGGACGGCGAAGGTCCGGTCCATGACAGTGGGTCGGTCATTTGTTCAAACGAAGCCATATTTGATCAGTTTACAAAAGCGATCCGCGGTTAAGTCTGCGGGCGGCTCTCTTTGCACGATGCGCAAATTCGCCCACCCGCCGACCCAAGCGATGGGATGTCAAAGCGTTGAGTTGTTTGGCATCGGTGGGGCTGCACCGCTGAATCTGAGAATTAGACGAAGTTATTGGTCCGTAGGGTGATTTATACCATCAACCCAAGCAAGTGGTTCGTAATCTGCAGGCAAAGCACCTTCTATACAGTACAGATTGATCCCGACTTGGGTGGGATCTGAACGGCGGCGGTGATGGGTGTAGATGCCGCAAATTGAGCAAAAATAATGTTCGGCCGTGTGCGTGCCAAAGGAATAACAACGCATTGTTTCCTGGCCTTCCAAGACGCGTAAGCTCGCCCAATGTGCCGATACATTTGCCGCTTGTCGTCGGCGACAAAAGGAACAATCACACCGGGCTGCCGAGATGAGATCAGATGTGAATTCCGCTTGGATTTCGATTGCGCCGCAATGACAAGTTGCTGTGATTTTCATTTTTGACGTACTTTGGGAATGCGTGATCGCGAATATTGAGCTTCGGGATGCGGTGGGGCGCCATGGTGCGTCGACCAAAAACGCATAGCCCCACTGCGAAGCCAAAGTGGAACGGTCAACAGCAGTCCTGCGATGAAGCCACCCGCATGTGCCCAGTACGCGACACCACCTTGTTGGGTATCCGAGCCCAGTACGCCAACAAATTGCATCGCGAACCAGAGCACAAGCATAATCCAAGCAGGAATCGGAAAGACGCGAAAAAAGATGACCAAGATCAGCAGGATATCAACGCGTGCCTTGGGAAACATCAACAGATATCCGCCCATGACACCTGCGATTGCACCAGATGCGCCGACAGTTGGGATGGGCGATGTTGGGTCAGCTAAAATTTGCAGCATGCTCGCCGCCATTCCGCACGAGATATAAAAGATTAAATAGGACAGGTGGCCCATTTCATCTTCTATGTTGTCGCCAAAGATATAGAGAAAAAGCATATTTCCAGCCAGATGCATCCACCCTGCATGCAAAAACATGGAGCTGAACAGAGTGTGCCACGCTTCGCCTGCTGCGATGCGTTCGGGGATCATAGCCCAATTGTAGTAGAGCGCGTTGATGTATTGGATGTCTGAAAACGATCCTGCGTAGCTTAAAAAAACAAGAATATTGGCAGCCATCAATGCCCAAGTGACATAAGGTGTGCTGCCGGACGGGTTGTGATCTCGGATTGGAAACATGAACGCAGGGTTGATCCGAGTTTGCTCTGACGTCAAGAGGTGTATCATTTGCTGTGTGAGGCAAATACACTTTGGTCGCCGAGAGCGGGCGTCTTATTGTTGGAAAAGTTGACTTACATCGCGGCCCCAAGAAGCGCTGCATTTCCGCCCGATGCAGTTGTGTCGACACAAAGATGGTGTTCTTGGGTGACGTGCGCGCGATCTGGGTGTGTCGTGATCAGCGGGAGTATAGGGCCTGATCGTTTGGACAGTGCTATTTCCAAACGACGCGCAGTTTCCGCATCGCCCCACCAGATGACACCGGCATATCCGGGCCCAGATATCAGATCGTCTGGTTCGATGGTTGACGTCGCGGCGATTGCATGCCCCCCCAATGCGCGAACGGTCTCTGCTTGCTCTTGTGCAACCTGTGTTCCGGGCCCAAGACACAACAAAGGTGATCGCGTCCAATGTTCAAGACGATTAAGTTCACCTGTTGGGCCGGGCAAAACCGTTTCTGAACGTCGTTGTGGATTGTGATTTGAGATTTCTGGCAACGCATCGATTGTTTGATCAGTAGGGGCAGCAGCCAATGGTGCAGGTTTCGCCGCGCGAAATCTCAGAAGATAATCCGGCCCACCGGCTTTTGGTCCGGTCCCAGACATCCCAGTTCCGCCAAACGGTTGACTGCCAACAATCGCGCCGATCTGATTTCGGTTGACGTACACATTGCCCGCCATGATGCGATCCGTAACGTGTTGAACGCGATCATCAATCCGTGTGTGCAATCCAAAGGTCAGACCATACCCAGTTTGATTGATATCGGTAATGATCTGATCAAGATCCTGCGCGCGAAAATTTGCCAAGTGCAGCACGGGGCCAAAAACTTCGTGGGTCAGGTCTTTGATGCCATCAACACGCAACAAGGTCGGCGAAATGAAAGTACCGTCGTTTGGAACAGGGCAGGTGTGCATCACCCGGCCATCAGCCTGCGCTGTCGCCAAATAATCACGGATATCCGATTGGGCTTTGGCATCGATGACCGGCCCAACATCCGTGTCCAAAGCCCACGGTTTGCCCGCAGACAAGGCATCCATCGCGCCTGTCAGCATTTCGACAAATGGTTTGGCGATGTCTTCTTGCACATAGAGACAACGCAATGCTGAACAGCGCTGACCAGCAGACTGAAAGGCGCTTTCGATCACGGATCGGACGGCCTGTTCAGGCAGCGCGGTGGAATCGACGATCATGGCGTTCAGGCCGCCAGTCTCGGCAATCAACGGAGTACCGGGTTTTGCAAATTGAGCCAAAGCTCTGCGGATGTGTAAAGCGGTCTGGGTGGAGCCTGTAAAGGCAACTCCATTAACATCAGGATTGCGCGTTAGAGCGGCACCAATTTCGCCGCCGCCGGGCAAAAGCTGTAGTGCGGATTTGGGCACGCCAGCATCATGCAGCATGCGAATAGCGGCATCTGCGATCAACGGAGTTTGTTCAGCAGGTTTGGCCAAAACGGCATTCCCGCACGCCAAAGCTCCGGCAATTTGTCCGGTGAAAATTGCTAGCGGAAAATTCCAAGGTGAAATGCACACAAACTTTCCGGCCGCAGGTTCGTCTGAGGCTTGGGTCGCGTAATACCGCAAAAAATCCACAGCCTCGCGCAGTTCTGCGACCGCATCAGGTTGGGTTTTCCCTGCTTCGCGCGCAAGCAAAGCAAAGAGCAAACCATAATTCTCTTCGTACAGATCTGCTGCCCTCCTTAACGCCCTTGCGCGTTCGCTCGAGGATGCGCCCCAAGGTTCCGCTGCGTCGAATGCGCTCTGAACGTCGGCTTGTGTCGTGTGTCTGACAGTGCCAACCAGATCGTTGGGGTCTGCTGGGTTGCGGATATCTATTGTTTCGCCATCATTATTGGTCGCTTGGGCAAGCAATGGTGCGGCAGTCCATTGCGCTTCTGCGAACGGTGCGCGCGCCTTTTCAATGCGATCGAGCGTTGGGCTGTGCCACAAATCAAACCCGATTGAATTTGGTCGCTCTGGTTGAAACAGATTTGGCCCACGAGAGATGTTCGGAGCAGGTTCCAAAAGCGTGTCAAACGGATCCGCCGCGACAGTCTCGGGGGGAACGTCTTCGTCGACGATCTGATTCACAAAACTGGAATTGGCTCCATTTTCCAACAACCGCCTGACGAGATAGGCCAGCAGATCGCGATGTGCGCCGACCGGTGCGTAAATTCGGCAACGAGTTTTTTCGTTGCGCAACACGAGATCATGCAAGACATCGCCCATGCCATGTAAACGTTGAAATTCGTAGGATTGTCCTTTGGCCATGTGTAAGATTGCGGCAACCGTATGTGCATTGTGGGTCGCAAATTGCGGATAAATTCGATCTGTCATGCCCAACAACTTGCGGGCATTCGCAATGTAGCTGACATCCGTCGCAGCCTTTTGCGTGAACACGGGAAACCCGTCTGCACCGGCAACTTGGGCGGCTTTTACTTCGGTATCCCAATACGCGCCTTTGACCAATCGAACCATGATGCGTCGGTCATAGCGTTGCGCCATGTCGTACACTTCGTCGATGACAAGGCCAGCCCGTGGTCCATAGGCTTGGACAACAATTCCGAATCCGTCCCATCCTGCCAACGCTGGTTCAGACAATACAGCATCTATGACTTGCAAAGACAGGGATAGGCAGTCCGCTTCTTCCGCATCAACATTCAGCCCCATGCCCGCAGATTTCGCGATCAAAGCCAGTGAGCGCAAGCTTGGCACCAAATCCCGCATCACTGCGGCCTCTTGGGCGCGTTCGTATCGTGGATGCAGGGCGGAAAGTTTGACAGAAATGCCGGGGTTTTCGCGAATGTCTGACGCGTTGCACGCTTTGGCGATGGCGCTGATGGCGCGGGAATATGACAGATGATAACGCCGTGCATCGTCTTCTGTCAGAGCCGCTTCGCCCAACATGTCATAGCTGTAGGTGTAGCCCTGCTTTTCTGCGTCTTCTGCGCGCGAGATCGCGTCCTCGATGGATTCGCCTAACACAAACTGTCGGCCCATTTCCTTCATGGCCCGTCCAACGGCCGTCCGGATCACGGGTTCTCCCAATCTTTTGATCGCACCTCGTAAATGCCCAATAGGGCCGGGCTGTGACGGCTCTAAGACGCGCCCTGTCAGCATAAGGGCCCAGGTTGAGGCATTCACAAGCGAAGATGTCGAACGTCCAAGATGGCGTTGCCAGTCAGACGGTGCAATTTTGTCTTCGATCAATGCGTCAATTGTATCCGCATCCGGCACCCGCAAAAGCGCCTCTGCCAAGCACATCAAGGACACGCCTTCGTCAGTCGAAAGGCCGTATTCAGCAAGGAAGACCTCCATCATTCCGGGTTGTCCAGAATTGCGAATGTCACGCACCAATCGAATCGCGCGTTCAACGATTTGATTACGGTCGTCGGTTGACAGTGCTGCAGTGTCCAAAAGGGATTTCAACACATTGCTTTGATCTGCGTATGTGGCGGTATCGATCCTGTGCGCAATGTTTGTCACGTCATATCCTCTTGTTTTTTTCCTATTGTAAACGTTATGGATCAAAAAATGTTTCCTATTTTGGAGTCTTATAAGTGAAAGAGACTGAAATTAGACAAGTTAGCGGGAAGAATGGTTATATAGAGTTGGATCGCTTTGATCATGCGATTCTGCGAGGGCTCGCAGAAGATGGACGGATGTCGATCACTGACTTGGCCGTGCGGATCGGGTTGTCAAAATCTCCAACTCAGTCGCGCTTGCGTCGACTTGAGGCAAACGGAGTGATCCGGGGCTATTGCGCGCTTGTGGATCCAATTTCATTGGGGCTGGATCATGTCGCTTTTGTCGAAGTAAAATTGTCCGACACTCGAGAATCTGCCTTGAACGCATTTAACGCTGCAGTTGTGAAAGTGCCCGAAGTTGAACAGGCCCACATGATTGCCGGCAACTTTGATTATCTCCTCAAGATCAGAACGCAGAATATGCAGCAATATCGTGCAGTATTGGGGGATGTTGTTTCGGCGTTGCCACATGTGGCCGCGACATCGACCTACGTTGTTATGGAGGCGGTGAAAGAGGTGGTTTTGGCTGAAGCCACTTGACCTGTCAGTTCTGTGTGCCACCATTTGGCTATGCGTACACTCTTTTTGATTGCTTGCCTTGCAAATCCTGCCGCTGCCGAAATCTGCCCTGACGTCGCAGACCATTCTGTCGAGATACGAAGTCTCTTTGAAGAGGCACGCGGGGCTGCGAATGAAAACGAAGGCCGTATTGTATCAAACAAGATGTGGGAAGTGTGGCTGCGTGCACCGGATGAAGCCGCCCAACAGGTTTTAGACAGCGGTATGTCCAAACGACGCAGTTTCAATTTTGCGGGGGCATTTGAAGACTTTGCATCCTTGGTTGAATACTGTCCCAACTATGCCGAAGGATACAACCAACGCGCTTTCGTTAGTTTTCTTCGCGAAGATTTTCCTCAAGCGTTGATCGACCTCGATAAAGCGTTGGCATTGCTGCCAAATCACGTCGCCGCTCAATCAGGGCGCGCGTTGACCCTGATGAATCTAGGACGGCTAGAAGAAGCGCGCGAACAATTGCTTGCCGCTGTAGAGAACAATCCTTGGCTGTCCGAACGTGCATTGCTGGAAAAAGGAGCGCCCTTGGGTCCCGTAGGTGAAGATATCTGAGCCTGCGATACGCTTAGGGGCTTGAGCGTCGGGTCACAGATGCTTAGGACAGGGGTATTGCGCGTGCGGGCGTGATGGAATGGTAGACATACCAGACTTAAAATCTGGAGGGCGTATGCCCGTGTGGGTTCGAGTCCCACCGCCCGCACCATTTTGGTTCAGAAGCCCATGTAATTTGGTGTCTTTTTTGAAAGTTATCAGCAAAGCATCGGAGACGTACCATGAAGCTTCCAAGCTTTGTTTCTAGTATCTCACCCGAGATCGAAAGGGAGATCCAATCCAAGCTGACCGCGCTGGAGGCCGAGCATGATGTTAGGGTCTTGTTCGCCATCGAAAGCGGCAGCCGTGCTTGGGGGTTTCCATCGCCTGATAGCGATTACGATGTGCGGTTCATCTATGCGCATCAACCAGATTGGTATCTGAGCATTGAACCAGGCCGCGATGTCATCGAACTGCCTATCGAAGGGGACTGGGACATCAATGGCTGGGATATTCGCAAGGCTCTTGGCCTATTGATCAAACCAAACCCTGTGATGTTGGAATGGCTGTCCAGTCCAATCCGTTACAGGTGGAACGATGACGTCTGCG
Organism: Paracoccaceae bacterium; assembly: GCA_039975755.1. Classification (GTDB taxonomy): domain Bacteria; phylum Pseudomonadota; class Alphaproteobacteria; order Rhodobacterales; family Rhodobacteraceae; genus JABSSA01. Next base: position 30,018 of record JBDWGM010000001.1, on the reverse strand, counting down.
AACGACTGATCCGGTTCGCCGATAAGACGACATTTGGCGAATCCTGCCTGCATCACTACCGCAATCTGGCGGTCAAGCAGTGGGACAAGCATGTTGGGGGCAAAATAGATGTGCCGTTGAAGAAATACTTCTACATTCTGCGGCCCGCTTTGGCGATCTCATGGATAAGTCAAAACCCAACGGTGCAGCCGCCGATGAATCTACAGGCTTTGGTTGAAGGTCAGTTTCTCTCTGACAAGCTTGTCAGTCAGATCGAAAAACTTCTAGTGCTCAAATCAACCGCGAAAGAAATTGGTCGCGGGGAACGCATTCCGATGATCGATGCCTTTATTCGCGAACAGATCGACTGGGCGACGGTGGTGGCAAAGAAAGAAGAACGGCCAGACCTGATGGCAGAGGGCGACAGTCTGTTACGGAGCATCGTCATGGGCGATAGGAAATCATGACAACCGATATTACCATATCTTTTGCACCAGTCGGATGCGTTTGCGAAAGTTAGATAGCTTGGAAGTTCTCCGTTGATTTCGAAAACATACAACGGAATGCAACCTGAGTGAGCATTTCAGGATTGTGGCTTCGCACAAACCTGACTACTTTGTTTTCAGCCGCCAAATCGCAGTTGTCGGCCTACTATTTACAATTCGCGCTTAGGCTATCGGACGCATTATGAAATCTTTCGTACACATCGGAGCTCCCAAAACCGGTTCAACGTCGATCCAGACATTTTTGCATGAAAATAAGGAACTGCTGGCTAGAAGGGGTTTTCGTTATCATGTCAATGTCAAAGGACGGGGGAGCCAATGGGAATATCCAATGGCTGCCAATCATGCTGAAGGTGTGCTGTTAAATCCGGAACAACGTTCGCGTTATCATGCAAACACGCTGGAAGAACAAGCCAAGCGTGTAGAGAAGCATCTAGCGGCTCTGCGCAATTTTCCTATTCGGTGGCAAGAATCGGCCGCACTCTTTTCCTCGGAGCACATCGTACCTTGGCTGAAATCTGCAAAACTCGTCAATGCATTGGACACGATATTTTCGGATGTATTCAGTGAAGTACGTTATATTCTATACCTACGAAATCCTGCAGACGTGATCGTCAGTCAATATTCTGAACGCGTCAAACGAGGAAGTAGCTTAACTTTCGACCAGTTTTTTGAAAAACGTTTGCGAGGACTAAATCATTACAAAGTTGTTAAACGATGGCATGATGTTGTGGGCCCTGATCGTATTTCAGTTCGGTTGCTGGATCGCGATTTTTTAATCAATGGCGATCTCATTGATGACTATTGCGCCCAATGTGGGATCGACGTTGACGGCTTGAAGCGCCCACCACGCGAAAATGAGGCACTGACTGCTGCTGGTGCTGAAGCGTTGCGCGCACTTAACCGACGTATTCCGGAATTGGATTCGGATGGGCGCTATAATCCTCTGAGGAACGACTTGCTTCGTGCTGTAATGCAGGCTTCTGAAAATATGCCACCTCTTGCACTGTTTCCTCGGCACCAGAAAAAATTAGAGAATAAAACGGCTGCATCGATGGAGAAGCTGCGTTCTGAATTGTTTCCTGAACGACCGGTACTATTTAAGTCACGAAAGCACAGGCAAAGCAGTGCTAAATTGACCGACATTCGCGAAAGAGCTTTAGACATCGTTGCTAAGGTCATTGTTGATCTTCGGATGCAAGAAATTGATCCACTTACCCGTAGACAAAAAGCGAAAGCGGTCTCATACTCGCCAGACTTCCCGGTTGATGAAAAGTCTTGACCGGAAAGTTCAGCAACAAAACTCCCCAAAATCAAACTCTTTAATTGCCTCGAAGCACGTGTCTGCTGTCGCTCTCGGCACGCGCCGATTAAGTTTTTATCGCGCGTGCTCGTCTATTGTTTTTATTGGCTTTATTGGAACGTGCTCGACATCAGAAGGCGTGGCAGCCACAAAGCAATTTCTGGAAACAGAATGACCAGCAGTAGGATAAGCAGCATCGGCAACAGGATGATCGCAACGTCGCGCATCACTTGCACGACGTTGACGCCTCCGATGGCTGCTGAAATCAGCAAACACAAACCGTACGGGGGCGTTACAAGGCCGAAAGCGAGCGAGATGATACCAATGATCGCGAAAACGGTTGGGTGAATGTCTGCGGCTTGCGCGACGGGCAACAGCACGGTTCCCAAAATGATGATCGTCGGGATCGCATCAATGAATAACCCAAAGAACAAAAAGAGCCCTGCGATGATCAATGCTGTTCCAAAAGACCCGAGTTGCAGGTCTACAATCAGACCAACGATCAACGCCGGGACTTTGTAAAAGGCCAGCAGCCACCCAAAGGCCGAAGCCGTTCCAATCGCGAAAAGTGAGATCGAGGCAAACCGTCCTGTATCATAAAAGATGTGCCCCAAATCGCGGAAGGTCACCGTACGATAGACAAACATTCCCAAGATCAGTGAATACCCTGCAGCAATGATCGCGCTTTCGGTGGGTGTGACGATACCGCCAACAATGCCGCCGACAACCAAGACAGGGGTGAGCAACGCGAGGAATGCGCTTTTGAAAGCGTTCCAAAGATCGCAAAGCGTCGGCGTCCCGATGATCGGATACCCATACACTTTGGCATACCCATAAACGGTCGCCATCAAAGCAAGCCCGATCATGATCCCCGGTGTGGCACCGGCAAGAAACAACGCTCCGACAGAGGTTTGCATAACGCCGCCCCAGACGATCATCAGGATCGAGGGGGGAATGATGACACCCATAACGGACGAACATGCTGTAATGGCCACAGCAAATCGGGTGTCATAGCCTTCTTTCACCATAGCAGGGATCAAGATCTTACCGCACCCAGCAGCATCCGCTGTGGACGAGCCTGAGATCCCGGCAAACAGCATGGAAACCGCGACGTTGACGTGACCCAGCCCGCCGGGCATCCATCCGGTCAGAACGCGGGACAATTCAATCAGCTTGTCGGTGATCTTGCCCGAATTCATCAAATTCGCGGCCAGCAAAAAGAAGGGCACGGCGAGCAGGATGAATGAACCATACGACTGGAACATTCGATCCAGAACGATGAACGGGGTTAACCGTATGTCCATAACAACAATCGGTATTGTTGCGAGACCAAGGGCAAAGGCGACTGGAATCCGTAGGACGACCAGCAGAATGAATGCACCGACAAGAATGGTGCAGGCGAGACCAGTAGATACAATCATGACGCCTCTTTCGACGTTGAGCGGTAAGTGGCGAACGATTGGTAAAGGCGAAACCCTGCGAATAGGGTCCAAAGCGCGCCTGCAATTGGCACCGATATATGTGTGATCAACATATTCGCGCGCATCATTGGCGAGTTCTGGATGGAACCAAATTGAGCATATTCGATGCCATAAATTGCAAAAATAATTGCAAACCCGGTGATCATTACCAGAACGAAACCATCTTGGAGGAATTTTAGTAAGGGGTGTTTTGCATCAGGAATAACGCGCACATCAAAATGCGTTCCTTCCCAAACAGCGACAGTCGCGCCGACCATGACGGCCCAGACAAAGATGAAAGTCGCCAGCTCTTCGGTCCACAAATAAACTGGGATAATTCCGGTGTAGCGGGCGAGAACCTGCATACCAACCGGGATGGCGAGGATCGCGATCAAAGTGCCCAAAAGCAAGCGCAGTCCGTTGCAGAAAGTCTCGAGGATACGTTCAAACATTGTAATGCGCCGATACAGTGTGCATCCACCGGCACACTATTTGCGCCGGTGGATTAAGTTTCAAAAGGTCTTACTTGGCGCGGATTGCTTCAAGAAGCTCCGACGCACCCAATTCAGCAGCGTAGGCGTCTTGTACTGGGATTACCATCTCAAGCAGTTTTTCACGACCAGCGAATTCTTGAACTTGGACCTGACCAGCGTCGATCATTTCCTGCATTTTTTCACCGTCTTGGCTGCTTTCGAGATCGCGACCAAATGCGCCTGCATCTTTACCTGCTGCAAGAATTGCAGTCTGCAAGTCTGCTGGCAATTTGCTGAACGTTTTTTCTGCCATCACGATTGGACGCACAGTGATTGCGTGCTTGGTCAGTGTGATGTGCGGCGCAACTTCGTAGAACTTGAGGTTCTGGATAGACGCAGCTTCGTTTTCAAAACCAGCGATAACGCCGGTTTGGATCGCGTTATAGACTTCGTTATACGCAATTGCGGACGGTGCGGCCTGAAGTGCATTGAAGATTTGCGCTTGGATTGGCGCGCCCATCACCCGCATTTTGTGACCAGTCAGCTCATCGATGTTACCGATCGGTTCAGCTGAAGCGAGGTTGCGAACGCCGCCACCTGCATACCCAATGACGCGAATGCTTGCTTTTTCGAGAAGCTCAGCTTCAAGCGGGGCCATCACGCCGCTGGACAGCGCTGTGTTCCAGTGTTCCAGATCGCGGAACAAGAAAGGCATATCCATCAGTGGGATCGATGGTGCGAAAACAGCCATGTTTGACGGCGCCATGATGGCATAGTCAATCGCAACACCTTGCTGCAAGAACGTGACAAAGTCGCTTTCGTCGCCAAGTTCGCCATTCAGGCTGATTTCGAACGAAACGTTTCCGTCGTAGCTTGCGCCAACCAGCTCTTCAAACTTCCGCAGAGTTTTTGTGTAAGCATGTTCTTCATCAAACAAGCTTGCGCCGCGCAATGCGATGTCTTGTGCATAAGCAGCAGTCATTGAAATTGCGCTGATACCAGCAACAAGCGCCAAGCTTTTTGTCAGGTGGGCTGCCTTTTTCGCAGTGGTGTTAAAAATTGTCATAGTAGTCCTCCCAATTTGTCGTTTCGCGCCCGTCGATAAGTCAGGGCGGTCAGATTCCATGCAAATCTGGTTCGAGATAAACCGGGTTAATCATGTTCGTCAAGATAAATGCTGACTAGTATGGTACGCGAATCTGTGTATTGCTTGTTGCTAGCCAGTATGTCTGTAATTTTTCTGCGTAAGTTCCACTTTTGATGGACTAACGCAGCAGTAATCGAAGTCGGATCAGTCAGGTATCGGAAAAAAGAATGGTCGCACTCCTTAGATCTGAAGACCCAAAGCGGATGACGACAGCGGAAGAAATTTTCCGCAAGTTGAATGCTGATATAATCTCAATGCGTTTGCTGCCTGGTTCGAAAATTTCGGAAGTTGAAGTTGCGAAAGCCTGTAACGTTTCGCGCCAGCCCGTACGCGAAGCCTTTATGCGGTTGGGTGACTTGGACTTGCTTGAAATTCGGCCGCAAAGGGCAACACGCGTCCGGAAAATATCCCATGAAGGGTTGCGCAATACGCGTTTCATCAGAGCTGCGGTGGAAGTGGAAATTGTCCGCGTCGCTTGCAAAAACGCGACGCAAGAGCATTTCGACCTCATTCAAGATAACCTAGACCAACAACAGCTGGCGCTAGATGCTTTGAATGCAGAATTGATGAAATCTCTGGACTACGAGTTTCACAAGTTGATCTGTATAGCGGCAGATCGCCTGTATGCTTTCAAGACAATTTCTGAAAACAAGGCCCACACCGATCGCGCCTGTACCCTTGAATTGGCCGACGCTACGGGAATGTTAGAAGTCCTTGAAGGCCATAATGGAATATTCGAGTCTATTCGCAACGGTGACGAAGAAAAGGCCGTGCAAAGAACACGAGTTCACCTTCGGCATCTCGACGCAACACTGGCCACAGCGTCCCAAAATTACCCAGACTTCTTTGAAGATTAGAGCTGATTGGGACCCTAGTATTCTTTTCAAAAGCAGTGAAAATTGATCACTCTACATGGATCGTTTGGACCTTTAAGCCAAACGGATAAAGGCGAAGGTTGTTGTGTTACAGCCAGCAAGAAAACGTCTCACGTTTGGGCGTCAGTGTTTCGCCCTGCATCAGTTTAACCATCGATGGTTTTATGAAATCCAGCGGGCCTTGCTTGTATTTCGGTGCACCAAACGCGCGCAGATTGTCCAACTGAGCCTTAATCATTTCTTGATCTTGTCGAATGATCTGATCATGGAACATCACCATTGCACGCCCCTTTAGCCATGCGGGTAATCGCCCTTTGGGTGTGGAAAAGATTGCAAATGCCTGCACATCATCCAAGGTTTGTGGCGAATAGACTGCCGTAATGAACAGTTTTGGGCCGCCTTTGCCGATGAAGCCCAATTGGCATGTTGTCGGACCGAAAAAACGACCAACGCCCTGAAGCCTTTGCCCTTCAAGCAATGCAGGCAGCCATCCACGCCGCCGCTCGGCCTCGTGATAGGTGCATTCGACATAGGTTTCGTGAATGACACGTTCGACTTCGACACGAACCCGCGTTGGATTGCGACCAACGATGCGCGGGTGCATCAAGTGGGGATGGGCAGGGTCAAGCAAGTTTTCCATGCCATCGATCAGGCTGCCACGGTATTGTGTGGGCCAAACATTGTGATCAAAATCTGCGTCATTTGCAGGGTAGGGCAAAGGGATGAAATCGCGCGGCGATGATCCAATATTTGTGAACACCAGACCATTTTCGACCCGCACAGGCAAAGCCTGAGCGCAGTGCTCCGCCGTCGGTTCTGATCCCGGCAAGGCGCTGCAGATTCCGTCGGCCTGGAAGGCCCATCCGTGATAGGGGCAGACAATAGCGCCGTCTTGAACAAATCCATTGGACAGAGGCACGTTCCGATGCGGGCAGCGATCTTGCAATACCGCTGGTCCGTCCTTGCTGTTAAAGATAACCAAGGGATGGCCATGCAACAGGCGCCGGATAGGCTTGCGCCGCAATTGATTGATCGCGCATATCGGAAGCCACGCATTATGGATCGCTTGAGGATAAGAGATCAAAGCTGATACCTCTTGAGAAGTGGAATGGCGATCTTGTTACCGATCAAACGCAGCACAGCGAAAGGTGCGCGCCGATGAAAGGGTAGATGGCGGATATGGAACGCCGTGAATTCCATTTCAGCCGTTGCCCCGCGGGTCATTTTGTACTGTGCGGCACCAGATGACATATTGAATTCCAATCCATGACGGGCGGCATAAAGGCTGCCTGCGTGACATACCAATCGATATAGTCCCAGCGATCGATCCATATGTGTGTTGTAACCAATCAACGGCATTGTCCCGTGATGTCCGTTCTGATGCATCCCGCCAAACCCCTGGATTTGACCGTCTTTGTCTCGCAAAACGAGGTATCGGATCATTCCAATTGAATGCGTGAGCTTCACAAATCGCGGCGTGTACACCGGATTGATGCGTGAATATTTGTCGAGGTATAACAGTTCATACAAGTCCGCTATGCGCTGCGCATCGGCATCGGTCAGCTCGGCAGGCTCTTCATAATCGAAGGCACTAAGTTGCCACAGCTTTTCATCATTTTGGGCATCTCTGCGGGCTAAGCTGTCTTTGGCGACGTTTGGGACCAGAAACACCTGACGACTTGGCAACATGATCCATCCCGCGACCTCCAACGCATCCATTAATGGGGCGCTATGCTGACGTGTTAAAGATCGTATCGCCAATAGATGCTGCGGAAACGCATGCCTCAATTCGTGGGTCTGTGCCGAGGTCAGGTTGGGATCAAGATCAACGGGCAAGTTGGTGGACATCATCCAATTGTTGATGTGAACAATTCGGTCTACGTTGGAAGGCGACAGCATAAGTCCGACGGTGCTGACCAATATGTGTAAGGCAGGTACGAGCAATCGATTTGGAAATCGGGCCAGCTCTTCCTTTGTGTATTCAATATAGGCGATGCGCGGGGAACACGTGAACGCCGACCCGCTGATACCATCGTTGATGGTCATTGGGACAAGATGCTTGCCCCATTTGTGTTGCGAAACCTTGGTCTCCAAATTCTCGATAAACGGCTTCGGTCCGTCATTTGCAAAGGCCGTGACGTACAGTTGGACGATCCGATTGCGAGCAGACATTGTCTTCAATTCAATGGCTCGATTGTGCCTGCGCGGACGCGATAAATTACTGCTTTGTCTGTGGCCGTTAGCTGTTTGGACATCTCGATGTCTTCTTTGATCACCGGGTAGGGGAGGTAAAGATCGTTCATGAAAATCCGTTCGCAGTAGCGGGCACCGGGCGCTGCGGATGCAATTATTCCGCTCCAACAGGCGGCGTAAATGTCTGGGCCGGTATAGGAGCCAAAATCAGACAAGGAAAAGCCGTCGACCTCCTTTATGCTCAGGGTGCCAAGATCTGCGAGCCCACCTTCAACGACGCGGATTTTTGACAGACGTTCACGCACAATGTTGTAATTCTCCGGTCGTAAATGAGTCGGTAAAGCGTGGACAGGGTCGATACGGCCGCGAAAAATGAGTGTCGCGAAATCGCTGTCGCGGAACAGAAAACTTGTCGAAGACCTTTCAAAATCTTGCGACAAACGAAGCCCGACAGTTTTGGGTCCGGGCAAAAACTCTCCCGCAGGTTCGCGCATGACCCATTGCCATACCCACTTTCGTCCAATCATTTCGATCGCGGTTTGCAAGTGACTGTCATTAAATTTCAGGGCCCAAATGCTGGCTTGCTCATCAAGGGTGTTGGCATTCAAAAGGGCATCGATCGACCGTCCGCGAAACAATTTCAAGAACCGTGCGTTCCAAAGTAGCAGTTTTTCCCATTTGCCTGAATACCATACGCCTGAGGCGATAAGCCGTTGTTTTTGATCCCAATACTCCTGCATTTCTGGTGCGAGCCGATGGCGAAACTGGCGATACGTCTCAATGCGTTTTTTGCTTTGCGTGATCCCGATAAATGCGAGAAATTGAGAACGCTCCAAGACCTCGATCGCGGCCATTTTCAGACAAAGCAGCGCATTCTGTGACGGATTGACGTCCAGCGCGATGACTTCGTCAGCATCTGACATCAGCATGTCCAATGGCCGTGTTCCAGAGCCTGTCAGGCAAACAATGCGCGATGCGTCCGCCAAAGCGGTGAGCTCTGTGTCGCCATCCTCGTTCGAAGACGAAAAGTTCAAATTCTGAAAAAAATTCAACGTGAATGCCCTGTCTAATGCGATGACCGCTGTTTCTTAAAAGCACCTGAAAATTCTACGTTAGTGAAAGAGGGTCACATAGGGAATAGTTGGAAAAGCAAAGGAATGTGCCTGAGATGTCGTAAGTTGCCTCGGTCCGTCGTATGATCCGACAACGACGCGGGCCCCAGTTGGTAAGACTTGTAATGAAATAGCAGGCACAATACCGTGTTCGCCACATAGACGCAATCTAGTGCGCCCGACGGAAAAGGTTGAATGACCAATGATCGATGCTTGATCGAAATAGTGCTGTCGGATGACGCGGGATTATTCACAGAATCTGGGGCTGACGGGACCACAGACAATCCCCAAACGCAAATTTTCACCACTAGAAATGCTTGGCTGGCAGCCGTTCTTTAGTCAACAGATTGATCCTGAAACGAACGCGGATTTTTCGCCGGTGCGCGTGATCGAGGTTCATCGCAATGGGTTGCATGTTGTGGGCGACGGTATCGACGTAGTCATTCCGTCTGGGCCAGAGGTGACTGTCGGGGATTGGATGCTGTATGATACACAAAATCCCAACAACAGCACGGTTTTGGATCGAAAGAGTGTATTTGAACGGCGCGCACCGGGAACAGAACGCAGACGCCAGTTGATTGCTGCGAATGTAGACACGGTTTTCATTGTGTCTTCTTGCAACCAAGATTTTAATATCGCACGGCTTGAACGATTTGTGGTTCTGGCGTTCGAGGCGGACGTCACACCCGTAATTTTGTTAACCAAAGCAGATTTGTGTGAGGATCCGAGCCGTTTTGTTCAGACCGCGAGCACCATTTCCCACCGGGTGGTTGTCGAGGCATTGAATGCACTAAGTGACGAGCCAATCAAAAAGCTGGCGCCGTGGTGCACGCCTGGTCAAACGGTCGCGTTTCTGGGGTCTTCGGGGGTTGGTAAATCGACCTTGGTAAATGCTCTGTTTAATGATGGTGTGGCTGAGACGGCTGCCATTCGGGAAAATGACGGAAAAGGTCGACACACAACGACAACGCGTCAGTTGCATTTTACCACCGATGGATGCGCCGTGCTGGATACACCGGGCATGCGAGAGCTGCAGTTGACGGATGTCGAAGCAGGGATTGCAGATGTCTTTTCCGACCTCACTGAGTTGGCGCACCAATGCAAATTTCGCGATTGTCGTCACGATTCCGAACCTGGATGTGCCATAAAAACTGCGGTGGCGGCCGGCGAGATTGACCGGACACGGCTTGCTCGTTGGACCAAGTTGACCCTTGAAGAGCGCTTAAATTCTATGTCTTTGTCCGACCGAAAAGCGGGCGTTAGATCTTTGCATAAAGTTATCAAGACTATTCAGAGAAATAACCGAAAGTGATGTTGTTCGTTTCAGAACTGTCCCATGATTTTGCGCGATGAGATAAACCAGACGATTAAAATGACCTTAGAATTCGCCGTTTGCCTAAAGTGTTTGGCTTGCAGCGGAGACTGTTTCAAGTATCAGTTTTTATTATGAAAATTGTAAATGAAGTTGCAAGCGTTTAAGGCCGCTTAAAACATTTAGCATACCCGCTCGCATCCAGAGACGTGCCGGCTTCCTAAAAAAATTACAACGAAAATTTAGCATTGTCCTGCAAGGCTGCCGGGGCAAATTTACACAGCATTTGAGCCGCGAGGGTTTGTGCGGTGATGTTAATCGGCTGTCAAGACTGTCGCGCTAATCCACTGACAATTGAGTGCCTGCGCACACCAGATTTTGCCGTGCGCGAAAAACGATGAGGAACTGAACGATGCAATCTGCCGATTTAGTCAAACCCAAGGGGCTAAGGCTCAACAGTCTGTTGGCGAAATGCACTGTTTTTTGCGGGGTCATCGTCCTAGCAGTCGTCTTGGTTATTGAATATCGAGCGGGACAGACCAAAACTGCAATGGTGTCAGAGGCGATAACAGCCAGGGCGATTGATACCACAAACCTGATTGCGTTGCAGGTTGGTGGATCAATTAAATTTGGCAACCAACTTGCTGTTCAAGAACTCGTCACCGGATTTCTTGATAACGCGAAACCCGATGCTGAAGCAGTTCTAGTCTTGAATTCCGATATGAACTCCGTGTTTCAAACTGAGGGCGATTTGCGGCAGTTGGATACTGCAACTGCTATAGCAAAACGGGCTTTAGAGGCAGGTGGCACCGTGCAGTCGGATGACGGTTTGATGATCGCGTCGCCTGCGATGTTTGGACAGGAAGGTGATGCTGCCGGTGTCGTCGTGACGCAATGGACCGCAAAATACAAGATTGCGAAAATGCTCATAGATGAAGAAACGACGCTCCTTATTGCAGCAATCGTTTTTGTCGTCGCACTTGCTGGTTTGATGACCTTCCTTTGGCGATCAATGTCCAATCCGCTTGTACGCATCGAAGCCGCCATGGGACGGATATCCGGCGACGATTTCGATACGCCTGTACCTTACACCAACCGCGGTGATGAGGTCGGAGAAATGGCAAGACGGCTTGACCTTTTTCGCACTCAGCTTTCAGAAGCTAGAAGTTCGCAGTTAGAAGCGGCGTTCAAGGGCGCGGCGTTCGAAGGATCGACTGCACCAATGATGATTATCGATGAAGAGCTTGTGGTTTCGTTTCTCAATCCTTCATGCTCCGACATGCTGAGTGAGATGGAAACAGACTTACTAGAGCTGTGGCCCCGCAGCGATAAAGCACAGTGGATTGGTGCGAATTTCGATCAATTGCGACCTCTGGCGGCGGCAATCGACAGTATCCAACAGTCTGCTTCAAGCGCATTCCCGATCTCAGAGATTGTGCGGATTGGTGAAAAACATATCCAGGTCAAAATGAACGCTGCACTGGACAGTACAGGAAAAATGATTGGCGCAGTTGTTCAATTCAGCGACCGAACCGAAGCCCAAAGAAATTCTGCTCTGCTTGCCAGTTTGGACGATAACCAAGTGCGGATCGACTTTGAAACAAGCGGATCGTGTACTGCAGTGAACGAAAACGCTGTACGTCTCTTTGGATCAGCTGCAAACATTAACCTTGGATCCTTTTTGTTGGAAAAAGAAGATCCGGACAGAGTCAAACGCGCCGTCTTGAGCGGCGAGTCCGAAGCAGGAAAGTATGATGTCGGCTCGGAAGATGGCGTCGTCGTGCTGGAAGGTGGATTTGCGTCGGTAACGGGACCTGATGGTGCAATTGAACGGGTTATTTTTCTTGGAAATGACGTCACGCAGGCCGAGACCACAAAAAGAGAAGCGCGCGCCGTTCAGGCAAAAGTTGCAGAAGAGCAGGCGAAGGTGGTCGATGGGTTGGGAACAGCATTGCAGAAACTTGCTACAGGGAATCTGGATGCTGAAATATGTGAAGAATTTCCAGTTGATTATGAGATGTTGCGCAAAGATTTCAACGCGGCGGTCTTATCCTTGACAGATGCCATCGCCGCGGTAAGCCACAATGCTGAGTCCATTCGAGGAGAAACTACGGAAATTTCAAGTGCAGCAGACGACCTGTCACGTCGCACCGAAAAACAAGCGGCAACACTCGAGGAGACAGCGGCTGCCTTAGACGAACTCACTACATCTGTTCGCTCAGCTTCTTCTGGCGCTGACGCTGCTTCCGAAATGGCGGGAGAGGCTCAATCAAAGGCGGAAGAAGGTGGCTCTGTTGCCCGCGAAGCGGTGGATGCCATGGACAGCATCAAGACGTCTTCACAAGAGATCTCTAAGATTACCTCGGTCATTGATGACATCGCATTCCAAACCAATTTACTTGCTTTGAACGCTGGTGTTGAAGCCGCACGTGCAGGGGAAGCAGGGCGGGGGTTCGCGGTTGTGGCAACTGAGGTGCGCGCCTTGGCGCAACGATCCTCTGACGCGGCACGTGAAATCAATCAACTGATCTCAACCAGTGGCGACCAAGTCCGCGAGGGCGTAGATTTGGTGGATCGTACAGGAGCGGCGCTGTCAGCCATTGTGACTGCGGTTGCAGATATTACCGACCGTGTCGGTGAAATTGCGACATCGGCTCGTGAGCAAGCTGCGGGTTTGCAGCAAATAAACGAAGCCATGAATGAACTGGATACGGTGACGCAGCAAAACGCCGCAATGTTTGAAGAAACGACTGCTGCAAGTCATGCCTTGACGGGCGAAGCTGACGCTCTTGGGCGCGCAATCGCTCGATTTGAACTGCCCAACTCGACGCCATCAAATGAAAGCGGAAACCCAAAAGCACGGATCGAACAAATCGAAGCCGAGGTACCAGCATCTGCTTCCAAAGTTTCGACGTCACCTGCGTCGTCCGTTCCACGCAGTGTAGGTAATGCGGCCCTGGCAATGGACACCGAATTCGATAACGACACGGGCTGGGAAGAGTTCTAATCTCAAATACTTAGATCGAAAGAACCAAACGGATCGCAACAATTCTGGTCAAGCGTCATCACCATTTTTTTGATCGACGCTTGATCGATCTAACTACTGCCGTTGACCCGCAAAACGCTCAGACCATTCGACCCTTTGTTCGTCACTAATCTTTGCAAACAGGTTGTCAGGAACAGTAAATGGACGTCCGGGAGTCATCTCTGATAAAGCGGATGCAGCGTCTTCGGGTAAGTTCAGCGTTGCAAGGCTCAGAGTCGTTTGTAGTTGCACCGCTGCCGTTGGGATAAATGGTGCTGACAAACGTGCATATAAAGCGGTCAGGTTTAACGCCAAGCGGATTTGCGCAGCGGCTTGTTCTTGATCTTCCTTGATTGTCGCCCAAGGTGCCTGTGCTTGAAGGTATTCGTTTCCAGCCACCCAGATACCGCGCAGCTCCTGAGCGGACTTACGAACTTCCATATTCTCCATCAGTGAATAATAAGTCGCGACCCGCTTGTTCAAAGTTTCGATCAAATCGTTTTCTGCGGGACCATAAACGCCGCCTTCGGGAACGTTTTCCCCAAATTTCGAACGACAGAATTTTGTCACCCGGCTTACAAAATTGCCAAGTACATCTGCCAAATCCTTATTCACACCTTGCTGGAACTGCTCCCAGGTGAACTCTGAATCCGAGCTTTCTGGACAATTCGACAAAAGCCACCAACGCCAATAATCGGCAGGCAAAATGGTCAGAGCCTGGTCCATAAAGACGCCGCGACCTTGGCTGGTGGAAAATTGACCGCCATCATAATTCAGGTAGTTAAAGGATTTTAGATGATCGACCATTTTCCAAGGTTCGCCAGATCCAAGGATCGTGGCGGGAAAGCTGAGTGTGTGGAACGGTACGTTATCTTTGCCCATGAATTGGGTGTAATGGACATCTGAAGCCCCAGCATCCGTGCGCCACCAACGCTGCCAATCGTTGCCTTTGCCGGCATCAACCCATTCAGCAGCGCAAGCAATGTACTCGATCGGAGCATCGAACCAGACATAGAAAACCTTGTCCTCCATGCCAGGCCAGTCGTCGTCACCCCGTTTGACCGGGACACCCCAATCCAGATCGCGTGTTATTCCGCGATCTTGCAATCCGTCGCCGTCGTGCAGCCATTTCTTGGCAATGGAGGTCGTCAACACAGGCCAGTTAGTTTTGGAGTCAATCCATGTGTCGAGATCGTCCTTAAGCGCGGATTGACGCAAATAAAGGTGCTTTGTCTCGCGAACTTCAAGGTCGGTCGAGCCCGAGATTGCAGAGCGGGGATCGATCAAGTCAGTTGGGTCAAGCTGTTTGGTGCAGTTTTCACATTGATCACCACGCGCGCGATCATATCCACAATTTGGACATGTCCCCTCGATATAACGATCTGGCAAGAACCGACCGTCGGCGTGCGAATACACCTGTTTTTCGGAAACTTCGCGGATCAATCCCGCATCAGCCAATCGCCCAGCAAAATGTTGCGTCAGTTTGCGGTTCTGGAGAGAAGATGAGCGCCCAAAGTGATCGAATGACAGCCCAAACCCATCTGCAATTTTTGACTGGATGTCATGCATTTCGGCACAGTAATCTGCGACGTCTTTTCCGGCTTTGGCTGCAGCCAACTCTGCGGGCGTTCCGTGCTCATCGGTGGCGCACAGGAACAGCACTTCGTTTCCGCGAGCGCGCTGAAATCGCGCGTAAAGATCCGCCGGCAATTGCGAGCCGACAAGGTTTCCAAGGTGTTTGATCCCGTTGATGTATGGGATCGCTGACGTAATGAGATGGCGTGCCATGTTCGTCTATCTGTTTGATCACATTTCAGGCGATGTAACCTGTCTGATCAGTGAGGACCATGGTCAATTGTGATCTTGGCGTTTTTCGTCGCGAGATCGCGCAGTGATCTTACCGATTTGGAAGCTGGAGCGGGGGACAGGTGGGCTCGAATTCAACGTTCTTTGTGTCGTGTTCTGGCTTAGGCAACTTCGCGCACATTTACGGTGATATCTAGTCTGACGTTGTCGGCAACAATCTTGGGGTACCCCGTTGCCCCAAACGCAGCGCGGCTGAGTTGCCCCGCCAGTTTTACGGTTAGATTGGACAAATCTTGCGCGGCTGACCCTGGTGCGCGAAACACATCGGCCGCAAGGCTGATAGCTCTTGTTTGTCCGCGTAACGTCAGATCGCCTTCTATCCTTGCGCCACCTGATAGTCGGCCGTTTGGCCCCAAACGGACTTTGCGTGATGTGAAGCTGGCAAGTGGGAAACGTTTTGCGTTTAAAACCGAGGCTGATTTCAAGGCGTCCGTTGCAAAGATAAGTCCTGTTCGTGCGCGGCGTATGTCTGCAGTTACACTTGCTGTGCTGTTGCCGAGGTCGTTGGGGTCGATCAGAACTTTGGCGCTTTCGAGGGGAACAACGCCTTTGACGGGCTTATCGTTTAGTAGGAACGTGTATGTGATATTTGCTTTGCGGGTATCCAGTTCATAGCGACGTTGCGCGGCGAATACTGGATTTGCCAACAATGCAAGGCTGGTTGCGATCAGGCTGCGGCGGGTGATCGTGTGTTCCATGTACTAAACGTAGTGGCTTCAGGTCCTTTTCCAAAATTCTATCACGTGAAGGTGACTGTATTGGTGAGGCGTGGTGGGGAACCCGGATCGGATTGTTCCAAAAACCAATGCGTTTGTGGAGCCGTGCGGGCACGCAGGCGATCAAGACGCCATTGTCCGGCGCGGGTGGCATGATCTGGGGTAAGTTGCCAACGTGTTTCTACGCCAGGTGCGCCTTTGTTGTCGGATGTCAAAAGCAATCCAATTGGCGAAACACCGATGCCTTCGCGTGCACCCGTTTCAGCAGCAAGGTGCATACGGCGGATTTGCGTTAGGTTGGGCAAGCTGGGTAAATCCGCGACAGCCAGTGCAACGGCACCGGTGCGTAGGATTTCTTCCATGCACCATAAGATGTCCTCGGGCCGACGGGGGGCAACACGGATCAAACGAGACGGATGGATCAGATGGCTGAGACCGCAGGGATTGAGTGTATTGCGCCCCCATTCCGGAGCGATCCAAATCACCGGGCCAGTGGTTTGTGCTGCAACCCACACAGCAAATCGGGCCCGCGCTGTGCCACATACTTCGTGTACGCGGGCAAGCGGTAGGCGCAATTCTGGCGCATCCGGAAAAGGCAACAGAGCCGGGGCTGCACGGACTGGAGCACGTTTCAGTAATGGATTGGGCGGCGACATGGGTAAATAATAGCTCGTTCACTTTTTGTTCTCAATGGGTGAATGGCAAATTAACTTGCACGTCATGTCTTCAAAGCTAAGGTCCAGCAAAAGCAGACCAGAGGGAAAAGAATGGAATTTAAGAAACTGGGTCGGACGGACATCGAAGTCTCGACTTTATGCCTTGGGTCGATGACTTGGGGAAGTCAGAACAGTGCCGAAGAAGGGCATGCGCAAATCGACACGGCGCTTGATGCTGGTGTGAACTTTATCGATACGGCGGAAATGTACCCGGTCAATCCTATTCGCCAGGAAACGATCGGACGAACAGAACGCATTATCGGATTGTGGATCGAAGATCGCGGCCACCGGGATGATGTGGTCATCGCGACAAAACATTCGGGCGAAGGGATGCAGTATGTGCGCGAAGGCGCGCCAATTACAGCAGAAACCATTCCTGAGCAGGTCGAAGATTCCTTGCGCCGACTGAAGACGGATTACATCGATCTCTATCAATTCCACTGGCCCAATCGCGGCAGCTATATGTTTCGCAAAAACTGGGAATACGACCCAACTGGTGGATCCAAGGCAGAGATTATCCAAAACATGGAAGACTGCTTGGGGGCATTGCAGAACGAAGTAAAACGGGGGACGATCCGCGCCTTTGGGCTGTCCAACGAAAGCGCATGGGGTACAGCCCAATGGTTGGCCGCAGCAGAACGAACAGGTGGATTGCGCGTCGCGACAGTGCAGAACGAATATTCTTTGCTTTGTCGTCACTACGATACTGATATGGCAGAGCTAAGTGTGCTTGAAGACGTGGGCCTGTTGGCGTTTTCCCCATTGGGGGCTGGATTTTTGACCGGAAAGTATCAGAACGGAAAGATACCAACGGGTAGCCGTATGGACTTGAACGCAGACATGGGTGGGCGAAAGACGTCTCGGGTCTTTGATGCAGTGACTGGATATCTTAATGTCGCGGCGAAACACGGTTTGGACCCTGTGCAAATGTCTCTGGCATGGTGCTTGACGCGTCCGTTTATGTGTTCCGCAATCTTTGGTGCAACAACCATGGAACAACTTGAATTGGCACTGGGCGCTGCTGAATTGACGTTGTCCGATGAAGTGTTGAGCGACTTAAATAAAATGCACCGGGCGAACCCAATGCCATATTGATCGCAAGACGGTCGTTTTCGCACTACCAAAGGGCTGATTTCCGGTGTTCTCTGCCCAAATCAAAGAGGAATCAGCCATGCCGCTCACCATGAACCGCGATGTCTTTATTACGTGTGCCGTAACTGGGTCAGGGGGCACACAAGATCGCAGCCCCAAAGTCCCCAGATCGCCCGAGCAGATTGCCAACAGTGCAATTGCTGCGGCCAAGGCGGGTGCGGCCGTGGTGCATTGCCATGTGCGCGACCCCGAAACGGGCGCGCCAAGCCGCAAGCTAAGTTATTATCGCGAGGTCACCGACCGGATACGCGAAGCTGATGTTGATGTGGTACTGAACCTGACCGCTGGCATGGGTGGCGATATGGTGTTCGGGGGTACCGAACACCCGCTGCCTTTAACAGATGGTACGGATATGGTTGGCGCGGCGGAACGTGTCGCACATATTGCCGAGTGTTTGCCCGAAATCTGCACATTGGATTGCGGCACAATGAATTTCGCCGAGGCAGATTACGTGATGACAAATACGCCGGGCATGCTGCAGGCTATGGGCCACTTGATGACGGAACTTGGTGTTAAACCTGAAATCGAAGCATTCGATACCGGTCACTTATGGTATGCCAAACAGCTGGTCGCGGACGGAGTATTGGAAAGCCCGGCATTGGTGCAACTTTGCATGGGGGTTCCTTGGGGCGCACCTGATGATCTGAATACGTTCATGGCGATGGTGAACAATGTCCCCAGTGATTGGAACTTTAGTGCATTTGCATTGGGGCGTAATCAGTTGGCTTATGTGGCGGCCGCCGTTCTGGCGGGGGGCAATGTGCGTGTCGGATTGGAAGACAATCTATGGCTCGACAAGGGTGTGTTGGCGGAAAACTGGCAACTGGTCGAACGGGCAAAAGGCATCATTGAAAGTATGGGCGCACGTGTTATTGGCCCAGACGAAGTGCGCAAGAAACTGGGATTGACCAAACGCGCACCCGTTTGATTGCAAGAAAAGGCGAGCCCATGCGAATTCTTGTCTATGGCGACAGTAACACATTCGGAACAGGGCCAATGGCAACCTTGTCCGACGATCCGATTTTTTCGAAATCCGAACGATGGGCAGGCGTCATGGCCGACCAGTTGGGCACAGATATCGACCTTGTCGTCGAGGGATTGCCGGGTCGCACAACGGTATTTGATGACCCAATAGAAGGTGCATATCTCAATGGCCTGCGCACACTTACGGCCACTTTGCTGTCGCATCGTCCCATCGACTTGCTGATCTTGAAACTTGGGACCAATGACACGCAACAACGCTATAATCTTGGAGCGCAAGACATCGCTTTGGGATGCGCACGCTTGGTCAGAGAAGCTGCGCAGCTGGATGTCGTTGGTCGAATTCTGGTGATTTGTCCCGCACCAGTGCGTGAACGAGGTGATTTGGCTGAGATTTTCAAAGGCGCTGAACAACGCTGTGTTGGGATGTCAGAACAGATGGCGCGTTTTGCTGTAGAAAACGGAGCTGACTTTCTGGACGCTGGAGCCTACGTCAGTGTGGATGACATTGATGGTGTGCATCTGAATGCAGAAAGCCATCAAATCCTGGGTCGTGCCGTCGCCCAAAAAGTGCAGGAGATCATGCAATGAAAACAGCGGCGATTATTGGCGGAGGCGTGATCGGCGGTGGTTGGGCCGCGCGGTTCTTGTTGAACGGTTGGAACGTGCATGTGTTTGACCCCGATCCTCAAGCGCCAGCAATTCTGGACGAGGTAATAGGGCGGGCGCGGGCGGCCTTGCCCGGCTTGCTGGATGTCGCGTTGCCTGAAGAGGGTTCGCTGAGCTTTAAGTCGTCGATGCGAGAGGCCGTTGAAGGGGTGCATTGGGTCCAGGAAAGCGTTCCCGAGCGGTTGGAACTAAAGCACAAGGTCTATGCGGATTTAATTGATGCGATGCCCGAAACCGCAATTTTGGCGTCATCCACATCTGGGTTCAAGCCGTCTCAATTGAATAAGGACAGCGTACGAGTCATCGTCGCGCACCCGTTCAACCCGGTTTATTTGATGCCTTTGGTCGAGCTTGTCGGGGATGCCGATCAGTGCGATTCTGCTGCAGAGCATTTGACAGAACTTGGGATGTATCCGTTGAAGGTTCGTAAGGAAATCGACGCACATATTGCCGACAGATTTCTTGAAGCGGTTTGGCGTGAAGCTTTGTGGTTAGTCAAAGATGGCATAGCCACAACCGAAGAGATCGATGAATCCATCCGCATGGGTTTTGGCATCCGTTGGGCACAGATGGGGTTATTTGAAACCTATCGCACAGCTGGTGGAACTGCGGGTATGCGCCATTTCATAGAGCAGTTTGGCCCTGCATTGCAATGGCCATGGACCAAATTGATGGACGTTCCGGAATTTACCGATGAGCTGGTGGATTTGATTGCGGCACAATCTGATGCGCAATCCGGTCATATGAGCATTTCTGAGCTGTTGGATACGCGGGACAAAAACCTTGTGGCATTGCTGCGCGCTCTCAAATACCGGGATTTCGGCGCGGGAGCCGTACTGAACACACAGGAAAAACAATTGCGGTCCGGGCATGTGTTGGGTGCCAAGGCGGCTGACCTTAAAGATGTCGGTGCTCCGATCTTGACCTATCGGCGCGCGATCCCATTGGATTGGACCGATTACAATGGGCATATGAATGAAGCTAAGTACCTGCAGGCGTTTGGCGATGCGACGGACCGTTTCATGGAAATGGTTGGGTGTGATGCAGAATATATTTCAAAAGGCGGCAGTTATTTCACGGCAGAAACGCATATCCGCCATGTAGATGAAGTTCATGCAGGGGCAATTATTGAGGTGCGCACGCAGGTTCTGCAGGGGCAGGGCAAGAAGATGCATGTTTATCATGAGATGCGATCGGAGGATCGAATTTTGGCAACGGGCGAGCATTTCCTTTTGCATGTGAGTCTTGAAACCCGCCGCCCTTCTGATCCGTCACCGGCGATTTGTGGGACCTTGGAACGCATTGCATCGGCACATGCCAAATTACCTTATCCCGAAGGTGCCGGGCGCGCTGTTGGCCAGCGACCCTAAATCGGGGCGGCATGTGCGGGTCTGTTTGGCTTTGACAAGCCAAATGCGCCCGCCCGCCACCCCCGCCTAATGTTCGGAACTCTTTTTGTTGGAAGATTTGGCAGAGGAGATGCAGCTGGTTTGTTCAGTTAAATTGTAGCCAAGCAGCGTGGGTGCGATTGTCAGCTATCTTTTGTGCCGGATGAAAGATACGATGACGGAATTACACTTTCTTCACAATATTCAGCCTACGTCCTAAGCAGCTGGCAGATTGAAGACAAAACTAACCCTTGATCTCGGAACCTGATTTGGAACCTAATTCGAAACCGTCGCAGCGGGCGTTCGTTGAAAATCCAAACCGTATGGAATGGCCAACTTTGCTGTTGTGGTTTGGGGTGACTTTGGTTTGGTTTCTGTCGCTGTACTTGGCTTATGATTTCAGCCCTTTTCTAGCCGGAATAATCTGCACCTTTGCGATGGTGTTACATTCATCTCTGTCCCACGAGGTTTTGCACGGGCATCCGTTTCGCTCTTCGTGGGCCTCGCAGGCGTTGGTCGTGGTCAGTCCCGGGCTGTTTATTCCTTATTTCAGATTTCGCGATACGCATCTTGCGCATCATCAGGATGCAAGGCTGACGGATCCTTATGACGATCCAGAATCCAATTATTTGGATCCAGCCGTCTGGTCAAATTTACCCGGTTGGCAACGTTTTGTGCTTCGATCGAACAACCTTTTACTCGGGCGCATGGTGATCGGGCCGTTGATCGCGCTCATTTCGTTTATGAAGGCCGATTTCAAAGCGATCCGAGCGAAAGACGTCAAAGTAATGCGCGCATGGGTATGGCACGTTCCCGGGGTTGTCTTGGTGTTGTGGATCGTATGGAACAGCGCAATGCCGGTTTGGGTCTATTTGGTTTGCGCCTATTGCTCCCTCTCCATTTTGAAAATCCGCACGTTTCTTGAACACCAAGCGCATGAGAAAGTCGGCGGACGAACCGTGATCATCGAAGATCGAGGGCTTTTGGCATTTTTGTTTTTGAACAACAATTTGCATGTCGTGCACCACATGCATCCTCAAGTGCCATGGTTCCGTTTGCCGCGCTTGTATCGAAGCAATCCCGACCGCTTCCAAGCGCGCAATGGTGGATATGTGTATCGCAGTTATGGTCAAATTTTCCGGGCTCATTTGTTCCGTGCCAAGGATACCGTTCCGCATCCTCTCTGGCCATCTCAATAGCCACCTGCGATAGGGGGGGATGAGCCTCTGGATCGCCCTGTCATTAGCCGCCGCATGCTTTCAAACGATGCGGTTTATGTTGCAACGGCAATTGTCCTTAAACACTTTGTCCGCAAGTGGCACGACATTTGCGCGGTTTTTGTATTCTGCGCCAATCGTTGCAGTTTTGCTTGCGATCTACCTGAGCACCTCTGAGCAGTCACTTCCAAATTTGGGCCTTAATTTCTGGATTCACGGCGCTGTTGGCGGGCTGGCGCAAATCTTGGCGACGGTCGCTTTGGTTTTGGTATTCAAGGCGCGCAATTTTGCTGTTGGGGTCACATTTGCAAAGACCGAAGTGATGTTGTCGGTTTTGACCGGGTTGGTGTTGCTTGGCGATGTGGTCAGCGGCATCGGATTTGTTGCGATTGGGATTGGCCTTTGGGGGGTCTTGTTGCTGTCTGTTCCACCTGACGCAGGACGGTTTCGTTTAAAAGACATGCTGAACCGCGCAGCAGTGCTCGGGCTATCGTCCGGAGCATTGTTTGCCGTGTCTGCTGTCATGTACCGCGGGGCATCGCTTGCCGTTGAGCTGGATGATCCAGTTGCACGGGCGGGGGTGACATTGTCTGCGGTAACCGCAATGCAAATGACTGGGATGGCGGTGTGGTTGAAATTACGCGAACCCGGGCAAATCAGTGCGGTTTGGGACGCTCGTAAGGTGGCGCTTTGGGTTGGATTGTTGTCGATGGCCGGATCATTTTGTTGGTTCACGGCATTCACATTGCAAAACGCAGCTTACGTGAAAGCAGTTGGGCAGGTGGAATTGATCCTGAGCCTTATGGCGTCGTTGATCGTGTTTCGCGAACGAATTTCGCGCCGTGAATGGATTGGAATGGGGATTTTGCTGGTTTCAATCCTGACCTTGATCTTGACGATACAGGGTTAATCATCGGGCTGCGGTGCTCCGTAAAGACGCAAGAACAGGTTCGCTTCGTCCGTGTTCTTGAAATAGGGGACAGATGACGGCGCGGTTGGATCTGTGACGCGCGCTTCAATTTCGGCCAGGACGACTTCGGTAATGAAAGGCATATCGAAACTGCGCGCCTTGGTCAGCGGAACCCATTGAAGATGGCTAAGTTCATCCTCGGCCTGGGAAAAGTCATCGGGATCAGAAGCTAGGTCATCGGCGTCCACCAGAAAGAAACGAGCATCAAATCGACGGGGTCGCCCCGGTGGAGTGAGCGCGCGAAACACATACTGCAATCCAGAGGGATCTGGTTGCAGGCCTGATTGTGCAAAGCTGCGCCAACTTCCGGTCGGGGGCGAAGACCATTTCCGTTTGGTGCCAAGAACTTGACCCGTTTCTTCAAATAGCTCGCGTATTGCAGCGACTGCCAATGCGTGTGGTGTTATGGCGGGTGCTTCTGGATTGATGTCCTCAAGAAGACGAATGTCGCATGGTGCGGGTAATGAGGCGGCCAAAGGGACATCTGCGTCACTGGCGTCGACCGCACCACCGGGAAAGACAAATTTGTTGGGCATGAACGCGGCCTTTGCCCCGCGTTGCCCCATCAGGATTTGCGGATTTCTGTGGCGGTCCCGAAGGACAATAACAGTCGCCGCATTCCGGATGGCTGTTTTGTCAACGTTGGTCATTCAGGCTTTTCCTGTTGGCGGAACCGAACAAAAGGAAATCCTAAAAGCCGTGCATTCCACGTGCCCATTGAAATCCAATCACAGCCCCTTTCAGACGAGGCAGAAGGTAAAGCGAGAGTGCCACAGAGCCAACCGCAAAGATTGTGAACAAGACAAGCGGTTCGGGGCGCCATGTCACAAATGAGTAATGCAACACAGGAATGATCAAGTGACCGACAAGTAAAATAGTCAGATATGCAGGTCCATCATCGGCGCGGTGGTGGTGAAATTCCTGCCGGCACACCGGGCAATCATCACGCACTTTTAGATAACCGCGCAGCAACGGTCCTTGTCCACATTTGGGGCAACGTCGGCGCCATCCATTAAAAAGCGCGCGTTTCAGCGGTCTTTCATTTGTGTCCGCATCTTCTAACGGGCTGTCTGCGGTCGAATCTGACATGACAACAACATCTCTCTGCTCGGCGTCGCGGCATCACGGCGCATTATCAATATGGGGTAGGGTCCCCACTTGAGTAAGGGTACGGATTGTCCTTGCGGCGGGATGTCACGGTTTGTCGAAAAAAATGTCGACGGAAAAATATTAATGCTCCGTATCAGGGGCATCGAAATGACAAGTAATGAAAGTAAATGAGGAGAGTGTAATGCTAAGCAAGGACTTTATGAGCACGACGACACTGATTGTAGCGATCAGTTTGGGCGGACTGGCACAGGCACAGGAAAATAAAGCGGATCGCCCGGATCGTCCTGACCGAGCTGAAATCTTTAAATCGCTGGACGCAGACGGAAGTGGTGAAATCACGCAAGAAGAGCTGGCAGCACAAGCAACAGAACGTTTTACAAAAACGGATGCAAATGGCGACGGTCTACTGAGCGTCGAAGAAATCACAGCTGAACGTCGAAAACAGACTGAGCAGCGCGCAAATCGTATGATCGAACGTCTCGACGCAAATAACGACGGCCAATTGAGCCTAGCTGAAATGCAAGAGCGCCGTAACCCAGCCAAGATATTTGGTAGGTTGGACACAGATGAAAGTGGTGGAATTTCGCAAGAGGAATTCGAAAAAGCCCGTCATCGCCGTGGCAATGGCAAAAAACGAGGCGAATAAGGACCGCGAGCAGTGCTTGAGGCGCGTCGGGCTTGATCTGCTCGGCGCGTCGCGCCAATTACTCGGGAATGTCGATGCCCTATGATACTGTTTCGAATGTGCCGGATGATGTCTTGTTGCAACGTTATGCGGCAGGCGATCGTTCCGCTGCGCGCATGCTGACGGCGCGATTGACTCCCGTTGTGTTTGCGCAGGCCTATCGCGGATTGGGCAATCAAGCCGATGCAGAAGACGTCACGCAAGACGCTTTGATGCGGTTATGGCGTCAAGCGTCGGATTGGCGCATGGGAGAGGCGAAAGTGACCACGTGGCTCTATCGCGTGACGGCGAATTTATGCACGGATAAACTACGAAAAAGGATGCGATCCGGTCCATCCTTGGATGAAATCGCGGAACCCGCTGATCCCACACCAAGTGTCGAAACAACGCTGCAAAATATATCACGGCAAAAAGCCTTGGAAGACGCGTTGGGTGAGTTGCCGGAACGGCAGCGAGAAGCGGTCGTGTTGCGTCATATCGAGGGGCTGAACAATCCGGATATCGCCAATCGTCTAGACGTCAGTGTTGAGGCGGTCGAAAGTTTGCTCGCGCGTGGAAAACGTGCGTTGAAATCTGCATTGGCAGGCAAGAAAGATGCATTGGGGTATGAAAATGGCTGAACGTGATGATGAATTGGACGCGTTGTTGTCCGGTATGAAGGCTCCGGAACCATCGTCGGACCTGATGTCTCGAGTCTTAGCCGATGCGTATGAAGTGCAACCGGTTCCGACCATCACCATGGTTCAGCCACGAGCAAGTCACTGGCAAAGCTTCATCGGAGTATTTGGCGGTTGGGGCGGACTAGGCGGCTTGGCGTTTGCAGCAAGTGTTGGTTTTGTGGTTGGACTGTCGCCGCCCGATTTGCTGACTACACCGTTGGATATCGTTTTGGGACCGGATTTGACGGAATCCTATGAAGGCACGTCAGACAGCTTTGGCTTTGGCTGGGCGTTTGAAGAAGGGTAAGTACAATGAGTGATTCAACGAAAGATACGTCAAAAGAGGACAAGCCGCGCACGGCGAAATGGGTCAAAGTGCTGCTTGGTTTGTCCTTGGCGTCAAACCTCGCAATCATCGGGTTGGTTGCTGGCGCGATATCTCGTTCTCCGCGTCATACAGAAGGCGGCGGTGTCGCCCGATACGCGATGCCTTACGTGATTGCCCTGACCAGAGAAGATAGACGCAGAGTGTTCCAAGCAATGCGTGACGGAACAGGTTCTGAACAGTTGCCAACCCGTCAGGAACGACGCAAATTGTATGAAGAGATGCTAAGTGTGATCGAAGCTGAGCCACTGGATTTGGACACTGTGCAATCCATTTTGGAACGCCAAACTCAAACGGCCCTTTTCGCGCAAGACGCCGCGCAGACTGCTTGGCTGGAACTTATTTCGACGTTCGATGAAGCTGAACGTGATGCTTACGCGGAACGGGTCAGAGACGTTTTAAAGCGTGGTCCACGTCGCAAAGGCGACAAGAACTAGTGTCGCTTTTCCAACGATAAATTGACCAAGCTGCGTTGGAATAAAGCGCTTTGTAACTTTTCTAGGCCGCTGGTCGTGCAAGACGCACACGATTGCGGCCTTTTTCTTTGGCACAATACAAAGCTTCGTCCGCGCGCGCGATTAAGCCATTTGGCGAAATCGGATCCGTGTTCTTAAACTCTTTCGACTTCGGATCGTATACCGTCAGGCCAACTGAAATGCTGACATTGGTTCGATCGCCACCGCCAGGAAGATCATAAGGCGTGTCGTGGATCAACGAACACAGACGCTTGGCCGCCTTACGCGCATTTGGCAAAGTGGCGTTCGGGAGAACGACCAAAAATTCCTCGCCGCCGATCCGCGCGACCAGATCAACCGCCCGTAAATTTTCTCGCAAACGATGCGCTGTTTCCACTAGGACATCATCGCCCGCAGCGTGTCCATATTGATCGTTTATGCGTTTGAAAAAATCCATGTCAGCCAGCATGACGGCCAATGGTTTTCCAGACCGTTCCGCACGCTCAATCAGGCGCGCCAGATGTGGCAACGCGTATCGGCGGTTGTGCAATCCTGTCAAGGGATCAGAAACGGCCGCTTCGAGCCCAGATTGCAATGTGGTGCGCAATTGATCTGCTTGCCTTTTACGCTTGAGCAATGCTTGTAGCCGAAGGCAAGTTTCTTCGATGGGTGTGTCGAGGCGAATCAGATCATTCGCCCCCATATCAAGAGCGTGCGATGCTAGGTCAGGATCGTTTCCTGCTTGCATGACAAAAATTGCAGCATTGCGGGACGCGCGGTGGCAACGCAGCGCTGACATTAAACGCAACATGTCTGACACGCCCGATTTACCAAAGACAACTATGTACGCATCCGTATTGTTGTCTTTGGATTGAACGGATTTTCCCTTTTGTCCGACTTGCACATTCACGTTGCACAGACCTGCGCGCAACTTTTTCGATAACGCAGTTAAAACACTGTGTTCTTTTCCAACAATGGAAACCGTTTGTGTGCCTTCAAAGGTCGCGGATGCTTCTGCAAATCCTAAGGCCCGCGTGGTGTCGTCATGCAGTTGCCATTCTGAGTCGGATGTCGCTGCACGAACCTGGGTTCTGATGCGAGCTAATAATAAGGTTTCATCAATTGGCCTACATACGACATCTTCTGCGCCAGCCTTCAGTATTTCGATGCGCTCGCGTTTTGTGTTGGCATCGCAGACCACCATGACTGGGGGGCGTGTAACGCCTTTGGTTTTATCTAGCGCCGAAATTAACTGGATTGCGTCACCGTCAGGCAGGCAAGAGGCGCATAAAATCAATTCGGGATATTCGTTGGACATCATTTGTATGGCTTCAGCGTAACTTGCCGCTTGTTTGACGTCGAATTGGGCAGCGCCGAGTTTGGCGCGCAGGGCGATGCGGTTGGTGACAATCTGATCAACGATCAGGATTTTGCCGAGCATGCACCATTCCTTTCAGCTTGAACAATATGCATGGTTTTGCTTTTGCGCCTTGTAAGGTTAACAAAGGGTTTCCAGGTTCTGGAGATTTGATCACATCATGAAGATGACGCAAAATTCCGCCGAAGTGCTCGGTTTAACGGCACTGAGCTGGCTTGCTGGCAATGAAGAATTATGCCCTGTATTCTTAGGGGCAAGTGGGGCTACACAAGATGATTTGCGCGCCAATGCCGCTGATCCGGTTTTCTTGGGACATGTCTTGGATTTTATTATGATGGATGACGCTTGGGTCGTACAGTTCTGTGATTCAAATGGACTTTCTTACACGGATCCGATGATGGCGCGCCAAATGTTACCCGGTGGAGGAACTGTGCATTGGACCTAAATGTTTGCGGGATTGTGTTCGATAAGGACGGGACGCTTTTTGAATTTGGGGCAACTTGGGAAGCGTGGGCAGAGAGCTTTTTGATGCGGGCAACAAAAGGGGATCGTGCACGGGCCGTAGAAGCCGGGCAAGCCGTCGGTTTCGATTTGGCGGTGCGTCGCTTTTTACCGTCTTCTATTGTTGTCGCAGGTACAGCCGGGGAAGTCGCCGAAGCGTTTGCGCCTCATTTTCCGGAGTTCGACCAGATCGAAATTCTAAAAATGTTAAACGCCGAAGCAGAGCACGCCCCTCAAGTCGAAGCCGTTCCACTTGACCCTTTTCTGTCAAACTTGACCGGGCGCGGTATCAAACTGGGTATTGCAACCAACGACGGTATAAATCCTGCGATGGCGCATTTGAAATCCGCAGGGATCATCGGACATTTTAAGTTCATTGCGGGATATGACAGCGGGCATGGCGGAAAACCTGATCCGGGCCAATTGTTGGCGTTTTGCAAACATACAAAACTGCCTCCACAGGACTGCATTATGGTCGGTGACAGTTTGCATGATTTGCGCGCAGGGCAGGCTGCAGGAATGCGCACGATTGGCGTTTTGACGGGCGTCGCGGATGCTGCTGTACTTGAACCATACGCGGATGTGGTCCTGCCAGATATCGGGCACATACTCGATTGGCTGGACGCGACGATGCCTGGGCAGGCTTAGAAAAACGACGTTTGTTGTCGCAAACGAGCAGGCGGTGGATCTGGAGCGCGTGTGTTCTTGGGTGAACAGCCAAGAGGTACACAATGGCAGACACGTCGAGAAAGCGCAGATCCCGTGGAGGGGGGCGCGCAGGAGCTGCCGAACGTCGGGGATCTGCAATCATTGAGCAGATGCCTTGGTCTCCTCCGATCAATATTGATGCGCCGATTGAGCCACTGGACCAAGACGGTGTTCAAGCCATTCATAACGGTGCATTGCACATCCTTGAGAATATCGGGATAGAATTCCTGAACCCTGAAGCCTTAAAAATATTGAAGGCAGCAGGTTGCACGGTGAATGGCGAAAACGTGCGAATGGGGCGCGATTTTGTAATGGAGATGGTTGGGAAAGCTCCGTCTACTTTTACGATCACTCCACGAAACGAGGATAGAAAAATTACGATCGGCGGACGTCATGTTACCTTTGGCAATGTGTCTTCGCCGCCAAATTACTGGGACATGGAGATCGGGAAGAAGGTCGCCGGCACTCGCGACATGTGCGCAAACCTGATCAAGCTGAGCCAATACTTTAACTGCATTCACTTCGTGGGTGGGTATCCAGTCGAACCCGTAGATATTCATGCCAATGTGCGCCACCTTGAAGTGCTGTATGACAAACTTCTTTTGACCGACAAAGTTGTGCATGCGTATTCCTTGGGGGCAGAGCGCGTTGAAGATGTCATGGAAATGGTGCGCATTGCTGGCGGGTTAAGCCATGAGGAATTCGAGGCCACGCCTCGCATGTATACTAACATCAATTCGACGTCCCCTCTTAAGCATGATTTCCCGATGATGGATGGCTGGTTGCGCTTGGCGCGCAGAAACCAGGGTTTGGTTGTGACACCGTTTACATTGGCCGGGGCCATGGCACCGGTGACGATGGCTGGTGCAGTGGCTCAATCGATTGCCGAAGCGCTATGCGCGGTGGCTTTGGCACAATGGGTGCGTCCCGGAGCATCGGTGGCCATCGGCACGTTTACTTCAAACGTAGACATGAAATCGGGAGCGCCAGCCTTTGGTACACCTGAATACATGCGTGCCACGCAAATGACAGGGCAAATGGCGCGTTTCTATGACTTACCAATGAGAGCTTCGGGTGTTT